>NZ_LZZM01000113.1 GCF_002006345.1 Clostridium puniceum
ATAAAATTAAGGTTTTTATCTAAAAGTTTAATAAAGTTATCCATTAAAAATCCTACTTTCAAAATAATAAATCTCTATAATAATATATCAGATTAAATAGAAGTTCAACTAACTATGGAAAGAACCATTTTGATGTTGACATTTACAGTAAATAAGAGTTTACACATTTTTATCCGCCATTGTTATTTCATTATATAAAAAATATCTATAGACTAAGCACTTTTTTTAAGTTCTAGTCTATAGATATCACTTTAGAAGAATAAACTTTTTTGGATCTTGCTTGCAAATGATTACTTATATTTAGACTGCTTTCTTTCTTCTGAGGAGTTGCTGTGCCCTTCAAAGTAATACAAGGTTTGTATATTACTTATTTCATTATTATTAACTTCGAAACTTTTGATGCCACTTGAAGCGTCTATTTCTGCTATGAAATATTTATTATCAAAACTAGATATATAGTAAGGTGTACCCTTAAAATCAAATTTATCATATAGATTTTCATACTTATTAGATTCCAAATCCTTTAAATCTTTAATTCGTACAAATTTTGGAGCAATCTCTCCTTTACTGTTTGTATATGAACTTATATAAAAATAATCAGCAATTTTTGTTATATAATTCATTCCAATCATATCTGGGGGGACTTGATATTTATCAATTACTTTATAACTTAAATCATCGTATTTTACTTTATAAATATAGCCGGGACCAGATGATAAATACATATAGCCATCAATTATATTAAAAGAACGGACATAAGAATTCGTGATTTCATTAATAACAAAAGTATTAACTATTTTTACAACACCATTCTCATTTTTTAAGGTCCACATTTTTCCACTTCCGGAACTTATGCAGTAAAAGTATTTAGTAGTTTCATCATATAATATATAATGAGGCCTTGCATCGATGTTTTCAAGGGCTTGAATTTGATTAAAGGTAGTTCCATTTTTAACAAATACTCTGATTAAACTATTATCAGTATCATCAGTTAAATATACTTGCCCATCACTCGCAATTGTATGTCCACCTTTTATTTCATCAGTTAATGTATTCCATTTAGTGATATTATCGGTCAAGTTATTATTATATATAATACGATGATGCCAACAATCAACTATAAAATATGTATCATTAATTTTTTGTATCATTGTAGGTGTGTATAAATCAGTTTTCCATTCAGAGTCATTATTATCAATTTCAGCTGAGACACTTTGAATATTATTTTGCTTGTTATAAAAAGAAATTGTAAAAATGCATAAAAAAAGAATAATTAATATTAATAAAGTTCTCTTTTTCTTAATAAATTTAAACATATTATTATTTCCCCTTGTATTAATTAATTTGTGTTTGTAAGTCTTTTTTATATATGTTCGTCTTGAATATCTTAAGTTTAATATATATATTAATAAGTTATTGAATAAATAAAATTTGTAAAAAATAAGACGTTCATTTATGATACAATTAGATGATTTAAATATGATAATATCATTAAAAATTCAAAGCAAAAATGATAATTATGAAGTTCTTAAGACTGCATTTTCTGAATTAAATTCAAATATTAAAAATGATAAAAGTCAACCACTCAAGTGATGCAAATCTGCTTTAATAAACAATGAATTTTATTAATTAGAATTAATGTATATTATATCGTAAATATGTAAATGGTTCAAGTTAATGCCAGATTTAAAGGTAAATATACCAATAAAAGTTTATTCAATTTTAAATATATTATATGAAATTATACCAAATTATAAGATATAACTAATAATAGAAATATCAGTTGGTATTAAAGAAGAGGGGTGGAAAGCATGAAATGTAATAAAAAAATTATGATTATACTTTTATCTATAATTATACTGTCAACGAATATTTGCGTAGTTGCTGAAGCAAATAAAACAACTCTAAGTTCAAGTGAATCATGGGAAAAGTGGGATAATTATTGGCAAATAGTTAAAAATAGTCATACAGAAATGTCATTAGCACCTGGAAGAGATGAAACTCAGTTGAATTTTGCATGGTACTCAAAAGGCAGAGATGCTAAGCCAAGTTTAAAATTTGGTAAGAAAAATGATTTGAGTGATGCAAGAGAAATTAGTGTAACACATGAAAGCGCAACGAATGGATATATTTCAAACAAAGCTACTGTCACAAATTTAGATGAACAAACAAATTATTATTATAGCTATCAAATATATGGAAAATGGAGTGAAGCTATTCCTTATACAAGTAGAAGTACTAAGGCGTTTACTATACTATACGTAGGAGATCCACAAATTGGTGCTTCGATTGGTAGTATGCCACCAGAAACACCAAAAGAACTAGTTCAAGAAAGGGCTGTAGAAAGTGAGAGTTTTAATTGGAACAATACAATAGACGCTGCATTAAAAGCAAATCAAAATGTAAGTTTTATGATCTCAGCAGGGGATCAGGTTCAATCAGGTGAGGAAAAAGATGAAATTGAATATACAGGATATCTAAGTCCAACAGCATTGAGGTCATTGCCAGTTGCCACAACTATTGGTAATCATGATGCACTAAGTAGAAATTATTCATTCCATTTCAATAATCCTAATGCTTCAAATTTAGGGGAAACAGCGGCAGGCGGAGATTACTATTATTCTTATGGAAATACTTTGTTTATTACATTGAATACTAATAACAGAAATATTTCTGAGCATAAGCAATTAATCGAAAAAGCAATAAATGAAAATAGGTATTCAAAATGGCGGGTAGTAACGCTTCACCAAGACATATATGGTTCAGGTGAACATTCTAATGAGCCAGATGTAGTCGATTTAAGGTATAACTTAGTTCCAATTCTTGAAGATAATAATATAGATGTTGTGTTAACAGGACATGACCATGTATATACAAGGTCATTAATGCTAAAAGGTGGTACTAAAAATATATCTAATTTAATTACAGAAGATCAATTTTTAAATTATATAAATGGTAAGACTCCAATTGATTCAAAATATAACGATTATTTAGCTGGTATTGAAGATAACAAGGCTATAGAAAATACATCAGGTACTTTAAATAATGTAGTTAATCCTAGTGGAATATTATATATGACTGCAGATTCTTCATCAGGTAGCAAATTTTATGGTCTAGCAACTAAAAAGCAAGTATACGTAGCATTTAGATATCAGGGAAATGTACCTACATATTCTATTATTGATGTTAATGATATAACCTTTACAATAAATACGTATCGAGCAGATACAGGGGAGAAAATAGATGATACATTTACTATTACAAAAACTAAGTAGGAATATTAACTCTTTGAGTTAATAATATAAATTAAGTTTTTATATTTCAATGCCATATGTAGTGAAATGTGTCATTATTATAAAGTAGTAGACTATAAGTAGAACTAAGTAAAAAATTATTTAGTTAAGAACGGAAGCTTTTATAAATCAGATCTATATAAAGTTTTAGGACATATGGATAAAAGTATTGGGCCAAGAAGCTAAAAGAAAATATAAAAAGTTATCTAGAGGAAGGATAAAAACTGAAAGCTGCATGGGGAAATTTGGAGAAGGTATATTGAAATTATTACAGACAGCATAAGAAAATATAATTATGAAAATGACCATTACTAACTTTTTTACCAATGCACAAGAAAAACTCTATTCAAAATATAATAAAATAGAAAATAACTATTTTATCAAATTCTCAATCAGAAAGACTCTATTTATTGCTACAATTATATTTTTTGCAGCAGCTATGTATATTTTAAATTGCTTAACTCCACTAATTGCAGATGATTATGCCTGGGGATATATTAGTGGAACTGGAACGCGTATTGAAAATCTGAAGGATATTTTATTATCTATGTATAACTTCTATTTTAATTGGCGAGGAAGAATTGGTGGTGAATTTTATAATCAATTATTCACTTTAGCTGGAAAACCAATTTTTAATATCTTTAATACTATTATTTATATAATTAATACCTTACTCATATATCATATATGCATTGAAACTAAAAAGATAAAGGTTTCTTTATATATTGGAATTAATCTTTTGCTTTGGTTTTTTGTTCAAGATTATGGGCAAGTTATGTTTTGGATTTCTGGAGCGTGTAATTATTTATGGGCGATTACTCCAATTTTAATAATCATATTAATTTTTAGAAAATACTCAATTAACCAAGAGGTAATAAAAAATAATTTAATTAATACTTTCATAATCTGTATAGTTGGAATTTTAGCAGGCTGGTCTAGTGAGAATGGTAGTGCTGGGATGTTGGTTATATTGACGTTATATCTTGTATATTATTATTTTAATAACATTAAGATATCAACATACATAATCAGTGGATATATTGGTAGTTTAATCGGATATGCATTACTTATTGGAGCACCAGGAAATTTTGTTAGAAAAGCAGTTGAACAATCAGCTGTAAATACATCGATTATTTTTAGAATTTTTATGATAACTTATTTTTGGGTAGCTTATTTATTTGTAATTTTTATAATTTTATCTATTGTATTTTTCATAGGAAAAAGATATTTTGATTTAAAGAAGAATAATTCTATATATCAAGCTGCTATATTTATTATAGCTTCCTTAGGAGCTGCTTACTGCATGATTGCATCGCCAATCTCACCTGAGCGAACTTGGTTTAGCGTTGTAGTGTTCCTTATAATATCAATTGGAATACTTTATGATAAATTTGATTTTAAAGCTGTAAATGTTGATAAAAATACAATTTTAATGCTTAGAAGATTGGTGTTAGCTGTAATCATATTTGCTTCATGTAATTTCATAGTTATGTACCTTGATACTACTATTTCTACTTATGAAATAATGGTTCAAACTAATCAGCGTAAGCAATATATATTAAATGAAAAAGCTAAAGGAAATTTAGACGTTTCTGTGCCTATAATATCACATAAATATCCGCTATTAGCTGGTCATGATGCAATGCATGGCTTAAGTGATATTACAACAGATCCAAATCATTATGCTAATAAAGCAGTATGTAATTATTATGGCATTAATTCAATTACAGGAATTCCAGCAAAGGAAAAGCAGTATTTAAATAATTAAATTAATTATGAAAACTGATTAAAATAAATTAACAATTAAAGATTGACAAGGAACAATTAGGGAAGAAAAGCCTATGGGATTTTCAAAAATAAATTTAGAAGAAAGCTTGAGGTTCAACCATAATTTTAAATTGTCCACTGTCAAATGTACTAATACCAAGCTAGGTTATTTTAATAAAGAATCGTACCTTGAATTGCATTGAATAATCAATTATAATAATGTTAAGAATTAAACTAAAGATAAATACATAAAGAAATAGTGCAGTAGTAGCTATTTTTTTATTATAATGAGGAAGTAAAAATTTAATGGATGATAAAGAAAAATATAAAAAGCATATGCATCATATACATGATAAAAGCTATAAGGATTTATACTCTAAAAAAGAAATTGCCATAGATTTATTTAAAACACTTAGCAATGCTTCATGGGTTGAACATTTAAAATCAGAAGATTTAACTTTAATTAATAAATCATATATTACATCTGATTATGAAGAGACAGAAGCAGATATTGTTTATAAAGCAAATATAAATAATAACGAGGTATTCTTTTACATTTTGATGGAATTTCAATCAAGTGTGGATTATAGAATGCCACTAAGGCTATTATTTTATATGTGCGAAATACTTCGTGAGCATGCAGTAAATGCAAAGCATAAAAAGTATGATAAGAATATAAAAATTCCAGCTGTAATACCTATTGTTTTGTATAATGGTGAAGAGATTTGGGATGTACCAAGAGAATTTAGAAAAATGATTTATAATGAAGAACTTTTTAGTAATAATATATTAAATTTTTCATATGATGTATTTGATATAAGTAATGATGAAAAATTTAAAAAAAATAAACTTATAGATATAAAAAATGTCACAGCAGCAATATTTTTATTAGATCAAAAGATGGATGCATTAGAGTTTCTAGAGAGAATTAAAGTTATAGCTTTATATTTTAACTCACTTAGCGATACAGAAATAAAAGCAATTAAGAACTGGATTAAAAACACTGTAGTTGATTCTTTAGCTGAATCAGCTATAAAGATATTAGAAGCTGAGAAAAGGGAGGTTGAACTTATGGTTGCAAGAAATGCTTTTATACTTGATGAATGGAAAGAAAAGGCAAGAAAAGAAGGTAGAGAAGAAGGCAGAGAAAAGGGTAGAGAAGAAGGGGAAGAAATAGGGGAAGAAAAAGGCATTGAATTAACTAAAAAGGTATTCAAACTTTCAAATGCAGGATATACAAAAAGCGAGATTGCTAAAGAGTGTAATATACAAGAAAGTAAAGTTAATAAAATATTAGAATGAAATAGCACCATTTGATGATAGAGACATTAGAAAAAGATAACAGGTAAGATTGAATTAAATAATATCTTATCTGTTTTTGTTTTAATTAAATTGGCCATGATATATAATAAAAAGAAGAATATTGATATATATGCTGACTCATTAGATTATTTGTAGCAAATGGGGCTGATATAATATTAACGTCAAGACCAAGGAGCTTCGGTAAGACTTTAGATTTAAGCATGCTTAGATATTTCTTTGAATATAAATTGGAATAATAGAATTGATATTTTACTTTGCTTTTATTTAAGAGTATGGACAAGTTAAGTTTTAGATTTTGAAAGCAGGTAATTACTTTGATTTAATATTAGATGTATATAATAGTAGAGCATGAATGAACACAATATCAGTGGTAGTACCATGTTATTACGAAGAAAAATAATTACCACTTTTTTATGAAGCCATAAATAAAGTGACTCAAACAATGGATAGAGTAAAGTTTGAGTTGATTTTTATAGATGATGGTTCTAATGATAAAACGTTAGAAATTTTAATAGGCTATGCAAATAATGATAATAGAATAAAATATATATCATTAAGCAGGAATTTTGGAAAAGAATCAGCTTTATATGCAGGACTTGAATATTCAACAGGAGATTATGTAGCAGTTATGGATGCTGACTTGCAAGACCCTCCAGAATTGTTAATAGAGATGTATAAAACCATGATTAGTGAAAAATATGACTGCATCGCAACCAGGAGAAGAGACAGAAAAGGTGAACCACCAATTAGATCGTTTTTTGCAAGATGTTTTTATAAGTTAATAAATAAAATATCTAAGGTTGATATAGTAGATGGAGCTAGAGATTTTAGGCTTATGAATGGAACAATGGTTAATGCTATTTTAGAAATAAAGGAAAGTAATAGATTTTCAAAAGGTATATTTGGATGGGTTGGCTTTAAAACTAAATGGTTATCTTATGAAAATGTAGAAAGGGCAGCAGGAGAAAGTAAGTGGTCATTTAGGGACTCTAGATAGTTTTGTGTTATTAATAAATTTATCATTAAAATATTACTGGAAATTTTGTTTTCTGGTAATATTTTTTTATTTTTAGTAAATACTAAAAATATGTTTTACATTTACTTATAGTATTAGTAATAAATCAAATATTATACATAGATTTTACAAAAAAGTACAAGCTGTTAATCTAGTTCATCATTTAATTGTTCAGCGAATATTATTGATAATTCTGCTAAAGTTCTACCTCAATTTGGTGTCGGTTGAGTCCATTTTTCTATAATTTCCATAGTCGCTAAATATACACATTTGATTAAAGATTGATCTGCTGGGAATATAGTTCTTACCTTAGTATATTTACGGGTTTGCCTATTAAATCCTTCTAGCGTATTAGTGGTATAAATCATTTTTCGTATTTTAGGTGAGAAACTAAAAATGTTGATAACTGGTTCAAATTGTTATACCACGAATTTATTACAATAGAATATTTATCGGGACAGTAGATAGTTTTGTTTTTACACAAAACTATCTACTGTCCCTGTACATTATAAATTTGTTAATTAAACAATATTTCAGCAAATTTAATTTTTCCATCAGGTTCGTTGTTAGAAGCTACAGTTACTTTTAAAACATCAAATTTATCATTCCATTCGATGCCAGCAGGAGTTAGTTTATCTGATTGACCTGCATCAATACCTACTAATTTAAGTATATTAAAAGCGTCAGCTGGAAATTTCATTTCTATTTTAGGAATTATTTTTAAGGTTTTAGATTTTGAATCAGAATAAGTAACTTCAAAAGTATAATTTTCTTTTTCATAGACAGACTTAGTATCATCTTCACTAACTGCCTTACCTAAAATTTTTTCAACAGCAGTTTTATCTTTATCTTTAAAATCAGATATGGTTGCAATTTTATTAACTTCTACAGTTGGTTTATTATTTTCACCTGATATATTAGAATCTTTATTACTAGAATCATTATTATTAGAATCGTTTTCTGATGGTGAAGTTTGTTCAGTTTCAGGTTTTTGATCCTTTGAAGTTTCATTAGTTTTTGCATTTCCGCAAGAAATTAATGCAGTTGAACTAATTGCTGCGACTAATAATAAGCTAATAATTTTCTTTTTCATACTTTATTCCTCCAATTTGCACTTCAGTAATTTGGTATTTACCAAATATTTCAATTAGTAATTTAAAATTAACAGCGACAATTACATTGTGAAAATTAATTTTTTCTTTTGAATTTTACTTTTAATAAAGTATCTAATAAATATTTTATTAAAAAAATCAAAAGAAATTTTCATCGATTGCAAACTGTATATTATTAATTACAATATATATTTTAACACGAATAATGTTAAGTAATTGTTTACGTAATATTATTGTAAGAAATATATAATTAATTAATAATGCAAATTGTCAATTTATTATAGTTGTTTCTCCAAAAGTGGATTTACTAATTCAGTAAAAGAATATTCAAATAAAACTCAAAATATTTTATTATTTGGATCAGAGGAAATTGATTTAAAAGATAGTTTTTAAACAAGTAATATAGTATATGGGTTAATTTTAGCTATAATAGCAAAAATTAAGTATATTATAATAATTGAAATTGTCAAAATGTGCTATAATATAAGGGTAGTTATTTATACGAAAATTTAGGGGGAAAAGATATGTTTAAGAGAGCAAACAAAATAACAGCTTTATTAGTAGCTGTTGCTGCAGTAATATCAATAGCACCAACTGGTGTAAGTGCTGCAAGTTTAGAAAAATTAAAGTCCCAAGATGGAGAATTTTATAATGCCATAGCTTATAAGGATGGTAAATTCTACATAGGTGGGGAACCTAAAGGAAAAGATAATGAAGCTTATTATTTAAGTGATGGAAATTATTCTAAATTAAAAAATATAGATGCTGAAGATAAGGCTGAAATATATGGATCAAAATATGTTGAAGTTGAAGATGGAGATTATTATGTAGACTTATCAACAGGTAAGGTAACTGATGATAAAGTAGAAGAAAAAGAATTAGATGAGGTTTCAGTAAACCTAAGAAGTAAAGTAAAAGCTGATAACGATGGAAGATATAATGAGGATGATGTAAAAGACATTAAGGATGTAGTAAAACTTCAAAATCATAAGTTTGGTGAAGATTGGTATTATGCTGAATATAAGGCAAAAAAAGTTGATGATGCGATAAATGATGGAGTAGATAAATTTGTAGTTTACACAGATAAAAATGGTAAGTATATTGATGCTGATTATAATATAGGAAAAATTAAAGTTAAATTAAGCAATGGTAAGACAGCAAGTGTTACAAACACAAGTGATGATGATGAAGGTGTAAGAGCAAGTGTTACTGATTCTAAAGTTATAGGACAAGACTCTAATAATATTTATAGATTGGCTAAAATTACTATTAAATCTACTAAAAGTGGAGTAACTATAAAAGAAGTTAATGGAGTAGAAGCTGAAACAAAAGCTACAAGTTTTGTTGTAAATTCTGATAAAACAACTGTAGACTTTGATGCACTTCAAGTCATCTCAAAAGAGCAAGCTTCTAAAAAAGTTGATGGAATTAAGGCTGCTAAAAGTACATCTACTTATGCACTTTCAGATAAAGATGGTAAAAAAGTAGACTTGCTAAATGATGAAGAAACAGCTTTCACAGTAGTTGATGGCAAAATTATAAATTATAAAATTAGTGGAAGTGAAATTGAAGCCGAATTAGTTAATTTAAAATCTAAGGGTTCGGTTTACTATGTTGAAAAGGGCGATAATGACCATGTAGTACTTCAAGATGAAGAAAATTCAGTTGATATTGATGCAGAGGGTAACTTATGGGCATTATCAGACGACAATATTTATAAATTTGATAATAACGAAGATTTTGAAAAAATCTATGACTTAGATAAAGAATATAAAAATTTATCAGTTTATGACAAAGCTAATTTAGTTATTTGGAATTCAGAAGATGAGATTTATTCAATAGTTGGTAACAAAACAAAAACAGAAGAGCCAGTGGTAGATCCTAATCAAAACAATACAACCGTAACGGCTGGATGGGTAAAAGATTCAAATGGCAGATGGAGCTATAATAATGCAGACGGAACAAAGTATAAAGGCTGGTTAAATAATAATGGAGCCAAGTATTACTTAGAAACTGATGGAATTATGGTTATAGGTTGGAAACAACTTGATGGGAAATGGTATTTCCTAGATGGTTCTGGAGCTATGAGGACTGGATGGATTAACAGTAATGGAACTTGGTATTTCTTAGATGATTCTGGAATTATGAAGACAGGCTGGATTAATGACAATGGAACTTGGTATTACTGCAATGAAAGCGGAGCAATGCTTTCAAATACAATAGTTGGTGGTTACAAATTAGGACCAAGTGGGGCATGGATTAAATAATTAAGAGAAGAAGACTCTAGGAATCTATAAGATAATTAAATTATAGATAATTGAGGTATTGCAAAGACTATTTTAAGTGTAGTTTTGCAGTACCTCTTTTTATTGTATAAGGAATTAGAGAATTTTTATTCCTTGTGCAAGATAGAGTATAGGATTTTGAAGAATCAGAATCTTATTAAATTATCCTTAGGACAACGCCTTTATTAAATTAGAAAAAAGAAGTTTTGAAAAAAATTCTACTGAAAGTAGAGAGGGAATAATAACCGCATTTCTTTTTTATTACTATAGATTGGAAAGGTGATACTAAAATTTACAATATAAGAATAACATTCACTAAATAACAACATTTTTATTCAAAAAATACAAGAAAAAGCGACAAAAAAATACAAATTATGATAAAAAGACGTAGACAATATCGAACTGACTTGGTATAATAATTCTTGTAAGAAGAATGAAAAACACTTATAGCAGAAAAAAACAAAAGATAAAACTTTAGGAGGAATATACAAATGATAAAAAGAGTAAGCAAAGCTACATCTTTGTTATTAGCAGCAGCAGCAGTTATTTCATTAGTTCCTGCAACTAGTGCTAATGCAGCAACATTATTAGAAACTAAAGACGGAACTATTGAACAAGCAATAGCTTTCGATGGCGGATATATCTTTAATGGATATAAAGCTGATACTGATGAAACTGGTGTCTATTACAACAATGGAACTAGTGATAAGTTATTAGAAGACATAGATTCAACAGATATGTCTAAATATGGGACAAAGTATGCTAAAATTGAAGATTCTTCAGACGAATATTTAGTTGATTTATCAACTGGAAAAGTTTTAGAAGATGAAACTACAGAAGACAGAATAGATACTACAAAATCTAAATTAAAATCAACTTTAAGCAAAACTGATAGATATGGTAAAGTTAATTCAACAAATGATATTACTTTAGATCAAATCTCAAAAGGAAGTTTTGGAGAAGTTTGGTACTCATATGTAACTACAGGAGCATCATCAACTCATAGTGGATATGTAAATGAAGCTGGAAAGTATATTGATACTGATGTTACAGCAAATATATATGTATCTAACGGAACTAGAATGGTTAAAGTTGAAGAATTTGGTAAAACAAACAAAGACTTTAATATTACTGTAGACTTAGTTGATGCTAAAACAATTGCTCAAGATAGTGAGTATATCTATAGAATAGTAGACGTTAATGTTACAAACGCTACTACAACTTCATCAGCAACTTATCTTCAAAAGATTTCTAAAGCTCAAGGAACAGAAGAAGATGATGCTTATCTTCCAAACACTGTAGCTTCATATGAAATAACATCTGCTTTTGATTCAGATGATGCAGATGATGCAGCTACAACTTTAGGTGACATTACTAATGCTGATTTCAGAGTAATAAATGGAGTTATCTATGTTACTAAGAAGAATTCAGATAGTACAAGCGTTAGCGTAACTACATTAAAATTAAAGAAGGACAAAGTTACATTAAAAGATGCAAGTACTAAATTAGATGCTTATTTAGTAGAACAAGACGTTAATGAAGATCAAGATATTATGGGAGAAAATGCTGTATCAATAGATGTTGATGGTAACACTTGGGCATTAAATAAAGGAAAAATCCTTAAATTTGATGGAACAGAATTCAAAGCTGTTTACGACTGTGATAGAGCAATGGATACTTTAGAAGTATATGATGCAGATAGTTTAATAGCTTGGGAAGAAGGAGAAGATGTTTACGCAGTAGTGGACAAGGATGATACTACAATTCCAGAAACTCCAGTAGAAAATAAAGGATGGGTTCAAACAGCAGCAGGATGGACATTCTACAATGCTAGTGGAAGCCAAATAAAAGGACAATGGGTTAATGATGGTGGAGTTTGGTACATGATCAAAGCTGATGGAATCATGGCTACTGGTTGGTACAATGATAATGGAACTTGGTACTACTTATCAGGATCAGGAGCGATGAAAACTGGTTGGTTAAATGATAACGGAACTTGGTACTATTTAGCAGGATCAGGAGCAATGAAAACTGGTTGGTTAAATGATAACGGAACTTGGTACTACTTATCAGGATCAGGAGCAATGAAAACTGGTTGGTTAAATGATAATGGAACTTGGTACTACTTAAATGGATCAGGAGCTATGCTTGCTAACACAGTTGTTGATGGATACAGATTAGGTGCATCAGGAGCTTGGGCAAAGTAGGATTCCAAATCTTTGATTTGGTGTGAATGACTTATCCTATGGGTAAGTAGATAAACAGAATCTACATCGATAATAAAATAAGCTTAAAATGTTTTACTAAAAACTTAAAGTAATGAAGTATGAGTCAAGTTTGTTTGCTCTTTCTTGGCTCACACTACAAAACTAAAGATAAAAGCTCGCTTTAATATTTAACTAAATATTAAAGCGGGAATAGAGAGAAATAAAGATTAAGGGTCAAATAGTTTTTAAATCCTAAAATTAAAAAAAGATGAGGCAATACAATCATTGTCTCATCTTTTTATTATTCACTCTAAGCCACATCAAATTTAGTGATCTTTCTTTCAGTTAATTTAGCTTCACTCTTTGAAACTAAAGCTCCTGTTGTTGTAAGAAAAATGTTTTTAGTAATAATAGTGTCCATTAGAGTATTAGCTTCAGCTTGAGTTAATGTAGACTTAACACCAGTTATGCTGAGTGTAGATTTAACACCTTTTGCAGTTACAAAAACCATTGTTAATACATATTCCATTAAGCTTCACCTCCTTTCAATTTTATAATGAGCAGTGAATAGTCAGGGGAGGTAGAGAAGTTTGAAAGCAGTTTTCTATGGGTAATTGAAAGCAGCTTGTCTATGGAGTACTATTCATTGCAAGTGTTATTTTGCACCTAAAGTCAATCATAACCATACATGGTGTTATGAATTAACCTTCAGTGCAAGGATTAAATGGTTTAAGCTTTGATTAAGTCAGAAGCTACAGTTAAAGATACATTTCTAGAATTTGCTTCTAAAACACCTTTAATAGCATCTGCTACATCGTAAGCACTTTGTGAATCTACATCATTTCTTAAGTTTGAGAAGGTTTTTTTTGAGTAGATTGGATCACCGCTTTTGTCGATTCCTTTTTGAACTTCAATATTAAGTGAAGTATCAGTTACAACGTTATTAATAGCCATATTTTTCACCTCCTTTCGTTTGAGTCATAAAGTATATATGGGTATTTTAGAAAATTAACATGGAAAATTAAAATTTTTATGAAATTTTTTTAGAATCCATGTTTTCACTGGTGTTATCAATAACCATACCGATTTTTGCTGATATTATGTTATTGAGTTTGTTAATAGAGCTAGATAAAGAATCTATTTGTTTTTCTAAACGAATCAGTAAATATGCACTGACAGCCACAGGAAAACCAACATTTCCTATAAGTCCTATTAATTCATTAATGGTCATAAAAATCGCCTCCTTATATTTATTAGCTGAGAAATTAATCAGTGTCCTGCTTATTTAGTTAGGAATTTAATTAGCTTCCTATTTATTAGTCAAGAATTCAATTAGTTCTTAGCTAAAATAAATATATGGGTTTCCTTAGAATAATTCATCAATTAACATTCATAAGAAATGCTTAAATGTTGTTTCATTTTATTTAAAATAGTTTTCTTCTTTTTAGTAGCAGTGGAATAACACATATTTTTCCAATAAGCATATGTCTTTAAAGGATTGTTTTTAAAATAAACGAAAATTATTAACTCTTTTTCATCCTCTGTTAAATTGTTAAAGGATTGTTTTAATAATTCTGAATTTGCTTTGTTGCAGAGCAAATCATCTAAAGCAGCTGCTGTAGATGGAAGTGTATGCTCTAGGTTATCTGATAATATTAGTGCTTCACAACCTTCAGAAGAGCTCCTATTTACGCTCTTTGTTATCAAATCATTAATGCTGTTTTTTATTCCATTAGTAGCATAAGCTACAAATCTATGTTTTTCTAAATTATAAATAGAAACACATTTAAATAGGATTCTATAACATTCATTTTGTATATCTTGTCTGTCATATCCGTTTATAAAAGTTTTATTAGAAAGATTTATTATAAAGGGTTTAAATTCTTCTGCTAATTTTTCCTTTGATAATTTGTTTTCAGCTTTTGCACTGGCAACCAAAGCTTCAATTTCATTAAAATTCATAAAGAAACACCTCCATGCTTAAATAGTAAATAGGTTTAATCCATATTTTATTTGATATATATGGCTACAGGAAAAATTTAACATATAATATAAGAAAAAAATAGAAAAATGCTTCAAACTATATGTTTAATGTCTTTTTATATGTAAAAGTTATTAAATATAACAAAAAACATATATAGATAAAGGTATTAATTAAAAATAGTAAAATTTAAGAGAAAATTTGGTTGGAATATAAAGGTAAAGGATGTAAAATTTAAATGTAGAAGATATTCATAATCGTAGAAAAATATAAAAATTTAGGAGGCAAATGTAAGCATGATTAATATTTTGGAAAAGCTACATGAAAAATTTCTGGAAAACGAATCCCATGAAAGGATAAAATTTTTAAGACGACAAAATAATTTAACAATTAGAGAAGCAGCTGAAAAAAGCATTACAACTGAAAAATGCTGGTCAGATTGGGAACATGGAAAAGTAGTTCCTAGGGATAAGAACAAAAAAATAATAGCATCAGTCCTTGGAGTTGATGTAGAAACTATTTTTGGAACGTCTCAAGAGGTTGAAGAGTTTATTAGATAAAAGATAAAAATTGCCACTCGTGATGTTTTAGTCGTGAGTGGCATTAATAGGATGTTTAAAAATATTATTGTATTTATTGGATAAAATTAAAAGGAGATAAATAAAAATGGCGAAAAATAATGGGGTGAAGGAAAGAAAAAACGGAATTGACGGTTTAGATATTGGAGCAATAATGGGTGTAAGTAAAAATAAAAGTATTAATGAAGTGTATTTTGATAAGCTGCACTTCAATAAGAAAATAAAAAAAGAAGGGGAATTACAAATTAATAGTGAAGCCAGCTATTGGGATTCTACTTTAAAGGAAATTATTGCTCAAGAATTTTCACTTAGAAGTAATAAAAAGGTGAGAAAGGAAAATAAACAATTAATAGATGAGGAATATGAATATATAGTTGGAGAGGTTGATAGAAAGGTTGTAGGGGAAAATGCAATTTTAATGTGTAAACCAGGAAATTCCTTTCTTATTAAGGAATGGAATGGAGGAGACCTTCCAGCTAATTATGTCCTTGAAGCGCAACATTGTATGAGGGTTTTTAAGGCGGAAAAGTGTTATATAGCAGCACTTATTGGAAACAAAAGATTTGTATATAAGGAAGTTGTTAGAGATGAAAAGATAATTAATATGATAGTAGAAATAGAAAAAGATTTTTGGATTAAAAATGTATTAAGTAAAATTCCACCCAAGTAGAATTGAAAATTAATGAGTGCATGAGGAACTGAGAATTAAAAATTAATGAATGCATTAGAATTTTATAATTAAAAATTGATGAGAATAGAATTTAGATTGAAAATTAATTATTATCAATTGACAATTCAAAATAGAAGAGGGATAAATCACAAATTTTTAATTGTATGTTATAAATTATAAATTGAAAGGTATGGGAGGTATAGGTATGAGCAGGGTTAAATGGGTTAAATTATGGGTAGGTATTAATGATGATGAAAAAATGAAGTTAATAGATGGAATGGAAAATAGAGATGTTATTTTTTATATTTGGATAAGATTAATAATTCAAGCAGGGAAAAATAATTCTAAAGGAGATATATTTTTAGCTGAAAATATGCCATACACCAAAGAGATGCTTTCAGTAATTTTCAACAGGCCAATAGAACAAATTGAGGCTGCTCTAAAAATTTTAGTGGATTTAAGGATGATTGAAGTTAATGATAGCAATTTTATAAAAATTTTAAATTGGGAAAAGCACCAAAATATTGAGGGGCTAGAAAAAATAAGAGAACAAACTAGAAAGCGTGTTGAGAAATATAGAGAGAAAAATAAATGTAACGCTGATGTAACGGAACAGAAGAAGAGTGAGATAGAGAATAAGAATGAGATAAAGATAGAAGTAGAGAAGAAGAGTAAGATAGAGAATGAGAAAGCGATAAAGATAGAAATAGAGGGGAAGGATGAGATAGAGAATAAGAAAGAGATAAAGATGGAAATAGAGGAGAAGGGTGAGATAAATAATAAGGATGAGAATGTGATAGAGATTAAGAAGAATAGTGAGAGGTGCAATGCAACTGATGGTCAGATAGATACTGGAAAAAAGGAAGTAATAAAGATTGAGTGCTTTAGTAAAAATAGGACGGAAAGAGAAGCAGAAATGAAGGACGATTATGTCTTTGAAAATCATAGGAAAAGAGGTTTAGAGAGTGCTGATGAAATAATTTCATACACTAAAACTATAGAGGTTAAATTCATAGGTGTAACTTTGGCTGCAGTTAAACTAGCAGTATCTGATCATGGTGTCAGAAATGTAAAATTGGCTATTGATAAGGCTGTTGAAGCTAATAAACCAAGGATGACTTATATAAACGGGATATTAGAAAATTGGAGCAGGGAAGGTTATCCAGAAGAGAAGTCATGTTCGAATGGCAATTTTATTGGTGGAGCAAAAAGACGTAAGCTTTTTTATTTTAATAATTTTGAGCCTAGAGATTATGATTATAAGGAATTAGAAAAAAGGCTTTTAGGTTGGGAATAATGACTTTAATTTAGAAATCATTAGCTAAAAAATTAATGTGAGTTCACAAAAACTTAATTTTATTATAGGAAAATTTAATATAAAATTAAGAATTTTCGTGTCAAATCTACATTTACAGTAAAGTATTAAGATGATAACATTATTATAATATAGTGATAATTTGGAAGTTTGGATTTTGCTAATGATGTTTTAATCTGAAATAATACTGGGCGTGAGGATAAAGGGGGCGAAATATGAGTAAAAATATCAGAAATATAATTGCAGGAATATTTATTTTAGCAGCTTTTTCCGCAGGAGCACCTAATTGTTTAAATTTTACATTAAAGAAAGCGTATGCAGAATATAAGCCTTCTTTAACGGATATATATTTAAGTGAAGGCGCTGATATAAATTTTTATGAAGGTAGATATTCTTATATTTTAGATTTAGATGAAAATACAGATGAGATATTTGTTAAAGCTAAGCCGGAAGATCCACTAGACACAGTGAAAATAAATGGACAAGTAGTAACGAAAGAAGATTATTATAAGGAAAATTTAAAATTAGAAAAAGGTAGAAATACAATAGATATAGAAGTTATTGATGACAGGACTAAAAGTACAACTACCTATAGTGTTTATGTATATAGGGGTGGACACAAGGCTGTTTATTTGCAGGATATTAATATAAATGGTAAAACTATTGGCTTTAATAAAACTAACAGTGTATATAGTGTAGAATTAGATGAAGACACAGAATTAGTGGAGCTTGAAATCATACCTGGAAAAGGAAGATATTCTATTTTTGTAAATGATACAGAGTTAAATGAAAATAATACGATTAAGTTAAAATTTAAAAAAGGTATAGGAAAATATAATCTAAATATTAGTTTTAAAGATGAAGATACTGAAAGAGTAGGAGCTTATACTTTAAATCTATATTTAGGAATACCAGTATCACCAAATGTTGAAGATTCAATCGAGAAGGTACTTAAACCTAACCAGTGGGTTTTAATCTATGGGAGATGGCGATATAATGATGAATTTGGTGTAAGTTTAAAGAATACTTGGTTTTATGATAATAAATATAAAAGTTATTTTCATTTTAATAGCCGTGGAAATATGCAAACAGGCTGGTTTGAAGAGGATGGAAAGACTTATTATTTAAATTCAAATGGGCATATGCAAACAGGCTGGGTATTTGATGATGATGAATGGTATTTTTTTGGTTCAGATGGTGCAAGAAAAAGTGGATGGATTAAACATGAAGGCAAATGGTATTCTTTAAGAGTAGATGGAGGAATGTCAACAGGATGGATAGTAAGCAAAGGTGAGTGGTACTATTTGGATTCAAGTGGAGCTATGCAGACAGGCTGGATACTTGATGGCAGGAAATGGTACTATTTAAGTGAAGATGGACATATGGAAACAGGATGGATTAAAGATAATAATGGATGGTATTTCCTAAATTCTGATGGAAGTATGAAATCTGGAGAGTGGTTTTATTATAATAATAACTGGTACTATTTAAATTATGTTGGAAATATGAGATGTGGATGGTTATATAAGGATGACAAATATTACTACTTAGATGAAGATGGAACAATGAGAACGACTACTAGAACTATTGATGGATATATTTATAATTTTAATAAAGATGGTTCAGTAAATTTTAATTAAAAATCCATTGGGAAATTTTTTGTAATTTCCCAATGGATTTCATTTGTCTAATAAAAAAGTACTCATAATATAAGAAGTTATTGTATATTATAATAGATTACTATGAGATTTATATTTTGAAATCAAGGAGTATTAATGTAATTAGTAAGTTTTTACAAGTAAAATATATCTTTGAAAAGATTTCATAATAATGTTATTATATACTTGTTAAAAGTAAATAATTATATATATTCCAATAAATAAACTATATATTTAGTTACTCTACATTGCTTTAATTATAGTAAATTAATTTAGAACTTATATTATAATTATTAAGAGTTATTATTACATAATTTATGAAGTGTAAATCTAATAAAACTTTAATAAAGTGAAATCCTATATAAATAATAGGGCTATTATATATAATAAAACAATTTTTGGGAGGATGTATGGGACATGAAGACACAATTTGCGTTAAGAAAAATAATTTCATATTTATTGTTACTTACTATGCTGTTAGGAGGAGTGCAGTCAGCAAATGTGAAAGTAGCTAAGGCGGCTACACAAACGTCAGATAAAACTTTTGCCGAACAAATAATACTTAAATCTGATCTTGAACCTAATAAAGAGGTTATAGTGGATTCGGTAAGTGGCAAACTAACTTATGAAAAAATCAATCTTGCTACAAAATCTTTTTCTATAGAAGGTAATACAGGATATAAAGTTACAAATGTTACTTATCCATCTTCTTTAACTCAAACTAAAGGAACTGGTAGCAATAATACAACTAAATATCAATATGCAATAAAAGAATATAGTAATTTTACTTTTGTAATATCGGTTGAAAGTTTAGATGGTACAATTAAGAATACATATTCAATTGATATGAAATATGATATGGAATCACTATTTCAATTTGATACTATAGATATCACTTATACTGATACTGATGGAAAAAAAACGCCTTCAAGCATTAGCTATAATGAGAAGGATTCAGATGGATATTATAGAACAGACGATGTACCAATAAATATAGTTAAGGCAAAAATCAATTTAATAAGTGGCTCATACATTATGACAGAAGGTGTTAAAATTAATGGAAAAGCTGCTGGCTCAGAAATTGATTTAGTTGGTGGAGAAAATTATATAACTATATCAATAACCCATAATAATGCTACTAAAGAATATAACTTGATAATAAACAAAAAAGGACAGGCTTTATTAAAATCTTTAGTCCCTTCTGTAGGAAGTTTAAGTCCAGCATTTGATGGAAATACTGTAAACTATACTATAACTGTACCTACAACTCAAACAACTATAGCATTCACTCCAACTTCTGTAGATAATTCATCTACAATTAAAATTGGGAAATATGTTGTAAAGAGTGGTAAGAAAAGTAGTGAAATTTCTCTTTCAGAGGGAACAAATAAGATTTCTGTTACAGTTACAACTAAGGAAGATGAAAGTTTAACTTATACAATAAATGTAGTTAGAACAGAAAAATTTAGGAGTGCAAATCTTTCTTCTTTAACACTTAGCAGTGGAACTTTAAATCCAGCATTTAATAAGGAAATTTATGAATATACTGCAGCAGTTGAAAATACTGTTTCATCAATAACTGTAAGAGCAACAGCAGAAGATGCAGCAGCAACTATTAAAGTTAATGATGTTAAGATTCCAAGTGGTGCAACATCTGGAGCTATTAATTTAGATGAAGGTGGAAATTTAATAACTGTAACAGTTACTGATAGTAAAGGCAATACGAACACTTATACAATAAATTTAACTCGAAAATATCCTAAGGATAATGTTAACTTAAGCAGTCTTTCTGTAACAGATGGAACTATGTCTCCAAGATTTAATCCAGAGACTTATGCATATAGTGTTAAAGTAGCTAGAAATATTGAAAAAGTCAGAATATTATTTAAAGCTCAAAATGAAAAAGCTAAGATTAAAATAAATGGAAAAGAATATGCGAGTGGTCAGCAATCAGATTATATAAAATTAGAGTTAGGTGCTAATCTTGCAGTAGTACAAGTTGTAGCAGAGGATGGTAAATCAACTACTACCTATAAGTTAAGTATAATAAGAGGAGAAATAGAAGGAATAAATCAATGGGTTCTTGTTGGTAACGAATGGACTTTCTATAATGCGGAAGGTATACAAATCAAGAATCAATGGGTTAAATATGATAATCAATGGTATTATTTAGATTTCAATGGATACCGTAAAAGTGGATGGATATTTGTAAGTGAAAAATACTATTATCTAAATAATGATGGAATAATGCAAACAGGTTGGTTTTATGATAAAGGATATTGGTACTATCTTGAAGGTAGCGGTGCTATGAAAACAAATGCTTGGGCTACTTATGATGCAAAATGGTACTACTTCAATAACTTTGGTGAAATGACAACAGGCTGGATAGAATATAAAGGTAAATGGTATTACATGGATGATCACGGTGTAATGCAAAAGGGTTGGACAACTTATGATAAGAATAAGTATTACTTAAATGATGATGGAAGCATGAAATATGGCTGGTTATATAATGGTAAAACATGGTTTTATTTAGGTGAGGGAGGAAAAATGGTAAGAGGCTGGCAAGTAATAGATGGTAAGAGATATTACTTTGACGCAAATGGACTGATGAAAACAGGAATGATGTTCCTTGATGGTCAATGGATAAATTTAAATAATATTTAATATATGTTTGCACTGAAATTTTTAACAGTAGGTTAATCTTACTGAAGAATTAAAGTGTAGAATTGCAATAAATAGAAGTGGTGATTACTTAAATTGCTGCTTCTATTTTTGTTATTATTTATGAATTACTTATAGCTGATTATAATTACAAGTTCTTAGATGCAGATTTATTATTGCAACATATATAAATAATCTTTAATTTAAAATATAAATATTCAATTAATCATTTTTACATAATAAAGAAAAAATGCTATACTATTCTATAAAAGGGGGATTAAAGAATGAAAAGAAAAAAATTAACACAAACTATTGCATTAGCACTATTATTAATTGTTGGAAGCAGTATTGTTCCAACAATATCAGCATCAGCTGCCGAAGTAAATGTAGTTTCTGATAAAAAAGACACAGAAAAAGGTACAACTATCACTTTATCTCAATTTAAAAATGCATCACAGGTTGAAATATTGGACGAAAATACAATTTTAATTGACGGAAAAAGCTACGATTTCGATTATGTTGCTGGTATTTTATGCAAAGGAATCGATTCAGAAACAACTAATATAAGTATAGACAAAGTTGCAATTCTTAGAAATCCGGCTACAGCTACTATAAGAACAGCTGCAAAATGGATAGTTAAGAATTGGAACAAAATTTATAATAAGATTCCAGATTCGGCTAAAAAATACTTCAAGTTAGATGGTTTTATGAAAGTAATGGATCAATATATAGACATATCTGGAAGTATTGAAGAATTCCTTAACAGTTGCTTTAGAGACATGGGCATGCCAGAATGGGCAAATTGGGCAATAACAAATGCAATAATGGTGATTATACCAATTTAATAAAAAATAGGTGGATAATCCACCTATTTTTTATTAATTTCGCTTATCATAATAAAAACAACTGCTTATTTCAGCAATCATCATAATTATAGTAACGCTTCCTATCCCAATAAGAATTCCACCTAATACAATATTCTTCGTTAATGCTAATGCAATCATACATACAAGGGTAATAATAAGACAAATTGAAAATGTAATATTAAATGCATTACTTTTGGATTTCATCTCAACTAAAAATTTTCTCTCATCATAGTTTTTTTTATCTTCTTTTGTACACTTGCTGCTTAAACTTCTATATATTTCTGTTATTCCAAATAAAACGCAAAGGATATCTGCTATGATATATTTAATAATTCTTAAAGTATTTAAATCGTTAAAACGTATAATTGTAGATGGAATAATAATTAATGACAATAACAAAAATACTATACCACTACAAAATTTTTTCTTGTTATATATTTTTATATTTCTCATCTTCTAAATTCTCCTTTAAACAATATAAATCTTCGATGGTAGTATTAAAAACACGAGCTATCTTATATGCCAAGATGATTGATGGATTGTATTGTCCTTTTTCAAGTGAAATTATTGTTCTTGAAGAAACTGAAACTAAATCAGAAAGTTGCTGTTGTGTCATATTATCTGAAGTTCTTAATTCTTTTACTCTATTCTTCAATTATAGTGCACCTCTTTTTTATGATAATGTGAAACAAACTTCACATGAAATTTGTTTTTATATTACCATTATATACTGTTATTGTCAATGATTAATGAGAAATGTTATTAATAGTTCAGCAAATTAATGAAAAATTATTAAAAACAAAATTGGCTAATAATATTTAATTCTATATATGAAAAAACTTGAACTAGTCAGTATAAATGGTATAATATGATTAGATGTTTTGGAGGCGATGAATTATGATACGAAGAATAAATAAAGTGGTTGCGTTGGTACTTATTGCGACTAGTATATGTACGGTAGCACCAATTTCAGCGAGTTTTATTAAAATTGCGAATGCTTCAGTAAATGATGAATTGGCAATAAATGCAGATAAACAAGTTAATAATGTAAAATTAGCAGGAGCAGCAGATATTATAGCTGCAATTCCAGATGGAAATGTACTTATTACAATGGCAGAGGCAAGTGCAAATGATAGTTTAGAACAAGGAATGGGTAATATATTTGCAGCACAAGGTGCAACTTCAAAGGTGAATGAAGCCTGTGGAACTTTATCTTATGCACTATCTGATGATTCAGTTAACACTATATCAACTTCAGTTTTGTCACAGCTTAAGGAACCTATTACAAATGCTGTTGCAGCACAGATGGCAGCTAAGTTAAATATGTCCACAGAGATCGTAAAAGGAATAATTGCTTCAACGGTGGAACAAAAATTAAGTGATGCACTGCCAAGTGCCATTAAAAGCAGATTTGAAAATATTCCAGTATACCAATATACTGGGAAAAATGCCTCGGGTACAATTATGGCACAAGCTTTTGTAGTTAAAGGCTTAGTTGGGTCTATAGTAAATTCTGTAGGACAAAGCGCTACAGGTAAAGGTGGTTCATATTGTGTAAATACTTATAATGCATATGTTAGAAATGCAAAATATAACAGTCTAGCACCAATTCCAGCGCTAGCGTTTACTCCAACAACAGGTACAAGCTTATATAAAAAGGCAATTGATTTAAGTAATGGTGCTAAAGTTATTGGAGATGGTATGAGCATTAATGTTATTGATTCATCAAATAACAAGGTATATGTAATAAATAATCCTGTTTATAATATGCTAAAGATGCAGCAAGGAGAAGCAAGTACTGTAAATAAAGAGTTAAATGTTATTGATTTTAGTGGAGTTACTGATTTAAAAGGAACTCTTAGCAATAAATTAGATGTAAATGGAACAAGCTTTTCAATTTTAAGTTTAGCTTTGACTAAAGATAATTCAACAATATCAAATAAGAACTATCAATATAATATGGTAGTTGGAGCATATGAAAAAACTTTATTAGAAAAACAAATTGAGGATCTTAATTTACCTGTAACGACAACAGCAGCAGTAACAAATATGATAAAGAATGATTCGTATCTTATGGTTCCGAATATAAAGGAAAATATAGGAGAAATTGTTGATGGTGCTATAGAAAAGAGTGGAATTAACAAAATTGTTACTGGAATAACTGATTCAATAGATGATTTAAGTGATTCAATAGATGATTTATCTGATTCACTTAATGATAAGAGTGATGATGTAGATGATGCTTGGGATAAAGTTTTTGATAGATTTGACAATGAAAAAGGCTGGGGCAAAAGAGATGGGTATAAATATTATTATGATAAAGATGGAGTAAGTTTAAAGGGTGTTCAAAAAATCAATGGTAAGACTTACTACTTTAATAGAATTGATGGTGCAATGGAAACTGGCTGGCAAATAGTTGATGGCAAAAGATGTTACTTTGATAAGAAAAAAGGATATCAAGTGTATAATCAATGGATTGAAGACAATGGTGACAAGTATTATGTTGGAGAAGATGGAACTGTTAAAAAAATGGAATGGGTTAATGTTGGAGGAAAAACTTATTATGTAAAAGCTGATGGAAAGATGGCTAAAGATTGGCTTAAAATAGAAGATTATTGGTATTACTTCAATGAAGACGGAGCTATGGCAACTTCTACTTGGAAAATATATAAAGATAAATGGCATTATTTAAAAGACAATGGACAATCTGCTGTTGATTGGCTTCAATTAGGAGACAAGTGGTACTACTTTAAAGATCCATCAGCAGAACTGCAAACAGGATGGTTTAGAGCAGATGGAAGCTGGTATTATACAAATTCAGATGGATCAATGAAGACAGGATGGGCAGAAGCATCTGACGGCTGGTGTTATTTAGATGATGCTACTGGCAAGATGAAGAAAAATGAGTGGGTTACCGTTGATGGTAATACGTATTATTTCAATGTTAATGGAATAATGGTAACAGGTTCAAGATATATAAATGGAAAAAAATATGTGTTTAACTCAGATGGAACTTTAAGCTAATAGTTTAATTTATTTAAAGTTATAATGAATCCTCTACATTAATTATGGATGTAGAGGATTTTTTTGAGAAAAATTCTAGTATACAACTTTTTTTTATAGTACTATAGTTATATAGAAATATATCGAAAATAAATATATGAATTATATTATGTCTATTTAACATATAGATTATTTTATTAACCATTACAATTAGAGTTGTAAAGAGATTATAGGCTGAAAATTTTGATTAGTAATTAGCAAGTAATAACTAGTGATTACTAATCACTAGTTGGTAAACAGTAAATAATATGGAAGTTTTCATAGGAGGAAGTTTGAATGAAAAGTGATTTTTTAAAAAAAATAATTGCAGTAGCAGTTATTACAACAACAATGGGCACTTTTTTGTCAACGAATGCAGCAGCAGTGGATTTTTCTACTTGGCAGCAAATGAATGGACAAAGTAGTGGGTATTGGAAGCAAAGCGGTGGCAATTGGTATTTTTATGATTATTCAGGAATACTACAAACTGGATGGATTTATGATAAAGGTCAATGGTATTATGCAGATGGTAGTGGAATAATGCAAAAAGGTGTTATCCAAGTTAATGGAAATATTTATTTATTATCAGATACTGGGGCAATGCAAAAAGGACATGCTGTTGTAGATGGAAAGTATTACAATTTTGATGAAGCAGGGGTTGCTGTAGGAACTAATGTTCCAACACCTAATAAAGCATATAACATATCGGGAGAATCAGTTATGCCTTATACTCCTAATCAATTAATTGAAAATGGTGAAGATGATTCATCACCAAATAACCCAGATACTGTAGCGAGAGATCCACAAAATCTTATAAAATATGATGTTATCTTTAAAGATGATGATGGAGATTATCTTAGAACAAAGAGTATTGAAAAGGGTGAAAAGGTGACTTTATATACTCCTACAAAGAATGGTTATAAGTTTGTTGAATGGACCACTAAGAAAAATGGAGATGGTGACAGTTATGATTCAGATGATTCATTTACTGTAAAGAAGAATATTACATTATATGCACAATGGGAAGAAGTGTCAGATTCAGGTGATGATAACTCATCAGATAATGTACTTGTAGAAGATATTGTGATATCAAGTGATTCAAATACTATATCAACACAAGCTGGAACTCTAAAAATGAGTGCAAAGGTATCACCAATTGATGCAAGTAACACAGACGTAAAATGGTCAGTAGAAAATGGAACTGGAAAAGCAACAATAAGTGACAGTGGAGTATTAACAGCAGCTGCAAATGGAACGGTTGTAGTAGTTGCTACTGCTAAGGATGGCTCTAAGGTTACAGGAAAATACAATGTAACAATAAGCGGACAAACTAGTACAGGTGGAGATACTGGAGGAAACAATGGTGGAAACACAGGAGGAAATACTGGTGGAAACACAGGTGGAAATACAACTGGAGGAAAAATAACTGCATTTGATCCAAATGTAAGACTAACAGATGTAGTACTTAGTGATGCAGGAAATATTGTAGATTTAGCATTATTAAAAGCATCAGGAAAACTTCCAACTACAGCTAAAGTTACATGCAGCTTAAGTGATGGAACAGTAAAAGAAATAGAAATTCCAATAACTGGATGGTCGGGAACGTTTGATGGAACTCAAGCTAGCAGCTATGTTTTAAGTGCAACACTTGGAGCTTTACCAACTGGATATACTAGTACTGCAGTATTGCCAAATCCTACAGTTAAGGTAATTGTTCAAACTCCACAAACAGATGGAAGAACACCAATAACAGGAGTAGTTCAAACTGGTTCAATTATTTTAAATACTGATAAACATATAATGAATATAGGTTTATTAAATAGTTCAGGAATACTTCCAAGTACAGTTACTTTAAATTACGCAGGAGGTACAGTAACAGCTAATGTTAAAGCATGGAGCTTGGCTAATGGCGCTACCTTCAATGGAAGTGTAGTAGGAGTTAATAATTTAGAAGCTGTAATTGAAGTTCCAGCAGGATATATATTACCAAGCAATATTACAGTTACAACTACATTAGATGTTCAAAAAGCTCAAACAGCTAATATTCAAGAATTAGTAGAAGTTAAAAAAGATACTGGATTTGCATTAAATTATGCTTTAGATGATTTATTAGACCTTAGCAATTTAGTTGTAAAAGTAAAATATAATGATGGTACTTATGGATATATTCCTTATAGTCAATTTGCAGATAATAATATTACAACACCAGGATACTTCTCAACATATAAATTAACAAGTATTACTAGCTTTATGCTGCCAGTAAAATTTAATAATAAAACAATATACACAGAGAAAATAACAGTAAGTCAAGCTATAGCACCTACTGTAACAACAAGTGGAAGTGTGATTTTTGATGCTACGTCATCAGCAGTAAATAGCGATGTAACCTTTAGTTACACTTTAGGAACTGGAACAAAGAAAGCTACTGGAATTCAATCAGTAACTTTAAATGGAGCTACATGGACTCTTAATAACCAATATTCAGTTGATACAACTAATAAGGTTATAACAATTAAAGCTGCTGCATTAAAAGACTACTATGATAATGTAGCTAAAACAACGCCAGCTACTTATACACTTAATGTAGTGTTTACGCCAGCACAAGGAACAACAACATTAAAACCAGCTGTAAATCCTACTATACATTTTATAAGTACACCAAGTGCGCCAAGTGGTATAACTTTAGCACCAAATACAGAGGTAACAGCTAAGGATAACACAATAAAATTATTAAATTTACAAGCTAATGTTCAGTATGAATATTGTGTGGTAACTGCAGGAGATACTCCAAGCTGGACTAGTGCAAAATCATTTGCATCAACAACAACTTACAAGGAATTGACAGATACAAGCTTTGGTGATGGTAAAGAGTTATATATTAGGAAGAAGTCAACTACAGATGGTATAGGAGCTACAAACCCAGCATCAGCAGCACAAGGAGCAATTACTATATCAGCAGGCAATATTGCTAGAACTTTAAGTGCTTTAAAAACAATGACATCTTTTAGCGTAAATTATGGTGGTACTGATTATCAAGGCACAATAACTGAAGGAAGTACAAGTGGAACTATTAAAGTAGTTGTACCAACAGTTATGGCAGCAGATGGCGTTACTCCAATAGAAATGCCAGTAAATAATTTAGTAGCAACAACTGCAATTACTGGAAAAAGTATAAATGGACCATTTGTTGATTTCACAAATACAGTAACCTATACTGTTACAGCAGAAGATGGAACTACTAGAAATTATGCAGTTAATGTGATTAGGACAAAACCACAAGCAACACTTGTACGTTCTGATACAATTACGTATTTAGTAACAACTACTGATGCAAATAATGCAACAGTAACAACTACTGCAGCAGTTAATGTATTAACTGATTTATATGAAAAAGTAGCTTCAATTGACTCATTGAAAGCTGGTGTAGTTAATATTAAGGTTGTAGATATAACTAATACAGCTGTATTAGAAAAGATAAGAACACTTGCTCCATCTACAAATCCACAGCTTGCATATGTAGGAATGAACTTTACGCCAATTACAGCTGCAACAAATGTGAAAGTAGCTGGAAGTTTAGATGGTTTGAAGACAGCATCAACAACTTCATTAAGTGCTACAGGAGTATATCGTGAAGCAATTCCAATTGCTATGTATGGAGCAGGTAGTTGGACTAAACTAACAGAAGATATTACCCAATATTATCAATGGTTAGATAGTAAAGGAAATGTATTAGGATACACTTCATTAATCATTAAGGTACAGTAATTTAAAAAGCTGTCTTACATTAGAAATTATTATTCTAATGTAAGACAATGGGACAGTAGATGGTTTTGTGCAAAAACAAAACTATCTACTGTTTTTTTATAAAATAAATTGGTATATTGCGAGTAAAAATATATACAGATAGTAGAAATCGAGGCATAAGAAAAATCTTCAATTATCTTATGGAATGCTTTCAATAAAATATTTTCTAACATGACTCTAGCAAAGGTATATATTACTAGATAACCATTAAATTGTGACACATGGTTACAACTCTTATTCTAGTATACTCAAAGATAACTATATATGTAAATTAGTATTCACCAGAAGGGTAAAGCTACATGAAAGACTCACATGAAGACTTCCTAGCCGGCTCTTTATTGCATTGAATTCTAGTTTCAGAAAAGTGATGTAGTTTTATTAAGAATAATCTTGAGAGAATGTATGATTTTTAATAACCAACTGCTATTAGTGCTAGGGAAATTTAAGTTAGGTAATTAATTAATCCAATAAAGAGTTTTAATATGAAGTTATAGAGGGATATATATAATAATAATATAACGATTAAAATGTATTAAAATGGATTTATTTACTTTATTATCTTGATATGCTATGATTAATATAATAAAATGAATATATATATACCGATCAGTATATATTCAGAAAGTATATTTAAAGTTATAAGAGGAGGAGTTTAATGAAGAGAAAATATAATTATTTAAAGATTATTGTTTCAGTTGCACTTCAAGATGCAGGAGAAGCTACTCGTTCTTTAGAAATTGCAAAAGGTATACGAGATATATGTCCTCTAAAAACAAATTTAGAGATAATATTTTTATCTCATGGAAGTAAGTTTGAGGAAAAAATAATTAACAGTGGATTTAAAATATATAAATGTGAGCCTAAGTTAGGAGGGATTGGCTTTCATGCAGATTTAAAACCTAGTACTACTAATTTTGTTGGAGATGAAGAATTAGCTATAGATTTATTAAAAGGTGAAATTAAAGCATTGAAAGAACTGAAACCGCATTTGATAATATATGGATTTTGGCCATTTGCAAGCATTGCCCGAAGGATTATTGACAAATCAATACCAAGTATATGTTTCTTACCTATTCCTCTTCAAGAAGATATTTTTGGATCTTTTTTGATGAAGGACATCCCAGATCAACTAAAAGCATTGACTTATTTACCTATATCATTGCGTCATACTTTGGTAAAGTTAATACCAAAAACTTTAAAATTAAAAGCTCCAATAGTGAAACAAGGTAACATTTTAAAAGCTGCTGAGTTATGTGGTTTAAGAAATTATAAGCTTAAAAATATTTTTGATTTACTTGAAGCAGATTTAACTATTGTTAATGATTTAGGTGAATTCTATAAGGGAGAAAAAATTCCAGAGAACTTTAAGATTGTAGGACCACTGTATTCGCCAAATGAAATTAATGTAGATGTTGACCCACTAATTAAGAAAGTTCTGCAGGATGATAAAAGTGAATTGAAGCTTTTTTGTACTATGGGCAGCTCTGGTACTAAGAAACAATTATTAGAGGCAATTAAAGCAATAATATCAGTTAAAGATTATAAATGGAATGCATTAATTTTAGCTCCACCATCAGTATGTTCTATTAGTGAAGTTTTAGATTGTATAGGAAATTTAGATGGCATATATGTTACTGATAAATTTGTACCAGCACTACTTATAAATTCTATGGTAGATGTAGTTGTATGCCACGGAGGGCAAGGAACAGTTCAGACAGCTATTGCAAGTGGAACTCCTATAGTTGGGGTGGCTATGCAGCCAGAACAGCAAATTAATCTTGACAATATAGTGGCAAATGGAGCAGGAATACGTATTCCGATTAATAGATGGAGGGCTTCAAATATACAAGTTGCGATTAGAACTATTCAAAATAATTATTCGTATAGAAAAAATGCTAAGAGATTACAGAAAAAAGTTAAAGATATAGATGGAAAAAGAAATTCAGCAGAAGCTATATGGAATTTCATTGATAATAAAGTTTATATTGAATAATGTAATAAAAAATAATAATGTAAAGGATTAACAGATATGCAAAAAAACAATATAAATAAAATTAAAGATGTTGCAATTGGAATATTTTCTGAAAAGGGATATAAAGAGACGAAAGTCGCTGATATAGCAAAGGGTGCAGGAGTTTCAGTAGGTACTATATATGCAAGTTTTCGTGGAAAAAAAGAACTTTTTGAGAGTTTAAATATTCCTGAAGTGGAGAACTATAGACCTAGGTATGATAAAAGGCGAAGCGAAATTCTAAAGATAGCATTATCGTTTTTTGGAAAAAATGGATATAACTCTACTTCCATGGATCAAATAGCTTTAGAATATGGTTTTACAAAGTCGATATTATATCAATATTTTAAAAATAAAGAGGAACTTTTTTCAGCGATATTTCAAGAACCGGCTATCATAAAGAATTTAGATAATCTTGATATTGTGTATACAAATGAAAATTTAGAGGAGACATTTGAAAAAGTAGGTCATATATTTATGGAAATGTTTAAGGATGAAGATAGATTAAATCTTATAAGAGTAGTAATAACCGATTTTTCAAGATTTCCGAATCTAGGAAAAATAATGTATGATTTTGGGATAAATAAAATCTCAGAAAAATTTTCTAAATATCTTAAAGAATTATCCCAAAGAGGAATAATTCGATGCAGTAATCCGAAAATTACTTCCAGGTCATATTTTGGACTATTATATTCTTTCGTAATAACTGGAAAGATAATAAATCAGATGGATGAAGAATTTAACGATGATATGATAATAAGTTATGCTACCAGATTGTTTGTAAATTCTTTAAAAGCAAATGATTAACAGCAATCTAAAAGATTTACTTTATGATAATGGAGGTTAACAACGCAGCAAATAATAAAATTACTTTTGGGGTGAAATCTAATTTATATAAATAAAGTTTTGAAGATAATGAATCAAGAATATAATCAACATCACTTTTAGTTTTATTTTTAGATTTTAAAATATATAATTCCTATTTTTTTATAATTTTAATAATGGTTATATTTATGCATAGAAGTTTAGCTTTAGAATTTAGATTTATGAAATGAATCTAAGTGGAAATTGGAACAAATAATGAATAATTTTATTATTTGAATTTTTAAAATTATGTATGACATAAATATAAAAAGTATTGTTATGCATTTATGCAATAAATGTAAACATTGATACAGCAGAAGTTTTAATTATATAGGATATTTAATAATTGAGTAGTAAGTAGTAAGTAGTAAGTATTAAGTAAGAAGGATGATTTTATGATTAATGTACTAATTATTGAAGATAGTAAAATTCAAAAAGTAAGTCTTCTTGATAATATATTGTCCAAAGCAAGATTAGATTTAAAAATATATAAGGCAGGTAGTAGAGAGGAGTCTTTAAGAATCTCTAAAGATGTTTATATAGATTTATTTTTTATTGATATTAATGGACAATCATCTGGATTAGATTTTGCTTTAGCAATTAGAAGTATGGAAAGATATAAAATAAGTTCGATTATATTTTTAACAAAGAATATAAATTATATGATTCAGGCATTTAAAGAAGTTCATTGTTATGATTATATACTAAAACCATATGAACCAAATGAAGTAATAGAGATTGCGAAAATAATTAGTGAAGTTATAGTTGATAGAAAATATAATTATAATAGAGAGAGAAAAGTTAAGTTTAATAGTAAAGGTATAGATATAATAGTAATTACATCTAATATTATTTTTATAGAAGTTAATATAAGAACATGCATTATTCATACTAAAAATGAAATTTTTGAAGTAAGTAGATTATCACTAAAAAAAGCTTTGGAAGAAATTAATGAATCTTTTATTATAAAATCACATAAGTCGTTTGCTATAAATGTTAATTACATAAAAGAGATTAAAAGATATTCATCTACATCCTGGAGCGTTTTATTTCAAGATTATGAATTTAGTGCAATTATTGGTTCTAAATATAAATATGTAATAGATAATGCACTGAATGTTAATTAAATTCAGTACAATTTTATTATATTTCATAGAAATAAATCTCATTATGAGGAGTTATATATGCTGACTTATGGACAGTTATTTAAATTCAGTATACTTATTTAGTGTATAATTTATATGTTGCATTATAATTACAATTTTAATTAATGAAGTGTTAGCTTTAAAATAATGTTTATATATAAAAGTCAAAATTGCTAAAATGGATATAAGTATATTTGTTCCTTGATATATAGAAATTTAAGTTTATATTTTTCACGAGTCTGTAAAGACTTTTGTGTAAACTTTAAAAAGTAATATGATCATTTAGTAAGGTTGGAGGTAAAGTTTAAACTTCCAGCCTTTAATTTTTTGCATCCATTCTATAAATATCATTAATTTGGGTTGCTATATCTCTTGTGGTCATGCCTTTTGCATACATTCAAATTACACTAAACAAAACCTTCTTTTAAAATAATGAACCAATAGATTTTATAAAACAAAATATTGGGTATGAAAAATAGAAAAATAGGTATGAAAAAAAATATATATACTTTTTTTTGAAATTCATGTCATTTTTTTTCTAGTTAATTACAAAACTATTTCATTATTCCAATTTTTGTGTCAAAATTATGCTAATAATTAAATTCTTTTATATCAATTAGCATAAATGGCATATATTTGAATAATAAAAGAGAAAAATATAGAATAGCTTATTAGGAGGGAAGGTATGGAGAGAGTAGTAATAACAGGTATAGGTGTAATATCACCAAATGGAATAGGTAAAGAAGCATTTTGGAAGAATTGTTGTGATGGAAAATCATTTTTAAAACCGCTTAATATTAAGGAGTTGCCTGGGTCATATAGTAGAATAGATGATTTACCAAAACTTAAATCACGAGTGAATGCACAGATAGACAATTTTATACCAGATGAATATATTATAGACAAGGAACGCTATATTCAATTTGCTTTAAAAGGAGCAGAAATGGCAATAGAAGACTCTAAAATTAATATTGAGACAATAAACAAGGATGATATTGGAGTTTCATTTGCTACAGCAATAGGTGGGACTCCTTTGTTAGACTCAGTTTTCTATGATCTTACAGAGCAGGGCAAAACTAATTTGAAGTTTGAATGTAATGGAACAAGTCTTTATGAAGCGGCAATGTTTAATACTGCTGCAAGATGTATATCTAAGAAGTTTGATTGCCGAAACATTTGCACTACTATTTCAACAGGATGTACATCTGGATTAGATTCAATTGGTTTTGCATATGACACAATCAAGTTTGGTGAAGCTAAAATTATGATTGCAGGTGGTAGTGAAGCTCCATTAGCACCTATGTCTTTTGCCGCTTTTGATATTATAAATGCACTTACAAAAAATAATGAAAATTTTAAGGAAGCTTCAAGGCCATTTGATGCTAAACGTAATGGTTTTGTACTTGGAGAAGGTTGTGCGATGATAGTTTTAGAAGAATTTGAACATGCCAAGGAAAGAGGTGCATATATTTATGGAGAAATTGTAGGATTTTCAAGCGGAAATAATGCATATCATATGACTGATTTACCACCAGATGGAGTAGCATTAGGAAAAGTTATATCTAAAGCTCTTGAAGAAGGAAAATGCACAGATAAACATATAGGATACATTAATGCACATGGAAGTTCAACACCTCAAAATGATGCATTTGAAACAGCTGCATATAAATATGCATTAGGAGAACAAGCTTATAAAATACCTATAAGCTCTTCAAAGTCTATGATAGGACATTCTTTGGCTTCAGCTAGTAGTATTGGATTAACAGCAGCATTATTAGCTATGAATAATAATATAGCTCCGCCTACAATAAATTATAAAAATCAAGATGAAAAATGTGACTTAGATTATGTTCCAAATGTAAAAAGAGAAGTTAACATAGATTCAGTTTTAATTACAGCAAGTGGTTTTTCAGGTATTCATTCAGCCATGTATATAAAGAAAGTAGTGTAAGGAGGAAGTGAAGTAAATGGCAAGAAAAGTTGTGGTCACTGGGATAGGTGTTGTTAGTCCAGCAGGCATAGGGAAAAATAATTTTTGGGATACAATCTCAAAGGGAGAATGTTGTATCAAAAACATAACTAGATTTGATACAACAGATGTACCTATAAAAGTTGCAGGAGAAATTAATAATTTTATAGCTACTGATTTTATGAGTAAAAGATGGATTAGAAAGAGTGATCGTTTTTCTCACTTAGCAGTTGCAGCTACAAAATTGGCTATTGAAGATGCAAATTTAATTTTGGAAGCTGAGGATAGAGATAGAATAGGTATTTCAATTGGAAATAATGTTGGTGGATGGGAATTTGGTGAACAAGGATTATATTCTTTATACAAAGAAGGAGAGGGTATGGTAAGTCCATATCAAGCAAGTGCATGGTTTCCAGCAGCAGCTCAAGGTTTAATTTCAATAATATATGATATTAAAGGGATAAGTAAAACAACTGTAGCAGATCGTACTAGTGGAATGATGGCATTAGGATTGGCAATGCGTATGATTTCAAGTGGACAGGCAGACGTTATGGTTGCAGGAGGAACAGAAGCACCAATAGCGCCATACGCCATGTTATGTTATTACTCATCAGGTAGCTTATCTGAAGAAAGTGATCCTAAAAAGGCATATACTCCATTTAATAAGAATCCTAATGGTATTGTACTTGGAGAAGGAAGTGGAATAGTTATTTTAGAAGAATATGAACATGCTATAAAACGTGGAGCTCATATATATGCAGAATTAGCAGGATATGCAGCATATACTGACTCAAGTCTAGAAGATTTTGAATTATGTGAAGGTCTTTCAAAATCTATGTTTAAAGCATTAGCACGTGGGGAAGCATCACCTTCAGAGATTGATTATATATGCGCAGAGGGAAGTGGCACTGAAAATGATTTCAAGCTTGAGAATGATTCTATCAAAAAAGTTTTTGGAGAAAATTCTGAAAGCATTCCAATTAGTGTGCCTAAATCAGCTTATGGGCATCTTTATGGTGCATCATCTCCAGTGGATCTGGTTTCTACTATTATGGCAATGGAAAATGGGATGGTACCGCCTACGATAAACTTTACCTCTACAGCAGATGGGTGTGATCTTAACTATATAGCAAATAAGCCCATAAAATGTGAAATTAAAAATGCGTTGATAAATTCTAGAGGGCAAGATGGAGTAAATGCTTCGCTTTTAGTTAAAAAATTTATATAAATATTATTAATATGAGAAAGGAGAAATTTATATGTCAGTAAATTTTAAGTTAAAAGTGAAAAAGGTTAGTGGATTTTGTCATTATGGTTTTAAAGAGGGGCAAGAGATAGTTTTAAATGGATTACATACTCCAAAAGAAGGGTTTTGTGGAGGGGCATATCATGCTTTATTTCCATATCTAAATATGCTTAATTTTGGAGGAAAATTACCATCGACGGATATAATTAATGCAACATGTGCTGATGGAGGAAAAGTAATATTTGAAATAAAAGTAGAGCAAGGTAAGGAGGAAGTTAATATAATGAATGCAGAAAAAAGAAGTGGTTTAGAGGCTTATACTGAAATAAAGAATACATTGATCAAAATAGGAATTGATGAAGATAATATAAAACCGGAATCAATTCTATCAACAGATATTGATATGGATTCAACAGAAGTAGTAGAATTAATAATTCATATTGAAAAAAATTTTGGATTATCTTTCGAAAGTTGTGAATTAAAAGATTATACAATTAGCCAATTATCAGAAGAGATTTGTTCAAGGTTAGGTGCACAATGAAGCATCAAATAATAGATCTTAGCATGGTAATAAATGATACTAAAAATGAACCTCAAAAAGTAACCATAAAAAGGATTGATCACAAGACAGGAACTAATATTCTTGTAAAAGAATTAGCAGAGTTAGGTTTCTTTAGTGACACAATTAAATTTGAATCAAAAGATATCCCAGATGGAGAGTTTTTGGCTAATGAAATAGTAGAATTTTCAACTCATTGTGGAACACACATAGATGCACCTTATCATTTTGGAAGCACAAGTGAAGGAAAACCAGCTAAAACAATAGAAGATATACCACTTGAGTGGTGCTATAGTGATGGGGTTGTATTAGATTTGACTTATAAAGGTGAATGCGGACTAATTACACGCTCTGATATCGAAAATTGTTTGAATGATATTGGGTATGAGCTAAAAGAATATGACATAGTATTAATAAAGACAGGATATGATAGATATTTGGGAACACTCAAGTATTTAAGTTCGCATCCTGGAATGAGTGAAGAAGCTACAGAATATATTTGCAGTCATGGAGTAAAAATAATTGGAATTGATACTGCTGGTTTTGATTTACCTTTTAAGAAAATGGTTGATGATTTTTCACTATCAAAAAAGAAGGAGTACTTTTGGCCATCACATTTGTATGGAAGGAAGAAAGAATACCTGCATATTGAGCGTTTAGTTAATTTAAGTAATATACCTTATTCTTTTGGATTTAAGGTTATGTGTTTCCCAATAAAAATTGCGAATTCAGGAGCATCATGGTCAAGGGTAGTTGCAATTATTTAACTTTTAAATAATAAAAATAAATTCAGTTGAAAAAGGAGAGAGATGAATGTTTGAAACATATAATTCAGTATTTATAAATGAAAATATTGATAAAATTTTTAGGATTACAAATGATTTAGAAAGATGGCCTGAAATGTTTGATGAGTATACTAAGGTAAAGATTTTATCTCAAATAGGTAAAAGGGTTAGCTTTGAAATTACTAATGAACAATCTAATTCGTGGTGTTCATCTAGGATTATTGATGAAAAAAGTTATGTTGCTACAGCTGAGAGAGAAGATCCGTTATTTCCTTTTAAATACATGCAGATTGTATGGTCTTATAAATGTGTTAATGGGGGCACAGAAATGATATGGGCTCAATATTTTGATACTGATGAAAAGGCAAATTTAGAGGGAGATAAAGTAATTCAATTAATAAATGAACACTCACAAAAAAATATGATTAATATGAAACAATTAATAGAATCAGGAAAACTTAGCTGATATTTTAATGAGGAAAAAAGATGATTGAAGGTATAGGGTTAAAAGTCTTTGAGATTACTGAATTTAATAAAATTATAAACATAAATAAAGAAAAGTTTATTAATGATATATTTACATCTGAAGAAAGAAAATATTGCGAAAAAAGAAATAATGGAAGTCTAGCAGTAAGGTTTGCTGCTAAAATAGCTTGGATGAAAGCAACGGGTGAACCAGATATATTTAATTTCTTAGATATTGAGATAGTTAATGATGAATTAGGAAAACCTAATATCATATTATATGGTGAAGCACTTCTATTTTTTAATAAAATGAAATTACATGAATCCATATTAAGTTTATCTCATTCTAAAAATATAGCCACTGCTTTTGTACTATTGCAAAAATAAGAAAATTAATAGGAGTGATAATAAATGGAACCAAAAGAGATTATGAAAATATTTTCTGATAAATTACCACAAGTTCAAGGGGCTTTTGCTAATATGATGCAAAACATATCAGAATCATCAACTATAGATGCAAAAACAAGAGAATTGGTTATGGTAGCATTATTAACAGCACAAAAATCACCATTTGGAGTAAAAGCACATGGACGCAGAGCATTAGATGAAGGAGCCAGTATTGAAGATATAATATCGGTTATGTCTCAGGCAATTCCAATAGCAGGAATAGGTGCAATTATGGATTGTCTACCTGTAGTAGTTGAATTGGAGGACTGCAATGAGTGTAGGAATAGTTAAATCACAGTTAGAGGATGTAAAAGACAATTTAAAAAAACTATTCAATCAAATAAGCTATCAACCTCAAAAGAAAAAAATATTTTTAAAACCTAATATAGTAGCCCCACAACCGCCTGAAACAGGTGTAATTACCCATCCACTACTTATATCTGCATTAGTGGAAATATTTCAAGAACAAGGATGCGAAGTGGTTATAGGGGAAGGTTCCTCTGTTGCTCAGGATACACAGAAGGTTTTTGAAATGACGGATTACTCATCTATTGCTAAAATGTATGGAATTGAGCTAATTAATTTAGATAAAGCAGAGAGAATAGAGCATGAGTGGAAATATGGAAAGTTAAAATTGCCTAAATTAATAGATACACATGAATATATAAATGTAGCAAAAATGAAAACTCATATCGAGACTAAAGTTAGTCTTGGAATGAAAAATCAAAAAGGTCTATTACTTCCGAACGATAAACGAAAATTTCACTTGAAATATTACCTTCACGAGGCAGTTTATGAATTATCTAAAATAGTTACTCCAGACTTAACTATAATTGATGGGATTATTGCACTGGAGGGAGATGGACCAGGACGTGCAGGAGATCCTGTAGATATGGGTTTATTAATAGCAGGAACTGACTTGATTGAAGTGGACAATGTTGCATACCGCATAATGGGATTTGATAAAGATGAGATTGATTATATTCCGCCATGTGAAAAAATTCAAATATTAGGACTTAATATAGATGAAGTGAAAAAAATATTTAAAAAACCTAAGGATAAATATGCATCATTTAAAAATATAAATTTCTATAATATGAGAGCCTGCAGTGGTTGTATTGAAAGTTTTGCAGGAGGGTTTGCACGAGCTGATAAAACAAAGTTTGTAAAACCCATTACTGTATTAGCAGGAAAAGAAGCTGAATTAAAATCTCATAATAATGAAATAATTTGCTATGGAGACTGTACAAAAAACTTTGCAGCTAAACATTCTTTGCCGCATATAAATGGATGTCCGCCCAAACCTATTCAAGTTGCTAGTATTCCCAATATGCTAGCAGGAAAGGATGATAATATTTGAAGTTAATTAAAGATTGTATAAAACTTAAGGATCTTATAAAAATGCAAGGAAATCCAATAGCAATTACTTATTGTGATGTGATAGAAGATGGTAGATATGATGTTGAAAATCAAGTTATCTGTCAGAGCATTCAGGATGCTCGATATGGTAAAGAAGTAGCAATATCAGTAGAAAATTGTAAATGTAGAGGTGGAGCATATTTTCTTGGACTTATTAATAAACCTCAAGAAGCTCATAAGTTTTGGGTAGATATTGAAAAGGCATATGCTAATAGATGTACTTCTATGGCAGCTTTGAGGAATAGTCCAGAACCACCAACTCAACTAGGAAAGTATGTAACACTGACTTCTATAGATAAATGCACTAAATTACCGGATCTAATTTTATTCGTATGTAATGTAGAACAAGGCGCAACACTTTTAGGCTTAAATGCATTTTTTAATGGAAAGCCTCAAAAAATATATAGTTATGCTGCTGCTTGTTCATCTGCAATTGGAATTCCTATGACAACAGGTGAACTTCATGTAAGCTTTATTGACAACTCAGCACGAAAAATAGCAGCTTTTAATTCATCAGAATTAATTATAGCTATTCCAGCACTTAAAATAAGCGGTTTATCAGAGAGTATTGAACATTGTATATGGGGAAATTGCAATGCTCCATATTTAAAAGAAGAAGAACAACTAAAAGGTACTTGGGAGATAAATTGCTGATATATAGCTCATAATATTAAATTGATTTTATATAACAAAAATTTTCAATAAATGGAGGTTGATATAGTAATGTCAGGTGATAGAAAATTTAGATTAACAGTTAAAGAAGTTGTTAAAAATGATTGTCCTGCAGGGCATAAAGTTGGAGATACTTTTGAGTTTGGGAGAGGATGTCCAGAAGGATTATGTATTACAGCATTTCATGCTGTTTATCCTTTGGTACTTCCATTTTGGTGTAATGCAGGAATACCATGGGAGAAAGATAAAAACAAGGTAAAGGTAACTTGTCCTGATTCTAATTCTCTTGTAACTTTTGAACTTGAAAATTTATCAGATAATGTTGATAAATAATTCTAAAGATTGGATGTTATTTATGTGCTGATTATATATAAGTATTTATTTGTTATTCACAAATAAGGAGATATACATTACTTTATCTTTTGGGGGAGATTAGTATGATAAATTTCACTAATGAAATAGAATATAAAAATAAAATTTATCTAGGAATAGACACAGAAACAGTTTCAAGAATACAGAAGTTAAATAATGATTTAGGTGAGCATTTTTTAAGATATATCTATACAAATAAAGAATTGGAGATCTATAAGGAGAATAAAACTAGTATAGGCTATCTTGCATGTATTTTCTCTATGAAAGAGTCTATTTCAAAATTATTAGGAACAGGAATTGTAGGAATAAAATGGACACATATATCCATAGAATATGATAAAAACAAATCTGAAACAATTAATCTATATCAAAGTGGGCTTAATAGATTTAAAGATATAGGTGGAAAAAAAATATATTCTTCTTTTAGTTTTTTTGGAGAGGAAGTAATAACAATTGCAATATCAGAATAACAATTTAATGTTGATTTTGACATCCGTAAATAATTAACATTATGTTGGGGAGGAGATTGAACATGGTAATTGATTCACACAGTCACTATCTACCTAAAGAATATACAGATTCATCACCTTTTTACACAGAAGCTTGGTATAACTATAATGCTCGACAAAATAAACATAATGAATCAGATTATATTACAGATGAGATAGTAACTTACCCTATAGAAACATATATAAAAAACATTCCAATTGAAAATATACCAAGAAAAATAACAGAGTTTAATGATAACATGTATAAAATTAGTAGTAAAAATAAAAGATTACATGCGACAGTAGCTATATACCCTGTTGTAGATAGCAAATATTATTTAAATGAGATGGAACGTGGCATATTAGATCTTGGTCTATGTGGGTTTTCACTTTCATCAAGTTATAATGGTAAATATTTGGATGATAAAATGTTTTGGCCATTATTTGAAAAATCAATTGAACTGGGAAAACCTATATATATTCATCCTGTTACATCAAGCCCAATTGGTGCAGACAGATTGAAAGAATATAGTCTTACTCCAATGCTTGGTTTCGTATTTGATACAACTGTATGCATTGTACGACTTATATTATCAGGAGTTTTACAACATTACAAAGATGTAAAATTAGTGTTTTCACATTTAGGAGGAACATTTCCATTTTTATTTCCAAGAATTGAAGACCTAAGCAAGACATTTCACAAAAATTTGGATTTGAGTAATGTTCAAAATATTTTACAGAATGTATACTTTGATACTTGCACAAAAGATTCATCGTTACTTGAATTTTCGATTAAGACTCTTGGAGCAAATAAAATACTTTTGGGCACTGATTTTCCAGCTGTAAAAAATATAGATTCATATGTTTCTATAATAAATAGTTTAAATATTTCAGATAAAGAAAAAGATCAAATTTTATATAAAAATGCACTTCAGCTTTTGGGAGAATAGTATATGAATGGAGGAAATAACATGAATGAATTAGAAAAAAAGTATAGAGAAGTATTAGCAGAAAGATTGGAAATAGATGCAACAGAGATTGATATGAAGAAAAGTTTTCCTTATGATTACGATATTGATTCTTTAGATACAGTTGGTATCATGATGCAACTTGAAAGAGAATTTACGATTACTTTAGATAAGGAAAATGTAGAGAAAATAGCTAATGTTGAAGATCTTTATAACTTATTAGTAAATACAATTGATGCAAATAGTTCACAGGAGGCTTAAATTAAATGGTTGAATCTATAAATGAGGCATGTAATGTAGAAAATAAAAATCAGTTGAATGGTTTTAGATGGATTATTCCTAGAATTATTAACAATGGAGCTAGCTATGCTGATGTTATGAGAATTTTTGAAAATGCTTATGATCATGAAAGTTGGTATAGGGAATGGACAAATATTGCAAAATTTTATGAGAAAAATGCAGAAATTGAAAATAGCAAAAACAATATAGAAACTGCTGGAGAATATTGGCTTTTAGCATCTAATTATTATCGAACTGCTCAGTTTATAATATTTAAAGATACACCATTAAAACATGAGCTATATGAAAAATCAGCAGAATGTTATAAGAAAGCATGTTCAATTTTATATCCTTATTTTGAAGTAGTTCAAATTACAGTTGGAGAACAATCATTTACTGGATATTTAACAATGCCATCAAATTCGAAAAAAATGGCAGCTGTTATTGTTTTACATGGAACAGATTCAACAAAAGAAGAGACACACAATATATGTTTAGCTTTCTGGAAAAGAGGAATTGCAACTTTAACTTTTGATGGTCCTGGACAAGCTGAGACTAGATTGAATGGTATTACATTAGATAAAGACTATTATGCAAAAGTATGTTCTGCTGCGGTCGATCTTTTGCAGGAACATCCTTTAATAGAAGAAAATAGTATCGGTGTGTGGGGACAATGCCTAGGAGGATATCTAGGAATGGTTGCAACAGCCTATGAACCAAGAATTAAGGCATGTGCTTCTCTTTCAGGATTTTACTACCTTGATACTTGGCTAGGAGATAATATACCGACTTCTTTTAAGAAGCTGTTTATGTATGCATTTGATGTTAAGACTTTTGAAGAATTAAAAGATAAAGCAAAGAATTTTAATTTAGAAGGAATTATATCAAAAGTAAATTGCCCTATGCTTATAGTTCATAGTACAGGAGATTTTTTAGTTCCAGCATCTGAAGCTAATCAAATCTATGATGAAGCAACATGTCCAAAAGAGTTAAAGATATATAATGGCAGTGTACACTGTTGTAGTGATATTATTCCTCAAGTTCGTCCATTTATGATTGATTGGATGAAATTAAAATTATTAAGTGAAAGGAAAGAGAGAAATGATTAAAGAAAGTAATTATAATTATGATGCAAATACTAAAATTATGAAAGTCATGGAAAATATGATTCCAAGATTTATTTTTAATGGAGCTCAATATACAGATATAGAAAAAGTTATGGCAAATGCGTATGATAGAAAAAGTTGGTACAATGAATGGATAAAATTAGGTGATGAATATGAAAAGCTTGCAAAAAAGTCAGAAGAGGAAAGTTTTTTTATTTCAGCTAAAGAATATTATTTATTAGCTTCTAACTGTTATAGAACATCCCATGTTATCATATATCAAACAAATGAAGAAAAAATAAGTTCATATAAACAAGAAATATTATGTTATCAAAAAGCAGCTAAGTATTTTGATGGTGAGTTGCAAAAGGTACGAATTCCTTATAAAGAAACAGAAGTTTCAGGATATCTTTGGAAGCCTATGAATATTGATAAGCCACCATGTGTAGTAGTTATTCATGGTGCAGATTCAACTAAAGAAGAATATCATACATTTAATGAATATTTTATAAAGAGAGGTGTAGCGGTATTAATTATAGATGGTCCTGGTCAAGGCGAATCAATATTATTTTCTAATATTCATATGGATAATAATTTTGAAAATGTTGCAAAAGCTACAATGGATTTTCTTCAAAAACGTGAAGATATTGATAAAAATCGTATAGCTATTGCAGGACAATGTATGGGGGCATATCAAGCATTGCGTTCAGCGGCAAGTGATGACAGATTTAAGGCTTGTGTTGCAATTTCTCCATTTTACTATTTAGAATCTTGGACTAAAGAAAGCGTACCTATGGCTCTGAAAAAAATGGTTATCCATGTATATAATTTAAAAGGTTACGATGAACTTAAAGAATTTGCACCAACTATATCTTTAGAGAATGTTCTTCATAATATTAAATGTCCTGTTATGGTTATGCACGGTAGTAAAGATGTATTTGTTGAAGAGTGTGATGCAGAAAAGATCATGGAAGAGATTAAGGCAACAAAGAAATTTATAGTATATCCAGAAGGTGTTCATGCATTACTAAATCATTTTAAAGAAAGCCGTACTAAAATGGCAGATTGGATATGCAACATATTTAACGAGAAATAATATTTGGAATAAAAGTAAGGAAGTGTAGAATGAATAAAAATAGCAAAATAACTGGATGGGGAAAATATACTCCTAAGCGAGTCGTTACTAATGAAGATATTTCAAAGTTTCTAGATACATCTGATGAGTGGATATTCAAAAGAACAGGTATAAAGCAACGATATGTTGGTGGAAAAGAAGATACATTAGTTTCAATGGGAGCAGAAGCAGCTAAGAAAGCTCTACAAGCAGCGAATTTGGAAGCAAATAAACTAGATTTGATTATAGTCGTGAGTTGTATGTCTGAATGCAGTCTACCATCAATAGCATCAGTTATACAGGCAACTATTGAAGCAGAAAAAGCTGCTGCATTTGATTTGTTTTCTGGGTGTTCTGGATTTGTTACGGCACTGGCAACGGCTGATTCTTTCATAAAATCAGGAATGTATAAGAAAATATTAATTGTTGGTACAGAGTTATTTACACATTTAGTTGATTGGACAGATAGAAATACTTGTGCTATTTTTGGTGATGGTGCAGGTGCTGTGATTATAGAAGAATCTAAAGAAGTAGGATTAATTGATTCGGTTTTGCGCTGTGATGGTAGATATAATGAATTAATATACTTGCCAAGAATTAGAGTTCCAGTTGATGGAGATAAACCTGGTTCAAAAATAAGTACATCATCATATTTAAAGATGAAAGGACATGAGTTATTTTCAGCAGCAGTAAATTCTGGTGCAAGTGTGATAGAAGAAGTTATACAGAAAGCCAATATTAACATTAATGATGTTAAACTTATTATATCGCATCAAGCAAATGCAAAAATATTAAAAGAAATAGCTAATATACTTAAATTACCAAAAGAAAAAATGTTTATAAATTTGGAGAATTACGGGAATATAGCTACAGCTTCTATTCCGATAAGTATTTGTGATGCTCTAGAAAATGAAAGAATAAAAAATGGAGATATTATTATTTTAACAGGTTTTGGAGCAGGTTTATCATGGGGAAGTGTTGTTATAAAGTGGAATGTGTAAATAATTTATATTAAGAGGTGAGTAAATAATGCAAGCTATAGAAGTTGGAAATCTAACTAAAAAATATGAAAGCTTCACTGCAGTAGATAATTTAACATTTTCTGTTCCTCAAGGCCAGATATTTGGACTTTTGGGACCTAACGGATCGGGGAAAACTACTACTATTAATATGTTATGTGGACTGACCAAGTGTAGTGAAGGAAATGCAAAGATACTGGGATTCGATGTTTTAAGTCAGTTGAAAGAAGTACGAAAGGTACTTGGTATTGTTCCACAGGAGACTGCTCTTTATGATAGTATGACTGCACTGGAAAATTTAGATTTCCATGCTGCTCTTTATGGTGTACCAGCTAATGAAAGCAGGAAAAGAGTTAATCATATTCTTGAACTTGTAGGTCTTAAGGAGCGGTATAAATCAAGAGTTGGTACTTTTAGCGGTGGAATGAAAAGACGTCTTGCATTAGGGAGAGCATTGTTATCAGAGCCTCAAGTTATTTTTCTTGATGAGCCTTCTTTAGGTGTTGATGTTCAGTCACGTATGGCTATATGGGAACATATAGTTGAACTGAAGAAAAAAGGGATAAGTGTTTTAATTACAACAAATTATATGGAAGAAGCAGACTATCTTGCGGATAGCATAGCTATCATTGATAAAGGAAAGCTTATCACAATTGGATCACCAAGTCAGCTCAAAGCTATGGTTGGGGAAGAAGTTATTGAGATAATAACAGATACTTTTTCAAAAGAGTTAGAAAGTAAATTAATAGACATGCCAAATGTTGAAAAGCTTCAAAAAGAGGGAAATATGATTTATCTGACTGTAAAAGAAGGAGCTAAAACTATTGTTCCCGTTATAGATGCATTTAAACAATATTCCACATCAATTAATTCGTTTGCATTAAAAAAGGTTAGTTTAAATGAGGCTTTTTTACAGTTAACTGGCAAAAATCTTCGTGATTAAATGTGAAGGGAGAGAAGCACGATGGGAAGATTTATGCATATAGTCTGGACAGTAGCAAAAAAAGACTTTAAGACATGGTTTAGAGATCCTACCTTTCTTGTGGCTAGTATTATGGTACCATTGGTGTTATTAGGTGTGTTTAGCTTAGTGGGATTCTCAAGTGCCAGTATTCCAATTTCACTTAATTCAAATGACATGACAAATAGTGAACAAGCAACAGAAGTTATTAAGGAACTAAAGTCGCCAGTTTCTCCTTTTTTTGAAGTGACAACTCAAAATTCACAGAATGCTAATGAGGAATGGGAAAAGGGAGCTGTACTTGGAATGGTAAAATATCCAGTAAATGAAGGAACTCAATATTTTAATTTATATTTTTTTAATATAAATGGAGATTATACAAAAAACTATTTGCTACGATTTGCTAAAGTTTCTAGAGAATTGGCAGAAGCTAATCTTCCTTCTGGACATGCAATTGTATCCACTGAAGAAAAATCTCTTTTAGCTAAAGATATTGCTATATGGAAATATATTGCTGTAGGATTAGTTGGATTCGCAATTGTCTTTAGCGGGATAGTTAATTCTGGTGTTATGGTTGCCAGAGAATGGAAGGAATTAACTATAAAAGAGCTAATTTTAAGCCCAGCAAATAGATTTTCAATATTTGGAGGAAAAGTCCTGGCAGGACTAATGGCTGGAGGAATTAATGCTGTTATCATGTTATTGGCTATATACATTTTTTATGGTATTTATCCTTTAGGCAGCTGGCTGGGACTCATATTAGTATTATTTTTTACATCAGTGCTCGCAATCGCTGTTGGAATAATATTAGGATTAATATTAAAACGTCTAGATATTATGGCTCCAATAGGAATGATTATAGTAACTGTACTTTGGCTCATATGTGGAGGGCTAGGGCCTAGAGGACAGCTTCCTGATAGTCTATGGTTTATATCTAAATATTTGCCATTTACTTATGCATTTGAACAACTTCACACAATTGTGGAGACAAATAGTACCATAGGAATGAGTGCAGATTTGTTAGTAATTGGTGCTAGCTCTTTTATTGCTATAATATTTGCTATTTATTTGCTTAATCGTTCTACTACAAAGTAGATATAAATTTAATAATAAGGAGCTGATAATATGAGGGCATTATTAAATGTTGTAAAAAAAGAATTGTTATTGTGGTTTAGGAATAAAGGAACATTTAGCATTGGATTCATATCACCAATTATTATATTATTACTAACTGTAGTAATGTTTGGGTTAAATGGTTATTTTTCAATTGGACTTTTAGTAAAAGATAAAGGACAATATGGAAAGGAAATGGCGAATATCATACGTGAAGATCCTTCTTGGAAGGTAATCACTGAAAATGAAAGTGAAAGCCGAGATCTTTATGATAGTGGACGTATATTTCTAATTGTAACCATACCAGAAAATTTTAGTGATACGATAACAATAAATAAAAAAGCTGTTTTAGACTATGAATTAAATAATTCTTTTTCTGATGTAACTAAAAACGCCAGGCTTAGAATTGATAACTCAGTAAATAAGTTTAACATGAATGTTCTTGGAATAGAGGTACCACAAGTTAAATTTTATGGATTGTTGCCAGAAGACATTCCACGTACGTCATATTTAGCTGTTGGAGCTATTGTCTATGCCTTAATTTTTGGAGGAATAATAAATGGAGGATTTTTAGTAAGTAGAGAATGGGAAGAAGAAACCATTAAAGAGATATTATTATGTAGATCTTCTAGCCTAATAATAATAGTAGGAAAAATGTTAAGTGCAAGTATTATGACACTAATTAATGCTGCATTTGTTTGGTTGGTAAGCAGTTTGTTGTTTGAAGTCAAGTTTCAAGGAAGTGTTATATTATGCACCATATTCATTTTGATTACTACAATTTCTCAAGTTGGACTTGGTGTGTTTTTAGGAACATCTCTTAGACGATTTGTATTACTAGTGCCTCCAGCCGGAGTTCTGGGAGTAGGTGGATTTTTCTTGTGCGGAGGATTTAGCCATTATTTGCAGCTACCTGCAATTTCTAGGTTAGTAGCAAAATATATTCCTCTAACATATGCATTTGATGCTGTTCAAAAAACTTTTCATAGTAATATTACTAGAGGATTAGTTGTTGATCTTGTTGTGTTAATAATATGTGCAATAGTATTATTATTAGCATCTGTTTTTTCACTAAAAAAAGAATTGAAATGCGTTTAGATTGTATACAAATAATTAAAAATTGAAGTGAATAAATCAAGATATTATATAGTTAACATATTCTTTAGAGTATTTTAACTATAGGCATTATAAAAATTTAACTAAAAGTATTTGATAAGATTCATATATCCATTAGTACTAATTTTGATGATAATCTAATTGGAGGAATTAAAGGAATAGCAGCTAAGAATATTTATGGCAAATTGTTAAAAGAGATAACAAAAAATGTATCATGAAAAATTCAGTTGATTGCTATAAATGCTAGTATGCTAGATTGTAAGTACTGTATGCACATTAGTCATGACGCTCAAAATAACCACGTTTAAAAAAGTATTACTTTTGATTATTGTTTGTTTAAATGTAATGAAAATATATGAAAAAGAGTATTATCGATATTTAAGTTTCTCAGAAAACAAACAGTTGCAAAGTATGATTGAGTTTATAAATAGAAAGGTAGTTGAGTGGAAAAAGATTTGTCGTGTTAAAAACGTTTATAGCTATCAAATTTACATTACCAATGTAACCCTTTTTAAATCTCTTACAATTAATATATAAGCTTGAAAAGAGGATATTTTATTTATAAAGAATTAGCGTAAATATTAAGAGATACAAATTAATTGTTTTTTTATGTATAAAGTATTTTATACATAAAATTGTGATAGGTAAAAATTTAAATCAGTAAAAGAGAGTGATTACAGGCTTTGACGAATTTCTGTAGAGTTAGTTTAATTAGGAGGAGATGTTAATGGAATTTGAAAAGATTAAAGAGCTTATAAAATTGGTGAACTCTTCAAGCTTAGCATTTTTTGAGCTTCAAAGCGGCAATGACCATATAAAGATGGATAAATCACTAACAAGAGGGGAAAATGATAATAATGCAAGTAATGTAGGTAATATAAGTAATCTAGCAAATACTACAGTTAATTCAAAAGAAACAGTAGAAAGTACTGTTGCTGAAAAAGAAACAATTATAGAAGATAGAAGCATAAGTGTTATAAGGTCACCTATGGTAGGAACATTCTATTCTTCAGCCTCACCAGAAAGTTCACCTTTCATAGAGATTGGAGATACAATTTCTAAGGGAAAGGTTATTTGTATTATTGAAGCAATGAAACTTATGAATGAGATAGAAAGTGAATATAGTGGAATAGTTATAGAACGTTTAGTTAATGATGGGGATATGGTAGAATACGGTCAGCCATTATTTAACTTAAAGTAGAAATAGTTAGTGTTTAATATAATGTGAAAAAAGTTTATGAAGCAGAAACACTTTGGTTATAGGGTAGGTGATAACGATGTTTAAGAAAGTACTAATTGCCAACAGAGGAGAAATAGCAGTTAGAATAATTAGAGCATGTAGAGAAATGGGAATAAGTACAGTTGCCGTTTATTCAGAAATAGATAAAGAAGCACTTCATACTCAATTAGCGGATGAAGCTGTATGTATAGGGCTTGCAATGCCTAAAGATAGTTATTTAAATATAACCAATATTTTAAGTGCATGTGTTTTAACTGGGGCAGATGCTATACATCCCGGCTTTGGATTTTTATCAGAAAACTCAAAATTTGCAAAAATGTGTAGGCAATGTAATATAAAATTTATAGGACCTGATTATGAAACAATTAAATTTATGGGAAATAAGGCTGAAGCTAGAAAGATTATGAAAATATCTGGAGTTCCTGTAGTTCCAGGATATGAAGGTGAAATAAGGGATGAAAATCATGCTTTAGAAATAGCTAAAGAGATTGGATATCCAATAATGATAAAAGCATCAGCCGGTGGCGGTGGAAAAGGAATAAGAATTGCTACAAACAATGAAGAATTTTTGATTGGGTATAAAACAGCTAAAGCAGAAGCTAAGGCTTGTTTTGGAGATGATTCTTTATATATGGAGAAATTTGTTCAAAAACCAAAGCATATTGAATTTCAAATATTAGCAGATGAATATGGGAATGTAATACATTTAGGTGAAAGAGAATGTTCTATGCAAAGAAAAAATCAAAAAGTTTTAGAAGAAGCTCCATCAAATGTATTTACACCAGAATTACGTGAAAAAATGGGTGAAATTGCAAAGAAAGCAGCTCTTGCAGTAGATTATAAAAATGCAGGTACTATAGAATTTTTATTTGACAAAGATAATAATTTTTACTTTATGGAAATGAATACAAGAATACAAGTTGAACATCCGATAACAGAGATGATTACAGGTATAGATTTAGTAAAACAACAACTGAAAATAGCAGCAGGAGAAAAACTTGAGTTTACTCAGGAGGATATAAAAATTAAAGGTCATGCAATAGAATGTAGAATTAATGCAGAAGATACAGAACATGATTTTAGACCATGCCCAGGAACAATAGAGGAACTTTGTATTCCAGGGGGAATGGGGGTAAGAATTGATTCAGCTATATTCTGTGGATATAAGATACCTCATTGCTATGATTCTATGATAGCTAAGGTAATAGCTTTTGGGAATGATAGAAATGAAGCTATTGAAAAAATGAATAGAGCATTAGGAGAGTTTGCAGTGGGTGGAGTAAAGACAAATGTTAATTTTGAGTTATCAATACTTGAAACAAAAGAATTCCTAGAAGGTGATTACGATACTTCATTTTTAGCAGAAAAGATGGTGAAGAATAATGTTTAAGGATTTATTCAAAAGAAACAACATTAGGTCATGTATATATAATTCCTGTTTACATGGAGTAGGTAATTATGGGGAAAAAATTTATAAAAATTAGTGTAACACCATAGTAAAATGTCCAAATTTCAAGGCATGAAGATAGATCAACTGCAAAATATTATATTTGGAACTATATTTAAAGATTTTATTGAATCTCATGGAGACAGAAATTTTGGGGATGATAAAGCTATATAAAAAAATATTACTGAAAATCAAAATATCAAGCAATATTTCAAACTGATAACATAAAACTATCCAGAGTTCCTAAAAAGCTGCCTTGCATTAGAATAATGATTTCTAATGCAAGGCAGTTTATTTAAATTACTGATAATATAATCTTTGATCACAAATTGCTTTAGTATTTAAAAAACTTCATTAAATTAAATTTAATGAAATAGATTAAATGCACAAGGTTTATGTTACGTTCTAAATGCATTTCAATATGAATACTGTCACCAATATATCCTTTATCGCCAAGTATAGTTAGATATTTTGCATTATCAGTTAATTCCTATAGTGCTTTTCTATCATCAATACTTGCAGATGTTAATAGGAAGTCTGTTATATAAACATCAAATGTGATTAATGAGTGTAGCTTAAATCCATAAAAAGTTTCCTATTAGATTTTATTGTTTATAGAAATATAATTGAATTAGGTGTAAAATATGTACATAAATGAATAATAATGAAGAATTAATAAATATATATTCTTAATTTTACTTAAAAGTTATATTTTAAAAGAGATAAGGGGGATTAATTTGGAGATTTTAAATATTGCACATAGAGGATATAGTGGAAAATTTGATGAGAATACTATGCTTGCTTTTAGAAAAGCAATTGAATATAAGGCAGATGGAATTGAAACTGATGTTCAACTTTCTAAGGATGGTGCATTAATTTTAATTCATGATGAAACTCTAGATAGAACTACTAATGGTCATGGTTTTGTTAAGGATTATACACTAGATGAACTTAAAATATTTAGAACTAAAAGTGTACCAAGAGTTCAGGCTTTGAAAGATGATTCCCTAGAAGAAATGGAACATTTAAAAGAAAAAGAATTATTTATAGATAAATTTCAAGTTTCAGACACAGAGCTAACAAAAAAATCTAGTAATGTAAGTATAAATAATAGCAATGGTAAAGTAGGGGAATATACGAGGAAAGAAGTTGAATATTTTCAAAAGAAGGATGGAGAAGAAATACCAACCTTAAGGGAATTATTAGAGATTTTTTCACAGTCTGACTTAAAGGTATTGAATTTAGAACTTAAAAATAGCGTGATTGAATATGATGGTTTAGAAGAAAAGGTTTTAAATATTATTGATGAATTTAATTTAGGAGATAGGGTTGTGATTTCAAGTTTTAATCATATGAGTTTAACAAAAATAAGGGAAATTGAAAAGCAAAAAAGTAAATTAAAAGGTAAGGAATATAGTTATAGAAAAACAGTATTAGGTGCCTTAACCGATTCAACACTTGTTAATGTACCTAAGTATTTGCAAGCTATTTCTGTAGAATGCTATCATCCATATTTTCCTAGTATTTTAAATAAAGAATATATGAACGCCATAAAAAAAGCTGGAATTAAGGTAAATACTTATACAGTTAATAATATTAGAGATATGAAGAAGGTAATGAGTGTTGGTGCTGATAGCATAATTACCAATGAAGTTGAACTGCTAAATATTTTAAAAGCAAAGTCAGCAGAATACGAATAAAGTAATTTGATATTTGTAATAAGAACGATACAAAGAGAGTTTAAGCACATAAAGGTTAGTTTATATCTTATTTTAAGTTTAATTTCTATTTTTAGTTATAAATAACATTGTATATTAAAACGTAAACTCCATTATAATAATGGGGTTTTTATTATTTTACATTGAAAAGGGTTATAGTAAATATATATAATATTCATAATTAAGTACGAATGAAATTAATAATTAAGTGTTCACAGTATTGATAATTAAGTATGAATGGAATTAATAATAAGTATGTATAGTGTTGATAATTAAGTATGTATGGAATTGATAATTAGGAGTGAATAGTGTTGAGAATCAAGTATTATAGTATTTTAATTAAGTATACATAACATTGGTAATATGGTATAATACTTTAGTTAATAATGAGGAAAATATAATATTATCAATTATATAATAGAAAAAATTATTATATTTAAAATTGTAATAGAAGAAAATATAATAATTCTAATAATATATATTGGAAGCTTTATGAACAATAAATAACTAAAATAACTAGAGCAAAAAGAACAATTGATTTGCAATTATATTTTGGAGGATTTATACCAATGTAAATAAATTGATTAAAATAGATTTATAGAAAAATAGATAAAATTTGAAATATATTTAGAATAGGAGGATTTAGCTTTGGCGGATTATATAAAAGAAATTGAAAAGAGAAGAACCTTTGCAATTATTTCTCACCCTGATGCTGGTAAAACTACACTTACAGAAAAGCTACTACTTTATGGAGGAGCTATAAGACTTGCTGGTTCTGTTAAAGCAAGAAAGGCTTCTAAACATGCGGTTTCTGACTGGATGGAGATTGAAAAACAAAGAGGTATTTCAGTTACTTCTTCAGTTATGCAATTTGATTATGATGGATATTGCATAAATATCTTAGATACTCCAGGTCACCAAGACTTCTCAGAAGATACGTATAGAACTCTTATGGCAGCAGATAGTGCCGTAATGGTTATTGATGCTGCAAAGGGGATAGAAGATCAAACAAGAAAGTTATTCCACGTTTGTGCACTTAGAGGAATTCCTATATTTACATTTATAAACAAGATGGATAGAGAAGCTCAAGATCCATTTACTTTACTTGATGATATTGAAAATGAACTTGGAATTAAGACTTATCCAATAAACTGGCCAATAGGTTCTGGTAAAGAATTTAAAGGGGTTTATGAAAGACAAAACAAGAGAGTTTTAGCTTTTAATGGTGGAAACCATGGTCAAACAGAAGTTGCAGCAACTGAAGGGGATGTTAATGACGATATATTTAAGGATCTGCTTGGCGTACCACTTCATGATAAACTTATGGAAGACATTGAGCTTTTAGATATTGCAGGAGATGAGCTTGACCTTAAAAAGGTAAAGGATGGTGAATTAACACCAGTATTTTTTGGATCTGCGTTAACTAACTTTGGAGTTGAGCCTTTCTTAGCTCACTTCTTAGAAATGACTTCATCACCACTTCCTAGAAATTCAAGCATAGGGGAAATTGATCCTATGAATAAGGATTTTTCTGCTTTTGTATTTAAGATTCAAGCAAATATGAATAAGGCACATAGAGATAGAATTGCCTTTATGAGAATTTGTTCTGGAGAATTTAAAAAGGGAATGGAAGTTATGCATATGCAAGGTGGCAAAAAGCTTAAGCTTGCTCAGCCACAACAATTCTTAGCTCAAGATAGAGAAATTGTTGATGAAGCTTATGCAGGAGATATAATTGGTGTATTTGATCCAGGTATATTCTCAATTGGTGACACTTTATGCACTGCCTCAAATAAATTTAAATTTGAAGGAATACCAGCCTTTGCACCAGAACATTTTGCAAGGGTAAGACCAGTAGATACTATGAAGAGAAAGCAATTTGTAAAAGGTGTTACTCAAATTGCACAAGAAGGAGCAATTCAAGTATTTAAGGAAACTCATATTGGTATGGAAGAAATCATTGTTGGAGTTGTTGGTGTGCTTCAATTTGAAGTTTTAGAGTATAGATTAAATAATGAATATAATGTTGATGTAAAAATGGATAGATTAGCTTATAGATATGTAAGATGGATTGAAAATAAAGGTATTGATATGGATTCATTAAACTTAACTTCTGATACTAAAAAGGTTAAGGATCTTAAGGATAGAAATCTTCTTATATTCCAAAATGACTGGGGTATTAGTTGGGCTTTAGAACATAATAAGGGATTAGTTCTTTCTGCTGTTGGAAAGAGTGAGGACTAAGGAGGAGTAAGCTATTCACTGATATTATGTATTTATAGTATTAGGGATAGATTATTTTTAATAACATATCATATATAGGTTGCAATTACAAATCTACATAATATAAAGCTTGCAGATACAAATTTTATGAAAGAATCCTTTTGCAATATATATATGTTCTAAAAAATTTTGTTCATTAAGATTTAATTTCTATATTAGAGTGATTGGATAAAACAACCAACTAAATTATGAACTTTCTTAATTAGAACTTATATATATACATTAAAATACTCATAGTAAATTTAGGTTTACTATGAGTATTTATCATTATTTGGAAAATTATAATAAAGTTGAATCTGTGAATAAAGCTATGAGATGCAGCAATATTAAGTATGGTTTTGCTGAATATATATGTGAGGAATCCAGTGAAAGTACCAAAGTTCTATTTACATGTAAAAAGTAAAAGTGAGCCAAATAATTTATCGGCTCACTTATTTATATTTATATCTCATTTACTCAAAGTTTTTGGAGGCCAATGTTAGCATAAGTTTGATTCTATTAAGTTGATTTACCTCGCTAGCACCTGGGTCATAATCTACGGCTAATATGTTTGAAGTTGGATATTTTTGTTTCAATGCTCTAAGCATTCCCTTACCAGTAACATGATTAGGTAGACATGCAAATGGCTGCATGCAAACTATGTTCTCAACTCCACTCTCTAATAGCTCAACCATTTCAGCAGTTAAAAACCATCCTTCTCCAGCGTGATTTCCTAGTGATAGAATTTTTTCCGCACCAGATGCAAGTTGCTGAATAGTTCTTGGATTTTCAAATCTTATACTTTTGTCTAGTGCTTCTCGTACGTATTTTCTAAATAATTCTATATATTTAATTGTTAAATTACTAGCTAATGCTTTAAATTTACTCTTACCTAGATATTTACTCTTAAAGTTTGAATTAAACAGACTATATAAGAAGAAGTCAATAAAATCAGGCATTACAGCTTCTCCACCCTCTTTTTCAATAATTTTTACAATTTGATTATTTGAATAAGGATTGAATTTAAGAAATATTTCACCTGTTAATCCTATTTTAACCTTTTTGCTATGTTTTAAAGGTAAATTATCAAAATCTTTAACAATATTACTTATGATTTCTTTAGATATAAATAACTTTCCATTAGTAATATTTTCAATGCAAACCTTTTTCCATTTAACATGTAATTCCTCAGCAGAACCTTTCACAATCTCATAAGGTCTGGTTCTATAAATTAACCTCATAAAAAGATCACCATATAATATAGACATAATCATTTTGTTTAGCATAGGAAGGGTGATTTTAAATCCAGGATTTTTTTCTAATCCTCCAGCATTTACTGATATTACGGGAATATGTTCCATACCAGCATCCTGCAACGCTTTCCTAATAATTGATATATAGTTTGTAGCTCTACATACACCACCAGTTTGAGAAATAATTACAGAAGTATTATTAGGATCGTAGTCTCCATATTTAAAAGCAGTAATAATTTGTCCTGCTATTATTATTGATGGATAACAGGTATCGTTATTAACATATTTCAAACCTTCTTCTATGACTCTATCATCTATTTTAGGAAGTACTTTGAAATTATATCCACAACTTTTAATAGCTTCTTGAAGTAATTCAAAATGGATAGGGGATAACTGAGGAGAGAGAATAGTATGCGTTTTCTTCATCTCATTCGTAAACAAAACTCTTTTCGAAGATTCCTTCATAAGTTTAGGTTTAATGTGATTTTTTTCTCGCTCGTCAATAGCTGCTTTTAGTGATCGAAGCCTTATTCTAACAGCGCCCAAATTATTCACTTCGTCAATTTTTATTAGGGTATATAATTTATTATTATTTTTTAATATTTCAGATACCATATCTGTTGCAATTGAATCTAAACCACAACCAAATGAATTCAGTTGTACTATCTCAAGAAAATCCAGCTTACTTACAAAGGATGCTGCGGCATATGTTCTTGAATGATAAGTCCACTGATCAACTACTCTTAATGGGCTTTGAATGTTTCCTAAGTGAGCAACTGAATCTTCTGTGAGAACAGCCATTCCTAAATTATTAATAAGTTCAGGAATGCCATGATTTATTTCAGGATCAATATGATATGGTCTTCCACAGAGAACAATACCTTTTTTGTTATTTGTTCTTAAATATTGAAGGGTTTCTTCTCCTTTTTTTCTTATATCTTCTTTAAACTTCTCACTTTCTATCCATGCCAAGGAAAGAGCTTTATCTATCTCGCTTTTTCTAAAACCATATTCCTTAAAAGTATCGTAAAGGACTTTTGACAGTGCATTTTTATTATTTAAAGTAACAAATGGATTTATAAATTTTATTTTTTTCTCTTTTAAAACTTCCATGTTACTTCTTATAACTTCTGGATATGATATTACTAGTGCACAATTCAAATTATTATCACTTGAAGCAAATTCTTTTTTTTCATAAAAAACACAAGGATAAAAAATCATATCTACTTCACTCTCTATAAGACTCACTATATGTCCATGAGCTAGTTTTACTGGATAGCAGGCTGATTCAGAGGGGATAGTATCTATACCTTTTTCATAAATATTCTTGTTACTTCTTGGAGATATTTCAACCCTATAACCAAGGGCTGTAAGGAAAGTGAACCATAGTGGATAATTTTCATATATATTCATTACTCTTGGAATACCAATAACTGCCTTAGATTTCTCTTTTGGCAATGGTTGATATTTGAATAACCTTTCGTACTTATATGCATACAAATTAGGAATATCATTTACTGCCTTTAAATTTCCACGTCCTCTTTCACATCTATTGCCACTTACAAAGTTACTTCCATCATCAAACTTATTGATAGTAAGTAAGCAGTTATTTACACATCCATTGCATCTATTATAATGAACTTCGCTTCGAAAGTTATCTAACTTTTCTCTATTTAAAAGACCACTTTTTTGATTCTCCATATATCTCTCTTTTGCAATTAGAGCGCACCCATAAGCTCCCATCAAACCAGCAATGTCGGGTCTTACTACCTCTCTTCCAGATATGAGTTCAAAACTCCTTAGTACTGCATCATTAAGAAAAGTACCTCCTTGAACAATAATTTTCGTACCCATTTCTTCTGGATTTTTAATTTTTATAACTTTTCGCAGTGCGTTATTTATCAGAGAATATGAGAGTCCAGCCGATATGTCCCCAACGGTGGCGCCTTCTTTCTGTGCCTGCTTAACTCTTGAATTCATAAAAACAGTGCATCTAGAACCAAGATCAACAGGTTCCTTTGCAAAGAGAGCCTTTCTACAAAACTCTTCAACTGTTAAATTTAATGATTTTGCAAATGTCTCAATAAATGATCCACAGCCAGAAGAACAAGCTTCATTGAGCATTATATTTTCTATTACTCCATTTCTAACCTTTAGGCATTTCATATCTTGACCACCTATATCTAATATAAATTCCACATTAGGTAAAAATCTTTCAGCAGCCTTATAATGGGCAATAGTCTCAATCTCTCCAATATCAATTTTTAAAGCAGCTTTAATTAATTCTTCTCCATAACCTGTTACTGCAGATTTAACTATCTCTACTTCTTTTGGTATATTATTATACAAATCACTAATTACGTTTATAACTCTTTTAAGAGGATCTCCTTCGTTATTCCCATAATATGTATACAATATTTCATGATTTTCTCCTATTAGAACAACCTTTGTGGTGGTTGAACCTGCGTCGATGCCTAAAAAACACTTGCCCTTATATCCTGATAGTTCAACTTTTCTCGCTTTTTCTTCTGAATGTCTCTTGTTGAATTGGTTTAATTCTTCTTCGTCTATAAACAATGCTCTTAATCTTTTAACTTCAGTTTTATCACTCTTACCTAGACTATCTAATCTATCATAAAGTTCTTTAAAGATTAAAGGATTGCTTTTTTCTGATGAAATAGCTGTGCCTAATGCAACAAAATAATGTGAATTTGAAGGAAATAGAACATTTTCCTTTGTTAAATTCAAAGTTTCAATAAATCTCTTTCTTAATTCTGAGAGAAAGTAAAGTGGGCCACCAAGAAATGCAACTTTACCTTTAATTGGCCGACCACATGCAAGACCACTGATTGTTTGAGTCACTATACTTTGAAATACTGATGCTGCAATATCTTCTTTAGCAGCGCCCTCATTTAAAAGGGGCTGGATATCGCTTTTTGCAAAAACTCCACATCTTGCTGCTATAGGGTATATATTTTTATGATTTTTTGCTAATTCATTCAATCCGATTGCATCAGTTTTAAGTAATGAAGCCATCTGATCTATAAATGCTCCAGTACCTCCTGCACAAGTGCCATTCATTCTTTGTTCTACTCCGTTTTTAAAGTATGTAATTTTAGCATCTTCTCCACCTAGTTCTATGGCCACATCTGTACTATTAATAAATTTTTCAACGGCTAAACTGCAAGCAATTACCTCCTGGATAAAGGGCATCTCTAACCATTCTGAAACTGCTAAACCGCTAGATCCAGTTACCTTAAACGTTATATATCTTCCGTTAAATTTATAATAAACTTCCTTAATAAGTTCTTTTACACTATTTTTAATATCAGAGAAATGCCTCTTATATTTGCTGTAAAGTATATTTTCATTTTTATCTAGCACTACAATTTTTATGGTTGTTGACCCAACATCAAGGCCTATATGTAATATATTATTCATATATCTACCTCTTTCTATATAATGTAATATAGCTTAAATGCACTATAGATATTTTCTCCAAATTTTCAAGTTTTATTACTAAATGTTAAAATTGCAGTAAAAAATGTTTTCAAGTTAATTTAACAAGTAACCAAAAAGGAACCTGATTCATACTATTATTATATACAATATTGTTGTACATGGAGAGGAAGACAATGAGTAACTGCAATTTTTGTGATTCTGATTTTAATACGTTAGGAGCAACTAGTGGTCCTACATGTGATCCTATAAGTGATTTAACTTTATCAGCAGCAGTTGTTGGAAGCCAAGAAGCATTATTTTGTAGATTAATAATGATATTGCTATTCCTATATGCATATACTAATCAAAATTTTATTAGTTATTTACTTTGTACCAATGATAAGCTAATAAATAATCAAATATGTTTAACTGACAAAATGGTAGATAATTTAATGGATCAGCTTGATGAATGCAATAATAATAGATGTTGCGGAAAAGGAAGGAACCGTAGTCGCTAGAAGAGAGCAATGAAAAAGGCTCTCTTCTAGTGTTTTTTACGTATATGATGAAATTATAGAATTTCTGAACTACAAAGGTGTATAAAATCCACAGTTGGATAAATTATAATTTACAATTGATAAAAAAGTTATAGCTTTTGATATTAATTGTACATTGTTAATTTATTATTATATAGATCATTTTTTGTAGAAGTTATTAAAAAATTGTAGTAATATATTCATAAGTGATTGTAATTTATATCTAGGATATTGAACATTTACCATTTAATCTGCAACTTAGTAATTTAATTAAAATTTAATTGGTAAAAGGAATGTTAAACATGAAAAAACTAAATAAAATTGGTGGATTAGTTAATAAAATTAAAGAAAAATTCTCCATTGAAACAATTATGGAAAGAAACAGGTTACAGTACGTATTTAAAAAGATTACAATTATAGCTGTAATTATTTTTTCAATATTTACAATTATTATTTATGAAACTTTGAAGTTTAGCTATAACTATCAAAATAAAGTTTATGAAGACGGTTATTTAGCTTATACTTATTCTAATAAAATTAATGAAGATGTATTAAATATAAGAATAGCTTCAATTACGCATTATAGTAGTTATAATGAAGCTACAGAAGAAAATTTAGAAACATATGTGAAAGATATTGATGATAATATTCAGAAATATAAAATGCTTCGAAATCTATCAGATGAAGAAAAAAAATTAATTGATGAATTTATAAAATTAAATACTATTGATATTGATAAGCTTAAGAAGATTACTGAAGATACCGATAAACTCAAAACAGTTACAGAAAATGAAATAGAAGTAATAAATTCTTCTGGCGATAAAAGAATTGAATTAAGTAACAAGTTAATAAATTGTGCAACTAATCGGATTGATATGTTAAATAAGCAAAATAGAAAAATAAAGAAAACTGTTATGTATATAATAGTTATTATTAATTTTACAATGATTAGCTTATTTATATTAATGATATACATAGTTAAAAAAATTAGTAAAAGAGCAGAGTATTATGCGCTTTATAGTTCTATTACGGGACTGCCTAATAAGAACCACGTGGCAAATACAATAGCCAAAGATATTAAATTGTATAAAGATAGATTTGCATTATTAATAAGCCTTGATATTGATAATTTTAAAGCTGTTAATGACACTTTAGGACATGATTCAGGAGATAAACTTTTAAATGACATAGGAAAAAGATTTAGAAGAGTAATACATATGCAGGATAATGTTTATCATATGGGTGGAGATGAATTTTTATTTTTAATAACTTCTGTTTACAATAAAAATCAATCAGAAATTATGGTTAATAATATACAAAATGTTTTTAAAGAGCCTTTTAATATTGAGGGAAAGAAGATTGATTATGTAACTGCAAGCTTAGGTATAGCAATTATTAATCAGGATGGAAGTGATTTTGAAACCTTATATAACTATGCAGATGATGCTATGTATGAATCAAAAAGGCTCGGAAAGAACAGGTACATGTTCTATGAAGAAGAAATGTATTCAAATGTATATGAGAAGACTATGAAGAAAAAAGCAATAGAAGAAGGTATTAAAAATGGAGAATTTAAAGTTTTTTATCAACCTAAGGTTTCAAGCGAGGAAAAATTTATAGGAGCAGAGGCGCTTGTAAGGTGGATTAAAGAGGATAATAAAATTATACCACCATCAGAATTCATAGAATTTGCTGAAGAAGAAGGTCTTATAAAAGATATAGGTGAAGATGTTATTATTAACGTGTGCAAGAAATTAGCTGAATGGCTTGAAAAAGGATATAGAGATTTTAGAATAGCAATTAATTTATCAGCAGAACAGCTTATTGATGAAAGTTTATGTGATAATGCTTTAAAGATAATAGAAAAATTTAAAATACCTTTTGAATATATAGAATTTGAAGTTACGGAATCAACAATAATAAAAGATTTTGATATTGCCATAAAGAGTATTAAAAAGATTAAAAGCTACGGAATTAAAGTAAGTCTTGATGACTTTGGCACAGGATATTCATCATTAAATTATTTAAAAAAGCTTGAAGTAGATAGTGTAAAAATCGATAAGTCCTTTATTGATACTTTAGTTTTTGATGATGGAACTAATGTTATGGTAAGTACTATAATAAAGATGTGTCATTATTTTGGATATGAAGTTGTTGCAGAAGGTGTTGAGAAGAGAGAACAGATAGAATGTCTGCAAGATTTAAATTGTGATATATTCCAAGGTTATTATTTCGGTAAACCTATGAAGGATGAGGAGTTTGAAAAAGGATTTTTATCATTATGATATATTTATTACAGTTAATAATTAACAATTAACATTATAATGATATTGATAGTATAGGTTTTATTATGAATGGTGCAAATAATAGTCATAAAAAATATTTTCTAACCTCGAAATATTATGTAGTTGTTATTTAAATAAAATCTATTTAATAATTCTTTAACTAATAGTTAATTGAAAAATAGATGAAAGATGTTCTGAAATAAAGAAATAGTGGAACTCCTGAAAAGGGGTTCCATTATTATATACTACATTATCAACATTTTTTATTAATATAGCCAAAATTTTATTGACAAAATTAAAAATAAAATATATACTAAGTTTAGTAAATTGAATTGAACAAAATTTAATGTTAATAAATTTAAAATTAAAAAATATAATTTAAAAAGGAGACATGAAAAATGATTTATGATTACAAGGTTGAAGATGTAAAGGGAGATTTAGTTTCATTAGAAGACTATAAAGGGAAGGTCTTATTAGTTGTTAATACAGCTACAGGGTGTGGATTTACACCACAATACGAAGGGCTTCAAAAACTATATGATAAATATAAGGATAGTGGATTTGAAATACTAGATTTTCCATCTAATCAATTTTTTGAGCAAGCACCAGGAAGTAATGAAGAAATAGTGAACTTTTGTAAATTGACATACGGAACAACTTTTAAAACTTTTGCTAAAATTGATGTTAATGGCGAAAATAGTGATCCATTATATACTTTCTTAAAAAAAGAAGCTCCTGTTGCAAATGAAGATGATGCATCAAAAGGATTATATAATTTATTATCAGAAAAAGGTTTTGAGACAAAAGGTGATGATATTAAATGGAACTTCACAAAATTCCTAGTATCAAAAGAAGGAAAAATAATAGCTAGATTTGCACCAACTTTTGAACCAGAAAAAATAGAAGATCAAATCAAAGAATTACTATAATAATAAATAGTTATATATGTTGTAATTTTAATTCTTCAACAAAATTAAGTAGTAATAGTTAGTTTTAATGTAGAGTATTTTTGCAACATATGTATCAAGATTAATACTAGTAAATAGAAGATTGAAAATTTGATTACTAGCTTAAAATGGAATTCATGTAAATAGACGTTTTTTAGAACATCTATTTTATGAATTCCATTTTAGTTTTAAACATATAAAATATGACATGCTTATGTCATATTTTATACTTTATACTTAAGGTTAAGAGTTTATTTATAATAAAAGAAAAAGGAAGCTATATTATTGAAATTTTCATCATATTGGGAGTACGATTTTATTTATAATAGGGAAAAGGAAGTGTAATTAATTTATGGGTGAACAGTTGAAAGATATGTATAATGAGGGATTTTTACGTGAATTTGGTAACAAGGTTTGTAGTGTATATGGTGATTTTAATGTGGAAAAGTTTATAAGTAAAACAATCAATGATGATTGGGAAGAACTTTCGTTAAAGACAAGAATGCGAAGAATAACTGAAGGGTTAAGGCAATGCCTTCCAGCTTCTTATGAAGAAGGTTTAAAGGTGTTGTTTCTAATAGATGAAAGCTGCATTGGATTTCCATATTTATTCTTTCCAGATTTTGTAGAGGTATATGGTCAGGAAGAGGAACATTTAGAGCTTTCCATGAAGGCTATAGAACGTTTTACGCAAAGGTCATCTTCAGAATTTGCAATAAGACCATTTATATTAAAGGCTCCAGAACGTGTTATGGAACAGATGTTGCTTTGGTCTAAGCATCCAAGTGAACATGTAAGGCGTCTTGCCAGTGAAGGCTGCCGTCCAAGATTACCTTGGGGAAGGGCGCTTCAAATTTTTAAGAAAGACCCATCAAAGGTAATTAATATATTGGAACAGTTAAAGAGTGACTCCTCCCTTTATGTGAGAAAAAGTGTTGCAAATAACCTTAATGATATTTCAAAGGATAATCCTCAGGTTGTAATTGATTTAGTGAAGAAATGGAGTAATAAAAATCCTTATACGGATTGGATTTTAAGAAAGGGATGTCGCAGTTTAATAAAGTCTGCTAATCCAGAGGTTATGGAGTTGTTTGGTTACACAAATTTTGCAGAAAAAGAATTAGAGATTACAGAGGCTTCAGTTTCTGTAAATCCATCTATAATAAAGATAGGGGAAAGCTGTGAAATTAAATATGAATTAGATATTCCAAAAGGCGAGGCAGTACACATTCGTATTGAATATGGTATTGATTTTGTAAAAGCAAGAGGAAATACCTCACGTAAACTGTTCTTATTGTCAGATAAGACTGTACCAGGAGGAACACATATTAGTGGAACTAAGATACATAGTTTTGCAGATTTAACTACTAGACGTCATTATAGTGGTAAACATAAAATAAATCTATTGGTTAATGGAGAGAAGCAGGCAGATGCAATAGTGGAAATAATTTAAGGTTAAGTACATAGAAAAGAAATAAGATAGGTTGATTTGTGTATCAATATATAATGTTTAATACTTCACATATTTGGGATATAATATAAGGAAGAGAAGTTTTATTAAAAAAGAAGCATTATGAGTATATATTTAAATATAAAAAAACTTTAGAAAGTTATATAGAACTTTATATTTTATCTTGTGAAATTCAAAGTACCAATAAGAATTATAGTGTATTGGTACTTTTTAGTGTGCATTATTAACATCTTTTATTTATATGTATTCAAGAACAAGATCAGTAAAAAGAATACCTTCTAAATGATCAATTTCATGGCAAAAACATTTTGCTAAATCTCCTGTAACTGTTAATATTATTTCTTCGCCTTTTTCATTTAGCGCTTGAACTATTACTTTTTTTGGCCTTAATAACTTTCCAAATATATTCGGATTACTTAAACATCCTTCAATAACTTCTTGACTTCCTTCTTGTCTGATTATTTTTGGATTAACTAATTTTATTAGTCCTTCACCCATATCTATTACGACTAGTCTTTTTAATATGCCTATTTGTGGAGCGGCTAACCCTCCTCCATTTTCTGTATTATACATAGTCTCTGCCATATCATCTAAGATTTGTCTTATTTTTTCATCTATAACTTCAACTTCTCTACTTTTTTTTCTTAATATTTCATCACCAAAGATTCTTATTTGTCTTAATGCCATTTAAATTACCCCTTTACTTAATTGTGATCTTGATTTTTTTTCACTTTGTTTAAAAAGAAAAACCTCTTCTATGGAACAGTGAAATATTTGTGAAATATCATAAGCTAACCATATAGATGGTTCATATTTTTCTGTTTCAATAGAATTTATTGCTTGTCTCGACACTCCCACAAGCGCTCCCAGTTGTTCTTGCGTCAATCCAATAGCTTCGCGAAATTCCTTTATTTTGTTTTTCACTAACAATCACTCCTGTCATGTTTACCTTACATAAAAGTATATTCTTATCTTAGTTTCATGTCAAGTTAACATTACATCATATAATGTTGTATTTTTATATAAAAAAAAGAGAAATAAAAAGGGTTTAAAATATACTAATTACGATATTTTGCAACAAATTTGCAACAATATATTTAGTAAAATATTCTAAGAATTGAACAAATAAAGGGGGTAAATATATTGTTTAGTAAAAAAATTAAAATTAAAATTGCAAATGTATTGGTAGCTAGTTTAATTTTAGGCTTTACATCCAATATAAATTTTAATACCATTAAGGTATTTGCAGCCGAATTACCAGGAGCTCATCATGCAGCTGTTGAAAATGATGTGTTTTTAGGTGGAAACTATCTGGAAGTTGGCGTGAATAAACATGGTTCCTTTGGAACAGCAATTGCTGCGCCAACAGGATTTCATCCGGTATCGCGAACAAATTTAGGTATGGTTGTAGATGGAGATGGGTTTGAGATCGGAGAAGAATCAAAGACAGGAGACTTTTTTTTACCAGGATCTCCGTACGAATCTTATGTAGTTGCTTATAAAAATTCAGAGGGAATTTCTACCAAAGCACAAGTTGCTGAGAGAAGTGGAATGTTAGGGATAACCAACATTTCGACAACAGATACCTCTAGCGGAAATACTCTTTCAGCTACAACAGTAGGTACTACTAATGATGGAAAGTTAAAAATAACTCAAGTTGTATCTTTTGATGTTAATGACAAGTATTTCAATATTCATGTTACCTATGAAAATATTAGTGAAAGCACACTTTATGATGCAAGATATCTAAGATCTGTTGATCCAGATCAAGATGCTGATAAAAACCTTGATTATACTACAAAAAATTCAGTCATTAAAAATCCACCTCAAGATGCTAAAGCTATTGTTATTGCAAAAGGGAATGTTACAGATGAACCATTCGTTTATATGGCATCAGATTCTAGAGCCAGAGCTTCTGTAACTAGAATGACTGATCCTTATAATGAAGCTTGTTACCAAGAAGATGGAAGTAATTTATTAAAACCTGAAGCTCTAGGAGATACTTGGATTGCTATGACTTTTGATTTAGGTGATATTGAACCAGGTAAATCTGTTTCTTTAGATTTTATAAATAGCTTGAATCCTGATCTTGATTCTGCATTAAACTCAGGTGTAACTGAAACAACACCAGCAGCAGTAGAAATCACAAGAGACGAAGATACATTAACAGCTAAACTAAAAAAAGAAGATGGAACTGAATATACAACAAGTGCAGCAGTAGCATATGATTGGTATAGAAATGATGAATTAGTACAAACAGGAACTGAGAATATATATGTATTAACTGATGCAGATAAAGGTAAAGAAATTAGTGTAAAAATAGATAAATACGAGTTAAAATCTGAGCCTTTATATATTGAGAAGGGTGAAGCACCAGAAACACCAGAAACAACACCAGCAGCAGTGACTATTGAAGGAAAAACAAGGGTAGGAGAAACTTTAACTGCACAGCTTATAGATGAAAATGAAAATGATTTTACAACAAGTGGAGCAGTAACATATAAATGGTATAGATTAAATAGTTCAAATTCAGAATTTAGTAATGAAATAGGAACAGGTAAAACTTATAAATTAAAAGGTGCAGACTTAAAAAAATATATAGGAGTACAAGCTATCTATAATGAATATGAATTTTCTGATAAAGTTGGAAAAATTTCAAAATCATCAAGTTCATCAAGTAGCAGCAATAATTCAAGTACAGATACTAGTATAGAAAGTACAAATACTAGTTCGACAAGTACAACAGATACTTCAGCTGATAGTAATAAGACAGGATGGATACAAGATACAAATAGTAAATGGTATTTAGTAAAAGAAGATGGAACTAAGACAACAGGCTGGAAACTATTAGAGGATAAGTGGTACTTCTTTGACAAGGATAGTGGATCCATGATAACAGGCTGGTATAAGGCACAAAATGGAGAATGGACTTATGATGGACAAGATACAGTAGGCCAATGGTTTTATTTAGATGGTAAGGGTAAAATGGTTACAGGATGGTTTAAAGACATAGATGGTTCATGGTACTTCTTATGTGATGGTAAACAATATGGTGCTTTAGGAGTCATGAAAACAGGCTGGCAACAAATAGACGGTAAGTGGTATTTCTTCAACAACAATGGAACTATGGCAAGTGATACAGTAGTTGAAGGCTATACATTAGGAAGCGACGGCGCTTGGATTAAGTAATAGAAAAAATATAATTAAGTATATCAATTGAAATTCATATAATATACAAAATATAAATTCCAATAAATAAGCTATGTATAATTAGTTACTGTAAGCCAGTTTTAATGTAGCAAATCAATTAGAATTTATATATACAAGAAATGATCATATAATTAATTTTATATGATTATTTCTTTTTATTTTAATTAGTTATATGGTTATTTTGATAAAATTCATATTATTTTAGGAAGGTATCCTGTAGAAAAATAAAGATTTTTGGTTATAAATTATGTATAATAATTAAATGGAGTTTCATAGTATCAATTGGGTGTACTGAGAAAACTTATAATATAAAAACACCTAATTTTAATAGATAAGTTGAGTATGAGGAGTTAAATAAAATTGAAAAATAAGGGTATTGCTATATGGGCAGGATTGATAATTATAGTTGTGTTTTTAATAAGTAATGTTTTTAGTAAAGATATTAATTTAAAATCGCCTTTATGTAAAGAGGGGTTAATAAATCTTTCAGATTGGGATTTTGAAGGTAATGGAAATGTGAAATTAGATGGATATTGGGAATTTTATCCTAATAAACTCTTATCGCCTATAGATATTAATGATCAAGATTTATTAGAAAAATTTTATATCAAAATTCCGGATAGATGGGTAAATCAAGTACCGGATGGTGTGATTTCAGACAAAGGAGTAGGAACCTACAGATTAAAAGTTAAGACCAATGAGGATACTTATATGTATGGATTAAAGATTACAAATATAAGATCTTCATGTAAAATTTTTATAAATGGAATTGAAATGGGAAAAATAGGTAATCCCAAAGCGGATTTAGAAGACGGATATTTAACAAAGGTATTACCATTTGTTACTTTTTTTCCGTCAAAGGATAACACTCTAGATATTATAATCCAAGTTGCTAATCTAGAGTATTATAATGGTGGAATTATTCAGAGCATTTATTTAGGAAGTGATAAAAATATATTAGATTATTATTTAAAAGCTAATATATTAGACATGCTTGATATATCATTTTTATTATTATCAGGTGCGTATTATCTTGTGATTTTTATTAAGGTAAGGAAAGACAAATATTTTAAATACATGGGTATTATTTGTTTAGCGTATTCATATGTTTATGCCACAGGAAATGAAAAGATATTCAGTAGGTTTTTTAATTTTATTCCATATCTTTATATAATAAAATCAAGAACTACACTGGTATGTTTAACAATATATTTTATAAGTTTATCAATAAGGGAAATGAGCAATAATTTTATTCCAATTAATTATATGAAAGTAATCAAAGTTATAACCATCATGAATATTATACTAACTTTACTAATACCAACAAGAACAGCAAGTTTTTTAGAAATATTAGTTGGATTATTGAATGTATTGATTTTTATTCTTATATTTATTTTAATTTTGCGAGCTTTTATTTATAAACAGTATGGCAACGTGGATAAGAAATTAATAGTATTTTTGCTTTGTGGTATTATTATTATGGCAATCCAATACATCAATTGGATTTTATATTTTTTTTCAATATCAAGCAACAACATTTTAATGACAACTACCTTCAATATTTTATTAATTAGTATATCAGCTATATTTATAAGGAAATATGTTAAAGCATATTCGGATTTGGAAATTATGAGCAATAATTTAATAGCCTTGGATAAGACAAAGGATGAATTTTTAGTAAATACATCTCATGAGTTTAAAACTCCTTTAAATGCAATAATAAATATTTCACAAGCAATATTAGATAGATATGATAAAAATAAAGAAAAGAACCAAGAAAATTTATTATATATTATAGCTATAGCAACAAGACTTTCTAATCTTGTAAAAGATATAATTGATTTTGAAAATCTTCAAAATGGACAGATGAAATTTAATAAAACAATTTTTGATATTAATGGAACCGTGCAAGCTGTAGTAGATGTTTTGTCTTATATGAGAAGAAGTGAAGAAATAAAGTTAATAAATAGTATACCAGTAGGAGAATATTACGTTTATTCAGATGAAAATAGGATTAAACAAATCATTTATAATATTGTAGGGAATTCCCTAAAATATACTGAAAAGGGATATATAGAAATTAAAGCAAATACAATAGATAATTATGTATACTTAAGTGTTGAAGATACTGGTACAGGAATAAATCAATATAATCAGAATAATCTCTTCAAAAGAAACATAGATACAGGGAAAATAAATTTTAATAATAGCACCTCATCAGGATTAGGTCTTTCTATTTCAAAAGTTCTGGCGTCAAATATGGGAGGAGATCTTTATCTAAAATGGTCAGAGCTTGATAAAGGGTCAATATTTGAAATAAAAATTCCTAAAGCACATAATGAAATGGATGAAAAAAAACTTAACCAATATGTATATAAGGGATGTAAAGAAAATATCTCTATAATTGATAAAAATAAAAATTTAAAAGCATCAACTATTTTGCATAAAAAGAATATTGATGAAGAGAGCGTTAAAATTTTAATTGTTGATGATGAAAGTCTGAATATTAAAGCACTACAGGAGATATTTGATGAGAATTATTATGAAACTATAGTAGCCTATAATGGAATGCAAGCTTTAGAATTAATAAAAAAGCATAAAGATATTGAAATTGTGCTGCTTGATGTAATGATGCCAGGAATATCAGGTTATGAGGTATGCAAGAGAATAAGACAAGAATATAAGATGTTTGAAATTCCGATACTTCTACTAACGGTTAGAAATACTCCAGAGGATATAGAAGCAGGTCTTGAAGCAGGAGCAAATGATTTTTTAGTTAAACCCTTTAATTCTAAGGAATTAAAGGCTAGAGTAAAAACTCTTCTGGAAATGAAAGCTTCAGTTAAAGGGGCTTTAAAAATAGAGTCAGCATTTTTACAGTCACAAATAAAACCACATTTTTTGTATAATTCCTTAAGTATAATAGTTTCCTTATGTTATAGTGATGGGGAGCTAGCAGGAAAACTTCTTGGAGAATTAAGTAAATATTTACGTTTTATTTTTGATATTAATCCTTACAATTCATTTATAAGTTTAAAAGAAGAGATTTCTTTTGTTAAAACTTATGTTGAGTTAGAAAGGGCAAGATTTGGAGATAGGCTTAAAATTAAATTTAATATTGATGAGACAGTTTTAAATTATAAAATTCCAGCATTAGTCATACAGCCAATAGTTGAAAATTCAATACGTCATGGATTAATGAAACGTATTTCTGGAGGAACAGTAAATATAGTTATTGAAAAAAATAACAATCATATTAGAATCACAATACAAGATGATGGTGTAGGAATATATGGTGAAAAGTTAAAAAAATTATTAGATAATACCTTCACAATGAATAGTGGACTGAAAAACGTCAATAAAAGGCTATTGAATGAATATGGACAGGGATTATTAATTGATAGCAGCGAAGGTAAGGGAACAAATACTATAATTAATATTCCTGTAGAACAATAAAATTTTAAGTTAGGGGATAAAAATTATGATTAATGCAATAGTTGTTGATGATGAAGCTTTAACTAACGAGTATATATGCAAGCTGCTTAGGAAGGAAGGCATTAAGGTTCAAGGCTATACTAATCCTCATGAAGTCTTAGATAAATTAAGTACATATAAACCTGATGTCTTGTTTCTGGATATAGAAATGCCTGAAATTAGCGGATTGCAACTGGCGGAGAAAGTACATGCAATTGGGTACGAAGGTGAAATTGTATTTATTACAGCTTATAATCAATATGCAATTGATGCATTTGAGGTAAATGCTATAGATTATTTGTTAAAACCAATCATAAGTGAAGCACTTAATAGATCTATAGAACGTGTAAAGAAAAGAATAAATTCACCTTCTCATAATAAAGAGAATAATGAATATAAAAAAATAAGTATTTCTTTATTAGGAAATATATCTTTACGTATTGGAGAAAATAAAAGAAAAATCCGTTGGATGACTGCAAAAAGTGCTGAAATTTTTGCATTTATGTTGCTGCATAAGGATGATAAAGAGGTATCTAAATGGCGGTTAATGGAAGCGGTTTGGTCTGATAAGGATAAAGAAAAAGCTGATATTAACCTTCGAAGCACAATTAGCAGATTAAATAAAACTTTGAGAGAAAATAATATAGAAATATCAATGATTTCTACTGGAAATGGATATGCATTAAACATAATAGAGAAAGATATAGAAATAGACGTATTTAAGCTGGAGGATACGATTTTTGGCATTACTGAAATAAATGATAAAAATTTGGAATACTATGAAAGTGGTATATTGGGTTATAAGCATATGCTTCTTGAAGATATTGATAGTGAGTGGTGCTATTCAATAAGAGAAAATTATCATAGATATTTTATAAATGGAGCTAAAAATTTAATTAAGTATTATGAGAGCATTAATGCTGAACCTTTAAAAATATTGAAGATTATAGAGCTTATTATTAAGTATGAGTCTTATGATGAAGAAATGAGAGAAAAAGCTTTAAAGCTGTATTATAAAATTGGAGGAAGGAAGAGTGCAGAGAAATATTATAAAGAATATGATGAATTAATCAAAAATGATCTACAAATAGAAATGCATGAAGCCTTGAGAAAATTCTATAAAAGTATTATAAATGAATAGTATTCGTTTATAATACTTTTATTCAAAAAAGACCAGGATACATTTTAATATAGCAAAAATATATTGAGAGGTGATGAACTTTGAATAAATATAAAGCAACAATTATTTTGATTATAGTATCTATTGGATTTTTCGTTACTTATCCTTTTAATAATACGTTTATAGGGGGCTTGTTAAGTAGCGGGTTTTGTGCTGCAATGATTGGAGGAGCAGCTGACTGGTTTGGAGTCAGCGCATTATTTAGAAAACCACTTGGTATTCCTTTCAAAACAGAAATTATTCCAAGAAATAGGGAAAAGATATTTAATGCATTAAGTGATATGGTAGGGGATGAACTACTGACAAAAGATAATATAAATGAAATGATAAATAAAAATAGTATATCTAAACTTTTAATTAAATACTTGAGCAAAAATGAAGAAAAACAACAGCTTAAGGAAGTGGCAGTAAAAATAGTTCAGGACATAATATGGAAGATTAATCCTGAGGAAGCAGGGAAATTAATTGAAGGGTTAGTAAAGGATAATATTCTTAATATAAAGATATCTACCATAATTGCTACAGCAACTGAGGTTTCTATAAAAAAAGGGTATGATATAAAGTTAATTAATTTTATTGTAGATGAATTAATAAAGCTTTCTAAAACAGAACAAGTATCTCAATTAATTGTTACCTTAGTAGAGGAGACGTTAGAAGCTTACGAAAATGGTATGAAGAGGAGAGTATTTGTCAATAAAGTAATTTTTGATATGTTGTTACAGTTATCTCCTTATGATATTGCGCTTATAGTTCAGAATAAATTAGTTGATTCTCTCCGTGATTTAAAAGACCCTACACATCCGACTAGAGAAAAATTTAATCAATGGGTTGATGCAAAGATTATAGAATTAAAAAGTGATTCTAAGCTACAGCAAAAAATAGAAAATTGGAAGTTAGCACAGCTTAACAATATGGAAATCCATAATCAAATATCTGAATTTATAAAAACTATTAGAGATAGAGTTTCAGAAAACTCTTCTGAACTTACCAATTTAAACAAGAAGACAGAAGAAGAAATTAGTAAAGTTATAGATGAATTTCAAGTAAATCTACAGTGGCAAAATAAAGTGGATTACAAGGTGAAGAACTTATTATCACAATTTGTTGATAATAATCATAATAAAATAAGTGTTATGGTTAAAGAAAATCTAAATAAGTTTACTAATGATATGTTGGTTAAATTAATTGAAACTAAGGTAGGCAATGATTTACAGATGATTCGAATTAATGGTTCTGTTGTAGGTGGATTTGTGGGTATGGTCATATTTATTTTAACATTTTGGATTTAATTGAGGTGTAAAAGTATGAATAATAAGAAATTAGCAAATAGAATATTGTTTTTTTTATTTCTAGGGTTTAGCATGATTACACTTTTTAGAATATTTATTCTTGATAATTTTATAGTAGAATTGTTAAGTTTTACTATTGAGGCAGCTTTAGTTGGAGGGCTTGCAGATTGGTTTGCAGTTACAGCTTTATTTAAAAAGCCTTTAGGTTTTTCATGGCATACAGCAATCATACCTAAAAATCGAGAAAAGGTAATAGATGCGGTATCGGTTATGGTAGAAAATGAATTATTAAGCTCTAAATTTATTGAAAGTAAAGTAGAAGAGATTCCTATAATTAATTTACTTATTTCCTATATAGATAATTCCAATACAAAAAATAGTATAGTTAAATTAGTGGAAAAATATGCACAGGACATTTTAATAAAATTTGATACTAGTGAAATAGCAGAATACATAGAAGGTTTTTTAAAAGCTAAATTGAAAAATACAGATATATCTGTATGGACAAAAAAAATACTTGATTGGGCAATTGAAAAGGATGAATATGAGCATTTTTTGCAAGCTATAATTGAAGGGTTGATAATTATAGCAAGGAAAGATAGTACCAAAGAGGAGATATATAAAATAATTAATGATGCGGTACAAGAAAGTAAAAATAAAACTACAGGACTTAAGCTTATGTTTTTTGAATTGGCACTTGATATAGCACAAGAAACTAATAGCATAAATATTCACGATGCAGCTGAGTCTTTGCAAAAAGAATTAATTGATAAATTAACAAGTATGAAAGATAAGAATGATCCAATTCATATAAGGTTAGACCAAATGTTTAAGGAAGCTGCTAAAAGATTGGAAACAGATAGTTCAACCTCAAACTCTATAGAAATATGGAAAGAAGAAATAATGAGTAGAATTCAATTGAAGACGGAACTTAAAAATTTAATAAATGGAGCCATAAAAATTGCTGCTAATGACCCACCTCAATTAGAAAAATATGTTGGTGGAGTGAGCACATCAAATGACTCTCAATTAATTCAATGGCTTATTGCTCAAGTGAACAAGTATTGGAATAACCTTAAACAAGATGAGAAAATTAAAAATTGGTTAGAAGCATATATTAAAGAAAATCTTATGAAAGTTATTAAAGCTGAACATCATTTATTAGGAACCATGGTTAAGGAAACGCTAGGTACATTTACAAATGAAGCATTAAACGAATTTATTGAAAGTAAAGCTGGAAATGACTTACATTGGATTAGAATAAATGGTTCTATAGTAGGAGCTGCTGTTGGCATAATACTATATTTGTTTGTAAATTTATTTTATGGTCCTATTGTTGTTCCTATAATTAGAGGATGGTTTTAATGGAGACATTTAACTTTTTAACATTTTTTTAAGCTTTTATGTACTTGAATTTAACAATTTAGTTATATTATAAAATAAAGGATAAGAGGGATTTAATAGGAAAATATAATTAAAATATTTATTATGACAGAGAGGTTATTATGATAAAGAAAATTAAGGAATTGGAAATAAGAAATATAGTTACACTAAAGGATAAAGAAGTATTGAATACTGCGCTAAGGGGAATAAATGGGTGGAATTTTAATCCAATAGCAGTAGTTACAAATGGGATGGAAGATTACTATTTTATATGTAAGGTGAAAACAATAATAGAAAACTTGCAGATGGAGATGGCAAAAGTATACGTTCAGATTCAAGAAGGAAAGAGTCCTAAATTATTAGCTATAGAAGAAATATCATAGAAAAATTATGAAGTAAATTATATTTTTCCTTCTATTAATTATCTCGTAATTGGTATTTAATTATGCTAAAAGCATTGTAGAGATTGTAACTTAAATGGAGGCGCAAAATAATCATAGGAATATCAATATTTTACGCTTTATGTAAAGTTTCTTAGAATTACGTAGAAAATAAAATTTGTTTAATACTAAAAGATGTCTAACCCGGTGACATAAATTGACGCAGGGTTAGACATTATTTGTTTATTTCTAATTATCAGCATCTTACTCGTTGGGTTTAGTAACTTGAACTACACTATGAGGATGATGAGGTGGTGCATAGATAGAGTATACTTTAAGAGGTTTATTGCCTGTGTTAATAATATTGTGCCAGATACCATATGGTATCAGGATTGCAAAGTCATCACGGATGTTTGCTTGAAAATCTAAATTGTCTTTACTTTTTCCCATCTTAACAATTCCTTGTCCATCTTCAACACGTATGAATTGATCAGTGTCTGGATGAATTTCTAAACCTATATCATCACCAACATTAATGCTCATCAAAGTAACTTGAAGATATTCGCCTGTCCATAAAGCGGTACGGAAATTATTGTTTTGCTTAGTGGCTTCATCAATATTAACTACGTAAGCTTGTGGCCCATAGTCTTGCAAGGTGATTTTATTATTGTCCATTTCTGATTGTAAATAATCAGCTCTTAAATCACCCTCCATTTCATCAAAAAGTGTATTATATGGGACATATCGAAAATGAGAACTCGGATAGCCCCAATTATCATTACTATATATGTCGTATGAGTTATAACTTGATGTTTCAGTGGAATAGTCCACTGAATACATTCTATTATTATGCATATTTTTTTATCCTTTATATTGTTTCAGAATTATAATATGTTTTATTTTTTGTAAATGTGCTGCATTAATTATAGATGATTCGTACTTTCATATATGGCACTTCCATGTGCACACAATATCTAGAAACTACTTAGTAATTTAGTATTGCGAACTATCGTTCATTATTTTTAACACCAATAGTAATTAATTTACCTAATGCTTTAAAGATTTTATCTGCATATTCAAGGCTTATCTCTTTTTTACCACTTTCCCAGTATTCAATCGCCCTTGAAGTACACCCAGTTGCTTGTGCTAACTTTTTTCAGATAAATTCTGTTTAGTTCTTTCTGTAGCTATCATTAAATCTATATCCATTAAACTTCCTCCAAATCTTTCAAAACAAAATCGGTACCACACATATTACCTGAAAATCCTGCTTCAACCCCTTCTTGTTCTTCTATATCTAGTCCATTCTTAAAAATCGATCTAATAATATCTTGTGATAAACTATCAAATTTTTCTTTTGGTATATTACTTATTTCAATTTGCATTTTATTTGTATAAGCCATTGCTCTATCCCTCCCAATTTTAAAATTACGTATTAAAAAAATCGCAAATTCAATCTCTTGAATAAATGCGATTTTACAATACGTTATTTATTTTATCGATTTATAATTTAAGAATAATGTGTTATTCAATATAAATAGTCCATTTCTTGCATTTATTACACAAGTATATAGCGAAATCTAATGTTTCATCAGCGGCATCTAAATCGAAAGTAAAAATGTTTTCTTTTTCGATAACTCCTATATCCCTATGCCAGACACTAAATCTTTCTGCATTACATTCCAGGCACTCAGAATCACATCTCCCGACATACTCAAAATCATCAATAGTTATTCCATTATCCTGTAAAAATTGAACTATAACTTCTTCATAATTTACATCTGAATGTCCAATAAAATTCTCTAATTTCAAAAATTCACTCATACAAAACCTCCCATAAAATACTGTACATGTTATAAAAATGATTATAACTAGAACCATATGCAAATTCAAACTACAATAACTTATTTAATGTCTATCAGAATATATTAAACACTAATATCGTACAAATTTTATGGATTTTCAAAGTATATATTGACTACCTATTATTTTTAGGATATTATATACTGCCTTTTTTAAATATAAATCTAATAATTTATAATGTTTTACATATTATAAATATCGCATTATTTAATTTTCAAAGAACTATTTTTATTTACTACGTCAAATTTACAACTACTGAACCTATAAGAATTACGCATACTTTTTATCTATAATTACTCTGATTTATTTTTTAACTAATTACATAATATATATATTTTTCATAACATATTACTGAAAGGTGATGATATGTTATAAAAAGGTATTTTACATTAATTTTATTTTCAAAATTATTTAGTTGCTACATCGTATCTAGATATTGCAAACTATATAATGTTTTTGATTCAAAGAGAAATCAAGGCGCTGAGAATGAAAATATTATTAAAGCACTTGACCAAGACTTTAATCTTTTTGTAATACAACCAATCACTTCAAAAATATGGTTTTAGGTAACTATACTCTTAATGGCACAAATTATAAATTTGATGAAACAGGTAATACAATTAGAATACCGTACTATGAATATACAAAATGATTATAAATTTTAAATTATATGTTTTAATAGTTACATCTTTATATATCATATCATTTTAAAATTTTTATTTCTAATGGGCTTCTACTTGTAGGAGCTTGTATTTTTATTTAATATCACTCACTCTTTACAATTTATGCATCTACTCTTGGAATAAAATCTTTACACTTCTTAATATTAATATATTCAATTTCATCTTCATTTCTTGAAACCTCTATATATCCAAATTTCTCGTATAAATGTTGACTGCCTATGCTAAATACAGGAGTAGAAAGTTGCCATTCATTTATTTCTGAATATGTTTTCTCAACCAATTCCAGTACTCTATAACCATATCCTTTTCCTTGAAATAATGGTTTTATAACAAAATCCTCAAAACGCATTTTATTATCTCCCAATGGCATAAGGGTTTTGGTTTATAACTTGGTTTATTAAAGATTGGACTTCTCATCCAGGTTTTAGAAAGGCCAATAAGTTTTCTGATGATTATTATACTGAGAGTTATGAGCTTATACATGACTTGAGTTATTGGTACTTTATAGAGGAATCTATCTTTATTGAAGAAAAAGACTTTGAAGAAGAAATTAAGATTTTAGAATCATATGTTAAAAAATTAATATTATAGATTAAGTTTTGTGACGCAAAATTTTTTAAATTATGAATCAATAAAAATAAACATCAAAATAAACGTTGTTCTTAGTAAGGTCTAAATGCACAATACTAAATTTGACGTAGTAAATAAAAAATTGATCTTTGAAAACTGAATAATGCGGTATTTGTAAATTTTTAATCAAGATAATTTTTTTTGGTGAAATATAATTTGTAATATATGTAAAATTGTGGCATAATAATTTTAGGAAGTTATAGCACAATTTAGAATATATATATTAAATTTTAAGGGGGAATTAAATTGAAAAAGATGTTATCTTTTATTTTATCAATACTTATGGTAAGTATTGGCGGTATTACTGCTTTTGCGGCAGAGCCTACTGTTGAAGAAAACAATAACATTAAAAAGATAGAAGTATCTTTAGGCAATGTTATGGATTTATCTAATATAGCAAATAGCTCCTGTACGCAAGTGCTTTCGAAAGATTCTGGAAACTTAATAAACAAAACAGGTATAGTTACGACCGTTGGACAGTTTGTAGATTTTACAAAAGTAATACCAGCAGGTTCGACTATAGCTAGTATAACTATATATTGCCCTACTGATGTAAAAATTAGTCAAGGAAAATACACAACAATTGATAATTTTATTATTAGTAATGGTTCAGATAAAACTGCGGTTAAATTTCTTAGGACTAATACGCCGACATCAAGGTGTAAAACAACTTTTTTTAAAGATGCTCAAGCTAATATAAAATGGTTTGTTCAAATACAGGGAACTGTTCTTTCACAATATACTGGAATGGATGGCATCACTGTATTTGGTGGAAGTAAAATGATTATTGAATATAAGTAATCATTTTAAATAATTATGCTATAACTATTCTTAATCAGTTTTGTTAGTTATTAGAATTAATAAAGATAAAATTCAAATACCGTATTATTCAAAAAGTGAATATGCGGTATTTTTATTTTTTAATACTACGTAATACTTAGATTTTAGGCAAATTGTAAAATTGACGCAGCAACTTATAAAAAATTGTTCTTTGAAAACTGAATAGTGTGACATTTACAATATGAGTTATAATTGGATTATAATAGTTAACAAATATATCATTGAATTATAGTAACTAAAAAATATATAGTTTCAGGAGGTATTAAAAATTGAAAAAAGATTTTGATTTAACAAAAGTTACTACACCAATATTGTTAGAACTTTTAAAGGATGAAATTCCATCACCAGAGTGTTTTCTGAAAGAGTGCAAATTATCTCTTCCAAACTTTGAGAATACCATTGATAAAAAGTTTCCGATTGACTTAATAAAATTTATTTCTATGCCATTATGGGTATACATAAATTTAAAAAATAAGTTAGGTCCTGAAAAAGCATTTGAAATAATGCGAATAGCATTACTTACAGGTGGAGTTGCAAAACAAAGTATTTTATTTGACTCTATTAATAAACCAAGAACTTTTGAGAATTTTATTGAACAGGAATTGCAAATCAATAAAACAGGAACAACTAAATGGAATAGCCTAGAAATAATTTGTAGGGATAAAAGCAAATTTGAAATAAAAATAACTAAATGCCTTTATCATGAATTAACAACTTCGCTACAAATTCCAGAAGCAACAAAATTAATTTGCCAAGTGGATAATGCAGTATTTAATTCTTACTTACCTGAAGAAATCGTATTTCATCGTGATGGTTTGAATCGACGTATTGCAGATGGATGTAATGAATGTCACTTTGTTTGGAAATACAAAAATAAAATTGAACGTAAATAATTGTTAATATTCTATATTATGAAAGAATAAAAATAAATAACGAATTGTAAATCGCATTATTCGAGACATTGAATTTGTAATTTTATTAGTACACCATATTATTATTTGATTAAGTAAATAAAAAATATGTTCTTTGAAAACTGAATAGTGTGATATTCACAAAATATGCTATAATTAACTAAAAGATAAATAGTAATTTGCAGAGGAGAAAAGAACAGTATGAAACTTGTTTATGAAGCGCCGGAAGCCCAAGACTATGTGAGCCTTCGGCTACGTTCCGGGATGGGGGATAAAGATTTAAATAGAAGCCAGATCGCCTTAAAGAATTCCTTGTTCACAGTATGCCTGTATGATAAAGAAGAACTGATTGGATTCGGCAGAGTAGTTGGCGATGGCGGTATAACCTACATTGTCAGCGATATTATGGTAGATAAGAAGTATCAGCGAAAAGGTTATGCAGAGCAAATTATGAAGGCAATTGATAGTTACTTTGAAGAGAATACACACGAGGACAGTTACATTTGTCTAATAGCAAATAAGCCTGCTGACCTGCTATATAACAAGCATCAATTTGAGTACTTATCAGAAAATAAGTGTGGAATGTTGCGAAAACAAAATAAAGAAAAAAGCAATTGTTAAAAATTCCGATTTGTAGAGTTACTTATAAAGGTTATATTACATCTAAAAATTTAATATATTATGACATTTATTTTATCGTTAATGAGTATGATGGTATACCTAAAATCACAGAACTAGATAAATACTCAGAATTAAAATGGTTTAAAATAAATGATATTACCAATTGCATTATGAATATTAGAAAAGCAGTTCTTGATAATTATGAGGATAACATCCAGTATAGTTAAATAATTCAAAGGTAGACTTATGAAGTACTTGAAAGAGAAAACCTGTCAAGATTGGGCAAAAGAACATAATGCAGTACCTTTTATGGGATTAATGGGTTTGTAAAATTAAAATTGTGTAGTAATTAGTGAAAAATATTCTTATAAAAGAATGACTATATAAATTTACATTTCAAGTTCTAATTTAAGGTTGAGTATTATAAATAGTAAATTTATTTGAAAAAGCTTAAAGTATTATATTAAGCCTGGAGGTTTTAATGTAAAAGAACCTTCATTTTTGGTGAAAAATCTTTACCAGATGATGACAAAATTGAACTGGAGAGACAAATGATAAATATTGAAGTTGTAGAATCAGCAGGACATTCTATGGCTTGGGAAAATCCAAAGGGATTAGCAGAAGCAATTAAGAAAGGTATTCTTTACGCAAGAGAATTATAGTATTTAGAAATACGACTAACCTTAAATTGAAATATATCTAAGCTTAGTCTTTTAGTATTTAATAAATAGGAGGGTTTACATATATCAAACAATCTTCTCTGTTATATTTTTTAATTTACTGCGTACTTTCTATATTATCAAGACTAATAGTAAATAAAAAAATACCACATCTTAATTTTTGAACTGAATAATGTGATATTTCAATCTATTATTTATTTTTTTTCTTAAAAATATTCACAAGTTAATCTCTAACAGATATGTTTATTCATCTAAGATTTCTTTTTTGCACGAAATGATTCATTTAAGTGAACTATATGATGTCTTGTCCCTGGCATTAGTAGAATACCTGATACATTTTTTCTTTCCCAAAAGTCTATTAGCCAATTTGAAGCTTCAACATCTAAAACAGCACCTTCATCTATTATCCGTTGTAATTTGCATTTTTCAAATTTCCTTTTCATATCATCACCTGTTAGCTTTTTTATAATTTCTCTTGTTTTTCTTCCTACTGCTATTCTATAGTTTTTTAATTGTTCCATATTAATATTTTTACTAAATTCTAATATTTGCTCTTTTGTCAATGCATTTCCTGTATCTACTATTTCAGACTTTATTTTTTCCTTCCAATTTCCTGCATTAAATACCTGTTCATCTCCAGCAACTAGTATATTCATCGTTATATCTTCTATTCTAGTAGAATGCCATATACCATATGCAATAGTACGACCTTTTTCATTTGTTGCATTACTAAATTTATCTTCGTCCAAATCTTCCCACAATTCATCTTCAAATGTCTTTTCATCTATTTCTGACATCTTTGATGAATGAACCATAGAATGTAAATTTAAAAAGATATTTTTACTTTCTTCAAGCTTATCTTTTTTCAAAATTATTTCTCTTAATTGTTTTAAATCTTTGCTCCAAGCTTTTAAATCCATTTGATATTTTCCTCCTATATAATATAACTAGCTTTAAAAATATTACATACATTTAATTATATACAATAATTTACTATAGGTAATTAATTTTCTTAATATGTTCAATTTCATTTTTTCTGAATAATGCAGCATTTTCTAAATTATTATAATTAACTATAATAGTGCAAAAATGCTTGAATAATTTTACAACTGAATAAAAATAAAAAAACATTTATGATAAATCCTTGTTATAATTGAGTTACCACACAACAATGATAGCAAGGAGCTATACATAAATGTTTCAAAACACAATTATATCAAATGAATTATCAATATACAAATTTTTCAAGCAATTAAATTTTGATTTTTACTTAACTAAACCTCAATTA
>NZ_LZZM01000114.1 GCF_002006345.1 Clostridium puniceum
AATATTAATATTTATTATGGGAAGCTTATACATGGTTTTAGAAGGTTTTTGGCGAGGGTGGACAAACATAAGTATGCTTTTTGTTGGAGGCCTTTGCGCTTTCTTAGTTGGTAAGTTAAACGAGCATCCAACTTTTTATGACAGAAAGATGTGGCAGCAATGTTTAATTGGCACTGTCATAACCTTATTTATAGAATTTATCAGTGGCTTAGTATTAAATATGTGGTTAAGTTTTAATATATGGGACTATTCAAATACCTGGGGAAATGTATATGGTCAAATATGTTTACCATATGCTTTTTTATGGTTTATATTAATGCCACTATGTATTTATGTAGATGATTATTTAAGATATAAATTGTTTCAGGAAGAAAAACCATTAGGATTGAAAGAAAATTATATAAATTTATGTTTAGGAAAATAAGACTTTCAGGAGTCTTTTTTATTTCGCAAAAATTGAGGTGAACTTAATGTATGGAGAAAATCAATATGGAACGACCACATATGCTACAAATCCTATAAGCTCTAATGAAGAAATTAAAAAATATATGGTGGACCTTAATCCATATGTACCAACTTTTATATCAGAACTTCCAGAAGTTAAAGCCATTTATGATGTAGAGAGCTTAGAATTAGGATTGTTAAAATATCAGCTTAAAGATGTAAAAAAACAATTTAGAATAGATACAGCAACATGGGGGCTAGACTGGTGGGAAAATAAATATGGAATTGAAACAAATTATTTATTAAGTTATGAAGAGCGGAGAGAAATCGTAAAAGCCAAAAAGTGTGGTAGAGGAACTACAACCAAAGTCATGATTAAAACTACTGCAGAAAGATTCTCAGGCGGAGAATGCAAAATAATTGAACACAATGAAGAATATTATTTTACTGTTCATTTCATAGGAGTAAAAGGTATACCTAAAAATATGCAAGCCTTTAAGGACATGTTAGATTTAATAAAACCAGCACACTTGGCGTATGATTTTGCCTATACCTATAATACATGGGGAATGTTAAAAGATTCAGGTCTAACATGGGAGCAAGTCCAAAATATGACATGGGACGAAATTAGAACATATGATTAAGAAAAGGAGATGGATGTAAAATGCAAAAGACAGCGAATTTTGGTCTTAATAAGCCAGACTATAACAATGTAGCCGATATTTTCCCAGCAGTAAGTGA
>NZ_LZZM01000115.1 GCF_002006345.1 Clostridium puniceum
AATTTCGAATCAGAAATAGCATACGCTATCGAAAATAAGATTGGTCATCGAGAATTTTTAGTAAGATTACTCGAAATTGAAGCTAATGGTAAAAGAGAAAGAAACGCTATGAGAAATATTAAGGCAGCTAAGTTTGAAGGTATTAAAACATTAGATGGATTTGATTTTTCATTCCCTGATAATATAAATGAAGCTAAGATACGAGATTTGCAGACACTTTCATTTATTAAAAATAAAGAAAATGTAATTCTAATCGGCCCGCCAGGTGTAGGCAAAAGCCATATTGGCACTGCATTAGGTGTACTAGCTTGTAATACTAGTCTCAAAGTATTATTTACTCCCGCTCAGGAACTTATGGATAAATTATATAAAAGTTATCTTGATGGAACTTTAGAAAATAAGTTTAAAGCAATAAGAAAAGTAGATTTGCTTATTATAGACGAGCTAGGTCATTTTCAAATGGATAAAGAAAAAGAAAGCCTATTTTTTCAAATCATCCGCCAACGATATGAAAAAGGCTCCCTAATAATAACTACCAATATACCATTAGGTAATTGGGATAAAATATTTACTAGCAAACTTGCTGCAACAGCAATATTAGATAGACTAATGCATCACTGTCATCTTATTAGTATAACAGGTGATAGCTATAGAGTAAAGGGCAATAAATAGGAGGATTTGTTTTGAAGCATTCACATAAAGATTTAGATTATAAAAAATTTATATATATATTCAATACTGAAGGTAAAAAAGCAGCAAAAGAATTTGTTTTGAGTACAACATCTTTTAATTACGATTATTATGTAAAATTATTAAAGAAATATACAGGATATGTGTATAATAGACAGCTGAAAATATATGAGCCACTATCAGATGAGTCTAATGCTTTCATAAGTATAGATGATTTATTAAGCAAAGGAAAAAATGATGCTACACCAATCGTAGCATCATTTCCTGAAAAGTTATATTGTAAAGATCCAATAGATTTATTAAATATTGATTTACTTCAAGATAGACTAATGGAATTATCAAAATATATTAAAATTGCACCAAGTGCTAAAACTATAGAAATTAATATAATCCGCTTACGCGAAAGCGGCTATGATGTTAGCATAATAAATTAAACTGTTAGTGGGTCAATTTTAGTTGCAAAAGTGGGTCAAAAGTACTTGACAATCTACA
>NZ_LZZM01000116.1 GCF_002006345.1 Clostridium puniceum
TTTAATATTTGAATTTAATTTAGTAAATGCAATTTTAACAGCTTCAAAAATTTTAAAATTATCATTTTCGCTTTTAATCTTTGGTGATATAATCATATTTAAGTCATTCCTTATGTGATGTATTTGGGTTTTTAGCGAAATTATTATACCACAAAGGAATGGCTTATTTATTTTTTACAAATTTTGTTTACTCAACAACCTAAATATATTAAAATTTAACATATTATTTTTAATTCTAATATAGTTTTCTTCCCGTATGCATTTGAAAAATAATTTCAGTGTTATATTTTTCGGACTCGTTTAAATTAAATACATTAATTTGATTCTTAGTAAATCTATCTATATCATTATTTGACATACTTCTCGCAACTATCTTCAGGTAATTTTTAGTTTTAGGTTTTATATTTACTAAAACCTCTTTTATTTTAAATTTAATATTCATAATATTTATTTCGTCTATTGTCTTCATATTTCACTCCGTATTTTTTAGAATTCCTTTCCTTGAATATTTTTTAATTTCACTTATTAGCATATTTATTCCCTCTTCAAATATTTTATTATAGTTTTTTTTTGATAAACTATAGTATTATTGTACTGATAACAAATTATAGAAGCCAGATAAAAAATAATTATAATTAAACTTTCCTAAAATTATATTATAAATGCATCTATAAAAATTTTTCTCCAACAGAAAAACATGCATAAAAAGTGAAAATTCCTTTTATATGCATGGTTCTAATTAGGGCGTGTCTGAAAACAATATTGCCTTATGCTATTTTGATAAAATAAAAATGGACGCAACATAAACAAAAGCAAGAAATGAAGACGCAAGCTTGTCATAGCGAGTTGAAACTCTGCGAAAATGCTTGATTTTATTAAAGAAGCATTCTACTAAATGGCGTTCTTTATATACCCACCAGTCACAATGCCATGGATTCTGCGCATTTATTTTAGGTGGAATTGTATAGGAAGCTTCTTGTGAAGCAATATATTTCTTAATTTCCTTTGTACCATATGCTTTATCACCTAAAATATTACTGCCTTTTATATAAATATTTGAAAGAACATCCACAGCAAGTGTGCTATCATGTAAATTACCAGAAGATAATTGAAAATAAACTGGATTGCCAAGACCATCAACAACTGTGTGGATTTTTGTTGTATGTCCGCCACCTTGT
>NZ_LZZM01000117.1 GCF_002006345.1 Clostridium puniceum
TGATCCTGTGGTAATTTAGAAAGTTCATAGGCAGTTGAAATATTTACTTTTTCTTCTTTAAACTCTTGTTTAAAATCTTCTGTTAAATTTTTAGATATTCTCTCCATCCTTGCAATTTGTGTAGGTGAAGTATTTAATATATCTGCTATTATTTCTCTTACTCCTCCAGGTAATTTCTCTTTTTTCTTATATTCAATTAGCAGCTCTTTTAGTTTTTTAGCCTGTTGAGTTTTTTCCCAATCTGTAAGCTGCCTTGCAGTAGAATTTGTTATCAGTAATAATAGCTTGTCCTTAATTGAATCCTCTTCATTTTCAACTTTACATGGTGCATATTCAAACTGCTGCTTTCCTTCTTCAACTAGTTTTTTTAATGCTAAATACCTTCTATGTCCTGCTATAATTTCATACTTATTTTCATCTATTTTCTTAACCACTAAATTCTGTTGAACTCCAAATATTTCTATTGAATCTTTCAGATTTCTTAATTCCTCTTCATCTGTAGAATAAAAATTTTCTTCTGAAGGTAGCAACTCGTTAATATTTATTGGAATAGTCCTAAACCTAGCAATCTTTTCAGCTTTTTTCTTTGTATCTTCTTCTGAACTATTATTTAACAGTTCTAACATGTTAAAGCCATCTTTCATGTTATCCACCTCACATAACTAACTCTTTTAATTTTTCATGTTGATATATGTTTCCAATGATTGTATCAATTGCGGTTTCACTAAACAAATTAACCGATCTTTGTTCTTTATGGTTTACAATGCACCAAGAACATTCCAGAAACTCAACTACCCCTGTTATATCCTTTTCTCCCGTCACTCCACCTTTTCTTTCTACAATAAAGCCTTGATATATTTCTTTTTTGTTTATATCCTTTTTATTGGCATATTGAATCGGTAATAAATGTGTATTTTCAGAAGTCCCTTCTAAATTTCCCTTCTTATCGAAGCTTTGAACTGTCCCATCTGCTACCGCAATACTTCGATGTATATCATCAACAATTTCATTTGTTTTTTTATTATAAAGTTTGAATTTCAACTTATATTCATTACTCAATATTTTCACTCCTTATTTTGTGTCCGAATCGGACACATTTTTATTTTCTAAATTGGTTCTTAGATTTTAAATTTTCTTTCGTTTTTTCAATCCTTTTTATTTCCTCTG
>NZ_LZZM01000118.1 GCF_002006345.1 Clostridium puniceum
ATCTATAGTTAAATCTTTAGATATAATCTTTATGCATGAAATTAAATTATATAATTCTTCAATATATATGTCTTTATGAAATATAATATTACTATCTTCCTTAAGTATATTATAAAATAACCTATATAAATTAATTTGAATAAAAGAAGGAATGTATATTTTTCTATCAAAAAAGAAAACATCCATTTTATCATTTAAAGGTATTGGAAAAACTTTTTTCGTAGTTAGAACATAATTCTCCTTTATTTGTTTTAACGTAAAAGAAAGAGGTAAATCTTCATTTTTTATTTCACAAATATAAGTTTGATAATTATAATTAAATTTTATTTTTTTATTTGATAATATTGTTAGAAATCTTCCTATAATTTCTTTATCAAGTCTTATATTATTACCTCTATTATTATCTTTAGAAATTAATATATATTCATGTAAATATTCCAAAATCTCCTGATCTTCCTTTGAAAAATAATAATTATCCTTATTATAAATTAAACCTTTCCCAATATAATATTCTTTTGAATTATTTAAGCTTAAAATAAATCCTTCAATATTACCAATTGGATACATAGTATTACTACCTATAAATATACTAACACCAAAACATTTCCTGTTATATTCCAAAACCTCCTTTAAGGAAAGGCTTAATTGCAACTTTTGCTTTTTTGTATTTAAACTTAAGTTTAATTTATCTAAATCTATTTTATCTCTTGATATAAAATTATTTGCATTAGGTAAATTAAGTAATAAATTTTTATCTTTCTTCAAAACTTCTTTATCCTCAGTTATTTTATTCATTTTCTTTTTTATTTGATAAATAAAATTTAATCCTAACGCTACTAAATGTTCACATAGATATACATTATTTTTAGAATCAAATTCTAAAAATCCACTACATTGGCATTTTGCAAGAGTAATTATTTTATTTATAATATCTATTTTAAGATGAGAATTGCAGCTTTGTAATTTATTTTCACTATTAAAATTCCCATAGATATTATAATTATCCTCAGCCTTTTTTATGTTGATTTTAGGTAAATTACTACCTTCTAATATTTGTTTTCCCTTATTTAAATTGAATTTAGATGTATTATCTAATATAAGTTTTTCTAATTCAGATATTTTCAATTACTTTCACCTACCTAATAATATAAAATTCAATTCATAAT
>NZ_LZZM01000119.1 GCF_002006345.1 Clostridium puniceum
AATGTCTAAATAAATAATAATCTAACTGATGGAACGCCGTATGAGGTGAAAGTCTCACGTACGGTGTGAAAGAGGGGAAAAGAGAGGCTTAACGTAAAGACGAAGTCTGCTCTTACCTATTCTTATTTGCGACTTCTATAGGAATCGCGGCTGCAAAGCGCCGTTGCAGTACATATTTCATTAAATGTAATGATTTGTTGCAACAATTAAAGCGAGCAAATCTAGAAAATAGATTAGATGCTAGGCTTAAGCACTTTAGTAAATATAAGCTCCTTATTATTGATGAATTGGGTTATTTACCTATCGATAAAGAAGATTCAAAACTATTTTTCCAATTAATTGATAAGAGATACGAGAAAAAAAGCACAATCTTAACTACCAACATAAATTTTAATTCTTGGGATGATGTTTTTTATGATGCTGTTATCGCTAATGCTATCTTAGATAGAGTTTTACAACATGCTCATGTTGTTACAATTAACGGAAAATCGTATAGACTGAAAGATCATTTTAAGCAAGAAGAAGATTAAAAAACTACATTCTTAAATGATCGAAAAATTACATTTCTAGGTTGACATTTATAGTAAAATAAAGTTAGTTGAAACTACGTCCTTGCGACCAAACTTAGTTGTATAAATGGTTTTATGACCTAAATACAACTTAAAAACAAAAAATCAAGACCTAACATTGGATAATTATGTCCTTTGTTAGTCTTTTCCTTTGTATAAAAATAACAATGAAAAGAAGAAATTTTATTTGCTTGCTCATGTTGTTCATATCAAACAATAAAAAAACGTGGTCATTATGAAATTTGCCCCGTATGTTTTTGAAAAGATGATGGAGGTAATGATCTTAATCGCTATAGTTCTGTAAACCATATGGCTCTTAAAATAAAATAGATTAAATGTAATATGAATTTTGCAGAGTTTATTGTTTTGAACAGAAGATATCTGTCAGTAGACATTTTAAGTATTGGATGGTAAAATTCAATATAAACAGAAGATGAAAATAAACGAGGATTGTTGAATTATGGAAGCATTGAATTTAGAAGAAATACATAAATCATTTCTAAGTAATTTTCCTTACCCAGTTTGGATTGTAGGAATTGATCTAAAAGTAATATTTTTAAATAAAAGTTATGAAGAGAAGTATAATGTAAAATTAAAAGATGCCATGGGTAGATCTATAGAAGAAATTTTTCCAGTAGAAAAGTCTGAAATATTTAATGAAAAACTATATAAGCATTTAAAAGAATCTAATGAATACGTTGCGGAAGCATTAGTTTTTGGTTCCTTTGTTCGATGTAATATATTCCCTGTATCGTGTAATGTGGGAAGTTTTAAAGCTATGGCAGGTGTTGTAATAGATATAAATAATAGAAAATTAAGAGAAGCTGATATGGAAAAACAAAAGAATATATTAAGAACAATAATAGATGCAGTACCAGAATCTATCTTCTATAAAGATAAAGAAAGTAAATTTATAGGATATAATAAAAAGTTTCAAGAGTTTTATAATAAATTAGGAGTAGTCGAAATATTAGGAAAAACAGATTTGGAAATATACACTGATAAAACAGTAGCCAAAAGTTTTATTGAGCAAGATCAAAAAATTATGTATACAAAGGAAGCTACCTATTATGAACAAAGAATAAAAAGTGAAGATGGAAAAGATGTAATAGAGGAAATTGTTAAAATACCTGTATTTGATGAAAAGGATGAGGTATGGGGATTAGTTGGATTAGCGAGAGATATAACAGAAAGAAAAGTTATGGAAGAAAAATTACGATATTTGAGTGAAATAGATATGCTTACAGGTTTATATAATAGATATAGTTTTGAAGAAAAGATTAAGGAATTAAACTATGAAAAATATCTTTCATTAGGAATTATTATGGGGGATGTTAATGGTCTTAAATTGATTAATGATACTTTTGGACATTTAGAAGGGGATAATTTATTAAAAAGCATAGCTAAAATATTAAAAGAAGTATGCTATCCCGAAGGATATGTGTTTAGATGGGGAGGAGATGAATTTATAATTCTTATACCTAATTGCAATGAATCACAATGCGAGCAGATAATTAAAGATATTACCAAAAAATGTGAAGAAGTAGAATATAGATATATGAAATTAAGTATTGCTTTAGGTATAGGGATGAAGCATGAGTTGGATGAAGAGATATATGACTGTATTACCAAAGTGGAAGAAAAATTATATCGTCAAAAATTATTGGAAAAGAAAAGCGTCAAAAGTTCAATTATGGATTCCTTGAAAAAAAGCTTGGAAGAAAAGAACATGGAAACCAATGAACATACTGAAAGAGTCGCTAAATATGCATTAACAATAGGAAAGAAGATGAAATTAAAAATTTCTGAGTTAGATGAATTGAATTTAGCAGCTAAATTGCATGATATAGGGAAAATAGCTATTAATGAAGACATACTTTTAAAGCCAGGAAAATTAACTAAAGAAGAATTTGAAATAATGAAAACACATACAGAAAAAGGATATAGAATTATAAATGCATCAAGCGAGCTAGGAAGTGTTGCCAGATGTGTATTGACACATCATGAAAAATGGGATGGTAGTGGTTATCCTTTAGGCTTAAAGGGAGAAGAAATACCTTTAATGGCAAGAATAATAAACGTAGTAGATTCTTATGATGTTATGACTAATGATAGGATTTATAAGAAGGCTATACGTGCAGAAGATGCAATAAGAGAATTAGAACGATGTTCAGGCACACAATTTGACCCTAAGATAGTCAAAGGTTTTATAGAGTATATTTACGAAAACATGGGATGAAATTTATTTGCTTAAAAAATAGAAAATAGCTTAGAATATAAATAAAACATAAACTATTAAAATAACTAAAGTGAAATTTTGGGAGGAATTATTATGTACGATAAAATAATGGAATCAGTAGATTATATAAAAGGAAAGGTTAGTATAAAGCCTAAAATAGCAATTATACTTGGATCAGGGTTAGGTGATTTAGTTAACTCCGTTAAAAATGCGCAAGACATACCTTATGAGAACATTCCTAATTTCCCAATTTCTACGGTTAAAGGGCATGAAGGTAAATTAGTTTTTGGTAATATTAATGGAGTAGAAGTACTATTAATGCAAGGCAGATTTCATTATTATGAAGGTTATACAATGAAGGAGGTTACATATCCTATATATGTAATGAAACAATTAGGTGTTGAAAAGATTATTGTAACTAATGCATGTGGTGGAATTAATAAAAGCTTTGAACCAGGCACTCTAATGCTTATTAATGATTTTATAAATTTATTTGGAGATAATCCTTTAATTGGTGTAAATGATGAAAGGTTAGGAACGAGATTTCCTGATATGTCAGAACCATATAAGATAGAACTTATTAATAAAGCTAAAAAAATTGCAGATAAATTAGAAATTAAATATGGAGAAGGTGTTTACGCAGGATTTATGGGGCCATATTATGAGACGGCTGCTGAAATTGTAATGATCGGGAAGCATGGAGCTGATGCTGTTGGAATGTCAACTGTACCAGAAACAATAGTAGCCAATTACCTAGGTATGGATGTACTGGGGATAGCATGTATCACTAATATGGCAACAGGTATACAAAAGGTCAAACATTCCCATGAGAGAGTTGTAGAAACCGCTAAAAAAGCATCTGCTGATCTTTGCAGATGGGTAGTAAGAATTATAGAAGAAATATAGTTATGCTTGAATTAAATTTTCGTTTGGGTTTGTTTTGCATGTAATTATGATAGTTGAAGATATAAGGTTAAATTATTATAGCATATGAGAATAGTTTACCATTTCTGTGGTGAGAAAAAGACAAAAATAAATGGAAACAATAGAAGGAGAGAGAATTAAATAATTCTCTCTATTCTTTTATTATATTATTTTGTATCTGTATAAATTAAAACAGCATCTCTTAAAAAAGCAGCAAGTCCAGGTTGTTCTTTATCGTAATATTCAGTAAATCTTTCATCAGCTACATACATTTGGACAAGTCCTGCGTGTGTTTTTTTTGAGTAATTGTTCCAAGAATAGCTAAGCCAAGTGCGGTGTAAATCAGCAGCTTTCTGTGCAAGGTCACTTGCTGGATCTTTGATTAAAAATGCTTCTTTAAGTGTTTCTATCAAATTTTGACCTAATTTTTCAAATTCATCATATTGTCCTTTAGTCATGTTTTTAAATTTTTCATTTGATGCATTAATCATATTATTGCCATATTTTTTGCGTATTTCAGAGCCATATTTTTTTTCATTCTCTTCAATAAGTTTTTCTTTAAATCCTTCGAATTTTTCTTTATCGCTCATTATAATTCTCCCTTCACATTCAGCTATTGTATTATCAACATTAGCTATTAGCATATCCAATTGATTTCGTTTTGCAAGAAGCTTTTCACGATGTTCTTTCAGTGCAGTTGCACTATCAAAGGTTGGTAATGTGAGTATATCTTTTATATCTTCTAATCTTACACCTAATTCCCTATAGAATAATATTTGCTGCAATTTGTTGACTTCTTTAGAACCATAAATTCGATAACCTGATGAATTAATTCTTGCCGGCTTAAGAATTCCTATTTCATCATAATATCTAAGTGTTCTAGTGCTGACACTTGCTAATTTTCCGAGTTTTTGCACTGTATATTCCATGTGCTCACCTCCTCACAATATTACTTTACACCTTTACGCTACGTTAAAGTCAATAGTGTTTTTGAAAAAAATAATTACTATTTTGGAGTATATTATAAATATAAAATAATATGTGCATAAATAGTTATAATATGTTATCATGATAATGATTATTAAATAATAACATATGAAAGCGGTGAAATTTTTATGAAATGGTTCGGTGACTTAAAGATAAAATTTAAGCTAATATTCAGTTTTAGTATTATAGCGTTATTTATAGCTGCAGTTGGGAGTCTTGCTATATTAAATATAAATAAGGTAAGTTCTAATTCAAACATATTGTATGAAGAAGGATTTCAAGAACTAGAAAATCTTCAGCAATTTAATTCCAATACTTTACATACGAGGATTGAAATCTTAAATATTATTAATAATAAAGACGTGACTAAAATCAATGAAATAAAATCAAAAATAGATAATTTTAGAAAAGAAAATGATGAAATTATAAAAAATTATGATAAAGCTAATCTGAGTGATAATGAAAATAAAATTTATTCTGATATAAAGAATATTTTAGCTGAATACAGAGCAGAATCAGATAAAGTTATAGTACTAGCTTCTCAGAATAATTATGATGAAGCTATTAAGTTAAGTAATGAAAGTTCAAAAGTAAGAGAAAAATTAACAAATAATATTGATAAATTGGTACAATGCATTGAAACAAACGCATCAGAGATAAATGCTTCTAACAATAATATAAAATTTAAATTTATTAAATACATGTTAGTGGATATTATTTTAGGATTTGCTATTGCAATAACATTGGGAATTATTGTAGCTACAATTATTTCAGCTAAATTGAAAAAAGTATTAGTGTATGCAAAATTTCTAGAAAATGGAGATTTAACAAGTAGAATAGAAATAAAATCTAAAGATGAAATTGGTGTATTAGCAGATGCATTAAATAATGCAAATGATAATGTGAAAAATTTAATAGGAGAGATAATAAATGGTGCTAATCTGATAAATTCTTCGGGGGAGGAATTATCAGCCACAACACAAGAGGTTTCTTCAAAAATGCAGGAAATAAACGAATTAACTGAACAAATTTCAAAAGGAGCTCAGGATTTAAGTGCTTCAACAGAAGAAGTAAGTGCATCAGCTGAAGAAATTGGAGCAACAACAAGTGAAATTGCAAACAGAGCCATTGATTCAGCAACTTCAGTAAATGAAATAAAGAAACGTTCTTTAGAAATAAAGAAAAAAGCAGCGGAAAATATAGAAGAAGGAAAATTGATTTATGAAGAAAAGAAATCAAATATTTTAAAAGCTATAGAAGATGGAAAAGTAGTTGATGAAGTAAAATTAATGGCTAATGCTATTGGTGACATAGCATCGCAAACAAATCTGCTTGCACTTAATGCAGCAATAGAAGCAGCTAGAGCAGGTGAAAATGGAAAAGGTTTTGCTGTAGTTGCAGATGAGGTGAAAAAACTTGCGGAAGAATCAGCAAAAGCAGTTTCAAGTATTCAAGATATGGTATTACAAGTACAAACTGCCTTTGATAATTTATCTCAAAGTGGAGAAGAGATACTTAATTATATGGCGGATCATGTAAATCCAAGCTATGAATTGCTAATGAATACAGGAATTCAGTATGAAAAGGATGCGGAATTTGTTGATAATACAACACAAGAATTTGCTAATTCCTCTAATCAAATTAGTGAGGTTATTAATCAAATAAATAAAGCTATGCAAAACATATCAACAACAGCGGAAGAGTCAGAATCTGGTTCAGAAGATGTATTAAATAGTATTAATCGAATGACAGTGGCTATTAGTGATATTGCAGAATCTGCACAAAGTCAAGCTGAACTTTCAGAAAAACTTAGTGGAATGGTACAAAAGTTTAAAATATAACGGCAAGTAATTAAAAATAAAATAATATTTAGTTGAAAGAATAATATTTTGTTGTTTAAACTGCTATAGAAAATAGATATGGATTTATATAACAAAAAGTTATATCTACCCCCATATATCTGGAAAAAAGTTTTTAAATATATAGGAACAGAATTACTTTTTTATGAGAAAATAATACAAATTATAATTAATTAACAAGAATGGTTTGACAATAAATGCTATTTGGTCTAAAATGTTTTTTAGAAAAAAAATTGAGGAGTGGTTATAAAAATGATAAAAGAAAACGGTAATATTTCAATTGATACTGAGAACATCTTTCCTATTATTAAGAAATGGCTATACTCTGACAAAGATATATTTATAAGAGAAGTTATAAGTAATGCATGCGATGCAATAACCAAATTCCAAAGATTAGCATCATTTGGAGAAGCTATTGCTGGAGCTGATGAAGAGTATAAGGTTATAGTGTCTGTAAATAAAGAAAATAAAACTCTTAAATTTATAGATAATGGTATAGGAATGACTGAAGAAGAGGTTAAGAAGTATATTACTCAAGTAGCTTTTTCAGGTGCAACAGATTTTGTTGAAAAATATAAAGATAAGATGGATGAAGGTAAAGATATAATAGGTCATTTTGGTCTTGGTTTTTACTCAACATTTATGGTGTCTGATAAGGTTCAAATAGATACATTATCACATAAAGAAGATGCAGAACCAATAAAATGGATTTGTGATGAAGGTGGTACTGAATATGAAATGGCTCTTTCAGAAGAAAGAACTACAAGAGGTACAACAGTAACCTTATATATTAATGATGAAAGTGCAGAATTTTTAGAGGAATATAAAGTTAGAGAAATAATAAAGAAGTATTGTGCATTCTTACCTACAGAAATATATTTAGAAGATGAAAATAAACCAAAAGAGGAACCTAAATATGAAACAAAAAAGAAGGAAGATGGAACTGAATACCAAGAGTTAGTAGAACCAGAAGCACCAAAGCCTTTAAATGATACTAATCCATTATGGGTAAAAGCGCCTAAGGATTGTACCGATGAAGAATATAAAGATTTCTACAGAAAAGTATTTATGGATTTTAATGAACCATTATTTTGGATTCATTTAAATGTTGATTATCCATTTAACTTAAAGGGAATACTTTACTTCCCTAAATTTAAACATGAATTTGAAGCAACAGAAGGACAAGTAAAGCTATATAATAATCAAGTTTTTGTTGCAGATAATATTAAAGAAGTAATTCCAGAATTCTTACTATTATTAAAGGGTACTATAGATTGTCCAGATCTACCTTTAAATGTATCAAGAAGTTTTCTTCAAAATGATAAGGAAGTTTCAAAGATTTCTAATCATATAATCAAGAAGGTGGCAGATAAATTAGTAGATTTATTTAAAAATAGTAGAGAAGAATTTAATAAGTTCTGGCCAGATATACAAATATTTATTAAGTATGGATGTTTAAGAGATGAGAAGTTCTATGAAAAGATTAAGGATATAATAATCTTTAAAAATTTAAAAGAAGAATTAATAACCTTAAAAGATTATCTTGAAGCGAATAAAGAAAAACATGAAAATAAAGTATTCTATGCGAATAATGAAAAACAACAATCTCAATATATTAAAATGTTCAAAGAATATGATTTAGATGCTGTAATTTTAGATTGTAGTTTGGATGATCATTTTATTTCGTTTTTAGAAATGCATGAACCAGGAGTTAAATTTAATAGAATTGACTCCGATATTTCAGAGACATTAGGAAGTAAAACTGATGAAAATGATGAAACTCAAAAAGCACTAAATAAAGAAATAGAAGCTGTATTTAAAGATGCTCTTGGAGAGAAAATTACTAAATTATCAGTTGAAGGTTTAAAAAATGAAGATACTCCAGCTCTTATTTTAGTTTCAGAAGAATCTAGAAGAATGGCTCAAATGAGTAAGATGTATGCAAAATCAGGAATGAACTTCCCAGGTATGTTCGAAGAAGAAAAGACTTTAGTTATAAATAGTAAAAATCCTATAATTAAAAAAGTTATAGAAGTTTCTAAAGATGAATCTAAAAAGGATGAAATTAAATTTATCTGTGAACATATTTTAGACTTGGCTAAAATTGCCAATAAAGAATTAAATGCAAATGAAATGGATGAATTTATAAAGAGAAATAATATGCTTTTAAGCAAGGTAGTTGCACTTTAAAGAAGAATATAAATAAAATGAACAAATCTGTTTAAAAATGATCATAATTAATTTATTAGCAACTAAATTCGATAAATTTAATAATAAAAATTTACAGAAAATAAGGGTTTCAAACGAAAAAAGTTTGAAACCCTATTATTTTAAAAAAATATAATATTATTATAATTAATAATTAACAGTTAGCAATAAAGGATAAAATATCTAATTTGAAATTCAAAATAATCTGAAATTTTACAAAAAATACTCTATTGTATATTATAATTAATATAAGCTAAAGAAAAATTTAAGTATATACGTGTAAATATAATAATATTGAAATACACGGTAAGAAGAATTAGATTAAGGTGGGAATATTTATGATAAATTCGATTCTTAGACCTAAAATAGTTCATAGAAAGCGTATTGAGATAAGATTAAATGGAATCTTTCAAGTGCCAATATTTTTTATTTGTGGACCAATGGGATATGGAAAGACTACTGCAGTAAAAATTTTTTTAGAAAAGAAGAAAGAAATATCAGTTGTTTGGTTTAATGGAGATAATGAAGAAAATGATGATATTTGGATGTGGCACAAATTTGCCAGCTCAATTAAAAAAAGTAATTTAAAGATGAGTGAGAGACTCATCAATTTTGGGATTCCTAAAAGTAGTATGGATAACCATAGAATAATAGAAGCGATTCGCGAAGAAATACATCAGAAAACAGTTTTAGTTATTGACGATTGGGATGATAAAAGAACTGTTTTCATTAAATCTTTATTAAAAGCTATAGCGCTAGAAGGCATAAATGATTTGCATATTGTTATAATAAGTCGTAATAGACCGAAGGAGGAATATATAGAACTTGAAGCAAAGCAAAAATGCATTGTAATGGGACAAGATGATATAGCTTTCACTTTTGATGAAACGGTAGAATTTTTTGAAACCAATGGAGTGATGTTACAAGAAAAAGAAAAGCAAAAAGTATATGAATATACAGGAGGCTGGGCATCAGCTACTTATCTTGCTTTACTTCAATATTATGATGAATATAGCTTTGATAATATTCCAAAGGCAACGGAGCTTATTAAAACAGCTGTCTATGATAAGTTTGATGAAACAACAAAGAAAATTATTTTAAAGCTTTCATTAGTAGAAAGCTTCACATTAGATCAAGCTGTTTACATTACTGAGGATGAAAAATGTAGTTTTGTAATTAAAAAGTTAATTTCAAATAATTGCTTTATTAAGTATGATAGAAAATCAAAGGTGTATACGTTACATTCTATTTTAAAAAGTGCATTAGAAGAGGAACTTATATATTCTAATATAGATTTTAATAAAGTGAATAATACTACAGGTGATTGGTATTCAAAAAACAATGAGGATATACAAGCAATAGAATATTATTATAAGGCAAAAAACTTTCAAAGAATAATGGACTTAATAGAAAGAAATTATACAATAAAGCTTACTAACCTATGGGGAAAAATTATTAATTCAGTATTTAAAGAGCTTAGTATGGAAGAAAAAATAGCAAGACCAATAGCTTATTTAACATATATATTCTTCTATATAATTTATGAAGATTCTAAAATTGGGAAGAATCTTTTGTATGAAGCAAAAATGATATATGAAGAGGATGAAAATCTTAAAGATAAAAAACAAGTATTAGGTGAAATTGCATTTTTAGAAAGTGTTTTAATGATCAATGATGCAAAGAAAATGACTCATTATCATAAAAAAGCATATGAATTATTTGAAGGAGGAACTTCAAATATTGCTAATAATAAGATGCCAGTTAGTTTAGGGTCCCCTCATTTTTTATGCTTATATCATAATAAAGAAGGGAAATTAAAAGAGATAGTGGAGTGTTTTGAGGAAGAAATAGATTATTTTATTCACATATCAAATGGTGGAGCTACAGGAGTGAAATATTTAATAAGTGGAGAATATTTCTTTGAGACAGGTGATCTTAATAAAGGGGAGTTATTTGCATATAAAGCTCTCCACAAGGCAAAAACAAAAAATCAAACGAGTATTATAATTTGCTCACTTTTCCTTTTAATGAGAATTTTTGTGAATAAAAATGATAAATTCGAAGCTAAAAATAAATTTAATAATTTGATTAAAGAATATGAAAACATTGATATTCCAAGTTTTTTAAATGGAGGGGAAATAGCATTAGGATATATTGATGGAATTGTGGGAAATTTAAATGGCATGGATAATTGGACTAAAAATATTAAAAAAAATTCTATGCGGATAATTTCACCAAATGTAAAGATGAGTTATATTATATTTGGATTAGCAATTATACTTAAAGGCAGTTATATTGAATTAGAAGTTCAAGCAGAAACTATGATAGAAGTTTATAGAGTTAATAATAATATTTTTGGAATTATTTATGCATATATATTTGATTCTATTGCCAAGTATAATTTATATGGAATTGAACAAGGGAAAATATCTTTATTAAAAGCAATAAATTTAGCAAAAGAAGACCATATTATAATGTGTTTTGTGGAGTTAGCACCTCATATATTGCATATATTAAAAACATTTGAAAAAGAAGATGAATATGTAAAGATATTAATTCCTAAATGTGAAGAATTTTATAAAATATATATGAAGGATTATATAGAAAATAAACAGATAGAGTTGACACCAAGAGAACTTCAAGTAATGAAATTAGTATATGAAGGATATAAACAAAGTGAGATTTCAACCAAATTACATATTGCATTGATTACTGTAAAGAAACATATTGCTTCTGTGTATTCAAAATTAAATGTGAAAAATAAAACAATAGCAATAAATATATTGAAAGAAAAGGGAATAATTTAAAGTTTATATGTAATTTAGCAGGTTTAGTTCTTAGTATGATTAAGATATGGTATATATATAATGGAAAAATTTTTAAAGCATAGATTATGTATGGCTAGTAAAAAAGTATACTTTAGTATAATATACACATATAACATATATGTATATAATTTATAAGAAGAGAAATTTTGTTAATAGAGGGTTAAAACAAATCAATTATGGTAAAAATGCTTATATTATTATGGTGTTAAGAGATATTAAAATGTGGGTAAATACGTTTAAATAAATTTAAATTGGAACCTCCTAGTTCTAATTAAGATTCTACTATCGTTAACAATAAGGAAAGCATAATATTAATAAGGATTTGATTTGTAAGGGGTTATTAAAAGGGAAGAAATATAATAAATATTTGTTGTGTAGATTAAGTAATATGTATATAGGGGGTACTTTACTGAATTGATATTACAAATAGTTTATTATATTTTTTTGTTTAAAAAAGTAAAAAGTATAGCATGAATTCAAGATATGCCTTCAGGTTTTATTAAAATAAATATATATATAACATATAGAAAATAAGATTTAAAATGGAACTTATATTGTAAAAGTTCCAATGGAGTGATATAATTACTAGAGATATTTTTGTGAATGGAGGAGTTTTTATTTATGAAACATATAAAAACTATAAACAAACCAAATATTAAGAATAGTTTATGTAAGCCAGGATGTAAAGAATGTGCAAATTCATGTCAATCAGCTTGTAAGACATCTTGTACAGTTGCAAACTTAGAATGCGAAAACTAATTTTTAAAGCAGTAACTATATAGTTACTGCTTACTTTAAGCATATGAAAGAAGATAATGAGTCAAATATACTGTAATATTGACTTATTATTTTTTTCTATATGCCTTGAATATAGGAGGAAATTGAAGTGTCTTTAATACATAAATTTAAACAAGGCGAAAACTATTTTGTTTTAGATGTAAACACAGGAGCGGTTCATGTTGTAGATGAAATGGTTTATGATATATTAGGCGATGATAAATTAAAAAATAAGAAAGAAATACTTGATGAATTAAGGGGAAAATATGATTTAGAAGAACTTTCAGAAGCCTATGATGAAATTCAAGAATTAGCAGAAGAAGGCATTCTTTATTCAGAGGATCAATATGAAGAAATAGCTCATAGTTCTATGGATGATAGAGATTACATAAAGGCTATTTGTTTAAATGTAATTCATGGATGTAATTTAAGATGTAAATATTGCTTTGCTGATGAAGGAGAATATCATGGACATGGTGGAGTGATGAGCCTAGAAGTAGCTAAAAAAGCAATTGATTATGTTATTAAGAGAAGCGGTCCAAGAAAAAATATAGAAATTGATTTATTTGGTGGAGAGCCAACTTTAATCATGGATACTATAAAAGAAATAATACAATATGCAAGAGATAATGAAGCTAAGTGGAATAAGAATATAAGATTCACTATGACCACGAATGCAACTCTTTTAACTCCAGAAATGATGGATTTTATGGATAAAGAAATGGGAAATATAATTCTATCATTAGATGGAAGAAAAGAAGTTAATGATAAAGTTAGAATTAAGGCAGATAAGAGCGGTTCTTATGATGATATTATACCGAATATAAAAGAAATGATTAAGCGAAGAACTAAAGGAAAAACTTATTATGTTAGAGGTACATTTACAAGGGAAAATACAGATTTTTATGAAGATGTAATGGCAATGGTAAATGAAGGTTTTAGAGAATTATCAATAGAACCTGTTGTTTTAGAAAGTGGACATGACCTTTCTCTTAGAGAAGACGATATTGATACAATTTTTAGAAATTATGATAAGCTATACGAAGAAATGGCAAAAAGAAAAAGAGAAGGAAATGATGAATTTAAATTCTATCATTTTAATATAGATCTCCAAGGTGGACCATGTGTTTATAAGAGAATTTCAGGGTGTGGAGCTGGTTTTGAATACGTAGCAATAACTCCACAAGGAGATGTATATCCATGCCATCAATTTGTTGGAAAAGAAGAATTCAAATTGGGAAATATTTATGATGACACTTATGATACAGAACTTTCTAAGAAGTTTAAGCAAGCTCATATATATAATAAACCTAAGTGTAGAGATTGTTGGGCAAAATTCTATTGTAGTGGTGGATGCCAAGCAAATAATTTTAACTTTAATGGAGATATGAATATTCCTTATGAAATTGGATGCAAAATGCAAAAGAAGAGAATTGAGTGTGCAATTGCATTAAAGTGCGAAGAAAATTAAATAGACATAAGAATAGTCAATAACACAAAAATAATTTTTAGTTGTTAGTGGCTATTTTTATATTAATTTAAAACTTTCTGAAAAAGGTGCTAGGTTTTGTTAGTAACATTTTTCCAATAAATCTATCAAAGAAATCAATTTCTTATAATTACATAGATTATACGAAAGAATTAAATTTTATTTATTCCATGTCTTTTTGGTTTTTCTCAAATAGGTTATAATATAAATTAAAAGTAAAAATAAATGATAAAACCACTGTATTGATTATTAAAAATAATGATTTTTAGAAAGATAAGCGATTATTAAATTATAATGACCAAGGAGAATAATAATTGAAAGAATACATTTTAGAAAATAATTTAAAGTTAATATACAAGCATACAGAATCTGAGCTTACATCAGTTTGTATATCTGTAAAAGCTGGTGCAGGAGTTGAAAGTGAAAAGTATGGAATAGCTCATGCAACTGAACATATGGTTTATAAAGGAACAAAAAATAGAAGTGAGAAAAAAATAAACGAAGATTTAACTAATATCTTTGGCTTTAATAATGCCATGACTAATTATCCATATGTAATTTATTATGGAACTTTACTTAAAGATGATTTAGAAAAAGGTGTGGAATTATTAAGTGATATAGTCATTAATCCAAGCTTTAAAGAGGACGGGTTTAAGGAAGAAATGGCAGTAATAAAAGAAGAACTTAAAGAATGGGATGAAGAATTAGAGCAATATTGTGAGGACAGACTATTTTTTTATAGTTTTAACAATAGAAGGATCAGATATCCGATTATAGGAACAGAAGAAAGTTTGGATAATATTACGTTAAAGGATATAAAAGAATTTTATTTTAAATATTATTTCCCGGAAAATATTTCGATTGTTGTAATTTCATCAATAGAATTCAGTGATGTTAAGAATATTATAAGTGAATATTTTGGAAGATGGAATTTATTAAATAGCAAAAAAGAATATAAAAATGAAATCAATTTGAAAAATATTAATTATGAGGCTCCAAAGATAGAAATATTTAATAATAAAAAAGATGGAATAAACACATGTAGAGTAGAAATAATATGCCCTATAGATAATTTAAATGAAAAAGAAATGAAAGCTCTTAGAATTTTTAATCAATATTTTGGAGAAGGTGTCAATTCAATTCTTTACGATATTTTAAGAACTAAAAATGGACTTATTTATGATGTGATTACTAAAATTGCTAATGAAAATTATATCAAAGTTTATAAAATTACTTTTAATACAGGAAAAGAAAAGGTAAAGAAATCTATAGATTTGATTAAAGAAAGTATAGAAAACTTAGAATCTTTATTAAAAAATATAGGCCAAGAATCAATAGAGCAATCAATAAAGAACTTTAAATTAAAGAGATTGTTTAGAGAAGAGCAAAGTATAGTTTTAGCAAAAGAATTAGCTACATATGATACCATGTTTGGTGATTATAAAATATATATTAATGAAGCTAATGATTTAGAATTATTAACAAGTGAAGATCTATTTGAAGTAGGTAGCAGAGTATTAGAAAAATTGACAATACAAATAATTGAATAAGAAATGTTAAATCAAGTCAACATTAAAAGCTAAATTATATAGAAAATTTAACTGTTAAATAACAAATGTTACAAGGATATAAGTGGAGGTATTATAAAATGTATAGTTTAAAAAATGATTATAGTGAAGGAGCACACTCAAGAATATTAAATGCTCTAGTAGAAACAAATATGCAACAAACTGATGGCTATAGCACAGATTATTATACAAAACGAGCTATAGATTTATTAAAAAGGAAAATGGAATGTGAAGATGTAGATATTCATTTATTAGTAGGAGGAACACAAGTTAATCTTACTGCAATATCTGGATTTTTAAGGCCTCACCAAGCTGTAATTGGAGCTGATACTTCTCATGTTAATTGTCATGAAACTGGAGCTATTGAATCTACAGGTCATAAGGTAATTACAATGAAGACTGATGATGGAAAGCTTACACCATATTTAATTCAAAAGGTTGTAGATACACATACAGATGAGCATATGGTTCAACCTAAATTGGTATATATATCAAATTCTACAGAGCTTGGAACTTTATATAGAAAATCAGAATTAGAAGAATTACATAATTGCTGTATTAAAAATAATTTGCTTTTATATTTAGATGGTGCACGTTTAGGGTCTGCACTTGCCTCAGAAGAAAGTGACTTAACATTAGCAGATATAGCTAATTTAACAGATGCTTTTTACATTGGTGGAACAAAAAACGGTGCTCTTTTTGGAGAAGCGCTTGTTATTTGTAAAAATTCATTAAAAGAAGATTTTAGATATTTTATTAAGCAAAAAGGTGGTTTACTAGCTAAAGGAAGATTGCTTGGAATTCAATTTGAAGAATTGTTTAAAGATGATTTATATTTTGAAATTGGAAGACATGCAAATAATATGGCTATTCTCTTAAAGAATGCAATAAAGGAAAGAGGATATAAATTTTTAACAGATTCATCTACAAATCAGCAATTTCCTATTTTGCCTAATCTTGTGATTGATAAATTAAGTGAAAAATATTCATTTAAGATTGAAAGAATAATTGATTTAGATAATTCAGCAATTAGATTAGTGACATCTTGGGCAACGGAAGAAAATAAGATTTTGGAATTTATTGAGTATTTAAAAACTATTTAGTTAAATACTTATAACCAATAAATTAAATTTAGCTTCATATCAAATTTTATTGATATGAAGCTTTTATAAAGTTAATCATTAAACAAAATAGAAAAACTGTTTGTCTGAAAAGTTTATCAAATATTCAAGGATATGTATGGAATTTTAAATTTTAAATTAGTATAATAGTAAAAATAGAAAGTTGTTTAGCTTAATAAAATTATATAGCAACTTATAAAATTTAAATTAATATAAAGAGGTTACATGATGAAGGGGAAAATACCACTATTGCAAGAATTGATTAAATATCATGATGAAAAGAATATGCTTCTTTCCATGCCAGGAAACAAAGGTGGGATTGGATTTTTAGGTGATGATATTGGAGAAAAATTTGTTAATAGATTAGGATTTTTGGATATAACAGAAGTTGATCCATTAGATAATTTACATTGCCCAGAAGGGGTTATAAAGGAAGCACAAGATTTATTAGCTAAAACTTATAAAGCTAAAAAAGCATATTTTTTGGTAAATGGAAGCTCGTCCGGAAATTTGGCAGCTATTTTTTCAGCCTTTGATGAAGGTGATGAGGTTCTAGTTGAAAGAAACTGCCATAAATCAGTTTATAATGGATTAATTTTGAGAAAATTAAAGGTCAAATATATAGAACCTATTATTGATAATGAAAATGGAGTGTTCTTGCCTCCTAGTAAAGAAAATATTTATAAGGCACTAAGAGAATGTTTAAATGCAAAGGGAATTATACTAACTTATCCCAATTATTTTGGTATTACATATAATGTTGAAGAGACTATATTAGATTTTAAAGAGAAAGGATTAAAAGTTATTATTGACTGTGCTCATGGAGCTCATTATGGAATAAACAGCAGGCTGCCAAAGGCTGTTTCAAGTTTGGGAGATTATGTTGTTTTAAGTGCTCATAAAACTTTGCCAGCTTTAACTCAAGGAGCCTATCTTTTAGTAAATGAAGAAAATATGCACTTAGAATTTTATTTAAAAGCATTTATGACAACATCACCTTCATATTTAATTATGGCATCATTAGATTATGCTAGATATTATTTAGATAATTATGGTGAGAAGGACTATGAAAAATTAATTGAGTTAGCAGAAACATGGAAGAAAAAAATAAATAAACTTAAAAAAGTACACATACTATGTAAGAATGATTTAAATGAAAAATATAATATTAATAATAAAGGAAAAGAAAAGTTAGAATATAATGTTGATTTAAGCCGATATATATTGATTCTTCCCAAAGGATATAGCGGACATAAGTTTTTAGATTATTTAAGAACTAAAAAAATACAAGCGGAAATGAGTTTTTCAAGAGGTGTAGTATTAATAATGTCTCCGTTTAATGTTGAAAGAGATTTTGAAATTATATATGAAGCGATTTTAAAATTAGAAATGAAAAAAATATGTGCACCAATAGAAGCAAAATATTTTTCTGATATTCCAGAAAAAAAAATGGAGCTTTTTGAAGTTTTAAAAATGAATGGAGAATGGTGTGAAATAGAAGATAGTGAGGGGTGCATTGCCAAAGAAGCAATAATACCATACCCACCAGGAATTCCGTTAGTTTGTCCAGGTGAAATTATTTCTAGAAACTCTATAAATATAATTAGAGATTATGTTATTAATAAAAAAAGTATATTAGGTATTGAAAAGAATAGAGTTCATATTGTAGAAAAAGCATAGTGTTAATTTCATTTTAGAAACTTATAATAAAGTCAAATAAGAAGATAATTTCTAAATAAATATAAATAGGCAAATTTATTCGAAATTCTTTATAATAAATTTTATGTTGTAGGAAGTTGGTATCAACTTGAAAGTTGTGTTAAAATATAGCTATTTAGAAAAGAAAATATAGGAGGGATGAATGAGAATATTATGGAACCAAATATTGTTGTTAAGCAAAAGGATAAAGTTAAGATAAAAAAACCTAAAGACTATAAAGTTGTTATGTATAATGATGATTATACTACAATGGAGTTTGTTATTAATATATTAGTAAGTGTATTTAATAAAAAGCTTATGGAAGCAGAAAAAATAATGTTAGATGTACATGAAAAAGGTAAGGGTGTAGCGGGAATATATAGCCATGATATTGCAATAACCAAGGTTTCAACTGCAATGGGGATGGCAAAGGAAAAAGGTTTTCCGTTTAAGCTCACAGTGGAGGAGGCGTAGAATATGAAGATCACCAATGAAGTTAATTTAATATTACTTAAGGCATATGAAGAAGCAAGGGGAAAAAATAGTGAATATATTACTCCAGAGCATCTGTTATATGCAGCAACCTTTGATGAGAATGTAGAATATGCTATCAAAGAATGTGGTGGTAGTTTAGAAAATTTAAGGTATAACTTAAATACTTATATAAGAACATATATAAATAAAATAGGACCTGGAGAACCACAAGAAAGCATTGAATTTCAACAAGTTATTTTAAATGCTAATGAACAAATTACAAATAGCGGGAAAGACGTTATTGATGTAGATCATATAATTTCTGCAATTTTCAATTTAGAAGATAGTTATGCAAGGTATTATTTGGAGCAGGAAGGTGTTACAAAAAGAGAGTTACTATATTCTTTATGCCATAGTTTAGCAGAAGAAAATAAAAATTCATATGAAAGCACGGAAAATTTTGGAGAAAATACTGAAGAAAGTGTAAGTGAAGAGAATCAAGAACAGATTAAGAAGAAAAAGGAAGATGCTTTTCTTAATAAATTTACAACAAATCTTATTGAGAAAATTAAAGAGGAAAATAGTGATCCACTAATAGGGAGAGAGGATATTTTAGATAGAAGTATTCAAATACTTTGTAGAAGAATAAAAAATAATCCTATACATGTAGGGGAGTCTGGAGTTGGTAAAACTGCTATTACTTTAGGCCTTGCAAGGCTTATAAGTGAGGAGAAGGTACCAGAAAAGCTAAAAGGAAGTTCTATGTTTTCTTTAGATATAGGAGCAGTAATTGCAGGGACTAAGTATCGAGGGGATTTTGAAGAAAGAATTAAAAGAATTTTGGATTTGATTGGAAAAGAGCATAAACCCATAGTGTATATAGATGAAATTCATAATATAGTTGGTGCTGGAGCTTTAAATGGCGGAGCTTTAGATGCATCAAATTTGTTAAAGCCATATCTAACAGAAGGTAAAATTAGATTTATTGGAGCAACTACCTTTGATGAATATAAAAAGTTTTTTGAAAAAGATAAAGCTTTAAGCAGAAGATTTCAAACAATAGATGTTAAAGAGCCATCGATTAAGGATGCAATAGAAATACTTAATGGACTTAAGATTAATTATGAAGAATATCATAATGTAAGTTATACGGATGAAGCAATTAGCGATGCAGTAACTTTAAGTGATAAGTACATTAATGATAAATATTTACCAGATAAAGCTGTAGATATTATTGATGAAGCTGGAGCTTACGCACGTGTGCATAATGAAAATTTGGAAGAAAAAATAGTAATTGATAGAAACATTATTGAAGAAATAGTATCTAAGGTTTGCAGTATTCCAAAGCAAACTGTAGAAAGCAGTGAAATTAATTCTTTAAAATATTTAGAAACTGGCTTAAAGGAAAATATTTTTTCTCAAGATAAAGCGATTGAAGAAGTTGTAAGATGTATAAAGATGTCTAGATCAGGATTAAATGAAGAAGATAAGCCGGTAGCATCTATGCTTTTTGTTGGACCTACTGGAGTTGGGAAAACTGAAATTGCAAGATGTCTTTCTAAGAAACTTGGTGTAGAATTAATAAGATTTGACATGAGTGAATATGCGGAAAAACATGCAGCTGCAAAACTTATAGGATCACCTCCTGGATATGTAGGATATGAAGAAGGTGGACTTTTAACAGATTCAATAAGAAAGACGCCTCATTGTGTATTGCTATTAGATGAAATAGAAAAAGCTCATGAAGATATTTTAAGTGTGTTACTTCAAGTTATGGATTATGCAACGCTTACTGATAATAAAGGTAGAAAAGCTGATTTTAGAAATGTAATAATAATAATGACTTCTAACGCTGGAGCAAGAAATATAGGTAAAAAACTTATAGGCTTTGGAGACAGAGAAGTCAAAGGTGAGGCTATAATGGAAGAAGTAAAGAAATTTTTTACACCTGAATTTAGAAACAGATTAGATAAAATAATAGTATTTAATAGTATGAATGATGTTATGGCAATGAATATTGCTAAGAAGCAGTTAAATGACTTTAAAATTAAATTAGCTAATAAAAATATAGAAATTGAATTTACAGAAGAATGTGCTAAACATCTTGTAAAAATAGGTACATCAGAAGAGTTTGGTGCTAGAGAAATTGCTAGAATAATAGCTTCAAAGATAAAACCATTATTAGTTGACGAAATTTTGTTTGGAAAATTGAGAGATGGTGGAAGTTGTGTTATTAACGTTAAAAATGAAGAATTTAAATTAAAAATTAATTAGTATATGTTTAAAGAGACAAGAATTTATTGAGAGTAAAATAATTCTTGTTTCTTTAATTTATATAGGTTTCAAAATAATTCTTTCGTAAAAATTATATTTGTTATTTAATTTTATATGAATTCTTAATTGCAATACATATAGAACAAATTTAAAATTCTAATGAAGAAGTTCCATAAAAAAGGTTTTAATGAATAAAAGTTTAAATTATGGATAATATATTAGTGATAAAAAGAAATTTCTAAACTAAAAGAGGAGGTGAACTGTTGCAAAGTTATTGATTAACTTTGGCAATGGAACATTATAATGGAAGATAAAAAATTAACATGTAGAGATTGTGGGGACGAATTCATTTTTACTGTAGGAGAGCAAGAATTCTACAAAGAAAAAGGATTTGAAAATGAGCCAATAAGATGTGCTGATTGTAGAAGAGCTAGAAAGCAACAAAATAATAGAAGATAATCAATAAGAAATTAGTTGATTTATCAAATAGGCTGATAATAAAATAGATTGGAAAAATCTTTTGTATCAGCCTATTGTTTTATTAATATTTCAAAATTTAATAGTTAAAATCCAGAGATCAATTATAGAAGAATTTGCGCAAAATTACTTTTAATTGGAAAGGTAAGTTTTTTATATTTATAATCAAAGTATATAAATTTCAAATATAATCGTATAAGCATAAAATTCGAGAGCTTTTACTATAAATTATTAGTGAAATAATAATTAATTTGCTTATAAATAAATAGAATATTAACGAAATGTTGAAATTGAATATGAATAATTAAAAAAATATAAAAATTCTATTGAATTTATTATGCATTTATGAGTATAATATAAAAAAGATTTGAATATAAAATTATTTAATAATCTTTTTTATTTTTCGAATTTAATATTTATTAATGTACATTAAAATAAATTAGATTCTAAATTTATATTTTAAAGATGTTGATAAGGAAGAGTATATAGAAGTGTACTTTTTAGAGAGCTAGAGATTGGTGAAAATCTAGTAAGTAAGTTTTATAGAAGCAGCCTTTGAATTTTATAGCTGAAAAATAAAGATTATAATGTAAAATTTTAAACAATTAGTTGTTTGAAATGGTAATTTTTAATTAGGTTATAACGTAATCCTCACGTTATAGAGGTGGAGTATATAATTATATATTCTAGCTGAGTGAACAATATTTATATTGTTTATTAGGGTGGTACCGCGAAGTAGTTCCTTCGTCCCTTGTTTGGGATGGAGGATTTTTTTATTCAAAAAATAAGGAGGTTATTTTCAATGGAGGAAATACTTGAGATTTTAGAAAAGAATGGTAGGTATACTGATGAACAAATTGCTGTTATGGTAGGAAAGACAGTTGAAGAAGTTAGAGAGGCTATTAGAGATTATGAAGAAAAGAATATTATAGCCGGATATACAACTCTTATAAATTGGGAAAATACAGGTAGTGAGACAGTTACAGCTCTAATAGAAGTTAAGATAACTCCTCAAAGAGGTGAAGGGTTTGATAAGGTTGCAGAGCGTATATATAAATTTTCAGAAGTTAAGGCATGTTATTTAATGTCTGGAGGATTTGATCTAACAGTTATTGTTGAAGGAAAAACTATGAAACAAGTAGCACTTTTTGTATCTGAAAAACTTGCAGTGCAACAATATGTATTAAGTACAAGCACTCATTTTGTGTTAAAAAAATATAAAGATCATGGCACAATATTTAAAGAAAAGAAAGTAAGTGATAGGGAGGCAATATTTATATGATATTAGAAAATATGATTTTAGATTATGTTAAAGATATGCCTCCATCAGGTATAAGAAAATACTTTGATATAATCAATGAAATGGAGGATGTGATTTCACTTGGTGTTGGAGAACCAGATTTCGTTACTCCTTGGAATGTTAGAGAAGCTGGTATTTATTCTTTAGAACAAGGGCATACTCATTATTCTTCAAATGCAGGATTTATTGAACTACGTGTAGAGATAGCAAAATATCTTCATAGAAGATTTAATCTTGATTATAATCCCGAAAATCAAATATTAGTTACAGTTGGAGGAAGTGAAGGGATTGATATAGCACTTAGAGCTTTAGTTGGACCAGGAGATGAAGTTATAGTACCAGAACCAAGCTTTGTTGCATATAAAGGGTGTACAGCTTTTACTGGCGCAACGGCTAAAGTATTAAATCTTAAATCTGAAGATGAATTTAAACTTACGCCAGAAGCTTTAGAAGCTGCTATTACACCAAAAACAAAAGTAGTTATAATACCATTTCCTAATAATCCAACAGGAGCAATAATGACAAGAGATGAGCTGGCTGGAATAGTAGAAGTTCTAAAAGATAAAAATATTATTGCTATTTCAGATGAAATATATTCAGAACTTTGTTATGGAGATAAACATGTTTCAATAGCATCTTTTCCGGAGATGAAGAAAAAAACTTTGGTTATAAATGGATTTTCTAAGTCGTATGCAATGACAGGATGGAGATTAGGATATATTTGTGGTCATCCAGTTTTAATAGATGCTATGAAGAAAATTCACCAATATGCAATTATGAGTTCTCCAACAACGGCTCAATATGCTGCTATTGAAGCTTTAAAGAGTGGTGATAGTAGTGTAGAAGAAATGTGTAGAGAATATAATAGAAGAAGAAGAGTTCTGTTAGATGGATTTAGAAAAATGGGATTAGAGTGTTTTGAACCACATGGAGCATTTTATATATTTCCAAGTATTAAATCTACAGGAATAACTTCTGATGAGTTTTGCGAACAATTACTTTTAAGTGAAAAAGTTTTAGTTGTTCCAGGAAATGCCTTTGGCGAATGTGGAGAAGGTTTTGTAAGAGTTTGTTATGCGTCTTCTATGGAGGATATTATTGAAGCATTAAAGAGAATGAAAAAGTTTATTAATAAATTAAAGAGTAAATAATATTATAAAAAATAGAGTAACCTAAACTAAAGATGGATGCTCTATTTTTGAGTTAATTTTTCTTTAAAATATCCGTATAAAAATTTATTTTGTTAAGTTTTAGTCTAATATTTTGGGAAAATGTAGTTATATTAGGCATAATGGAGAAAAAGTAATCAATTACAATAAAAAATAGAATTGAGTAAGAATATTGACATCATATTTCTAATATATTATTATAAATATAAATATGGTATCGCTTCCATATTGCAAGAAATTTTTCAAAACAAAATTAGAAATAAATAGCAATAAGTTAGAGAAAACGTAATGATCAAATAAAAAAATACAATGGGGTGAATTTACAATGTCAGTAACTATAAGTGATATTGCAAAACAAGCAAACGTATCATCAGCAACGGTATCAAGAGTACTTAATAGTTCAGGATATGTAAAAGAAGAAACGAAAAAAAGAATATTAGATGCGATAAAAGAAACCAATTATGTTCCAAGTGCAATTGCTAGAAGTCTATCAAAAAGTGAAACGAACACTATAGGAGTAATTGTTCCAGATATAACAAATGCTTATTTTGGAGAAATTATAAAAGGAATAAGTGACATTGCTGAAAAAAATAATTTGAATATAATTTTATTTAATACAGATAATTATTTAGAGAAGGAAATACGTGCTCTTAAATTATTAAAAGAGCAAAGAATTAAAGGAATTATAATGACACCTGGTTTTGGCGAAGAAAAATTTAATGAATCTTATATAAAAACAATAAATAATTTAAATATCCCAATAATTTTAGTTTCTGCAGATGTTAAATTTACTAAATTAAATGGGGTTTTTGTTGATAATATAAAGGGTGGCTTTGACGCAACAAACTTATTAATTAAAGAAGGTCATACAAAAATAGGAATTATGACTGGATTATTAAGCTCAGAACCAGTGGCAGATAGATTAGAAGGATATAAAAAAGCTTTAAAAGAAAATGATATTCCTTTTAAAAATAAATACGTTTATTATGGAGATTTTAAATTAGAAAAAGCATATGAATTGACTAAAAATTTATTTGAAGAAAAAGATCATCCTACTGCATTAATAGTTTGCAGCAATATGATGACTATGGGAGTAATAAAAGCGTTAAAAGATGAAAATAGAGAGATTCCTAAAGATTTAGCAATTATAGGCTTTGACAAAATTGATTTTTTAGATATAGTTGGACTTAATATTACATATGTGGAAGATTCACCAATAGAATTAGGAAAAGCATCTATGAATATGCTTTGCGATATTATCAGCAATATTGAAGATGAAAATGCAAGAAGGTTGATAATCGCACCACAAATAATAGTTAAAGGTTCAGAAAAAGCTCATAAGTAATGCTCTACGGGAATACTAACTTTTGATTTAAATAAAATTAAAGAAACTACTACTTTATAAATTTGAATCATGAAAAAATATTTCGTGATTTTAAATATTAAAAATATATTTATAGGAGGAGAAATAATGAAAAAGAGATTATTATCATTATTAGCAGTTTCAGCAATAACAGTAACTTTATTTGCTGGTTGTGGAAGTTCATCAAGTACAGGGGATAAAGCTGCAGGGGATAAAACTACTAAAGAAGAAAAATTAAAAGTAGGTATGGTAACTGATTCGGGAACAATTGATGATAAGTCATTTAACCAAGGTACTTGGGAAGGTTTAGAGAAGACGAAAACAGATTTTGGAACAGAAACAAAATATGTAAAACCAAGTGGTGAAACAGAAGCAGATTACTTAAAGAACATAGGTGATCTTTATGATTCAGGATACAAGCTTATAGCTACTCCAGGATTTAAATTTGAAACAGCTATTTTTAAAGCACAAGATCAATATAAGGATGCAAAGTTTGTTTTAATTGATGGTACTCCAAATGATGGAGCAACACCAAAAGCAAACTATAAAGTAGGGGAAAATGCTGTATCTATTTTATTTGCTGAACATCAATCAGGATTTATAGCAGGTGTTGCAGCAGCAGTACAACTTAAAGAAGGAGAACTTGGATTTATTGGTGGTATGGAAATTCCAGCAGTTCAAAAGTTTAACTGGGGATTCCAACAAGGTGTAGCTTATGCTAACAAAAATCTAGGCACTAAAATGTCATTGAAAGCGGAAAATGTAGTATATCAAGGAACATTTAACGATACAGCAGCAGGACAACAACTTGCAGCATCAATGTATGACAGAGGTGTTAAAGCTATCTTCTGTGCAGCTGGTGGAGTTGGTAATGGAGTTATAACTGAAGCTAAAGCAAGAGCAGCAACAGGTAAAGGTGTTTGGATGATTGGTGTTGATAGAGATCAATATCAAGATGGTGTAGGCGCAGATGGTAAGTCAATAGTTCTTACTTCAGCTATTAAAAAAGTTGAAGCAGCAAGTTATGACATGGTTAAACAATTAAAAGAAAATAAATTCCCAGGTGGTCAAACATTAACATTTGATATTACTAAGGATGCAGTTGGTATACCAACAAAGAATCCAAACTTAACTGATGATACAATGAAAACAGTTAATGATGTAGTTGCAAAACTTAAAGATGGTTCAGTTAAAGTAAATGATACAAATGATGGATCATTAATTAAATAATAATTAAATAAATTCCTAAAACAATGTAGTTAGGATTCTATAAGATAATGGTGAAGGATGCGTTTCTACAGGTTTTACATTCTTAATGAATTTGAAACTTATAGAAATTTCATCCTTCATATGCTTAAATTCAAAGTATATTGTATAAATTGTAATTTAAATAAGGAGGAGTCTATAATGGAATATGTAGTTGAAATGCTAAATATTCGTAAAGAATTCCCAGGAATAGTAGCGAATGATAATATTACTGTTAGATTAAAAAAAGGTGAAATTCACGCGTTGCTTGGTGAAAATGGAGCTGGTAAATCTACATTAATGTCAGTACTTTTTGGAATGTATCAGCCTGAAGTGGGAATTATAAAGGTAAGAGGAAAAGAAGTAAAAATATCAAATCCTAATGTTGCAAATGATTTAGGAATAGGAATGGTTCACCAACATTTTAAACTAGTTGAAAATTTCACAGTAACTGAAAACATTATTTTAGGCTGTGAACCTAGAAAAGGTTTAGTAGTTGATGTTAAAAGTGCAGCTAAAAAAATAGAGGAATTATCTAATAAATATGAATTGAAAGTTGATCCATATGCAAAAATAGAAGATATAACAGTAGGAATGCAGCAAAGAGTAGAAATTTTAAAGATGCTTTATAGAGATGCAGAAGTGTTAATTTTAGATGAGCCTACAGCAGTTCTTACACCACAAGAAATTCAAGAACTTATGAAGATTATGAAAAATCTTATCAAAGAAGGAAAATCAATTATAATAATAACTCATAAACTTAAAGAAATAAAAGCTGTTGCAGATTTTTGTACTGTTATCAGACGTGGAAAATATATAGGAAGCGTTGATGTAAAAACTACTTCAGAAGAAAAAATGGCAGAAATGATGGTTGGAAGACCAGTAAGCTTTAAGGTAAATAAAAAAGAAAAAGAGCCTAGAGATGTAGTTTTAAAATTAGAGGATCTTTCTGTTATGAATAACAAGAAGGTTTTAAGGGTTAAAAACTTTTCTTTAGAGGTTAAAGCGGGAGAAATTCTTGGGCTTGCTGGAGTTGAAGGTAATGGACAGTCAGAGTTAATTGAGGCTATTACTGGAATGAGACAAGTAAAGTCAGGAAAAGTATATTTTAAAAATGAGGATATAACGAATATGTCTATACGTAAGCGTATAAATAGCGGAATAGCTCATATTCCAGAAGATCGTCAAAAAAGAGGGCTTGTATTAGACTATACACTTGAAAATAATATGGTTTTAGAAATTTATGATAGAGAACCATTTTCAAAGCATGGCTTATTAAATAAGGATGCTATACACAATTATGCTGAAAAAATAATAAAAGAATTTGATGTAAGATCAGGTGAAGGTGGGAAGTCACCTGCAAGAACTATGTCAGGTGGTAATCAGCAAAAGGCTATAATTGGTCGTGAAGTTGAATTAAATCCTGAACTTCTAATTGCAGTTCAACCAACAAGAGGTCTTGATGTTGGATCAATAGAATATATACATAAGAGACTTGTTGAACAAAGAGATGAAGGAAAGGCTGTATTACTTGTATCACTAGAACTTAGTGAAGTTATGAATTTATCTGATAGAATTGCAATAATCAATAATGGAGAATTAATTGGAATAGTAAATGCTTCAGAAACAAATGAAAATGAAATCGGCCTTATGATGGCTGGAGTTCAAAAAGGAGGAGCGAAGCATGAGTAAAAAAGAAGCTTTAAATTCTATACTTGCAGTTATCCTTGGATTAATTGCAGGGGCGATTTTAATGTTTGCCATAGGCAGCAATGCTGTAGAAGGATATTCGTATCTTTTCAAAGGTGCACTAATAAATGTGAAAAGATTTGGAGATACATTAGCCACCGCAACACCTTTGATACTTACAGGACTTTCAGTAGGTTTTGCATTTAAAACAGGGCTTTTCAATATTGGTACGCCAGGCCAAATGCTTTTTGGAGGTTTTTGCGCTACAGTATTAGGATTAACATATGGAGATGCCATGTCAAGACCTGTATTGTTATTAGTTATGGTAGTAGCAGGATGTTTATCGGGTGCTCTTTGGGCTTTTGTACCAGGATTATTAAAGGCTAAATTTAATGTAAATGAAGTAGTATCATCAATTATGATGAATTGGATTTCTTACTGGATTGTTTATTATGCAGTTCCAGCATATTTTAAAGGTTCAAGTGAAACAGAATCTAAAAGTATTTCAGCATCAGCATCATTAAAAACAAAATGGATGACAGATTTATTTAATGGGTCTTATATTAACTTAGGAATACTTATAGCTATTGTAGCAGTTATTGTTATTTGGTTTATTTTAAATAAGACTGTTTTAGGATATGAATTAAAAGCAGTTGGATTTAATAAAAGTGCTGCAGAATATGCTGGTATGTCAGTAAATAGAAATGTGATTTTTTCAATGATGATTGCGGGAGGTCTTTCAGGGCTTGCAGGTGTAGCACAATACGTAGGTAATGCATCTAACATACAAATTGGTGTAATGCCATCTCAAGGTTTTGATGGAATAGCAGTATCATTACTTGGTGCTAATAATCCAGTTGGAATATTAATATCTGCTTTATTTTTTGGTGTATTATATTCAGGAAAAGGATTTATGAATGCTAATACAAGTATTCCACCAGAAATAGCAGATACAATAATAGCAACTATAATATATTTTGCAGCAATAAGTGCAGCAGTACCAATGATAGTAAATGCTATAAAACATAAAAAATCCATGGCAAAGGCTAAAAAAGCTCAAAATTCAGGTACTGATGCTGTGCATGAAGTAAATTCGAACAATGTTGAAAAATCAAATGATAGTATAGATATCAACAACAAGGAGGAGAAATAATATGTGGGAAATAGTAGTTCAAATTTTTCCATATGCTGTAGCATATACAATTCCTCTACTTATGACTGCATTAGGAGCATTATACTGTGAACGTAGCGGTGTAATTAATATCGGTCTTGATGGATTTATGATAGTTGGTTCTTTTGCAGGTGCTTTAACAATAACTAAGCTACAAGAAAGCATGGGAGCTGGAAGTAGTTTGGCTATTTGGATAGGATTACTAGTGGCTATAATAGTTGGTATGCTATTTTCTCTATTACATGCATTTGCAAGTATTAATTTAAATGCAGACCAAACAATAAGTGGTACAGCAATTAATATGATGGCTGGAGCATTAACTGTATTTTTAGCAAGAACTATTACAGGAAGTGGACGTATAAGAATTACAAATGGATTTTATCAAATGGATATCCCAGTACTTTCACAAATTCCTATACTCGGAGATTTATTATTTAAAAAAACTTATATAACTACATGGGTTTCATTAGCAATATTGGTGTTAAGTTCATTTTTAATATATAAAACAAGATTTGGATTGAGATTAAGATCTTGTGGTGAACATCCTCAAGCAGCAGATGCAGCTGGTATTAATGTTTATCGTATGCGTTATATCGGTGTTTTATTATCAGGAGGATTATCTTCTTTTGCGGGAGCAGTAATTCTTGTAACATTTTCAGGTGAGTTTAATGGAAGCGTTGCAGGTCTTGGATTCTTAGCATTAGCAGGATTGATTTTTGGACAATGGAAACCACTTGGAATTCTTGCAGCTACAGCATTCTTTGGATTTGCAACAACTGTCGCAAATGTATCACAAGTTATTCCAGAACTTGGTTCAATTCCATTAGTAGTATTAAAGGTATTTCCTTATGTAGCTACTTTACTTGCTCTTGTGTTATTCTCTAAATCATCTAGAGCACCGAAGGCAGAAGGGGAACCTTTTGATTCTGGAAAAAGATAGTTAACGTAGTAATGCATCAATAACTGATATAATTAAGTTTGTATAAAGAATAGTTAATGCATATTAATATTTTACTTAATGTGCATGACTTTATGAGGAGGAAAAGAAAATGAATATAGCTAAATATATAGATCATACAATATTAAAACCTGAGGCAACAGCAGAAGATGTGAAAAAACTTTGCAGAGAAGCTAGAGAATATAATTTTGCTTCTGTTTGTGTAAATGCATGTTATGCAAAATTAGTTAGTACTGAACTTGTAGGGACGGATGTAAAAACTTGTGTAGTAGTAGGTTTTCCGCTTGGAGCTATGACTAAAGAAGCTAAGGCATTTGAAACAACTCAAGCTATTGAAAATGGTGCGACTGAAATAGATATGGTTATAAATGTAGGCGCGTTGAAGGAAAAAAATTATGTACTACTTAAAGAAGATATTGAAGCAGTAGTTAATGCAGCTACAGGAAAAGCAATAGTTAAGGTTATTATTGAAACATGTCTATTGACAGATGAAGAGAAAGCTAAAGCATGTGAAATAGCTAAAGAAGCTAAAGCAGATTTTGTTAAGACTTCAACAGGATTTTCTACTAGTGGAGCTACAAAAGAAGATATTGCTCTTATGAGAAAAACTGTAGGAGAAAATATAGGAGTAAAGGCATCTGGTGGAGTTAGAGACTTTAAGACAGCTATGGATATGATAAATGCTGGAGCAAGCAGAATAGGTGCTAGCGCAAGTATTTCTATTGTTAGTGAAAGCAATTAATTTTTAGAATTGACAAATAGCAATTAATGAAAAAGCTCTGTTTGAGATTTGTCATTAATTATTGAGTGTCAAAATAGGAAAAGCTAGAAAGAATATAATCGAAAGTTATCGTATAACCAGTGAAAATAAGGAAGCGGTTTCATTAATTTATGGAATAATTAGATAGTTAATAATTAACAGTTAGTAAACAGAGCTCAAAGAGAAAGCTCATGTTTCAAAATATAAAATTTGGATATTTACTTTTCCTTGGTAATTTGAATTATATATTTTAAAGAAACGCTTTGTGTTTTATCTTTAATTGTCAATTTTAACTGAAAGAAAGGTGGTTTTGTAAATGATAAATAGAATTATATGGGTAGTTTTAGATAGTGTTGGTATGGGAGAAATGCCAGATGCTGAAAAGTTTGGAGATGTTGGTGCAAATACAATAGGAAATATTTCTAAAGCAGTAGGTGGATTAAATTTACCTAATATGATTAAACTAGGCCTTGGAAATATTGAAAATATTAAAGGTGTAGAAATGTGCGATTCACCAATAGGATGTTATGCAAGATTTGAAGAAGAATCTAATGGTAAGGATACAACAACTGGTCATTGGGAAATGGGGGGAGTTGTTTCAAAAGTAGCTTTTCCAACTTATCCAAATGGATTCCCAAAGGATGTAATAGAAAAATTTGAAAAGTTAACTGGAAGAAAAGTTATAGGAAATAAACCAGCATCAGGGACTGCTATATTAGATGAATTGGGTGAAGAACAAATGAAAACTGGAAATGCCATAGTTTATACTTCAGCAGACAGTGTATTTCAAATTGCAGCGCATGAAAAAATAATTCCTTTAGAAGAATTATATAAAATGTGCGAAATAGCAAGAGAAATGTTAACTGGAGAACATGGTGTTGCAAGAGTAATAGCTAGACCTTATGTTGGAGAACCAGGAAATTTCGCTAGAACACCAAATAGAAGAGATTTTTCACTAATACCACCATATGATACAGTTCTAAATAAGATAAAAAATGCTGGATTAGATGTTATTGGTGTAGGTAAAATAGAAGATATTTTCTGCGGAGAAGGAATAACAGAAGCAATTCATACTAAAGATAATATGGATGGAGTAGATAAGACTTTAGAATATATGAAAAAAGATAATAAAGGATTAATATTTACTAATCTTGTTGATTTCGATATGAAATGGGGACATCGTAATGACTTTAAATCTTATGCAAAAGGCTTAGAAGAATTTGATTTAAGACTTAAGGAAATTTTAGATGAAATGAAAGAGAATGATGTTTTATTTATAACAGCAGATCATGGCTGTGATCCAACAATGCCAGGAACAGATCATAGCAGAGAACATGTACCATTTTTAGCGTATGGAAGAAAATTGAAAGAAAATGTTAATTTAGGAACAAGAAAATCTTTTGCAGATATGGGGCAGACTATAGCAGATATATTAAAGGTAGAAAAAATAAAAAATGGAGAAAGTTTCTTCAAGGAAATAAAAAGATAAAAAATTACAAGAAATATATTAATGATCATATGCAGTAATATAAAAAATATTATAACTGTAAACTTTCAATTTTTGACTATTAACTGAGTAAAGAGGTGTATTTATGGATTACAAAAAACTTATAAAGGTAGCTTTAAATTATAGAAATAGAGCATATTCACCTTATTCTGATTTTAAAGTAGGAGCAGCTGTGCTTTTTGAAAGTGGAGAAATTTATGGTGGATGTAATATTGAAAATGCATCATTTGGAGCTACAAATTGTGCAGAAAGAACTGGAATATTTAAGGGAATATCAGAAGGTGAAAGCAAAATAAAGGCTGTAGCTGTAGTTGGGAGTCTTGAAGAATTAACATACCCTTGTGGAATTTGTCGTCAAGTAATTGCAGAATTTGGCGATAAAGATGTAAAAATAATAATAGCGAAAAGTGAAAATGATTATATAGTAAAAGACATGAATGATATTTTACCAGGAGCATTTACCAAATCAGACCTGGGTAAATAAATTATAGTTAACAAGTAACTATTAACTGAATAAAATTTGGAGGTAACAAAATGAGTATTCATATTAATGCAACAGAAGGTGCTATCGCAGAAAGTGTACTATTACCAGGAGATCCTTTAAGAGCTAAGTTTATTGCAGAAACATTTTTAGAAGATGCAGTTTGCTATAATGAAGTTAGAGGAATGTATGGATTTACAGGAACATATAAAGGAAAGAGAGTTTCAGTTCAAGGAACTGGAATGGGTATCCCATCAATATCAATATATACTAATGAGTTAATTCAAAGCTATGGAGTTAAAAATCTTATAAGAGTTGGAACTTGTGGTGGATATAGCGAAAAGGTTAAGGTAAGAGATCTTATAATAGCAATGTCAGCTTCAACAGATTCAAATCTTAACTTAGTAAGATTCCAAGGCAGAACATTTGCACCAACAGCAAGTTTTGAATTACTAAAGCCAGCATATGATATAGCTGTTAATAAAGGTTTTGATCCTAAGGTAGGAAGCATATACAGTTCTGATGTATTTTATGGTGATGATAATGAAGATTGGAAGAAGTGGGCTAAATTTGGCTGCTTAGGAGTGGAAATGGAAGCTGCTGCATTATATACAATTGCGGCTAAATTTGGAGCTAATGCATTAGCATTACTTACTGTAAGTGATCATTTTGTAACAGGAGAAGTTACAAGTGCAGAAGAAAGACAATTAACATTTACAAATATGATGGAAGTTGCACTTGATACAATAGCAGAGTTATAAAGTGCAATTAATAAATAATAAGTAAAATTAATTAGTGAACAAATCAAATATGAAACTAGTAAAATTAAGAGTTAAGGAATAATCAACATGAGGTGGTATTATGTTGTACTTAATTAGAGTTATAAGATTTTTTGATTTGGAAAACTGTACTCAAATAAAATAGTTAAAATTACAATATAGATATCTCAAAATATCCTCAAAGTTATCTGAATTTCTTCTCTATAGAAAAATTCGTAGTAATTTTGAGGATATTCTTATAAAGAAATTAATTATATAACATAGCCTTTGCTTAATCCCATTGCTAATGGTTTTGATTGCTGGCAGCTAGTTGATAATTCTATATATTTCTTTGTGTTGTAACTTATATGGAAGGAATGCATAATTTCTAGAACATGATTTGCAAGTTCTCCACTTGCTCTAGGTTTATCGCCAGTTTTAATACATCTTGCCATATCAGCAACGCCAATTCCCCTGCTGTTTTCAGCATAAATATGAGTTAGCGGAATTTCTTTGAATTCATCTCCGTGAGCAGTTTTTAGAAGCACAGGTCCACCAAATGCATTTGGATCTGGAACTATGAGTGTTCCAATTGATCCATATATTTCTATTCGAGGAAGCTTGCTAGCCCATACATCAAAACTTGTTATTATAGTTGCAATGGCGCCATTTTGAAATTCAATTGTGCCTGCAACATGAGTTGGTATTTTTACATCTATAACCTCTCCAAATTTTTTAGAGCTTGTAATGGTTCTTTGAGGAAATGATATTTTTGTCATTCCACAAACTGTTTTTGCTTCACCCAATAGAGATACCAAAGCCGTGAGATAATAAGGTCCCATATCAAACATAGGACCACCACCAATGTCATAGTAAAATTCAGGATCAGGGTGCCAGCCTTCATGTCCATGACAAACCATGAATGCCGTTGCTGCAACAGGTTTACCTATAAACCCATCTTCTATTAATTTTCGACAGGTTTGAAGTCCTGCACCTAAAAAAGTATCTGGTGCACATCCAACCATTAGATTTTTCTCTTTAGCTAAGGCTAAAAGCTCGTTACCTTGCTCCATTGTAAGTGACAGTGGCTTTTCAACATAAACATGCTTACCCGCTAGAAGAGTCTGTTTACAAACATCAAAGTGTATTTTTGGTATAGTTAAATTCAATACTATTTGTATATCTTCACATTGAAGTAATTCTTCAGTAGAAAAAATATTGGGAATATTGTATTTTTCAGCAGCTTCTTTAGCTCTATCTTCTATTAAATCTGCACATGCATGTACTTCAATGTTTACAAAGGTTTTTGTTAAATTCTCAAAATATATTCCGCTGATATTTCCACAACCAATTACTCCTACTTTTACCTTATTCATAAAATTCGCCGTCCTCTCATCTGATTAATATATACATAAGTTATTTTGCAGCCCACAAAAATCCTCTTCGCATAAGCTCTTTTGCTTCTTTGATATTGAATATAGCTGCATTGTGACCTAATGAATTGTAAAATACCTTACCTTTTCCCCAGCTTTTTGTATATACTACAGGTATTAAAACGTTACCATTACTACTATGAGGACCATCGAAAATAGGAAAGGTTGTTGTTGCTAGAACATTCACAGCAGGATCTACATGTATATAATATTGTTCCGACTTAACCTTAAAGTCTGATATATCAGAAATAATAGTACTTGAACTTGATTTTACTATATTTACCTCGTATTCAATATCATTATTGCCAGGGTGAGCGACCCACTGTGAACCCGTCATAAATTGCCAATCTACTGAGTTTCTAAAGGAATCACACATTCCTCCATGGCAGCCAGCAATACCTACGCCTGATTCTATTGCTTTTAGTACAGGCTTTATCTGTTCATTAGTAATTTCACCCATTGTCCAAACTGGTACTATAAGATTTAAGCTCAGAAGACTCTCTTCATCTTTAAAGCTATCTAGGTTATCTGAAACTTCAACTTCAAAACCTTCAGCTTTTAAAATATTTGAAAAAACCTCTGAAACCTGCTTAGGTTGATGTCCATCCCAACCACCGTATACTATAAGTGCTTTTTTCATCATATAAATCCTCTCCTTATTAATATAAATATTTTTGTATCATACTTCAATTGATATTCTACATTTTAATTTGCAAAAAATCTCGCAGTATATTAACAGAATATAGACATATATTGCTATAGATGTTATATTTAGTGTTATTAATATATCAGTTATGGAGGACGACTATGTTATATCCTTTTTATGAAGCAAAAAGATCCAATGAAACAAATTCTATCCAAATATTTATAGTAGATAATTTTTCTTTTCCCCCTCACCTTCATTCCTATGTAGAGCTTATTTATGTTATAGAGGGGCTGTTTACTGTATCAATAAATGAAAATACAAAAAAATTGCAAGAAGGAGATATTGCAGTAAGTTTCTCAAATGACATTCATAGCTTTAATACTGATTTATCCTCTAAAACTATGCTAATAATTTTTTCTCCTGAAATTATTAGTGGCTATTTGGGCAAAAAGATTAACAAAACTCTTGAAAATCCTTTTATTGAAAAAAGTAGCATTGATGAAACTACTATTTCACTTATACACATACTTTTTGATGAGTTTCTTAAATCTAATAATGAATATATTGTTAAAGGGCTTTTATACTCAATTTTGGGCAAACTAGATTGTAATTTTAAATTTAAAGATAATATACAATCATACAACAACACCATTCAAAATCTGCTGAAATACATTGAAAGTCATTATTCAAAAAATATAACATTAGAGAGTATATCTAGAGATTTAGGTTATAGTAAGTTTCATATTTCAAGACTATTTACAAAAAAATTAGGTTATCAATTTAATGAGTATGTAAACAGATTGCGTATTAATATGGCTGAAAGACTTCTGATAGAAACAGATATGTCAATATTAAACATTTCTATAGAGTGTGGATTTGAGAGTCATCGTAACTTTAACAGAGTTTTTAAAGAATTTACTGGACTTACTCCTAGCAGCTTCAAAAAACAAAACATTTAATATGAATTAATATAAAATTTGTCTTAAAGTATTAATTAAAAATGTTGGGACAGACCTTTTATGTATAATAAATTTTTATTTTTTCAATATGAGTTATATATGGTTTCTAATTAAATTATATTTATGATACGGATTAAGGTTAAAACTATAACTTTTTCGAAAAAATGATAGGAAAGTTCAGTCAACATAGAATTTATCGAAATAAACAATTTGTGAAGACATATTTAAAATTAAGAATTTCTATATGCTTTAGGTGTATTCTTAGTAATTTTAAGGAAATTTCTGTTAAAAGAACGTATACTTGAGTAACCACAAATATAAGCAATATCAGTAATAGTATTTTGAGTATTTTTTAATAAATATAAGGCATAGTTAATTCTATTTTCATTTATAAAATCAACAAAAGAAATACCTAAAATGTTATTTAGATATTTAGAAAGATAAGTATAACTGTAACCAAATTGAGTAGAAATGGTTTTGAGAGTAATATCTTTTGTAAAATTTTCTTGACTATAGTTAAGGATTTTATGTAGCAATTCATAATCAGGTTTTATACCATCAATTAGCTTTGTATTTTCCATAATTTCTGAACATAAAAGATATAAACAAGCTTTCATTTCAAGGATGTTCCAGTTATCTTTAAAAATTTTGTCTAGAATTAAAGTCTTTGCAGCATCAGATAAATCAAAGACAGGATTTTCTAAGGTTTTACTATCAATCATGTTATGAAAGGTTTTTACATATTCAGGTGGAAATACACAAATATCTGCATCTGAATAGTCTTTTGTAGTAATTGAATGAACTTCATAAGGCAATATTAATATAGAAGAGTCCTTTTCCATATGAAAGGTTCTGTTATTAACAACCATTTCAATAGCACCATTAGTAATATACACGAATTCAAAGCTTCTATGCAAATGTTTAGGATAATTAAGATTATTGGGATGATAATAAGAAAAAAAATTGTTTTCACCAAAATGATAAGATTCATATTTTAACATGAGACACCTCCCAAAGGATAAATTTTGTCTATAATTATATAAGTAATTTCTTGTTAAGTCAATTGAAAATTAGATATTATTGAAGAAGAGAAAGCATGAAAATCAATTAAACAAAGGAGAGGTATTTTATGGAGAATAATCAACAAATCACTCACGAATATGCATTAGAAAAGGCAAAAGAATTAGTTGCAAAGATGACACTACAAGAAAAAGCAGAACAATTAACTTATAAGGCCCCAGCTATTAAACATTTAAATATACCAAGATATAATTGGTGGAATGAAGGTCTTCATGGTGTAGCAAGAGCAGGTACGGCAACTGTTTTCCCTCAAGCTATTGGGCTCGCAGCTATGTTTGATGATGAGTTTTTAGGTGAAATTGCAAAAATTATAGCAACTGAAGGTCGTGCAAAGTACAATCAAAGTTCTAAGAAGGAAGACAGAGATATTTATAAAGGCTTAACTTATTGGTCGCCTAATGTAAACATTTTTCGAGATCCAAGATGGGGACGTGGTCATGAAACTTATGGGGAAGATCCATATTTAACTTCAAGACTAGGAGTTGCTTTTGTTAAGGGATTACAAGGTGATGGAAAATATCTAAAAATAGCAGCTTGTGCTAAGCATTTTGCTGTACATAGCGGTCCAGAAGGCTTAAGACATGAATTTAATGCAGTTGTAAGTAAAAGAGATTTATATGAAACTTATTTACCAGCCTTTGAAGCTTGCGTAAAAGAAGCTGATGTAGAAGCTGTAATGGGAGCTTATAATCGTACAAACGATGAGCCTTGCTGTGGAAGTGAACTTTTATTAAAGGATATTTTAAGAGGAAAATGGCAATTTAAAGGACATGTTGTATCTGATTGTTGGGCTATTGCAGATTTCCATTTGTATCATGGAGTTACAAGTACAGCTACTGAATCAGCAGCTCTTGCAATAAAAAATGGCTGTGATTTAAATTGTGGAAATATATATCTTCAAATGTTATTAGCTTATAAGGAAGAGTTAGTAACAGAAGAAGATATAACTAGAGCAGCAGAAAGATTAATGGCAACTAGAATTAGATTAGGAATGTTTGATGAAGAATGTGAATATAACCAAATACCTTATGAAGTAAATGACTGCAAAGAACATAATGAAGTTTCTTTAAAGGCTTCAAGAAAATCTATAGTAATGTTAAGAAATAATGGATTACTACCATTAGACAAATCAAAAATAAAATCTATAGGAATAATTGGACCAAATTCAGATAGTGAATTAATGTTAAAAGGAAATTACTTTGGAACAGCTTCCCGATATATTACTATACTAGAGGGGATACATGAAGTTGTGGGTGAAGAAGTAAGAATATTCTATTCAGAAGGGTGTCACTTATATAAAGATAGCATTTCAGATTTAGCATTGCACAATGTTAATGATAGATTAGGCGAGGCAATTGTTGTAGCAGAGCATAGTGACGTTGTAGTTATGTGTTTAGGTTTAGATTCTTCAATTGAAGGTGAGCAGGGAGATGCAGGCAACAGTGATGGTGCTGGAGATAAATTAAATTTGAATTTACCAGGTAAGCAACAAGAATTACTTGAAAAAGTAATCGCAACTGGAAAACCTGTTATAGTGGTTCTTGGAGCAGGAAGTGCATTAACGCTGCAAGGACAAGAAGAAAAATGTGCTGCAATCTTAAATGTTTGGTATCCAGGTAGCCATGGAGGCAGAGCAGTTGCTGATTTAATATTTGGAAAATGTTCACCAAGTGGAAAGTTGCCAGTAACATTCTATAAAACTACTGAAGAATTACCAGAATTCACTGATTACTCTATGAAGGGAAGAACTTATCGTTACATGAAAGGTGAAAGTTTATATCCATTTGGTTATGGTTTAACTTATTCGAATGTAGAAATATCAGATTTATCAGTATTAGATATTAATAAAGAGTTTGGAGATGTGGAAGTAAGCATCAAGATTTCTAATATTGGAAATTTTGATATAGAAGAAGTATTACAATGTTATATAAAGGATCTTGAATCAAAATATGCAATAGACAATTATAGTTTATCAGCTTTCAAGAGAGTTGCTTTAAATAAGGGTGAAAGCAAAATTGTAAAGATGACAATAAACAAGAAAGCTTTTGAAGTCGTAAATGATGAAGGCGAGAGAATACTTGATAGCAAAAAATTTAAGCTGTTTGTTGGTATATCACAACCTGATAGCAGAAGTGTACAACTTACAGGTATAACTCCATTAAAAGCAGATATTGAATTACCATAAATATTTCTTCGTTATGTAAACTATAAAACTTATATTATTAAATTATGGTTTGAATACTACAATTTAATTTACAAATATATATTAAATGAAGATAAGATAGAATTATATGAAAAATTTTACAAAACCAAAAAACCTTTAGTAAATCACATTTATACTGTAGATCCTTCTGCTCACGAATTGGAAGGTAAAATTTATATCTACCCTTTTCACGATCTAGATCAAGTTATGATTTCAAATGAAAATGACGATTAACGGATTTTTCATGGATAAAAAAGTGCAAAACTCAATTAAAAATTTATCAAGTTCAACTCAAAACTTATTAAGAACATAAAGAAAATCTAGGTTTTTCTTTATGTTCTTAATTATCTATTAGCAACTGTAAATTAAATAAACATCTATAATTATTTATATAAAAACTATAATTATAGATGTTTCAATTTTATCAATTAAGTTTATAATATGTGTGAGAAATTAATATGATGAGTATATATTTTGCTAAGATATATTATGTGGTGATTAGCAGGATTTTATGAAAAATTAGAAAAGTATAATTATACTAATAAACATACTAATTATAGATATAGTTACATTATTAATTAGTGAACTTAGAAAAACAATCTAGAATCAATTAATCAGTGTGAAACTAGTCATAGACAAGGATACGATAATATTAAAAATCAAGTTGATAGTGCAATAGAATCATTAAATAAAATATATAAAGTGCAAGGTGATGGAATATTAACAGGAAAAGCTAGAAATATTGTTAAAACTTTAAAGTGAACTGAAAACGGATACTTGGGGATCTATAATGTAAATACTCAATTAACCTTTAAGTTAGGTTAATATTCGCAAGTTATTGATTAAAAATAAATAAATACAGAATGGAAAGAGGAAATATTATGGAAATGACTTTAAGATGGTTTGGAAAAGAAGCAGATACAGTAACATTAAAGCAAATAAGGCAAATTCCAGGAGTTACAGGTGTGGTTACTACTTTATATGATACAATGCCAGGAGAAGTTTGGCCACTAGAAAGAATTAAAGCGATGAAGAAAGAAATAGAAGTGGCAGGTCTTAAGTTGTCCGGAATAGAAAGTGTTAATATTCATGATTCAATTAAGATAGGGACACCAGATAGAGAGAAATATATTACCAGATATATTACAACTTTAGAGAGATTAGGTCAAGAAGGAATAGATGTTGTGTGTTATAATTTTATGCCAGTATTTGATTGGACAAGATCTGATCTTGCTAAAGTAAGGCCTGATGGATCAACAGTTTTATCTTATGATCAAGAGCTGATTGATAAAATAAATCTTGAAAAATTATTAGCTTCTATGGACTCAAAATCTAATGGATTTATGTTACCAGGGTGGGAACCAGAGCGTATGGTTAGAATTAAAGAATTATTTGAAATGTATAAAGATGTAGATGATGAAAAATTATTTTCTAATTTAAAGTATTTCTTAGAAGCAATAATGCCAACTTGTGAAAAATATAGTATAAAGATGGCAATACATCCTGATGATCCTGCATGGCCGGTATTTGGACTTCCGCGAATTATGACAAGTAAAGAAAATTTATTAAAATTAGTAACTATGGTAGATAGTCCTTGTAATGGAGTTACATTATGTACAGGGTCTTTAGGCTCTAACATGAATAACAATATTCCTGACATTATCAGATCATTAAAAGGAAAAATTCATTTTGCACACGTACGCAATATTAAACACTACAGTCCTGGTAAATTTGATGAAGCAGCGCATTTATCTTCAGATGGTTCACTAGATATGTATGAAATAATGAAATCTCTATATGAAATTGGATTTGACGGAATCACAAGACCAGATCATGGAAGAGCAATTTGGGGAGAAATTGCAATGCCAGGGTATGGACTTTATGATAGAGCTCTTGGAGTTGCTTACTTAAATGGAATTTGGGAAAGTTTACAGAAATCTAATAAATAATAACTGCTATAAAATTGCTAATTAAAAAATATATAAGTTTTGAAAATGAAAATAAGTTGGTAAATTAAAATAATTAATTTAAAGGTTAAAAATAGGTGAAAGAATGTTGCAATTAAATAATAATGGGATTTTACAGAAAGAAGAATGGGAAAAAGAAAATTTTATATTACCAAAGTTTGAGAGACAAACAGTAGTAAAATCTACAAAAGAAAAACCTACATGGATTCATTTTGGAGCAGGTAATATATTTAGATCATTTCCAGCTGCTTTGCAGCAAACTCTTTTAAATGAAGGAAAAATAGATAAAGGAATTATAGTGGCAGAAGGTTATGACTATGAAATTGTTGAAAAAATAAATAGACGCCATGATGATTTGAGTTTGATGGTAATTTTAAAGACTAATGGTACAATTGAAAAAACTATAATTGGAAGTATTGTAGAATCTGTTACAGTAGATAGTGACAATAAAAGAGATTTTGAAAGACTAAAAGAAATTTTTAGAAGTCCTTCTTTACAAATGGTAAGTTTCACTATTACAGAAAAGGGATATAGTCTTATAGATAAAAATGGAGAATTTATTCCAGTAGTTATAGAAGATTTTAATGATGGACCAAGTAAACCTAAAAGTTATATGGGAAAATTAGCAGCTTTATGCTATGAGAGATATATAAGTGGTAAAAACCCAATTGCATTAGTAAGTATGGATAATTGCTCTCATAATGGAGTAAAGTTATATGATGCAGTTAGTACCTTTGCAAAACAATGGGTAGATAATGAAAATGTAGACATTGGTTTTGTAAATTATATTAATGATAAAAATAGCGTTTCATTTCCTTGGAGCATGATTGATAAAATTACACCAAGGCCAGATGATAGTGTAAAGAACATGCTTATAAAAAGTGGTTTTTCAGATGCAGAACCTATAATAACTGGTAAAAATACTTATGTTGCATCATTTACCAATGCAGAAGAAGCAGAATATCTAGTAATTGAAGATGCATTTCCTAATGGCAGACCACAGCTTGAAGAAGCAGGCGTTAAATTCACAGATAGACTTACAGTAGATCGTGTGGAAAAAATGAAAGTATGTACATGTCTTAATCCATTACATACAGCATTAGCGATATTTGGTTGTCTTTTATCATATACTGAAATTTATAGGGAAATGGAAGATTTAGAATTAAAAGCTTTAGTAGAAAAAGTTGGATACGTAGAAGGGCTTCCAGCAGTTGTAGATCCTAAAATTATAAATCCAAAAGACTTTATAGATGAAGTTTTAAATAAGAGAATACGAAATCCATTCATGCCAGATACACCACAAAGAATTGCTACAGATACATCACAAAAAATGTCTATTCGTTTTGGTGAAACAATTAAAGCATACAGGGACCATGAAGAGTTAAAAGTTGGAGAGTTAAAATTTATTCCATTAGTTATAGCTGGCTGGTGTAGATATTTGTTAGGCGTAGATGATGACTGCAATAAATTTGAAATTAGTTCTGATCCAATGTTAGATACGTTAAAGGAACAGCTTAAAGGAATAGAGGTTGGTAAAAAAAGACCTTTCCATGAACAATTAGCACCAATACTTTCTAATGAAAAAATCTTTGGAGTTGATCTATATAAAGTTTCTTTAGGAGATAAAGTAGAACAATATTTTGAAGAACTAGTAGATGCAAAAGGAGCAGTTAGGGCAACCTTAAAGAAGCATTTACATCATAGTTAATCTGCACTTACAGAGTATTAAAGAATTAACAATGTATATTAAGAAAATAAGGTAAGTACGACTTATTTTAAGTTTAAGTACTTACCCTTTTAAATAATAAAGTTAAAAGGAGATAAATTCAAATGGTGAATAAAAAAAGTAATATGTATCAAAATTGGCTAAGTCATAGAGAAATTAAGAAAAGCTGTTATAAGGAATATATTAATAATATTTTAGTTTTAAATCATAGTGAAATCATAGAATCAGCAGTAAGTGAACTTAAAAATGCATTTGTACAAATACAAGATGAAAACGAAATCCAAAATATTTGCGAAGATGAAAAAGAAATTGAAGGAAATAAGTTCATTAAGTTATATATAGAACAAAATAATAAATTAATAAATGAAGGATATAAAATAGAATATATAAAAACAGACGATAAAAGAGAATGTATTAGAATTTGTGCTAAGGATGATAATGGAATACTTTATGGAGTATTTACGTTGCTTCGTTTACTTGGGCAAAATTACGATTTTAAAAGTAAAGAAATAATAGATAATCCTAAGAAAAACATTAGAATAGTAAATCACTGGGATAATATTGATGGTACTGTAGAACGTGGTTTTGCAGGAAGTTCAGTACTATTTGAAAGTTGTAGAAATAAAAAAATTATGAAAGAAGTAATGAATGCAATAGGAGGTATTGCAGCAGCTAATGAAGTGTTAAGAAAAGCATTTAATGACAAGTATAAAGTAGCAGATGATTTAGAGAGAATCAATGATTATGCAAGAATGCTTTCTTCAGTAGGCATTAATGGAATAATTATTAACAATACAAATGTGCATAAAGCAGAAACTTATCTTATTGATGATAAAATAAGCATTGTAAAAATAATTAGTGAAATAATGCAAAGATGGGGAGTAAAAACTTATCTTAGCATAAATTTTGCATCACCAATTACACTTGGAGACTTACAAACTGCAGATCCATTAGATAATGAAGTAATTGAATGGTGGAGGAAAAAAGCTGAGTATGTATACAGTGTACTTCCAAACTTAGGTGGATTTATGGTTAAAGCAGATTCAGAAGGAAGACCAGGACCATTTACTTATGGACGTAATCACGCAGACGGAGCTAATATGCTTGCCAGTGCACTTTCGAAATATGGAGGAGTATTAATATGGAGATGTTTTGTATATAACTGTAGGCAAGATTGGAGAGATTATACAATAGATAGAGCTAAAGCTGCTTATGATTGTTTTTCACCTCTAGATGGACATTTTTTAGATAATGTATACTTGCAAATAAAAAATGGACCAATGGATTTTCAAGTTAGAGAGCCAATAACACCATTATTTGGAGCAATGAATAATACTAATAAGTTAATGGAATTTCAAATAACTCAAGAATATACAGGTCAACAAAAACATGTGTGTTTTTTAATTCCTTGGTGGAAAGAAATTTTAAATCAGCCAACCTATGGAGAGGACATTAAAAAAGAAATTATTGAAAATTTTAATCTTAATTTAGTAAATGAAAATAATATAACAAACTCAAGCTGTATGGCTAAAAGAATTAATGGAATTGCAGCAATAGTGAATATTGGTAATGACGAAAATTGGACTGGTCATTTTTTAGCTCAAGCTAATATTTATGGATATGGTCGCCTTGCATGGAATTCAGATATTAGTATTAAACAAATTGTAGAAGAATGGATTAAACTTACTTTTGGAGATAATCCATTAGTGATGAATAATATAAGTGAAATTTTAATGACTTCATGGGAAACTTATGAAAAGTATACATCACCATTAGGGATAGGCTGGATGGTAGCACCAGGACATCATTATGAACCAGATGTAGATGGTTATGAATTTTCTCCTTGGGGAACATATCATAGAGCGGATTGTAATGGAATTGGTATTGATAGAACTTTTGAAAGTGGGACAGGCTATACAGAACAATATAATGAACCACTTAAAAGTTTATATAATAATTTAGAAACTTGTCCTGATGAATTATTACTATTTTTTCATCATGTTTCTTATAACCATGTATTGAAATCAGGGAAAACTGTAATTCAGCATATTTACGATACTCATTTTGAGGGCTATGAATTAGTAAAAGAATTTATTTATAAATGGGAAGCATTAAAAGGGTTAGTAGATCAAGACATATATGAACAAACTCTTGAACGTCTAAAAATACAATTAGATAGTGCTGAAAATTGGAAGGATCAAATAAATACTTATTTTTATAGAATATCGGGAATTGAAGATGAGAAAGGAAGAAAAATATACTGATTTTTATAATCTATAATTTTTAATGTTTTTTATATAATTTGTTAGGTTGTTGGTAAAAGTTATCGGTGATAAACTTTATCTTGTAGCAAAAAACGTTTACAAGTAAAAACATAACATAATATTAAAAAAAAGTAAATGAATATAAAGTAGGGGGAATAGTAAATGAGAAAATCTAAATTAATCTTAAGCATACTCCTAACTGGAGTCATGGGAATGAGTCTTCTCGTTGGTTGTGGAAACCAAGCTAAAGAGGCAAGTTCATCTTCAGATAGTGATGGAATTAAAGAATTCACAGCATTTTATGCGACTCCAGGAAAAGAAATTCCAGACAATAATAGGTTGAAAAATGCAATAGCTAAAAAAATAGGAGCTAAAATAAATGAACAATGGCTAACAGGGCAAACAGCTAAAGAAAGAATAGGAGTAATGGTTGCTGGAGGAGAGTATGCAGATTTTATAGATGGCGGAGATGGAACACAAGCATTAATAGATGCAGGTGCACTTATTCCATTAGAAGATAAATTGGATAAGTATCCTAATCTAAAAAAATTTGTGTCAGAAAGTGATAGAAAAAGAATAACGAAAGATGATGGACATATTTACTATATACCTCAATTTTCAACTGTTCAAGGAAAGGAAATGGATACAATTCACAATGGGGAAGCATTCTGGATTCAAAAAGCAGTTTTAGAATGGGCTAATTACCCTAAAATTAAAACTGTAGATGAATATTTCGATTTAATTGAAAAATATAAGCAAGCAAATCCAACAATTAATGGACAACCAACTGTAGGTTTTGAAATTTTAAGTGACGATTGGAGATATTTCTGTTTAGAAAATCCACCTCAATTTCTAGCAGGATATCCTAATGATGGTAAAGCTATTATAGATAAAAATACATTAGTAGCTAAGAACTACAACACAATTCCAGAAGCTCAAAGATATTATAAAAAGTTAAATGAAGAATATAACAAAGGAATTATCGATCCAGAAACATTTACATCATCTTATGATCAATATATATCAAAGATTTCAACAGGAAGAGTACTTGGTTTGGTAGATCAACATTGGCAATTTAATAATGGGGAACTTTCATTAAAGCAACAAAACTTAGATGAAAGAACTTATGTACCATTACCTTTAACACTTGACCCTAATGTTAAACCACAATATAGAAGCAAATTAGAATATAATGGTGGAGGAGGTCTTGGAATTTCAGCCAGCTGTAAAGATGTAGATGGTGCTTTAAAATTAATAAATGATTTATTAGATCCAGAGGTAATTACAATGAGATCCTGGGGAGAAAAAGATGTTGACTATAAAGTAAATGATAAAGGTGTATTTTACAGAACTGATGAACAAAGAGCAAATAACAGAAACCAAGATTGGGTTAATGCTAATATGTGTTCTTACTCATGGTTTCCTAATTATAGAGGAATGCAAGCAGATGGAATCAATGCTATGGTGCCAAATGAACAACCAGATGAATTCTATGCAGAATTAAGACCTGCTGATAAGAAAATTCTTGATGCATATGGTTATAAGACCTTTACAGAATTTATGAACACACCACCTGAAAAGAATGAACCTTGGTTCCCGATTTATTCCTTTACAAATTCATTAACCTCAGACAGTCCAGCTGGAATCGCAATGCAAAAAATGGATGAAATAAAAAAACAATGGCTTCCAAAGGTTATTATGACAAAAACAGCTGATTTTGATTCTTCATGGAATCAATATCAAACAACTCTAACAACTCAAGTAGATATTAAAGCATATGAAGATGAACTTACTAAGGAAGTAAAGAAAAGAGTAGAAAAATACGGTGAAAACTAGATAGTAAATGAGAAGAGGGTATTTTTTTAGGTACCCTATTCTTGAAAATTTTCCAATAAAATAAGAAAAAAGGAGAATGGATATGGAAGTAGGAGTAAGTGATACAAAATTGGATGCAGAATTAAAACAAAAAAAGAAAAAGATTACATTAGAGACAATGAAAAAGCAAAGAACGTTAATTATTATGTCTATTCCATTTGTTATATATGTATTTATATTTTGTTATGCACCTCTTGTTGGTTGGGTAATGGCTTTTCAAAAATATAAACCAGCTAAAGGTTTATTTGACCAAGTATGGTGTGGATTGGATCAATTTAAGTTTTTATTTTCTGATGCAACTTTTTTACAAGTATTAAGAAATACTTTAGCTATGAGTATAATTAATTTAACATTAAGTTTTATCTGCTCTATTGGATTTGCATTACTACTTAATGAGGTGAGAAGGCTTTTAGCTAAGAAATTTGTACAAACAATATCATATTTACCCCATTTTTTATCATGGATAATTGTAACTGGACTTGTAGCAGAAGTTTTTTCACCAGAAACAGGTATTATCAACCAAATTTTGGTGGCTTTGCATATAATAAATCAACCAATAAATTTCTTTGCAGACGCTAAATATTTTTGGGGTATTGTAGGTATAACTAATGTTTGGAAAGAAGTGGGGTGGGGAAGTATTATTTATCTTTCTGCTATTACTGCCATCAATCCTGATTTATATGAGGCAGCTGAAATTGATGGAGCAGGACGTTTTAAGAAAATGTTACATGTTACATTACCTGGAATTAAGTCAACAATATTTATATTACTTATCATGAATATTGGAAATATTGTAAATGCAGGCTTTGAAGTTCAATATTTACTAGGAAACGGTCTTGTTCAATCTGTTTCTCAAACAATAGACATCTTTGTGTTGAAATATGGTATCAGTTTAAGTAACTATTCATTAGCTACAGCAGCAGGTATATTCAAAAGTGTAATTAGTGTGACATTAATATTCATAGCAAATAATTTTGCCAAAAAAGTTGGAGAAGAAAGGTTATTCTAAAGGGGGATTTATTGATGGCAGGTATTAGAAAAAGAAGTAAGCATGATATTATATGGGATACTATTATAGGAATATTTATGGTGATATTTGTAATTATTACACTGTACCCTATATGGAATACATTAGCTGTTTCATTTAACGATGGTATTGATTCTGTAAGGGGTGGGATTCACCTATGGCCAAGAATGTTCACTCTTAAAAATTATGAAACAGTATTTAATAATCAAAATTTAAAACAGGCAGCATTTATATCAGTTTCAAGAACTGTAATAGCTACATTATTACAAGTATTTTTAACAGCAATGCTTGCATATGTTTTAAGTAGAAAAGAATTTATATTTAAAAAGCACCTTTCATTTATGTATGTATTAACTATGTATGTTGGAGGAGGGATGATTCCAACGTATGTATTAATAAAAAACTTACACTTACTTAATAATTTTATGGTATATATTATACCTGGTTTAGTTAGTGCTTTTAATATGATTGTTATAAGAACTTTTATGAATGGATTACCAGATAGTTTATCAGAATCTGCTAAAATAGATGGTGCAGGAGATTTTAGAATATTTATTCAAATCATATTACCTTTATGTAAACCGGTTCTTGCAACGGTTGCATTATTTATAGCAGTAGGACAATGGAACTCTTGGTTCGATTCAATGTTATATTGTTCATCTGACCCCTCTTTAACAACACTTCAATATGAACTTATGAAATTGTTATCAGCCACAACTCAACAAGGTACATCAGGTACAGTAGATATGATGAAAAATGCAGGGAATATTGTAACACCTAAATCAGTTCGTGCAGCAGTCACAATTGTAACAGCATTGCCAATTGTATGTCTTTATCCATTCTTACAAAGATATTTTGTATCAGGTCTTACTATTGGAGGCGTAAAAGAATAATGAGTGCTTATAAAACAGATATTTATAACAATGTTTTTAAGGAATATGGATATTCAGAAGAAGAAATTGAAAATAAATTAGAATATATCTATAAAACAATTTTTTTTGGAAATGAAGATGAAAGATTATATAATCCAGTTGGTGATGACATGGCATGCTTTATTGATACTGGAAACAACGATGTAAGAACAGAAGGTATGTCATATGCTATGATGATGTGTGTTCAAAGAAATATGAAGGAAGAATTTGATAAACTTTGGAAGTGGGCAAAAACATATATGTACATGGAAGATGGATGGAATAAAGGTTATTTTGCTTGGTCAGTAAAACCTAATGGAGAAAAAAATTCAAATGGGCCAGCATCAGATGGCGAAGAATATTTTGCATTAGCATTATTCTTTGCAGCTAACAGATGGAGAAATGGAGAAGGAATTTTTAATTACTCAAAAGAAGCTAGAAAGCTTCTTTACGAATGCGTTCATAAGGGGGAAAAAGAACAGGGAGATCCTATGTGGGATCCGAAAAATAAATTAATAAAATTTGTTCCAGGTCTTAAATTCACAGATCCATCATATCATCTGCCACATTTTTATGAATTGTTTTCTATTTGGAGTATGGAGGAAGATCATGAATTTTGGAAAGAAGCAGCGCACTGTAGTAGAGAATTTCTAAAAAAAGCCTGCGATCCTGTTACAGGTTTGGCAGCAGAATACTCACATTATGATGGAAGTCCATATGTTAAAGACAAGCATGAAAGATATTATAGTGATTCTTATAGAGTACCAGCTAATTTAGGTTTGTCTTATGAATGGTTTGAAAATTCAAAGTGGGAATGTGAATGTTCAGATAAGATTCAAACTTTCTTTTGTGAAGCTGTTAAAGGTAAAGCAGATTTAGTATATGAAATAGATGGAACTATTATTGAAGAAAAGGCTCTACATCCAGTAGCTATTATAGCAACTAATGCAATGGCTTCCTTAGCAAGTAAGGGTAAGTATAGAAAAAAGTGTGTAGATTTATTTTGGAATACACCTTTAAGAACAGGTGAAAGAAGATATTATGATAATTGTTTATATGTGTTCGCATTTTTAGCGTTAAGCGGAAATTATAAAATTTGGAAGTAAGTTTGGGTAAAATTAATAAAATAAAAAACAATTTTATTGAGAATTTATCTTAGTCCATTAATATGTGCAGTAGAAGAAGAATCCTATTTAGTTAATTCTACATTTGTATATTTTTTTGGAGTTCCTATATTTCATAGCAGGAATTTAAGTTAATTTTGAGTAAATAGGTAATGTTCTAAAGGCTTGAGTATAACCTAATAGTTAAATAATATTAGAGACTTAAAAAATTAATAAAGAAAATCAAACTGATTTGTTTTTCTTTTAGAAAAGGAAATGATAAATATGGGATATGAAGATAACATATCATTATCATGTTTGCTAAGCGATGGGATGGTGCTTCAGAGAGGAAATCAAACAAAGATTTCTGGAAAAGCTAATAAGTCAGAGCAATTAAAAATTGAATTTTTAGGGCAAACATATGAATCAACTGCTGATGGAAATGGAAAGTGGGAAGTAAATTTTCATATTTTAGAAGCCGGTGGTCCTTATGAAATGGTTATTACAGACAATCATAATAATAAGCGTAGAATTAAAGATATATTGATAGGTGATGTTTGGGTTTGTAGTGGACAATCTAATATGGAACTACCTGTAAATAGAGTTATAGATTTATATGAAGAAGAAATATATGGTTATTTAAATCCTAATATTCGTCAGTTTTTTACTGAGCAAAATTATAATTTTGAAAATCCACAAGAGGATTTATCTGGTGGTAGCGGATGGAAGTCAGTTACTCCAGAAAGTGCGTTAGAATTTAGTGCTGTTGGATATTTTTTTGCAAAAGAATTATATGACAAATACAAAGTGCCGATAGGACTTATTGCAACTGCTGTAGGAGGTACTCCAGTAGAAGCTTGGATAAGTGAAAAGTCATTACAAAAGTTTCCTAGATTTAAAGATATAATTAATAATTGTAAAGATGCTTTCTATATTAATAAAGTAATGAAAGAAGATGAAAAAAGAATTAATGCTTGGTATCAAAAAATTGATGCAACTGATGAGGGTTATAAAAATGAAAATAATAGATGGTATGAAGAAGAATATGATGATGTTAAATGGAATGGCTTTTTTATACCACAAGAGTGGAAAAATACTCAGTTAGATAAATTAAATGGTGCAGTATGGTTTAGAAAAGAAATATATGTACCTGCATCTATGGTAAATTGCAAGGCAAAATTATTTTTAGGTGCTATAATCGATAGTGATACAGCATATATAAATGGAGAATTTGTAGGAAAAACCGAGTATAGATATCCACCTCGAAAATATGATTTACCTAAAGGAATATTAAAAGAAGGAAAAAATATAATAGCATTACGTGTCATTAGTAATACCAGCATAGGTGAATTCATTAAAGATAAGCCATATAAGTTAATTGCAAATAATCAAGAAATAGATTTGACTGGGGAATGGAAATTCCAAATAGGCTGTAAAATGGAATTATTAGAAGGACAAACATTTTTTCAATATAAACCAACGGGTTTGTATAATGGAGTAATTTCACCATTAAAGAAATATGCAATTAAAGGTGTTATTTGGTATCAAGGAGAATCAAATACTGATTATCCTAATGATTATGAAGAATTATTTACAATATTAATAAAAGAATGGAGAGAGGAATGGAACATAGGGGAATTTCCATTTTTATATGTTCAGCTTGCAAATTATATGAAACCTTCAGAGGTATGTGGTGAAAGCAATTGGGCAAAATTAAGAGATTTACAAAGAAGAGTATTGAAAGTTAAAAATACAGCTATGGCAGTTGCTATTGATTTAGGAGAATATAATGACTTACATCCAATGAATAAAAAAGATGTAGGAAAAAGACTTGCTTTGACAGCTGAAAAATTTGCGTATGGAGAAGAGGTTATCTATAGTGGTCCATTATATCAGAGTATGAAGAAGAATGGAAAAGAAATTCAATTGTATTTCTCGAATATAGGTAGTGGATTGGTTGCAAAAGGTGAAAAACTTAAACATTTTGCTATATGTGGGAAAGATAAAAAATATGTGCCGGCAGAGGCTTTTATAGAAGGCGAATTTGTAAAAGTTTATAATAAAAATATCCAAAATCCAATAGGGGTAAGGTATTGTTTTGCAGATAATCCAGCTGAAGTGACCTTATATAATAAGGAAGGATTGCCAGCTTCGCCATTTTGCACAGATTAGGAAATATGTATGAATAAATTCAGTCAAAAGGGAATCAAATGAGGAATTTGTGATTATAGTATTAATTTAGTTAAAAAACAATAGCAAATTTTTGATATATAATTTATTGATTAACCATATAGGTTAATGTATTATAGAAATTAGAATTAACAATAAATTGGGAAAAGAGGTATTACTATGAAAAAAATAGATGTGTTAAATAATTATAGCATTAGATCAAAGCTTTTAATGATATATCTTTTTTGTGTTTTAATCCCAATGATTGTTACTAATTCTATTGTTTATTTAACTATAAAAAGCAATGCAGTAAAAGAGCAAAGAATAAATATGGATCATACTATAGATAGAGTCAAATATGATTTGGGAGCTGTATTAGATGATTGTGTGTTGGTATCAAATCATTTACATAGTGATATAATTTTAAATGATTTTATTACCGAAAGATACAATAATCTTCTAGAATATTATGAAAGATATAATTATTTATTGCAAAATAATGTGATTAATTATTACTATAATTCACAACATGTATATCAAGTTACTGTATACACCGATAATAATACTATAAGCGATAGTAGCAACTTTAGAAAATTAACATCAGAAATTAGAGAAAGTGAATGGTATAGACAGTTCCAGAGTAATAGAAAAGCGATGACCATATCTGTATATTATGATAAGGAAAAAGAGAACTCGCCATCAACGAATACTGCTAGAACAATTAGCATTACACGAAAACTGGACAACTTTGGAGATAAAAATGAAAATATTTTAAAAATAGATCTTGATTATAATGTAATTCGTAAAAATATTTTAAAAGAAAAAATGGTAGACAATTTATATGTATGTAATAAAAATTATATTTTATTTTCAAATAATGTATCTGATATTAAATTAAAAGAATTTGATACTATAAATAATATAGAAGAAAAGGGTATTAAATTAAACGATTTCTTTAGATTTAAGGTTGCAAATGAAGAATGGAATATTGTTATTACAGCAGATGAAGTCAATCCTTTATCAAAAATTGTGGAGAAAAAAGAGATATTATTTGGATTAATAATCTTTAATTTATTATTACCAACTATAATTATTGTAGGAGTATCATATTCCATTGGAGATAGAGTACGATTGCTTAGTTTATATTTAGGAAAAGTAGAAAATGAGGAATTTCATACTATTGACTGCAACAATGGAATGGATGAAATAGGAAATTTAATTCGAAGCTATAATTTAATGGTTTTAAGAATTAAAGAATTAATAGAAGTAGTATTTAAGAGGGATACAGAAAAGCAAAGACTTGAATTAGCTAAAAAACAAGCTGAATTGAAATCACTCCAAAGCCAAGTAAATCCTCATTTTATGTTTAATACTCTTGAAAGTATCCGTATGAGGAGTTTAATAAAAGGGGAAGCTGAAACAGCAGGAATAATTGAAAATTTATCAATTCTATTAAGAACTACAATAAATTGGGGAGAAGATTATATTACTATTGAAGATGAAATGCTTTTTGTAGAAAATTATCTTAAAATTCAAAAATATCGTTTTGGTGATAAATTATCTTCTAGTTTTTATATTATGGAAGACTGCAAAAACATAAGGATTCCAAAGTTATCTATATTAAGTTTTGTTGAAAATGCATGTGTTCATGGTATTGAAGCAGTATCGCATAATGCAAGTATCAATGTTGCTGTATTTAAAGATGAAAATAGTCTATTTATAGAAATTTTCGATACAGGAATTGGAATAGAGGAGAATAAATTAAATCGAATTAGAACTATGTTACAAGATGTAAAAATAGATATGCTTAATAGCAGTAAAAGTACAGGTGTACTTAATACTTATATGCGTTTGCAAACTTATTGTAATAATAATATGAAATTTGAAATTAATAGTAAGCTAAAAGAGGGGACAGAAGTCACTATACAAATTTATATTGATGAATCAAAGCAAGCTAGTAAGGGAGTTAATGTAGGCAATTATTATTAAGACTGGAGGAATTATTAATGATTAAAATCTTAATAGTAGATGATGAACCTTTTATAAGACAAGGATTAAAGATTTTGATTAATTGGGAGCAATATGGTTATGAAATTGTTGGAGAAGCTGCAAATGGCTTTGAAGCAATAAAAGAATTAGAAAAGAAAGATATTGATTTAATAATTGCAGATATAAAAATGCCTGAAATGAATGGTATTGAGTTAATTGAATATGTACATGATAATATATTGTGTGAAGTTAAATTTATTGTATTAAGTGGTTATTATGAGTTTGAGTATGCTAAAAAAGCAATAAAATATAATGTAAAAGATTATATTTTAAAACCAATTCAAAAAGATGAATTAATTAAAGTATTAATTGCTTTTAAGGAAGAGTATATAAAGCAAGAAAAACAACAAACAATACAAAAAATAAAAGATAAGGTAGTATATGATAGATATTTAAATGAAATTATAAATGATAAATGTAATAATTCTAATTTAGAGTATGTAAAAAAATATCAAGAATTTTCTGCTGAATTAAGATATATAATTATTGAAATTAATTACAACAAGGATGAATATATTAATGTTTCTGAAGCTGAAAAAAGAGAAGGGCAACAGATCTTTTATCAGAATATAATTGGATGGTTAGGTGAAAATTACTATAATGTAATCGTTGATATTACTAGTTATAAAGATTGCTATGACATTGGATTTATTTATGATAAGAGATTGGTGTTAGAACAAGATATTAGTGAAAAAGACTATATTTTAAATTTAGAAAAAAGTATGAAACAAATTCAAAAATATGATTTTTATATTTATATAGGACAAAAAGTCAGCATTATTGAAGATTTGGCATTATCATACAAATCTGCAACTGTAGCTAAATTGTTTTCAGATTTTTCTAATGAAAATAATATAACATACTATGATGAAATGACAACTAAAAAGGAACTTGGCTGTAATATAGAAAAACAATATATGGATAATTTAATTCATGAAATTGAAGAAAATAATGAAGACGAAATTAAAAAATGTGTTAATAAAATTTACTGTAGCTTTAAAGAGTATAGAATAGATTTAGAAATTATAAAGATTAACATTAATTATTTATTGTGTAATTTGATTAATGTTGCAAAGGAATTAGATTCTGGAGTTAATCAAGGTGAAGTGATGCAATATATTAGCTCGGTTTCGTTTGAACAAATAATAAGCAGGGGAAGTTTAAAACATTTAGAACGATTTTCTTTAGAATTTTCTAAGTATTTAAATCAATTAAGGCAAAATTCATTTCAAGGAATTTTAAATCAAATTGATAAGGAAATTTCAGAAAATTATATGGAAAAGTTAAGCCTAAAATATTTAAGTGAAAAATATTATATTAATAGTGCGTATTTAGGACAAATATTCAAAAAACAATATAATGTAGCCTTTAAAGATTATTTAAACGCATACAGAATTGAGAAAGCTTCAGAGTTACTTAAACGTAGTGACGAGAAAATTTATAAAATTGCAGAAACAGTTGGATATAACAATCCTGATTATTTTATAAATAAGTTTGTTCAACTAAAAGGAAAAACACCACTACAATATAGAAAACAATTTTTCTGTTAAGTAAATTTATAAAATCTAAAGATTGCATAAATGTAGTAAGTAATTGAACATTTATTTTAATAAAATAAAGAGAGAAGTGATTGCAGAAAGTTATGAATAAGAAAATACTTTTTAATGATGGATGGGAATTTGCTAAAAGTAACTTAGAAGAGATAAATAATGAACCTTTAAGTTTTGAAAAAATTGATGTACCACATGATTGGCTTATATATAATACATTAAATCTTTATGAAAATAGTATTGGATGGTATCGTAAGAGATTTATAGTAAATAAAGAGGAAAAGCAGTTTCTATTATACTTCGATGGAGTTTATATGAATTCTACTTTGTATGTAAATGGACAAATGGTAGGAGAGTGGAAATATGGATATTCATCTTTTGAACATGATATAACAGATGCAGTAGTTGAAGGGGAAAACGAAATTCTCATAAAAGTTATATATGAAAGTCCTAATAGTAGATGGTATTCTGGTGCTGGTATATATAGAAATGTATGGCTAAAAACAAGAGATAAGAATCATATTTTAACAGATGGAATTTATGTAACAATGAAAGAAGCAGGTGATGGTTGGGAAGTAGAAATTGATACAAATTTGAATATTTATAAAGATGCAAAAATTTCACACACTATTATGTATAAAAATGAAATTATTGTTACAATTTCAGAAGATATTTTTGAAGGCAGTAAAATAAACTTGAATAATCTGCAAAGGTTATTTGTAAAAAATCCTATGCTATGGAGTACGGAAACTCCGAACCTTTATAAACTAATAACTGAATTATATATAGTTAGCATAGATGGAGAGTTAAATAAAAATTATATAAAAGTGGAGTCTATAGATCAGAAGATTGGATTTAGAAAAATTTCATTTGACTCAAATGAAGGTATAAAGCTAAATGGAAAGAAAATGAAATTAAATGGAGTTTGCGAACACCATGATTTAGGAGCTTTGGGAGCTGCTTTTAATAAAACTGCTATGAAAAGAAGATTAACCATACTAAAAGAAATGGGAGCAAATGCTATAAGAACAGCACACAACATGCCTGCTCCAGAACTTATGGACTTAGCAGATGAAATGGGAATGCTTGTGCTTTCAGAAGCTTTTGATATGTGGGAAAGATCAAAAACTTCTTATGATTATGCAAGATTCTTTAAAGAATGGGCTCATAGAGATATTAAAAGTTGGGTGATTCGAGATAGAAATCATCCAAGCTTATTAATGTGGAGTATTGGAAATGAGATTTATGATACTCATGTTGATGAAAGAGGACAAAAAGTAGCTAAAATGCTTATGGATTATGTAAAAAAATATGATCCAAAAGAAAATGCAAAGGTTACTATAGGCTCTAATTATATGCCGTGGGAAAATGCAAAAAAATGTGCTGACATAGTTAAGCTAGCAGGATATAATTATGCAGAAAAATATTATCAGAAGCATCATGAAGAACATCCAGATTGGATTATCTATGGAAGTGAAACTGCTTCATTAGTACAAAGCAGAGGAATTTATCATTTTCCTTTTGAAAAATCAATCCTTGCAGATGATGATGAACAATGTTCTGCACTTGGAAATAGTTCAACAAGCTGGGGGGCAAAATCAGCAGAAGCTTGTATTATAAAAGAAAGGAATACACCTTTTTCCTTAGGACAATTTATATGGACTGGATTTGATTATATAGGGGAACCTACACCTTATCATACTAAGAACTCATATTTTGGACAGATTGATACAGCTACATTAAAAAAGGATTCTTATTATATATATCAAGCAGAATGGACAGATTACAAGACAAAGCCAATGGTTCACATATTTCCTTACTGGGATTTTAATAAATATCAAATAATTGATGTCAGAGTATGCTCTAATGCGCCTAAAATTGAACTACAGTTAAATGGACGAGTAATAGGGAGTCACAATATTGATCATAAAAATGGAACAGAAATAGTGGGATGGTGGAAGATTCCATATGAAGAAGGAGAAATAAAAGCAATAGCTTACGATGAAGCAGGTAAGATTATTGCAACAGATTCAAAAAAATCGTTTGGAGATTCAAAGAAAATTTGTTTGAATGCAGACAAAGAAAAACTTACTGCAAATGGTACTGATTTGATTTTTGTTGAAATTACTATGAAAGATGAATATGGAAATACTGTAGAGAATGCAAATAACCGAGTTAGTGTCAATGTAACTGGTGTAGGACGCTTGGTTGGTCTTGATAATGGTGATAGTACAGATTACGATCAATATAAAGGAACAAGTAGACGATTGTTTAGTGGCAAGTTAATGGTAATTATAGCAGCAACTTTAGAACCTGGAAAGATTCATATGGAAGTGTCATCTATAGGACTACAAAGTAAAAATATAGAATTTCAAGCTATTGAAGAAAAAAAGAAAATAATAGATGGAATTTCTGTTTTTATGACGAATAAAGATACGGCATGTGTTATGGGAAATAGTAAAGAAATACCCTTGAGAAAGATTGAAATTATAAGTTCGTCAGGACAATTATTTAATGAAGAAAAAAGAGAAATGGCTATAAATGCGAGGGTTTATCCCCAAGGTACTTCTTACAATGATATAGAATGGAGTGTTGTAAATGATGTTGGGATTATTTCAAACATCGCAAAGATAGAAGCTTTCGGAGATGAAGCAAAGGTAACTGCTTTAGGGGATGGTGAATTTAGGATTCGTTGCACCAGCAAGAATGGAACTGATAAGATAAAGATCATATCAGAGCTTGAATTTAAGGCGATTGGTTTAGGTTCAGCGTATAAAAACCCATATGGATTTATATCGGCAGGACTCTATGATTATAGTAAAGGTGAAGTTGGAAATGGAAATGAAAGAGGAATAGCTACAAGTAGAGATGGAGAAACACAAGTAGGTTTTCATGAAATTGACTTTGGAATTTATGGTTCAGATACTATAATTATTCCAATTTTTGCATTGTCAAGTGAAGAGTACTCTCTGCAAATTTGGGAGGGAATGCCAAAAGAAGATGAAAGTATATTATTAGCTGATGTAATTTATCAAAAAGAATCTAAATGGAATATGTATCAAGAAGAAACTTATAGTTTATCAAAAAGACTTAAGGGTATTACCTCAATTTGCTTTGTTCTTCATGCTAAGGTCCATATAAAAGGATTTTATTTTGAAAGAAAGAATAAAGCTTTTGAGCAAAATATGACTACGAGATGCAATCATATTTATGGAGATGCCTTTGAAATAAAAGCAAATAGTGTTGAAGGAATAGGTAATAATGTTTCAATAGAATTTGAAGATATGGATTTTGCCAATACTGGGGCTACTAAACTTGTGATTTATGGAAGATCACCTATTGATAAAAATACTATTCATATTCAATTTTCTAATACTGAAGGTGAGAATAAACAAATTGTTGAATTCACACAGTCTAATGGATATGAAGAGCAAGTATTTGAATTGGAAAAGATAGAAGGAATGCAAAAAGTTACTTTTATATTTCTTCCAGGATGCAATTTTGATTTTGGATGGTTTTGCTTTAAATCTTAGTAAGAGAACGTAAATTTAAGTTCATTGTAAATATGAAAATTTGTATTCTATATAAAATAATGGCGAAAGTAGAGAGTTTTGTTTAAAAAGCAAAACTCTTTACTGTTTTATAGAATGTTTAGCATAGATTAAATATAATATATATAAGGATACAAATTTAATGAGAAATTTCAATAGTATTCTATAAAATTACGGCCTTTGTTGTATGTTAATCCATTTAGATTAGAAGATATTGGTATGCAATATTAAAATAAAATGTTATAATCAAAAATGTATAAATATTGTTTGGTGGGTGGGAAGAGTGAATAAATTAAAAAACATATATTTAAATAACCTAATAGTTCAATTTTTGTTATCGTATACAATAGTGCTGATTCTGCCCCTTATAATACTTGTTTGTGGATTTAAGTCAGCTTTTAATGTAACAGAACAGGATATTAGTGAATCTAATATTACAATGCTTAGCCATAGTAAGAGTTTGCTTGATATTCAAATTAAAGCTATGGAATCAAAAGCTTTGCAAATTTCACAAAATTCTAGAATAAGTGATTTAGCAGAAAAAAAGAAGGTAGATAGTTCTTTTTTAGAAGAAGCATCATCAGTAATTGATGAATATTATAATTTAATGCGCTATCAAGAAGTTAATCTTGTAGAAGATTCATATATTTATATGAATAATTCAGATTATGTTATATATCAAAATGCCTTATATAAATTAGGCGATTTTGAAAATAGCATAAAAAATAAGAACAATCTTTCTTTAAATGAATTGAAGAAAATTTGTGATAACAATAAAGATTATGTACCTTATTATACAAATATCAATGGTAATCTCCAGTATATTAAACCTTTTGCAACTGAGATGAATGGAGATGTAGTTGGAGTTATTATATTTAATATAAATGAGTATAAATTGAAAAAAGTTCTTAATTTTGATGACAAATCCAATGAACGTTCAGTTTTCATTTATAATAATGAAAAAGAATTAATTTGGTCAGAAGATTTTGCAGGGTATAAGGAAAAACTTAATAGAATTGATTTGCCCAAAGAAGGTCTTGTTAAGGACAAAGATCTATTTGTGATTACATCTAAATCTAATGTTACTGATTGGAATTTTATAGTGGTCATTCCAGCGAAAATTGCTATGTCAAAATTAAATCAATTGACGATTTTGGTAATTGTGTTGATATTTTTAGCATTAGCATTGGGAATTGGATTAGCATTATATATGTCTATTAAAAAAGGAAAGCCAATTAATGAAATGTTTAACATATATATAGATAATAATATTCCTAGGAATTTTAAAAATCTTGGAGGAATAGTATCAAAAATTGTTCAAAATAATCAAGCACTTTTAGAGGAGATTGAGTTAGATAAGCCAATGTTAAAACATGAATTTTTAACTAAGCTTGTAAAAGGTGATTTTGTAAATGATAAAGAATTAAATATTCTAGCAAAAAAAGTTGGAATAGAAATTAACTGTACAAAGTTTAGAGTGGTGTCATTTCGTTTGTTTTTAAATAATGACCTTTATGAAGTTGATTCTCAGACATTAGAAGAAGTACAAGTCCTAGTTCATTTGATACAAAAGCATATTATGGAAAGGACAAAAAAAATTGTTTGGTTTTACGAACGTGATTACTTGACTACTTTAGCAATATTTCATATTAATGAAGATAATCAAGAAGATAATGTTAAAGCATTAGTAGAAGAAGTTCAGGAATTAATGCTAAAAGAATATTCTGTAGATACAGCTTGGGGCATAAGCTGTATCTGTAAAAATATATTGGATATTTGGCGTGCATGTGAAGAAGCTAAAGTAGCAAATTTAAATTATGAAAAGCAAAGAGTCACTAAATATAGTAAGGAATTAGATGATAAAGAAGAAATGTATTATCCAGAATTATTTCAGGAAAAAATTATTAACAGTATACGTGCTGCAGATATTTCTAATCTAGATTCATTAATAGATATATTACAAAAAGAAAATTTTAATAGGAGAAATATAAGCGGAAATATGATGCTAGAGCTTCATAATCGGATTATGTTAACACTTTCTTCTAATTTTATTTTATCAGGTGTGATACAAGGTGAGATTAATAAAATAAATGAAATAATTAAAGAACAAAATATTGAAAAAGATACATATTTTAAACAATTGAAATTTATATGTCAGTATTTATGCAAGGAAATGCAGAAAAAAAAGACATTCACACAAAACAAGTTGATTCAAAAAATAGTTAGTTATATTAATGAACAGTATATGAATTCAAATCTAGGACTGGCATTAATTGCTTCAAAGTTTAATATCTCAGAGGGATATGTTTCAACAATTTTTAAAGGAAATATGGGAGTGAATTTTGCTGATTATGTAGAGAAAGTAAGAATAGACAGTGCATGCAATCTCTTAGAAAATTCAAATGATACAATAAATACTATATCTGAGAAAGTAGGGTACAATAGTGTACAATCTTTCAGAAGAGCATTTAAGAAAGTTAAGGGAATTAGTCCTAAAGGGTTAAGAAATGTGAACAAGTAATATATAATCTATGTTGAACTAAAGCCATATATAAGACAAGCTTATATATGGCTTTAGTAATAAATGAAAGATGGATAGTTAAAATAATGTATTTATTATAAATTAAACAAAAGGAACAAAATTTTAAATGTAAAGGATTGTATCTTTAATTTTAATTGTGATAATGTTAATATTATCACATGAAAAGCATTTCAGCGCACGCTGTTCACGTTAACATCTTGAATTATATAGGTGTTTGCTGTTCGCATTAAACTATTAATTAGAAAGGATGATTAGGCTACAAAAGAAAAAATAAAAAATCAGTATAAATATGGAGGTAAAAATAATGGCTCAGATTACAAGAAATGAGATGGTAACAACAAATATAAAAAGAAATAAAACTTCGTTAAAAACAAGAATATACCAATATAGATATTTTTATTTTATGTTTCTTCCGGTATTTTTAGCATTCTTGGTATTTAACTATATTCCAATGATTGGGATTTTAATTTCCTTCTTTGATTGGGGATTATTCGGAATTAATGAATTTGTTGGATTTGATAATTTTATAACATTATTTCAAAGTACAGCATTTATAAGGGCCTTTGGGAATACTTTATACATTAGTATATTAAATTTAGGATTAAGTATGATATGCTGCGTAGGATTAGCTTTGCTCATTGATGAAGTGAGAGGTAAGAATTTTAAAAAATTAACACAAACTATAATTTATATTCCACACTTTCTTTCATGGGTAGTAATAGCATCAGTATTTTCATTAATTTTGTCACCACAAGATGGTATAGTAAATGCAGTGCTTGGTTTATTTGGAGTTGATCCAATTTACTTTTTAGCTGATGAGCACTGGTGGACACCAATATTCTTATTCATAGAACGTTGGAAAGGTACTGGATGGGGAACAATAATATTTATTGCAGCCTTATCAGGTGTTGATCCATCAATGCATGAAGCCGCTACTATTGATGGTGCAACTAGACTTCAAAGAGTTTTATATATTACTTTACCAGCAATTAGAAATACAATATTAGTTGTATTTATTTTAGAATTGGCAAAAGTACTTAATTTATTTGAATCAGTTTGGGTATTTCAAAATGCAATGGTACTTGATAAAGCTGATGTTATACAAACATACGTATATCGTATAGGTGTTGAAAATTCAGACTATGGATTATCTACAGCAGCAGGTTTATTTAAGTCTGTTATTTCAGTAATATTAGTTCTAATTACTAATAAGGTAAGCAAGAAGGTAACAGGGGAGGGAATTATATAATGAATGAAAAGCTTTCTTTTAAAAAAGGTCATAGATCAAGAGCAATTTTCTTAATTTTTGCATATATATTCTTAGTGCTTTTTATGCTTGCTATGATCATTCCTGTATTAAAAGTATTTGTAGATTCTGTTGACCCATCTGCTTCAGCTCAAATGCGTATATGGCCTCAAAAGTTTGATTTTGGCGCATATGAGCAGATATTAAGCAGACAAGATCTTTTTAAACCATTTGTTATTTCAATAATTACAACAGTTATAGGTACTGCAGTAGGTCTATTATTAACAACTTTAGCAGCATACGTTATTATTCAAAAAAATATGCCTGGAAATAGATTTTTTGTAAATATGATTTTATTTACAATGTTATTTAATGGAGGGTTAATACCAACATATTTAACAGTATCATATCTTGGATTAATGAATAACTTTATTGCAGTAATTATACCAGTTACATTAACTGCTTATAACATAATTTTAATGAAGAGCTTTTTCCAAACAATTCCACAAGCACTTTATGAAGCAGCAGAATTAGATGGTTGTACACCTATCGGTATTTTTTGGAGAATAGTACTTCCTTTATCAAAACCAGCTTTAGCATCAATTGGATTGTTTATTGCAGTTGCAATGTGGAATGATTTCATGCATTTCCAATTATATATTCAAGATCCGATGTTACAAAATTTCCAATTGAAAGTAAGACAACTGGTATTAATGGATCAAGCTGTAGGAACTTCTCAATCCGTAGTTTCAGGTGATATGCTTAAGAGCGCTGTTATTATTGTTGTAATGGCTCCATTTTTAGCAGTATATCCATTTATTCAAAAGTATTTCCAAAAAGGAGTAACACTTGGAGGAGTAAAAGAATAATGTATTAATTCTTATCATTGGTATATTGTATCAAAGAATAACTAATATAAATTTAAAATTACTAAATGAATTCAAATAAAAATATATAATTATAATTTGAATTAAAATATTACAAAAAGACTAGATAGTGCAATGCACAAGAGGAGGATATTTATGAAAAAAAGAGCAGGAGTATTAGTGGCTTTGGGGTTAGCTACAGTAATGACAATGACCACATTAGTTGGATGTGGCAATAAAGGTAGTTCGGTTGCAGTGAGTACAAAAGAGGCTGCTAAACCAGAAAAGATTTCATGGTATATTAACGTAGGTCTTAACACAGAGCAAAAATATGAAGAATGGAAAGATGAATATAAAAAGAAAACAGGAATTGAACTGGATTATACTCCAATGAATAACAATGACTATAAACAAAATCTTGAACTTGCTTTTGCAAGTAAGAAGTCACCAGATGTATTTAATTTAGCTGGTGCAGATGATCTTCCACGTTATGCATCACAAGGTGCATTAGCTGACTTGACTGATTTAGTAAAAGCATCAGGATTAATTACTGAGGAAAATAAAGCAGTTTGGGATGGCGTAACAATCAATGGAAAAATATATGGGGTGCCATGGGAAGCCAATACAGGTACTATCACATATGTGCGTAAAGACTGGTTAGATAAACTTGGTTTAAAAGTACCAACAACGTATGATGAATATATTAATATGTTAAAAGCATTTAAAACACTTCCAGAATGTAAAGTACCTTTCACTGGAGCTAAATTATTTGAAGATGGAGCAGTTACTTATTTAAAAGACTTTTATCAAGATGCTACTCCGGAATTTACTAAAGTGGGTGATAAATGGGTAGATGGTTTGGAGCAAGAAAATATGAAAGCTGCGTTACAAAGAATGAAGGATGCATATGCAGATGGATTAATTGATCAAGAAATTATTACTAATACTACATCTGCTGCTCGTGACAAATGGTATGCAGGAGGAGTTGGAGTATTTAACTATTGGGCAGGTACATGGAATCAATCACTTGAAGATAGATTAAAAGCTAATGTTAAAGATGCACAAGTGGTAGCACTTCCAGCTATAAAAGAACTTAAATATAATATTCGTGTTCCAGCGGTTACATGTATTTCGAAGGATTGTAAAAATATAGAAGGTGTATTTAAATACTTTATACAATACATGCATGATGGTGGAGAAGGACAAGTATTATTTGAAAATGGAGTTGAAGGGGTACACTGGAAACAAGATGGAGACCATGCAACAATGCTTCCAAATCCACAAAATCCAAAAGAAGCACTTCCAGGTGCATATAATCCAGCATATGCTCGTTTGACACCAATGAAAGATAAGACTAAGAGTGTAGTATATGATGAAAGAGTTACTAAGAGTTTAGAATTATTGAAAAAAAATGGAGAACAACAAATTCCTCAACCAACATCTAAGAAGTTAACTAAAATCAACGGTGACTTAACAAAATTAAAAGCTAAAACTATAGCTGCAATTGTTATGGGAAAAGCAAGTATTGATGAAGGTTTAAAGATTTATGAAAGTGAATCTAAGAATTTAGGTATTGATGAAGTACTAAAAGAAATGAATGGCACTAAGTAGTAAGATTTAAGTATAATTTAAACATTAATTCTATATGTTAGTCTATTAGGTATTTTTACAACTCTTACTTAATAGACTAGCTATAGGTAACAATATAATTATTACAATACAAACTTTTTAGAACTTAATTTGGGGAAAAATTTTTTATAGAATATGAAAACGATATACATGTTTTTGTAATCTTATATATGAAGCTTAGTTTTACTTTTAAGGTTACCAAAGCAATAAAAATAATTACAAGGATAAATAAATTAGTATTAACAAAAAACTTATAATAAAATTGTTAAAATTAATTTTACAAATTAAAAATTATAATTAATTTGTAATTAACTATTAAATAAATATGATATATTGTGAATATCACAAAAGGGAGGATATTTATGAAAAAAAGAGTTAAAATCCTTGTTGCTTTGGGGGTAGCAACAGTAATGTCAATGTCAGCACTAGCAGGATGTGCAGGAAAAAGTTCAGGTGGTTCATCAGCACAAAACACTAAAGAAGTGAAAAAGCCAGAAAAGATTTTGTGGTATATTAATGTTGGTCTTAGTGCTCAGCAAAAATATGAGGAGTGGAAAATTGATTTTACTAAAAAAACAGGCATTGAATTAGATTTTACCCCAATGAATAACAATGATTACAAGCAAAATCTTGAACTTGCATTTGCAAGTAAAAAAGCACCAGATGTATTTAATTTAGCAGGAGAAGATGACCTTCCACGATATGCATCACAAGGAGCACTAGCGGATTTAACTGATTTAGTAAAAGCATCAGGATTAATTACTAATGAAAATAAAGCAGCTTGGGATAGTGTTACAATAGATGGGAAAATATATGGTGTACCATTTGAATTAAATTCAGGTACTATTACTTATGTACGTAAAGATTGGTTAGACAAGCTTGGTTTAAAAGTACCAACAACATATGATGAATATATTAATATGCTACGAGCATTTAAAACACTTCCAGAATGTAAAACTCCTGTAACAGCAGCAAAATTATATGAAGACCAAGCTGTTACTTACCTAAAAGATTTTTATCAAGATGCTACTCCAGAATTTACTAAAGTAGATGGAAAATGGGTAGATGGAATGCAACAAGAAAACATGAAAGGTGCATTAAAAAGAATGCAAGATGCTTACAAAGAAGGACTGCTTGATCAAGAAGTTGTTACTAATACTACATCTGCTTGTCGAGATAAATGGTTCTCAGGAGGTGTTGGAGTATTTAATTATTGGGCGGCCAATTGGGCACCTCAGCTTGACGATAGATTAAAAGCTAATGTTCCAACTGCACAAATGGTAGCAATTCCACCAATAAAAGAATCAAAAAATTATTTACTTAGAGTACCAGCGGTTACCTGTATTTCAAAAGATTGTAAGAATGTTGAAGGTGTATTCAAATACTTTGTACAATATATGCATGATGGCGGAGAAGGGCAAATTTTATTTCAAAATGGAGTGGAAGGTGTTCATTGGAAACAAGATGGAGATTATATAACTATGCTTGAAAATCCAGAAAATCCAAAGGAACCACTTCAAAAAGCATTTTATGCACCATATTCTGCTATAACACCAATGAAAGATAGTACTAAAAACATAGTGGTAGATAGTAGAGTTACTTCATCAAATCAATTGATGGCAAAATATGGAATTCAATCAATAGCAAGACCAGTATCTAAGAAGTTAGCAAAAATTAATGGAGATTTAATAAAATTAAAAGCAAAAAGTATAGCACAAATTGTTATGGGAAAATCCAGCGTAGAGGATGGATTTAATGCTTATATTAATGAAGCTAAAAATTTAGGAATTGATGATGTAATTAAAGAAATGAATGGGGATAAGTAGTAAGCTGCTTAAATAAAGGGAAAGCGATAAATATATTTATATGTTTATCGTATTTCCTTATTATAGGTGATAAATAAATGTTCTAACTATTAGACCAAAATTAAATTTATTTGTAAATAAAAATAGATATTAATTAATTTTATCAGAATTAATCCCCAATTATTATATATTTTAAGGAGGACTTATGAAAAAAAATTTGTTGTGGAAAGCAGACTTAGAAAATGGAAGGTACAAAAATCCAATATTATATGCTGATTACTCAGATCCAGATGTCATAAGAGTGGGAGACACCTTTTATATGACTGCGTCGAGTTTTAACTATATTCCAGGTTTACCTATTTTAACCTCAAAGGATTTAGTAAATTGGTCACTTGTAAATTATGCAGTAAAAGAGATACCTTATGAGGATTATAAATCACCTGCTCATGGAAGGGGTGTTTGGGCACCAAGTATTAGATATTATGATAATAAATTCTGGATATTTGTAGGAATGCCTGATGAAGGAATTTTTATGACCAGTGCCGTAGATCCATTAGGAGAATGGTCACCACTTATTTGTGTAAGAGAAGGTAAAGGATTTATCGATCCTTGTCCATTATGGGATGAAGATGGAAGAGCGTATATAGTCCATGGATATGCTAAAAGCAGAATTGGTTTTAAGAGCAAGCTTGGAATTTTTGAAATTAGTCCAGATGGAAAAACAGCTATTACAGAAGATAGATTTATTTTTGATGGAACTGAAACACAGCCTACTATTGAAGGACCTAAATTTTACAAAAGAGATGGAATGTATTATATTCTTGCACCAGCAGGGGGAGTAAAACAAGGATGGCAGACTGCACTAAGAAGTGAATTTATTTATGGACCATATGAAGAAAAAATAGTAATGCATCAAGGAAATACTTATATAAATGGACCTCATCAAGGGGGATTGGTAGATACTTTATTAGGAGAAGAATGGTTTATTCATTTTCAAGATAAAGAAGCATACGGAAGAATTTGCCATCTTCAGCCGGTAAAATGGAAAGATGGATGGCCTATTATTGGTGTAGACATTGATGGAGATGGAATTGGAGAACCTGTACTGGAATATACAAAACCAAAAGGAGTACCTATAGTTGAATCGTGTGAGATAGAAGCAAGCGATGATTTTACAAATAAATTTCTTGGACATCAATGGCAGTGGCTAGCTAATTCTAATGATAATTTTTATTCTTTAACAGAGAATCCAGGTTATTTAAGATTATATAATTTAAATACTACAGATAAAGAAAAGGCTGTAATTTGGAATAGTGCTAATGTTTTGACTCAAAAGATTATGTGTCCAGAATTCGTAGCTGAAACAAAAATGGATTTTTCTAATATACCATCTGAAGGAAAGGCTGGAATGTTAATTATTGGTGAACAATATGCTGGTATTTGTATAAAACATGAAAATGAAGAAATAAGTATAGTGTATTTTGAATCAGAAGAAACAGGAGGAAATAGAGGTGAAATAGAAATTAAAAGAGTACCTTGCCAAAATAATAATGAAATATATTTCAGATTTAATTTTAAAGATGATCAAAAAGGTTCATTTTCTTATAGTTTAGATGGAGGAACTTGGAGTAAGGAAACAAGGAGCTTCTCACCTAAGGCAGCAACTTGGGTTGGAGCAAAAATTGGTATTTTTGCAATTGCAGATGGAAAAACTCAGAAAAGTGGATATACTCAATTTTCATATTTTAATGTTATGAGAGTAGATAAATATTAGAAAATAGTAAAGACCAAAAAAGTCTATATGTATTAAATAAGCCACATATATTTATTTGCTGCATATGATTTTAAGGTAACAAATTAATTAGAACTTATATATTAAGATTAAAAAAACATAATAACAACAGGTAGTAACGCGAAAGTGAGATATAAAATGAATATTATAGAAGCAATTAAATTAGATAATATTGAAATGCTAAAAAAGATTAACATGGAAACACCTAATGCCATCGAAGAAAATGATGAAAATGGAATATGGGCTCCATTTGTAGCAGCACAAACTGGTAATCTTGAAATGGTTAAATATATTGTTGAATATACAAGAGCTAGCATGAATGTTGTAGATGAAGATAATAGAACAATTTTACATTATGCTGCACAGAGTAATAATGTTGAATTAGTTCGTTATCTTGTAGAAAGAGTTGGAATGTCAATTTTTCATGGAGATAAGAACAGAATTACACCTTATGAAGAAGCCAGTGTACACGGTGCAGTAGAAGTAGAAAAGTATTTTGAAAGTGTTTGTAATGGAAGATTATCACAAATGTATAAAAACCCTATTATTACAGGAACACATCCTGATCCTTCTATTTTAAGAGTTGGTGATGATTATTATATGGTAAATTCATCTTTCATATTCTTCCCATGTATTCCAATTTCACATTCAAAGGATTTAATTAACTGGCATATTGTAGGACATGCTATTGCAAATTCTGAATATGCTCATCTTGAAGAATTAGAAGGTGGTCGAGGATATTGGGCACCAGATATCTCATATTATAATGGAAGATTTTATATTACAGCAACATATCGCCTTAATGATAATGGCACTGTGTATAGAAAACAAATGATAACATCTTCTATTAATCCAGAAGGACCATATTCAGAACCAGTATTTTTAGATGAAGATGGAATTGATCCATCCCTTTTTACAGATGATGATGGAAGACGTTACATGATTTTAAATCGTGGAGCAAGAATTTTTGAACTTGATAAAGAGGCTAAAAATATAATATCTAAGCCTCAGTTACTATGGTATGGAGATAATAGGCGTGCACCAGAGGGAGCTCATTTATTAAAGAAAGATGGATATTATTATTTATTTGTAGCAGAAGGTGGAACAGGTATTGGCCATAGAATTTCAGTAGCTCGTTCTAAAACTTTAATGGGACCTTATGAATCATGTCCATATAATCCAATTCTGCGCCAACTAGATGAAAAAGCAGCAATACAAAGAGCCGGTCATGGTAAGCCAGTACAAACACAAAATGGAGAATGGTATATTGTTTATTTATGCGGCAGAATGGTAGAGGGTAAATATAGTATTCTTGGAAGAGAAACTGCTATGGATCCAATCACATGGACTGCTGATAATTGGCCAATAATCAATAATTTAAATGGACCTAGTGTGCTTCAAAAGAAACCTAATTTGCCAGAGAATATTTGGGAGGATACTTTAGCTGATGATTTTAATGGAGATAAGCTAGGCTTGGATTGGATGTTTCCACGAGCACCAAAGGAGAATTCATATTATATAAAGAACAGTTGTTTATATTTAAAGGGCGATATTTTAGATATAAATGACACTGGATGTAGAAGTATTGTTGTAAGGCGTCAAAAGGATTTTTGTTTTACAGCAGAGTGTAAACTTTATTTAACTAATATGACTGAAGGACAAAATATTGGAATGACTTGTTATTATGATGAAAATACCTATTTGAAGTTTGGTATATTTGGAGAAGAAGATGGATATTCCATAAATGTTGAAGAGTGGATTAATAATAAATATTATAAGCAAAATAAAATTTTAATATTAAATTTAGACGAAATTGAATTAAAGATAGAGACAAAATACCTTGAAAGAACTTTTTATTATAGATTAGGAAATAAAGAATGGATAAAAATAGCACACCTTCATAATGTTTATTATTTGTGTGATGAAGGGCTTCAAAAAGGAAAAAGATTTACTGGTGCTATGGTAGGGGTGTATAGCTATGCTGGAAATATGATTGAGTTATGGGCAAAATTTGAACATTTTAATATAAAAAAATTAAAGTAGAAAATCATAATCTTCTATAATTTAATAAATAGAAGATATATAAAAGATGTGATTAAATAAATTAAGGAGAAAAATAATGGATGTAATTAAATGTTATGAGAAGAATCAAAAACGTCCTTTTAAAATTCTAATTTCCCTTTATAAAGGAACATATTTAAAATTGATTCTTTCAGCAGTATGCTTTGCAATTAAGCATACTCCAGCATGGGTACTTCCTATTATTACAGCAAATATAATTAATATTGCAACGAGTCCATTAGAACATAATGTTTATGAAATTTATATTAATGTTGTTATTATGGTTATACTTGTTTTACAAAATATTTTTTCAAATTATTATCATACAAAATTTCATAGTTTAGCAATTCGTTATGTGGAAGCAGAACTTAGGAGTGCCTTAGTAAAAAAACTGCAACAATTGTCCATATTATATCATAAAGAAATGCAGTCAGGTAGACTCCAATCTAAAATTATGAGAGATGTAGAGGCTGTTGAAATTCTGTCAGCTCAGTTATTTGTAAGTTCACTAAATATTATAATTAACTTAGCAGTAGCGTTAGGGGTTACTTTATATAAAAGCAAAACTGTATTTACTTTCTTTTTAATGACAGTACCTATTGCTGCTATTGTAACTGTAGTTTTTAGAGGAAAAATAAAAAAGAGAAATAAAGATTTTAGATTAGAAATGGAAGAAACTTCAGCAAAAGTTATGGAAATGGTTGAAATGCTTCCTGTAACTAGAGCTCATGCTCTTGAAAAACAAGAAATAAGTAAAATGAATAGGCAGTTAGCTAAAGTATCTAAGAAGGGATTGAATTTGGATTTAATACAGTCCTTATTCGGTTCCACAAGCTGGGCGGTATTTCAAATATTTCAACTTATCTGCTTAGTTTTCACTGGTACTTTAGCATATTATGGGAAAATAACTGTTGGAGATGTTGTACTATATCAAACATATTTTACAACAGTTGTTAACCAAGTATCTGGAATAATAATGTTGATTCCAACTATATCTAAAGGATTAGAATCAGTAAATTCTGTTGGAGAAATTTTATTAGCTCATGATATTGAATGTAATTCAAAGAAAAAGGAAGTAAGCCATGTAAATGGTGAATTTGTATTTGAAAACATAGAATATCAGTATCCGAGTGGGAAGAAGAATATATTAAATGGATTAAATCTTCAAATAGCTAAAGGAGAAACTATGGCTTTTGTTGGAGAATCAGGAGCCGGTAAATCTACTATATTAAATATTATAATTGGTTTTATTCTTCCAACTGGTGGTAAAGTTTATTTAGATGGAAATGACATAACTCAAATTGACTTGAGGTCATATAGAAAATATTTAGCGGTAGTACCTCAAAATACAATACTTTTTTCAGGAACAATTCGTGACAATATTACTTATGGTATGTCAGATATTTCAGAGGAAAGGTTAGAGAAAGTAGTTCAAGCAGCCAATCTTTCTAAATTAATAAAAGAACTGCCAGAGGGTTTAGAGACATGGATTGGTGAAAATGGTGGAAAATTATCAGGTGGGCAGCGTCAAAGAATTGCTATTGCAAGAGCTATTATTAGAAATCCAAAGGTTATTGTCCTTGATGAAGCAACATCGGCACTGGATAGTATTTCAGAGAAAAAGATACAAAGTGCACTTAATAATTTAAAAAAAGGGCGGACAACTTTTATAGTAGCACATAGATTATCTACAATTCAAGATTCAGATAGAATTGCAGTTATTAAAGAAGGGAAATGCGTTGAAATTGGTACATATGATGAGTTAATGGAGCTTAAAAAGGAATTTTATAATTTGAAAAAGCAACAGGTGTAATAGATATGGTATATGATATTTTAGAAAATGATAAGTCAGCGATTAAAATTAATAGTAGACTATGAGGCCGGTATAATTCTTATGTAGATATTAATATATTGAGACGTGACTTATCATTTTTTGTTTATATTGAGGAAAGAATAGAATTTTTTGACGTGAAATGTCCATAAAATTTAGAGTTAGAGAGAAGAAAATTGAAAAATGAATGATTGGAAGTTTAAACATGTACATTTTAAATTAAAAGTGTTGTAAATCCACTTTATACCATTATTTAAAAATTTAATAAATAGGAGTAGTAAAATGGATAGTATATTTAAAGAAATTACGCCAGAAAAAGTAGGGGTTCCATCAAAGGCAATTTTAAAGTTTATAAAGCAATTAGAAGAGAATCAAGTAAATATACATAGTTTTTTTATGGCAATAGGAAATGAAGTATTTGCAGAAGGTTATTGGAAGCCTTTTAATAAAGAATTTCAGCATCGGATGTATTCAGTAGGAAAGAGCTTTACATCAATTGCAATAGGATTATTGCAGGAAGAAGGAAAATTAAAAATAACTGATTATATATGTGATTATTTTCTAGATAAAATTCCTAAAGATGGTGTTCATGATTACATTAAGAAAACTACAATTAAGGATATGTTAACAATGAGAACAGCTCATAATAAGACAACATATAAAGTAGAAAATAATAATGATTGGGTTGAATCTTTTTTTACCATAAAGCCATCTCATTATCCAGGAACTATTTTTTCATACGATACATCAGCTACTCATGTACTATCTGCACTTGTAGAAAGACTTAGTGGAAAATCGCTTATGGATTATTTAAGAGAAAAAGTATTAAATCACATAGATTTTTCAAAAGAAGCAAAGTTTTTAAAAGATCCTATGGGAATTTCACAAGGAGGATCCGGATTAATTTGCACTATGAGAGATTTGGCAAAATTAACTTATATATGTATGAATGATGGATATTACAGAGGTAAACAATTGATACCTAAAGAATATTTACATCAGGCTACGAAGAAGCAGGTGGACACTTTTATTCAACCAGTCATTGATGAACAGCAAGGATATGGTTTTCAGTTTTGGAAATCTCGTTACAATGGCTTTACACTATATGGAATGGGTGGACAACTATCTATTTGTCTGCCACAATATAAAATTATATTTACAACAACAGCTGATACTCAAGGAAATCCAACAGGACTGCAAAATATATATGATGCTTTTTGGCAGCAGATATTTCCCTTTATTGAGAAAAAGTATACACCACTAAAAAATAATGAATTATATAAACCATTAAAAAACGATGAAAATTATATCCAACTAAAAGAAAAGATAGATAATCTTTCTACAAAACCTATACAAGGTGAAATTGTATCTTCATATTCAAATAAAATTAACGGTAAGAAATATATACTGGAAAGTAATTCAATGGGAATAAAATTTTTGAAGATTACTTTTGACAAGACAGAGGGATTTATTGAATATGAAAATAATGATGGGAAATTTAAAATTCTATTTATATTAGGCAAAACAAATCAATTTAATGAGAAATCATTTAAAATACCTATTATGATTTCAGCAGCGTGGACGTCTGAAAATATATTATGTTTACAAGTTAATTTAATAGGCTATGTATTAGGAAGTATAAGAGTTAATATTGGTTTTAATAATGAATTTGTAACTATTTCAATGAAAAAATCAGTCGAAGGAATATTAAATAACTATGATGGCATAGCGACAGGAATTGCTTATGAATAACCAATAAATAGAAAGTGACAACTATATAATTTTAAATAAAAAGAAAATATATTATTGAAATATTATGGGAAAATAAAACATTGTAGAGTATAATGGAAATGCGTAAAAAGTTAATACACAAAGATGCATAGTCATAAATAAAAGTAAAAAGTTAAGAAATCAAGGAAAAATTTATAAATATAATATATATGTTCTGATAAATTATATATACTCTACGTAATGTATATATTTTTAATGTAGCAAATTAATTAGAACTTATATATATTAGAAAAATAATTGTTAATTGAATTAATGGAGGGGAAAATGAAAAAGAAAATTTTTTGGGCAGGAGATTCTACTGTAGCACAAAATAAAATAGCTTCATATCCACAAACAGGAATAGGTCAAGTTATGGGACTTTATTTAAAAGAAGATGTTATAGTCTATAATTTTGCCAAAAATGGAAGAAGTACTAAGAGTTTTATTAACGAAGGTATATTAGATAGAATTAAAGAAGAATTAAAAAAAGATGATTTTCTTTTTATTCAATTTGGACATAATGATCAAAAAACTGATGAAGAAAGAAGTACAAAGCCATTTTCTACATATCAAGAATATCTATCTTCTTATATTGAAGCAGCTAGAAACTGTGGAGCATATCCAGTGCTTATTACATCTTTGTATAGAAGAATATTTTTAGAAGATGGACATATTAAAAATGAAGTACATTATGATTATCCAGATGCAATGAAACAACTAGGGGAGAAATTAAAGATTCCGGTTGTTGATTTGTGTCAAAAAAGTAAAGAATTATTAGAAAAAACAGGAGATAAGAATTCAAAAAAATGGTTTATGCATCTTAAAGAAGGAGAATTTAAATCTCATATAGAAGGATTAGAAGATAATACGCATTTAAGATATGAGGGAGCAGTAATAATGGCTGGACTTATAGCAGAAGGGGTAAAAGAATTAGGTGGCATTTATTCAAATTTAATAAATGATTAAAATATAAATATTATCTAGAATCTTATTATATATATTTATGGATTTAAAGATAATACAAAATACTTATATTTAAATTTAAAAAGAAAATTATATGAGGAATAAGCTTATGAATATACAAATATTTGGGATGAAAAAATGCTTTGATACTAAAAAAGCAGAGCGATTTTTTAAGGAAAGAAAAATTCAATTTCAATTTATAGATTTAAATGAAAAAACTATGAGCAAAGGTGAACTTAACAGTGTGCTTAATTCAATAAGTATTAATGAATTAATAAACAGTAAATCTAAGGATTATGCAAAGTTAAATTTTAATAATATAAGAAGTGCTGAAATAAAAGCTGAATTGTTGTTAAAAAATCAAAAAATTATGAATACTCCAATAGTAAGAAATGGCAAGGAAGCGACAGTGGGGTATGAAATAGAAGTTTGGAACAAGTGGTTAGAAAATAATTAAAGTTTAGATGTAGTTTATTAATTTCTGATAAAAGTCATGTATACTATATATTTTTTTTAGAATACTAATTTCGAGAGTATTTTAGACATATATAAAGGAACGGTAAATATGAGAACTAACTAGCATATTTACTGAAAATTTATAAATGTATTAGAAAGGATATGAGTAATTATGGCAAAAGCAGGAATGAGAAGACCAGATCCAAGTGATCCACATGGAACAGAAAGTAATCACAAAACGCATTATAAGAAAAATGATTTTAAGCATGTACCAATAGAGATACAAGGAAAAGCAAAAAATGGAAAAACAAAAGCATCCCCTATTGAATAAATATAGAAAATAAAATACTAAGATAATAAAGATAGGATAAAATCCTATCTTTATTATAAAAATTAAGTTGCGCTAGAATATTTGAGTGTCATTTAAAAAAATCAGATGTTTTTAAGAATCAATATGTTAATACTTTGTTTTTTATTAAATTTAGGTCTTTTTTTGTAAGCAATTATACATAGTAAAAACTTGTTTTGACAAAAGATAAAAAATATAGAATAATATATATAAAAATAAGTATATTTTTACTAAGTTTAATTTTGGAATTTTAACTAATTATTTCAATATAGTATTTAGCAAAAAAATAATATATATAGGGATATAATGTTAAATACAATTGAAAAATGTTAGAAAGATATTATTATTATCATAATATATTTTTTAAGACATAAAAATTATGATATGGTGGGGTAGAGATTATGGAAAAAAATACTCGAAGAGTAAGCTTTAATCAGTTAGAAGAGGGTATGGTAGTTGCTAAAAATTTAGAACAAAATGGTAAAGTGTTGCTAAAAAAGGATAATCTAATAACAAATCAGATGATACAAAAGCTTAAAAGTTTATATTTTGTTGGAGCTATAGACGTATATAATAGAAAGGTAGCGAAAAAGAAAACAGAAGCAGAAATAAAAAAGGAACAGCAACATAAGAAAATTGAGGAAGAATTTAAGGAAATATCTTTTAAGTTGCAAAAAACTTTTAGGCAAATGATAACAGAAGATGGAATAGCCATGAATGAAGTTAGAGAGTTTTCTAAAAAAATTCAAGATGAAATGAATCCAAGTAGTGTAGTTTTAAAGAATATAGTACTTTATGGTAGCGGGACGGATTCGATATATAGACATTGTGTAAATGTTGCAGCTTTAAGTGCTATTTTAGGAAAATGGATTGGACTTGAGAAGTCACAGGTTAATTTGCTTGTTTATTCAGCAATTATGCATGATTTTGGAAAAACAAAGGTAGATAGAGATGTACTTAAAAAAGAAGTACCTTTATCAAAAAATGAATTTAGTCATATAAAAACTCATGCGAATGCCGGTTATCAGATTATTAAACAAATTTCATTTTTAGATAAATCAGTTAGTTATGGAGTACTTATGCATCATGAAAGAGAAGATGGATCGGGATATCCGTTAGGGCTTAAAGGAGAAGCAATACATCCTTTTGCTAAAATAATAGCTATAGCAGATGTATTTGATGCAATAAATTCTGATAGAGGATATAAGAAAAAGAAGCTACCATTTGAAGCTCTTAAAATAGTTAAAAATGAAAGTTTAGGAAAGCTAAACTATGAATATGCAAAAATATTTTTGGAACATGTAATAGATTATTATACGGGAGAAGAAGTTTTGTTAAACACAAATGAGAGATGCAAAATAATACAAATGAATGTAAATAATTTAGATAGACCTTTAGTTATAAAAAATGGGGAATTTGTGGATTTAGATAAGGAAAAGAATTTATATATTAAGGAAATAATATTATAGTGAACTTATAATAATAAAAGGGAGATAAATTTATGAATGGGAATAATGAATTTTTAAATGTTCAGGAATTAAAGCCTGGAATGATTATTACTAAAGATATTGTGAAAAATGGTAACCTTTTAATAAGAGAAGGGGCAATTGTTAATGATGAAATAATATCTAGATTAAATAAAGCATATTTTCTTGAAAAAATCGAAGTTAATATATCAGAAGAAGTAATTGCAAAAAGTACTAAGGAAGCAGAACTACAAAAGGTAGAAGAAACCTTTAGAGAAATAAGTACAGGCTTAAAAGAAATGTTTACAAAACTAGATAAGACAAAAGAAAATAAGGTTAATGATCTTAGAAGTTTCTCAGAAAAAATTCAAAAAGAACTTAAGTCTACAGAAATTATAATAAGTACAGTTGTGTTTAAGGGAAGTGGTGAAGACCCTATATATAGGCATGGTGTAAATGTTGCTACACTTAGCGCTCTTTTGGGAAAATGGGTTGGTCTTGAGCAATCAAAAATAAATTTACTTATATATTCAGCTTTATTGCATGATTTTGGGATGACAAAATTAGAACAAAAGGTTCCAGAAAAACCTGATATTTTATTACAAGAAAAATATAAAATAGTTAAGCAGCATACTAAAATAGGGTATAAGTATGTGGACAATATTCCGTATTTGGACAAGTCAGTAAGTTATGGTGTGCTTATGCATCATGAAAGGGAAGATGGCTCAGGATATCCACTTGGAATAACAGGAGAAAAGATACATTGTTTTGCAAAGATTATTGCAATTGCAGATGAGTTAGATGTAATGAATTCTGATGAAACATACAAAAATGAAAGAGGACCATTTGAAATATTAGAAATAATTAAAGAGAAAAGTTTAAATAAGCTAGATTATGAATATTCAAAGGTTTTCTTAGAACATATAGCAAATTATTATATGGGGGAAAATGTACTACTTAGCAATGGAGAAAAAGCCAAAATATTGCAAATAAATACCAATGATTTATCTAGACCATTAATATTAAAAGATGGTGATTTTATGGATTTAAGTAAAAATAAAGATATATATATAAAAGAATTAATATTAAATTAGATACATATTGCAGTTAACCATTTACAATTAAGTAAGAAATTCCTTCGAGATTTCTTAAAATTTAATTATTAACAATGTAAAACTTAAATTGCAACAATATTTAAATTAAAGAATTATCTTAGAGAAAAAATTGTTTAAGATAATTCTTTTTTATTTAAAGTAAACGTGATATATTACTTATTAGAATTAGTTTATAAAATCAATAACCATATTTTAACATAAAATTATAATAGATTTAAAGAAAATATCTTGAATCTATATTAAAATATATTTAGTTATTAAAAATAATAGTTTTGAAGGAGTTTATTAATGAATATAGGTAATAAGGCTACAAAATTATTTTTGGATTCAGAAGATAAAAGAAATTATATTTATCAAAAAAATTATAAAGAAGATATGATAAACAAAGTAGAACCTTATTTAAAAAAGAATTTAAAATCTGGATATATATTAGGAATGAATAATTCAAAACTCTATTATGAAAAATTTATTATTGAAAATCCAAAAGCCAATATTGTTATCTGTCATGGATTTGGAGAATGTAATGAAAAGTATTATGAATTGATTTACTATTTTATCCAAGCAGGATATTCAGTTTTTATTATTGAACATAGAGGACATGGTCGTTCACAAAGACTTGGAATAGATAAAACACAAATTAATGTTGAAAATTTTAATTATTATGTAGAAGATTTTAAAAAGTTTATTGATGAAATTGTTATCCCTAATAGCAAAAATAAAGAATTATTGATGTTTGCTCATTCTATGGGTGGTGGAATAGGGACTGTTTTTTTAGAGGAATATTCTAATTATTTTAAAGCAGCTGTATTGAGTTCACCAATGTATGAAATAAATACTGGAAAAATACCCCAATTAATAGCTAATATTATTTCAAAATCAATGAAACTTTTTGGGTTAAAGAAAAGATATCTTCCAGGACAAACAACTTATACAGAAAAAAAGGATTTTGTGAGTAACGCTACAAGCTGTAGAGAAAGATATGAATATTTGCATCAAAAGATTAAAACAAATAAAGCTTACCAAAGCGGAGGAGCTTCCGTATTATGGTATTTGGAAAGCTTAAAAGCAACTAAAAATTTGATAAAAAAAGAAAATGCATCAAAGGTAAAAATACCTGTTTTATTATTTCAAACTGAATATGATACCTACGTTAATCCTAAAGCTCAAAATAAATTTGCAGCATATGCTGCAAACTGTAAGCTTATTAAAATAAAAGAATCTAAGCATGAATCTTATTTTGAAAAAGATGAAATTGCATTTAGTGTTATTGAAAAAATGTTACTATTTTATGGGGAAAATTATAAATAAATTAAAAATAAGAACAAGGTCTAAATTAAAGATTTTGTTCTTATTTTTAATTTAAATAGGAATAATAAGATTATTGTCTTAAAAATTGGTTAAGAATTTCTCTAGTAGAAAGTTTATGACCATTAATGATATCTTTATATTCTTTTAACTTTTTTTCTTCTTTATCTGTTAATTGTTGTTTAGATTTTTTCTTTTCTATTAAACATTTAAAGTCTTCATAATCTTTATTACCAAGTTTTCCTTTAATAATACAATTCGCAATTGAATCTAAAGTCTGTTGTTGTTCTAGAGATAGTTTATCACCACTTTCTTTACATTTCTTTAAGTTTAATAAATCTCTTTTTTGGTCAGAGGAAAGATATTTATAATTTTCTTCACTAAATAAGCTAAAACCTTTTAGCTTTTCTTTTTTATCATATTTATTGTCATGATCAGCTTCAGCAAAATTAATTGAAGATTCTAAGCTGTCTTTAGGAGAAAAATCTGCATCAGCCATTGTTATTTTGGGGAAAGTTGACAGTAAATTAATTACAATAAAAGAAGTTATAATGCATTTAATAGTTTTTTTATTCATTTCAATACCTCCAGTTACATTTAATTTCAATAATTAGTATGTGACAAAATATAAAAAATATTATTAATTTAGGTTGTTGAGTAAACAAAATTTGTAAAAAATAAATAAGCCATTCCTTTGTGGTATAATAATTTCGCTAAAAATCCAAATACATCACATAAGGAATGACTTAAATATGATTATATCACCAAAGATTAAAAGCGAAAATGATAATTTTAAAATTTTTGAAGCTGTTAAAATTGCATTTACTAAATTAAATTCAAATATTAAA
>NZ_LZZM01000120.1 GCF_002006345.1 Clostridium puniceum
ATTCTCGATATTTAAGGATTTTCTTATTTATTTTGCTATCGCCTTCGAGTTGTTTTTTACTGTTGATGGCTTTATAGCATTTCTTACAGACAGTCATAAGGTTTTTGACCTTGTTTACTTCGTTTACAGGAAGTCTTTTAGTAATGTGACGAATTTTAGTTTCTGCTATATTCAAAGATACTCCACAAATTCTACAGTTTCCCTTATCTCTATTAAATGCATATGGTCTATTCATGTGATATTCAAAGTTATTAAATCTATCTTTTTGTGTCCCATTAATGCATTTAAGTGTTATGTTAGAATCTAATCTTTTATTTAGTTCCATTGCTCTTTCCTTGAGGGGTTTCCTTTTCATTCTGTTTAAATATTTAAGTCTGCCCTCATAGCTATATGGAGTTTCTTCTTGATTCTTTTGAAAAATTTTTGTCCATCTAACCATATTAATATTGGTAATAGCAATAATTTCTCCTCTAATCATAATTGAGGCAAGTTTTTCCGTATATTCAGAATGAATTAATTGTAAATTGCTACTTTCACAGGCTCGTATCCATTGAGTTTTTCTCCATCTTTTTAGGCTGTTAAATGCTGAACATCCAATCATTTTACTGAATTTGTTAAATACTATGTTTACTCTTGTAGAATATTTGTAATATTCTATTAATCCTCGAATCATACTATTAATATTATGAATTTGGATGAGTTTTTCATCATTGCTTGGATATGTGTTAATTTTCCTTATTTCATCTAGTATCTTTCTAATTTTAGGTTTAATTCTCTTGATATCCGGTTTGCTTCTAACTACATATCCAGATTTTCCTTTTCCTCTCCAGCATTTGATTTCAAAACCCACAAATCTAATTGGTTGTTTCCTCATGTTAGTTATTTTTGTCTTTTCTGTTGATAAATCAAGGCAAAGTCTATCTTTTAAAAAATTTTGAATTCTGTATTTAACTTTTTCAGCATTTACTTTTGTATTTGTAAACACCACCC
>NZ_LZZM01000121.1 GCF_002006345.1 Clostridium puniceum
CAACTTATAAGATTATGTGTTATGAATACAAGCCATAAGAATCCGTATATTCCAAGAAACTTTCTGGTTCTTAAATTTTTTATTTGGTATATATTTTTAGCCATTTTAAAGAAAGCCTCTATGGTTTGACGTTCGTTATAAAAATGAAATAATTCTACGGCACTCATCTCATTGAGATTTATGTTTGTTATGAGCAAGGAATATTTCAGTTTGCCTCTAGATGATAATGTCTGAACTATAATATATCTAAGGTTATTTGTTTGTGGCAATTCATAAACCCAGGCAGCTTTATCGGCTTGAATATATTCAGCATAATCTATCCCTTTTGTAAGATTGCTAGCTGTTTTAGTTGAATATCCTTTAGTAATAAATTTTAACTTTGGAATTGAAAGTAATTTTTCAACATTATCAGTTGAACCAAAACCGCTATCAGTTCTTAATATTAAGTTATCACTATTTAGCTGATCTCTATATTTGGATATTATAGATTTTAATAAATCGTCATAATGATCAGTACAGTGAGAATTACCTGAATCTAAAAACATTGCAACTGTTTCTGAATGCTTGCCAGTAAATGCTGTAGCTAATTGATAGCCACTTTGGTTTTTCTTTTTAGAAAAATAGCCTTTTTCAGATAATTCAAAAGTTTTGACATTTGCAATTAAACCAGTTTGATCATCACAATCTACGACTGCTCTCTCATGAGAGTGAGCCAAGTTACTATTTTCTATAAAAAGATCATGATGAATAGCTTGTAATTGGGTTATACTATCATGGTCAAAACGCCTGATAAGTTCATTAATCTGCTATTGATCGGGAACAGTATCCATATCAAACATATTTAGCGCTAATTTTTCTCCGCCAAGCTTTTCATTGATATCTTTAGTTGTTTCACAACCAATTGCTATGGACATAATAGTAACAATAAGTTTTTGATATACGGAATATCTTACTTTTTTCATTTTGAGCTTAAAG
>NZ_LZZM01000122.1 GCF_002006345.1 Clostridium puniceum
TGGAGTATACCCTATTTGATAGACACATAGAAAAGACGTTATAATAACAATAAAGAAGGATGTGTTTATCAAATGAGTAAGAGAAGAGAGTTTTCTGTAGAATATAAGAAAGAGATAATAAAATTAGTAACAGAGCAAGGAAGAAAAGCGACTCATGTAGCAAAAGAAATTGGCGTAAGCGAAGCCAGTGTAAGAAGATGGGTAAAAGAATACGGAACACATGGAGATAATGCTTTTCCTGGTAAGGGAAAATTAAAGCCAGATGATGAAGAATTAAGATTACTTAAAAAGAAAATGGCTGATTTAGAAGAGGAGAATGCTATATTAAAAAAAGCTATATGCATCTTCACAAAGCCCGTGAAATAAGATATCAATTTATTTGTGATAATAGCTCCGAATTTCATGTGGAGAAGATGTGTATAGTGTTAGAAATAAAAAGGAGCTCTTACTATGGTTGGTTAAAAAGACCTAAATCCAAGAGAGAAAAAGATGATTCAAAACTTGTTGAAGAAATTAAAAGAGTTCATAAAGAATCGTATGGTACATATGGTGCTCGTAGAATTAAAAAGCAATTAAATAAAGATGGTATAAACTGCAGTAAAAATAGAATTTCAAGATTAATGAATGAAAATAATATTCATAGTAAGCTTAAAAGAAAATATAAGGCTACTACATATTCAAATCATAATCTTAATGTAGCACCAAATTTATTAAAGCAAGACTTTAGTGTTAGTGAACCTAATAAAGTCTATGTAGGTGATATAACGTATATAGGAACTGATGAGGGATGGCTTTACCTAGCTACAGTTGTTGATTTATTTAATAGAGAAGTTGTTGGTTGGTCAATGGATTCAACAATGACTAGAAAACTTGTTATAGATGCATTTAATGCTGCTATAAATAAAGAGCACCCTGCAGAAGGATTAATTTTTCATTCTGACAGAGGGGTGCAG
>NZ_LZZM01000123.1 GCF_002006345.1 Clostridium puniceum
GGATATGCCAGCGGTTCAGCAGCAGGAAATGCTACTGTAAGCCTATCATTCACTCCTTCTATAGTTGTAATAAGTTATTATTATGACGAAAATATGTATCAACTACTAACACCATTACGTGGTTTTGGTATTAGTAGTTCTCCCCAATGGGGAAGCAAGGTATTTGCTAATACAATAACTGTAGGGAATAATTCATTTTCGTGCACCACTAGCGGAAGAACATTTGATTATATGGCTTGGGAATAAATAGAGGAAGGATTGATATTATGAAAACACTAATACTGTATGACAATACTGGATATATTTATTTACAAATAAGAGATTCAGAAAATAGATTACCACAGGGAGGTATTCAATTTTTAGAAATAGAAATACCAGAGGGTAAAACATTAAAAAGTATAGATGTTACTGTAACACCTAATGTTCCAGTATACGAAGATATACCATTAACAGAGATAGAAAAGGTAAATACTCAAATGACTACTATATTAAAATCATTAATTAAATAAGAAGGAGGAAAATTATTGTGGATAACGTGAAAATTATAATCTTGTTATTTTCAATGGAGCAATTAAAAAAAGAAGATGTATTTGATTATGTCTGTAATGGAAAAATAACTACAACAGATTATAAAACAATAACAAATGAAGAGTGTCCAGAAGTTCCATTAGATGTAGCTAAAAATTTAAAGAAAGAAGAAATTTCTTTAGCTTGTAAGAATATAATTTATGGTGGATTTACATCTAAAGCACATTACGGAGTGGAAAAAACTTTTGGAAGTACTGCAGAGGATCAAGCTAATATAACTGGAAATGCTCAATCTGCTATTTCAAAAGTTGCAGGAGTACAAGAATGCCAAGCTGATAAGTTTTATTACCATGCAAGTGGAGAACCTTTTGAAGAATGGAATGCTTCAGAGTGTATTGATCTTGGTAGAGACTTTAAGAGCT
>NZ_LZZM01000124.1 GCF_002006345.1 Clostridium puniceum
AGCTCTTAAAGTCTCTACCAAGATCAATACACTCTGAAGCATTCCATTCTTCAAAAGGTTCTCCACTTGCATGGTAATAAAACTTATCAGCTTGGCATTCTTGTACTCCTGCAACTTTTGAAATAGCCGATTGAGCATTTCCAGTTATATTAGCTTGATCCTCTGCAGTACTTCCAAAAGTTTTTTCCACTCCATAATGTGCTTTAGATGTAAATCCACCATAAATTATATTCTTACAAAGTAAAGAAACTTCTTCTTTCTTTAAATTTTTAGCTGCATCTAATGGAATTTCTGGACAATCTTCATTTGTTATTGTTTTATAATCTGTTGTAGTTATTTTACCATTACAGACATATTCAAATACATCTTCTTTTTTTAATTGATCCATTGAAAATAATAAGTTTATAATCTTTACGTTATCCATAATAATTTTCCCTCCTTCTTATTTAATCAATGATTTTAATATAGTCGTCATTTGAGTATTTACTTTTTTTATCTCTGTTAATGGTATATCTTCATATACTGGAATATTCGGCTTTGCTGTCGCATCTATACTTTTTAATGTTTTCCCCTCTGGTATTTCTACCTCTAAATATAGAATTCCTCCTTGTGGAGTCCTATAACTTCCTGCCATTTGTAAATAAATATATCCAGTATTATCATACAATGCTAGTGTTTTCACAAGATCACTCCTCTCTATTTATTCCCAAGCCGTATAATCAAATGTTCTTCCGCTAGTGGTGCAGGAAAATGAATTATTCCCTACAGTTATTGTATTAGCAAATATCTTGCTTCCCCATTGGGGAGAACTACTAATAGCAAAACCACGTAATGGTGTTAGTATTTGATACATATTTGCGTCATAATAATAACTTATTACAACTATAGAAGGAGTGAAGGATAGGCTTACAGTAGCATTTCCCTCTGCGGTACCAGCGGCATATCC
>NZ_LZZM01000125.1 GCF_002006345.1 Clostridium puniceum
CGCTAGAAGGATTTAATAGGCAAATCCGTAAATATACTAAGGCAAGAACTATATTCCCAACAGATCAATCTTTAAGCAAATGTGTATATTTAGCGACTATGGAAATTATAGAAAAATGGACTCAACCGACACCAAATTGGGGTAGAACTTTAGCAGAATTATCAATAATATTCGCTGAACAATTAAATGATGAACTAGCTTAACAGTTTGTACTTTTTTGTAAAATCTATGTATAATATTTGATTTATTACTAATACTATAAGTGAATATAAAACATATTTTTAGTATTTACTAAAAATAAAAAATATTACCAGAAAACAAAATTTCCAGTAATATTTTAATGATAAATGTGTTAATAACACAAAACTATCTAGAGTCCCAAATTACCCCTAGGAATTATATCATTTATTCCTAGGGGCTTAATTTATTCAGAACTTAAAAGTATCAACATTATAATATATTATCTTTCTTTATTAGCTATTTCAGATAGAATTCTTTCGATGAATACATCTAACTTTATAGCACCTTCATCATCATTTTTTCTGCTTCTTACAGAAACTTCATTATTTGCAGCTTCTTTTTCGCCTACAACTAAGATATAAGGAGTTCTTTCAAGTCTTGCTTCTCTTATCTTGTAGCCAATCTTTTCAGCTCTGTAGTCAGCTTCAACTCTAACACCTTTATTTCTTAAGGCTTTTACAACTGAATCAGCATAATCATTATATTTGTCAGAGATTGGTAATACTTTTGCTTGAACTGGAGCAAGCCAAGTAGGGAAAGCACCTGCATATTTTTCAATAAGCATTGCGATAGTTCTTTCATAACAGCCAATTGATGATCTATGGATAACAAATGGTATTTTCTTTTCTCCATTTTTATCAATATATGACATTCCTAATCTTTCAGCTAAAGCAAAGTCTATTTGAACTGTTATTATAGTATCTTCTTTACCATGTACATTTTTAAATTGAATGTCAAGTTTTGGACCGTAGAAGGCTGCTTCACCTTCAGCTTCAGTATAGTTTATGTTTAAGTGATCTAAAATAACTCTCATTTGATTTTGAGTAGATTCCCAAGCTTCAGGGTTATTTATATATTTTTCAGTGTTATTTGGATCCCATTTTGAGAATCTATAAGTTATATCACTAGCTATTCCAAGTGTAGACATAACGTAATCTATTAAATCAATTACCCCTCTAAATTCTTCTTCAACTTGTTCAGGAGTACAAACTATGTGACCTTCAGCTAGAGTAAATTGTCTTACTCTTATTAATCCATGCATTTCTCCAGAAGATTCTTTTCTAAATAAAGTAGAAGTTTCGTTATATCTTATTGGAAGATCTCTATAGCTGTGTTGTTCTGCATTATATACAGTAAATTGGAATGGACAAGTCATTGGTCTTAAAGCTAAAACTTCTGAATCATCACCTTCATTTTCTAAGATAAACATTCCATCTTTATAATGATCCCAGTGACCTGAAGCTTTAAATAAATCATTTTTTGACATAAATGGAGTTTTAGTTAAGACATATCCTCTTTTTGCTTCTTCATCTTCAATCCATCTTTGAAGAGTTTGAAATATTTTGGCTCCTTTGGGCATTAATAAAGGAAGACCTTGACCTACTTTTTCGTCAGTTGTAAAGATTCCAAGTTCACGACCTAATTTATTATGATCTCTCTTCTTAGCTTCTTCTAAAGCTTCTAAAAATTCATCTAAATCTGCTTTCTTTAAGAAGGCAGTACCGTAAATTCTAGTAAGCATTTTATTCTTCTCATCACCCCTCCAGTAAGCACCAGCACTTCTAGTAAGTTTGATTGCTTTAACTGGCTTTAAAGACATAAGGTGAGGACCAGCACATAAATCAGTGAAATCACCCATTTTGTAGAAGGAAATTGTTTCATCTTTAGGAAGATCATTTATAAGTTCTACCTTATAAGGTTCATCCTTCATTAATTCTAAAGCTTCATTTCTTGGAAGCTCAAACCTTGAGATTTCAGGATTTTCTTTGATAATTTTTTGCATTTCTGCTTCAATCTTTTCTAAGTCTGAAGCTGTGAAAGCAACGTCCTTATCAAAATCATAATAGAAGCCTGTAGTAATAGAAGGTCCAATTGCTAATTTTACTTCAGGGAATAGCTTCTTAACAGCATAAGCTAAAACGTGAGATATACTATGTCTTACTGCATCTTTACCTTCTTGATTATCAAATGTACATATGCCCAAAGACACATCTTCATTTATTTGGAATCTAAGGTCAACCACCTTATTATTTACAATTCCACAACAAGCGTTTCTAGCTAAACCTTCACTAATAGATTTAGCAATTTCATAGACTGATAATCCAGCTTCGAATTCTTTAACTGAACCATCTTTTAAAGTTACTTTGATCATTAAAAAAACTCCTCTCGATACTTTGTTTAATTAACAGTTAATGTCCAAGAATACAATTGAACAATTACAGTTATTATTTTTTGTAAAATTATTTATAATTTCTTGATTAAAATAAAAAAACTCCGTCTCTAAAAATATAGAGACGAAGTGATATCCGTGGTTCCACTCTAATTACCTAAAACATTAATTAAAAAGTCTAAACATTAAAATATAATAGTGCCAAAAGACTATCTTAAATAATTTAAAAATAGGTCACTTAAATTTATCGTAACGTGATAATAACGGACTTTATTAAAGTCACTCAGAGGTGGTTTTCAGTCTAAATCTATTTGAGAATATTACACCAATTATTCTCTCTCTGAAAAATACGATTTTAGCTTACTGTCCTCATCAATGTATTAACATATTAATAGTACTTATTATAATCATTGAAATTTTCCATGTCAATAAGATAAATGAAAAAAAATTACAGGAAAAATTAAAGTTTTCTGCTGAATTTAGGATAACGTATTGTTGCATAATTTAAATATGTTAGAAAAACGGTATATAATTTGGATAAATTTAAATGATGAGTATTAATATGAGATTCTTAACAGTATTTTAATGATATTTTAATAAGAAGTTTATTAAAGTAGATTAAAATGAGCCTGAGAGAGTAAAGTTATTTATTCAGGAGGTAGTAATGAATAAAAAAATAAAAAGTATTAAGGTAAAAATTATATTATTTCTAATACCAATGTTATTAATTGCATTTACAGGATTATCAGGATTGGGATATAAATTTGCAAGTAATTCTTTAAAAGAAAGTAATTTAAATATAATGGCAGAGATGACTAAGACAGCAGCAGGAAGAGCAGATGACCAGATAAAGAGTGAAATTAAAAATCTTGAGGCGATAGCCAGCAATCCAATAATTGCTGATGAAAAGGTTCCGTTAAAGGATAAGGTGGAAATTTTAAAGCCAGCCTTAGAAGCAATTGGACAGGTTAGTTTAAGCATAAGTGATAAAGAGGGAAATTCAATAGATACTGCAGGTAATACTAAGAAAATAAAGACAACTCAAAGTTTTATGAAATCAATAAAAGGTGAAAATGCTATAACAAATCCATATGTAGATCCAGTTACAAATGCTAAGGTTATTGCATATTCAGTACATATTAAGGATTCAAAAGGAGATATAATTGGAACTATTACATTAGTAAAAGACTGCAAGGATTTTTCTGTTTTAAATAAGGAAATAAAGTTCTTACAAACAGGAAGTGCTTTAATTGTAGATAATAACGGGAATTTTATAGTAGCAGAAGATGAAACTTTAGTAAATGAAAATAAGAATATTACAAATATAACATCGGATAAAGGCTCTCTTGAGGACTTAAATAATATAGGGAAAAGTATGATTATTGGAACCCAATCTGGAATTGGAAAGTATAGTTATGAAGGTAAATTAAAGTATATGGCTTATAGTCCAATAGGAAAAACAGGTCTTTCTATGGGAATTTCAGTTGAAGAAAAGGACCTGTTGGGGGCATTAAGTAGTTTAGCGATGGTTGATACAGTAGTCACAATTATTATGATAATATTAATATCCTCTATAATAGTTGGTTTCACTATCAAGGTAATAACTAGATTATTAAAAGCTAAAACTTATGTAGATAGTATTGCAAAAGGGGATTTTTATACTCAAATTGAAGATAAATATGTTAAAGGAAATGATGAGATAAGTGAAATTTGTACAAGTGTAGGTGAAGCAAAAACAGCTGTTGGCGGTATGATAAGATCAGTTAGAAATAATGCTAATATAGTGAGAAATGGGTCAGTATCTTTAACAGAAGTAGCAGAACAATTATCAGTGCTAACAGAAGAAATATCAGCATCTATAGGGGAAGTTTATGCTAATACCAATAAACAAAGCTGCAATTTTGAAGATATAACTAGTAAGCTTGCTCATTTTGGGGAAAAAGTAAATGAAGTACAAGACAATGTACACTTTATTAGTAAAGATGTTTTAATTATAAATGATAAATCATTACTAGGAACTGAAAATATAGAACAGTTAAATGATGGAATTATAAGTGTTAATGAGAGTTTTGATAGATTTGGAATGAACATAGAGTATATTCAAGGGGATATGAAAAATGTAAGTGAAATTATTAATATTATAAATGGCATTTCAGAACAAATAAATCTGTTAGCCTTTAATGCTGCAATCGAAGCGGCTAGTGCAGGGGAAGCTGGAAGAGGATTTAATGTTATAGCATCAGAAGTTAGAAAGCTTTCGGATAAGAGTAAAGAATCAGCTCAAAATATTAGTAAAATAATAAATAGACTTACAAAAGTAATAAATAAGCTTGTAGAAGAGTCCAGCAATATGGATAATGAATTAGAAAAACAAAAGAACATAATATATGAAGCATCAAGTTCTTTTTCTGAAATTGTTGTATTAGTTAATGAAATTACTCCTAAGGTTTCTAATATAGACAGTGCTTTTAAAGATATTGGAGATAATAAGGATTTAATTGTTGAAACTATATGTGAATTATCAGAAGAAATAAAAAACACTTCTAATTCTCTAGAACAAGTAACTGACTCATCAGTAGAACTTGCAAAGCTTGCAGAAAGTGTAAACGGCAGTGCAGATATTTTACTATACAAGGCTGATGATTTAATAGAAAAGGTAAAACAATTTAAAATAGAAAAAGAAGATTTTAGAAATGAAGTAGTAGTGACTATAGAAGAAATGAATTCAAAAGAAATCGATTTGGAAAGTTTAAAAAAACAATATAAAGAAGAAATGCAATTGGAAGCAGAAAAATCATCTCTTGAAGAAGCAATTTTAAATAAAGCATATGTAAATAATTTAGAAAAGACTGATGAAGAATTGAATATTGAAAGAGATTTAGACTTAACTTTGGATGAAGAATTAAAGAATTTAGCCAAACCTTCAGAGGAAGAGTTAAAGCAGCAATATGAAATTGATGAAACAACAAACTTAGATTTATCATTGGTAGAAAATTTTGTTACTTTAAGTGTATCACCTTTAGAGAAATTAGAAGCAGATTTACCAACTAAGGATTTTGGCTGGGGCTGCTCCAAGGTAACAGAATTAAAGGATTATGTTAAAGAAAAGGAAATTAAGGAACATGAAGAAGAGGAAAAAGAATTAAAAGCATATAATGGAACTTATATGGTATAGAAAATAGGTCAATATGTTGATAAGGCATAAGTCTAAATATACTATAATATAGGATATCTATAATTTTAAAGATACTCTAAATTAAGGTATAACATAATATTTTTAGCATTTACCTATTATGATATAGTTCAGATATCTATAAATATCCACAGATGATTATTAAAATTTACCTGTGAATATTTGTGAATTGTCAAAGACCATTTGTATAAGCAGATTGTTATGCTCTACATATGGTCTTTTAGTTTCATATATTTATTTTTAAGCAATACGTTGAGCTCTTCTTATTCTCAAACAAAATTTAATTTCCTAATTCGGTCCAATGGTCAAGTGCTTCATTTAATTCTGAATAGGAATTTGATTGGTCTTTAGCTTTAATACTTCCTTTAAGGCGTGCTATATTTGTGCTAAAGGAATTTATTTCATCACGTTCAGAACTAAATTGTACTTTTTTAATTACTTTCTCCCAGGTTATTTTTAATTTATCAGTTTTAGAATTAGCAGCGTCCCAATTTTCTAACTCTATGTCTTGAATAATTGACTGTATTGATTCAGGAATACTATTGCCATTTTTAAAAGTTGGTTTTAATATAGAGCTGCTAAACATAATAAATATAAAAATAGTTAACGTAACTATTGGGATAGTTATAACTAAAAATTTTCTCATAAATGTAGTTCTCCTTTAAATCTCTGTTATTTTAGTAATATCGAAAAATAAGTAAAAAAGAATGATATAAATAGATTTCATGGAAATTATTGAACATAGTGCATAAAAATTAATAAATCTTCCTTGAATTTTGAAATCCATAATAGAGTGGACAAGAATATAAAATTTAATTATATAATTATAGTCAGCTTAAATTTTAGGAAGTTAATATATTTATTATTTAACATAAAGCAAATTTTATACTATTAGATTTACTTTGCATTAAATAATAAATAGCGATACATTAAAGTACATTTAATGAAGAATTGGTAAATTTAATGATTAGGAATATAGAAAATTTACAGATGAATTAAGTGGATTTTTGGAGATAAATAGTCGGAAATTACTGTAGAAACAAGTAGTAGAGAATTGTACATAAATAAAAATATATGCAAAATATATGTAAAATATAGTTCTATATTAGTAAAATTTATGGTATTATATTTTTAGATGAATTTTCATAAACCTTAAAAAAGTTGAATTATTAGAATTTTATAGGGAAGTTTTGAACAAAATAAATGAAAAAATCGACATTTAAGGTATATTAGGGTATACATATTAATAAGGGGGACAAACATGGATATATTTTTAATTATGGGTATGATTGGTGGCTTAGTAATTGTAGTTGCAGCTATGTTAGAAAAAGGAGCAAGTCTTTCTGTATTACTAAGCCTTGAAGCGTTATTGGTAATTATCGGTGGTACTATAATTGCTTTGTTAAATTCTTTTCCAAAAGAGGAGTTTAAAAAGATTCCTAAAATTTTTGGAGTTCTTTTCAGTGCTAAAGGTCAACAAGATCCTGCAGAAATTATAGCACAACTTGTAGAAATGTCTCAAACAACTAGAAGAGATGGATTATTATCTCTAGAAGGTACTATACAAGGACTAGAAAATAAATTTATGAAAAAAGGGCTAGAAATGGTGGTTGATGGTTTAGAACCAGACCTCATTAAAGAAGTATTAGAAATAGAAATTGAAAGTATGGAAGAGAGACATCGTCTTGGTGCCACAGCTTTTTCGACAGCAGGTGGAACGGCTCCAACGCTTGGAGTTTTAGGAGCCGTTATTGGACTAATTGGTGCTCTTGGAAATCTTAATGATATTGATAAACTTGGAGAAAGTATAAAATCTGCCTTTGTTGCAACTGTTTATGGTATTTTTACTGGATATTTAATTTGGCATCCATTTTCTAATAGATTAAAAAGAAAATCTTTAGAAGAAATGCAAAATATGAATATTATGCTTGAAGGAATTTTAGCTATTCAAGCAGGAAATAATCCTAAAAGTATTGAAAGAAAGTTAGTGGGAATGTTAGCACCAAAAGACAGAGTTAGATTTGAAGAAAATAATGATAGGTAATTAAGGAGAAGAGTGATGAGTAAGAAAAAGCAGCATCATGAAGAGCATGTTGATGAAGCATGGCTTCTTCCATATTCAGATATGTTAACCCTCCTATTGGCGCTATTTATTGTTATGTTTGCAATGGGACAAACAGATCAAGCAAAGCTTCAAGCTATGAGCAAATCATTTAACGTGATTTTTTCAGGTGGCTCTGGTGTTATGATGCAAGATGGAAGTTCCATGGTTCCTATGGATGGGGAGGGTGGACAAGCTGAAGTTTATAATGCAAAAACAGAAGAAGATAAGATGACTGAAATTAAGAAGATGCTAGAACAAGAAATTGGAAAAGAGGGCTATTCAGATAAGGTTAAAGTCAATCTTACTAGTGAAGGGTTAGAGATTGCAATACAGGATGCAGTGCTTTTTAGATCAGGAGAGGCTGAAATAATGAATGATGTATCACCATTGCTTTCAAAACTTTCAACTATGTTACATGACCTAGATAATAAGGTTAAAATTGTGGGACATACAGATAATGTACCAATTAGTAATGGAAAGTTTAGATCAAACTGGGATTTAAGTGCAATGCGTGCTATAAATGTAATGAATTATATGGTCACATCAACTGGAATTACTGCAGATAGAGCATCTATTGAAGCTCATGGTGAATACATGCCTAAATATGATAATAGTACAGAAGATGGCAGGGCTAAAAATAGAAGAGTAGAAATTATTGTTATTAGAAAATATCCAACAGAAGAAAAGAAAACTAATTAATATAATTCCAATTAAAAATATATTGATTAGTTAAAGCATTCAATTGACGTTAATGATATCTTATTTAGATATTGGGAACCTAATTGGGTGCTTTTTTTATATATTGACTTTAAAGTGTGCAATTTGCATTTATATATAATATAGTAGTGCAATTTGCATTTAAATCAGTGACCTGAGGGACTTAAAAGATATTAATAAACAACTTAATATAACAATATAGGGAAGTTTATGCATTTATATAGGGATATTACGGGGAGGGAATTGAGATGTCAGAAAATAGTGTAAATGAGTCTATGTTAGATATGTATATTTTTGAGACTAATCAACTTATAGAAAAGTTAGAACAATTAGTAATTGATGGGGAAAAGGAAAACGGCTTTGCCGATTCAATAAATGAAATATTTAGAATTATGCATACGGTTAAAGGGTCATCGGCAATGATGTTATTTAATAATATCGCCGAACTTTCACATTCTGTAGAAGATTTATTTTATTATCTTAGAGAAAAGAATCCAGAAAATGTAGATAATAATATTTTAAGCGATATTGTATTGGATGCTATTGATTTTATTAAGAATGAAATGTGTAAAATTCAAAATGGAGATACTCCAGATGGAGATTCTTCGGAGAAAATTAGTGAGATAAAGGAATTTTTAAATATGCTTAAGGCACAGCATGGTGGTGGTGATGCTGTAACAGAGAAAAAGTCAAAACCATCAAAATTCTTTGTAACAAGTGGAAAAGCTAAGGAAGAAACTGCAAGGGAAAAATATAAAGCTTGTGTCTACTTTATTGAAGATTGTGGAATGGAAAATATAAGAAGTTTTGGAATTCTTCATAAGCTATCAGAAGTAGCAGAAGTAATAAGTAATACACCAGAAAATATAATTGATGACGATGAAAAAGCTAGTGAGGAAATCAAAAAAAATGGTTTTACAATGATTTTTTATTCGGAATTAGATATTGATGCAGTTAAGTCAATAATAAATGAAACTGTTTTTCTAAGTAAGTTGGATATTTCTATATTAAAAGATGAGGAAGAAAATATAGAAAATAAAGAAGCGATACAAGTATTAGAAAAAGAAGAACAAGGAAATGGAATAGAAGAAGAAAATAGACCAAGTGAAGTAGTAAGTAAAAATTCTGTTAAGGAAAAGAAAACTGAAAAGAGTAATTCTCATCAAGATTTTATAAGTCTAAGTGTAGCAAAAGCAGATAGGCTTATGGATCTTATTGGTGAATTAGTAATTTCGGAGTCAATGGTTACACAAAATCCAGATTTAGCAGGGTTAGAGCTAGATAATTTTCAAAAATCAGCAAGGCAGCTTCGTAAGATTATAACAGAGATGCAAGATACCGTAATGTCTATAAGAATGGTACCTCTATCTGCAACCTTTCAGAAGATGAATAGAATTGTTAGAGATATGAGCAAAAAGATGAATAAAGAAGTCAAACTTACTATTATTGGTGAAGATACAGAAGTTGATAAGAAGATAATTGAGCATATATCGGACCCATTAATGCACTTAGTTCGTAATTCCATAGATCATGGAATAGAAACTATAGCAGAGAGAATTGATAAGGGAAAACAGCCAGTAGGGAATTTGGTTTTAGAAGCAAAAAATGCAGGCAGTGATGTACTTATTATAGTAAAAGATGATGGTAAGGGGCTTAATGAGAAAAAAATTCTTGATAAAGCAAGAGAAAATAAACTTCTTGATAAAAATGAAAGTGAAATGACTAAAAAAGAAATATTTAACTTGATATTTTTGCCAGGGTTTTCTACTAAGGAAGCGGTATCTGAATACAGTGGCAGGGGAGTAGGAATGGATGTTGTAATGAAAAATATTGAAAAAATAGGTGGTTCAATTAGTGTAGAGAGCATTGAAGAATTTGGATCAAGTATGACAATTAAAATACCATTGACTCTTGCAATTATAGATGGAATGAATGTAAAAGTCGGTGAGTCAAGGTATACTCTTCCTACAAGTTCAATAAAAGAATTTTTTAGACCCAAAGAAGAAGATATTATAAAAGATCCTGATGATAATGAAATGATTATGGTTAGAGGAGAATGTTATCCAATATTTAGACTTAACGAGCATTTTGCTGTAAAGACAACTTTAAATCATCTTTCGGAAGGTGTTTTAATAATGGTAGAGCAAGACGAAAATGGCTTCTGCATTTGGGTAGATGAATTATTAGGACAACAACAGGTAGTTGTAAAGGCGCTTCCAAGTTATATTAAGAATACTAAAAATATAAAGGATTTAGCAGGATGTACTCTTTTAGGTGATGGAAACATAAGTCTTATTATTGATATTGGAGGTATAATTTCAAAAATATAAGTTTCAGAATTTATTTTATTAATTTGTGCGGTGAATAAATATTATTCTTATAATTAAGGAGAAACTGGAGGAAGCGTTATGAAATTATTAAAGAATATGAAAATCAAAACAAAGTTAATATTAGCATTTGTTATTGTGGCGTTCATATCTGGTATAGTTGGACTTATAGGAATTACAAGAATAAATAAAACTAACAAAGATTATACGGAACTATATGAAAATTATGGAGTTGCTATTGGTGATATTGGTAATGTATCTATTTCATATCAAAGACTTAAGATAAATTTAGATAACCTTATCTTATATAAGAATAGCAGCGAAAGAAACGAGTATATAGATAAGATAAATAGTTATGATAATAAAATTAAAGAGAATTTAATTTTATTTGAAAAGTCTATTCAAACAGAAGAAGCTAGAGAAGAATTTGATAATTTAAAGAAATCCTTAGATAAATACAACATAATAAAAGACAAAATTATTAATCTAGTAAATTCAAAAAAAGAAGATGAAGCACTTGTATTAATGAGTCAGACTACAACAAAAAGTTTATCTGATGAAATAAACAATTCTATAGACAAATTATTTGAACTAAAGATAAATGGTGGAAACAACAAAGTCAAAGAATATTCTTCAGAAGTAAATTTATCAGTTGGAAGGATAGTTATTTTAGTTGTTATAGCCATGATAGTAGCTATAATCTTGGGAATTACAATTTGCAGAGCTATATGCAAGGCGATAGGAAATCTTACGGAAGTTACAAATGAAATCAGTAATGGGAATCTTGATGTGAAAATTGTAAATGATTCAAAAGATGAGATAGGAATTCTTTCAGAAGCTATGAAAAAGATGGGGTATAGATTAAATCAAGTTTTGGAACAGATAAGTTTTGCGTCAGAACAGGTTACGGTTGGTTCTAGGCAAATGGCAGATTCGACAGTAGCCTTATCTCGGGGTGCTACAGAACAAGCAAGTGCTGTTGAGGAGTTAACAGCTTCTATTGATGCAATATCTACTAAGATTAAAATGAATGCTGAAAATACAAAAAGGGTTAATGATATAGCAGATAATACAAAAACAAATGCAATAAAAAGAAATAGTGAAATGAAGTTAATGCTTGAAGCTATGAATGAAATTAATATTTCATCTAAAAACATTTCAAAAATAATTAAAGTAATTGATGAAATTGCATTTCAAACAAATATACTTGCATTAAACGCAGCAGTAGAAGCAGCTAGAGCAGGTAAATATGGTAAAGGGTTTAATGTGGTAGCAGAAGAAGTACGTGACTTAGCTCAAAGATCTGCAAGGGCTGCTAAAGAAACCACAGAAATAATAGAAGATTCTATTGTTAAAATTGTAGATGGAAGTAAAATTGCGAATCAAACTGCAGAGGCACTAGATAATATAGTAAAAGATATTGAAGAAGTTGCTAATATAATTGGACATATATCAGAAGCATCAGAGGAACAATCAACAGGAATATTACAAATATCTCAAGGTGTAATTCAGATATCAGAAGTAGTACAAAGTAATTCAGCTACAGCAGAAGAAAGTGCAGCATCTAGTGAAGAATTAGCGGGACAAGCAGAAGTGTTAAAAGAGCAAGTTAACATGTTTAATTTAAAGAAGAATGTTAATTTAAATTTTTATGAAGAATTTAATTATAAAAAAGCAAGTTCTATTAACAAACAAAATAATTTAAAACAGGATAGCAAGATTAAAGAACTTAAAAATACACCTATACAAGAACTTGTACCTGCAAATCGAACAAATGTGAATGTAGGAAGAATAATTCTTAGTGATGACGAATTTGGAAAATATTAAAGAGGGTGATATTATGGTTGAAATTACTGATAAGGAGTTTACACAATTAGCTAAATATATAAAGGATAATTACGGGATTAACCTTAAGGAAGAAAAGAAGATGCTTGTTATTGGACGGCTTCATACTGTTTTGGCGGAGAATAACTTTGATAATTTTTCTCAGTATTATGAGTATTTAATTTCTGATAAGACTGGAAATGCTGTTAATATATTGGTAAGTAAAATTACTACTAATCATACATATTTTATGCGTGAAAAGACTCATTTCGATTATTTAAAAGAAAAGGTACTTCCTAAGTTAATGACATTAGTTAAGGATAGAGATTTGAGATTGTGGTGCGCTGGCTGTTCATCAGGCGAGGAAGCATATACCCTTGCAATGATATTAGACCAATTTTGCCAAGAACAAAAGTTATGGTGGGATAAGAAAATTTTAGCGACAGATATATCTGATAAAGTTTTAAATATTGCAAGAAATGGTATATATCAAAAAGAGCAAATAATGCCTTTACCAGAAGGTTGGAAAAGAGATTATTTAAAAAGATTTGACCAAGATAATTTCATATTTAGAGATAAGATAAAAAATGAGATTATATATAGAAAATTTAATCTAATGGAAAGAACATTTCCTTTTAAGAAAAAATTTCATGTGATTTTTTGTAGAAATGTAATGATTTATTTTGACATGAATACGAAAAATGAATTAATTAATAAATTTTATAACGGCATGGAATCAGGAGGGTATCTTTTTATAGGACATTCGGAATCTTTAAATGGTCAAGCCACAGGGTTTAAGTATATAATGCCATCTGTATATAGAAAGGAATAAGTTGTTATTTTAGAGGGCTATAAGTTAAATTTATTATGATTTAAAAGGTAAAAGGGTGACGATTATGAGAAAAATTAGAGTATTAGTAGTTGACGATAGTATGGTATTTAGGGAGGCAATATCGAGGGGGATATCAAATGATCCTAGAATAGAAGTAGTTGGAAAAGCTGTAGACCCTTATGATGCTAGAGATAAGCTCTTGGAATTGAATCCTGATGTAATGACTTGTGATGTAGAAATGCCTAAGTTAAATGGAGTTGAATTTATAAGAAGGCTTCTTCCACAATATAAAATTCCAATAGTAGTTGTAAGTTCTGTAAGTGATATTGTATTCGATGCTATGCAGGCTGGTGCAGTAGATTTCCTAAGTAAGCCCGATGCAAGAATGCCTAATGCTTTTGATAATTTTATAAGCGAATTAATACTTAAAATTAAAGGGGCGGCAAATGTAAATCTATTAGCTAATTTAGCACAAGGGACAAGGTCTAATATCCATAATATAGTTGGAAGAAATGATTTACCAAAAAGCAGCAGTTTACTACAAAGTAATAGTAAATTAATTGCCATTGGTGCTTCTACAGGCGGTACTGAGGCTGTTTATAGTATATTGAAAGTTCTTCCTAAAACAGTCCCAGGAATAGTAGTAGTACAACATATACCACCAATATTTTCTAGAATGTTTGCAGAAAGACTAAATTTGCAGACAGAATTTAAGGTTAAGGAAGCACAAACAGGGGATATTATAGAATCCGGTAGTGTATTAGTTGCACCAGGAGATAAGCATATTAAGATTAAAAGGATAGCAGATAAATATATTGTTGAACTTAGCCAAGGAGTTAAAGTCAGCGGGCATTGTCCATCTGTAGATGTGCTTTTTGAATCAGTTGCAAAGATGGCAGGGAAAAATGCTGTAGGAGTTCTACTTACTGGGATGGGACAAGATGGAGCAGCAGGACTTATGTCAATGAGAAAAGCAGGTGCAAGGACTATAGGACAAGATAAAGAATCGTCAGTTGTTTATGGTATGCCAAAGGTAGCCTTTGACATAGGAGCAGTAGAAAAACAAGTTTCTCTTTCAAGCATTCCCAGTGTTTTATTTAATATGTTTAGATAAGAAGAGGTGGACTAGGGTTGAACTAGTCCACTATGAATTTTAGATAGAACAAGATTATTAAAAATAAAGTCAGCCTAGTTATATTCTTAATACAATTAAAAGAATATATGTAACTAAAACATAAACGATTAATTTAAACTAATTCATTCCTAACTGCATATACTGCTAATTGAGTTCGATCTTTTAATTGAAGTTTTGAAATAATTTCAGTAATTATGTTTTTTACAGTTCCTTCAGCAATAAATAAAGAGGCTCCAATCTCTTTATTATCTTTACCATCCACTATCATTGATACTATACTTAGTTCCCTTTCTGTTAAAGAAACATTTATACCAGAGACCTCAAGAACTTTAGTTTTATTATTTTCCTTACGCAGATTTAATACTATAGGATCTAAAAGATCTTTATCAACTATGCCAAGTCCTAAGGAAGCACTCTTTATAGATAATATTAATTCTTCAGTACTAATATTTTTTAAAACATACCCATCAGCACCATTACTTATAGCAGTAGCAACATCCTCTTTATCGTTAGAAGCAGTAAGTATTAGAACTTTAATTGATGGAAAAGCTTCTTTAATTAATTTTGTAGCCTCGGTACCATTGCATACAGGCATGCATAAATCCATTAAAACCACATTAGGTTTATATTCTTTGCATAAATTGTAAGCTTCTTTTCCGTTAGTAGCAGAAGCCACAACTTTTATATCACTATTATTTTCAATTATATTTTTAAAACTTTCTCTTAAAAGTTTCTGATCTTCAGCAATAATTACTGTTGTCATATATAAAAACCTCTCTTTACTCAAATGAATTAAATTTTGCATAATAATATACATTATAAACACAGAATAAATACAAAGTATATTTTGTCTCTTAATACGTCATAATTGCTTATATTATTATAAATTATACCATTTTGTGAAAGTTAGAACAATGTATAAAAATATTCTATATTGATAAATAAATATAGGAATAAGTGCAATTTGCATTTTAGCATAAATTTGTTGTGCAATTTGCATATGACTACATGACTTGCGGGACTACAAACATATTATAAAAATATTTACAATAATAGTGTTAAGAAAAATATATAAGCTTAGATAATGTTTATTAAAGGGGAGAGCGCATATGAAAAGAGTACTTGTAGTAGATGATGCAGCATTTATGAGATTATCTCTAAAAATGTTATTGGAAAAGTCAGGGTTTGAAGTTGTGGGAGAAGCTGAAAATGGATTTAAGGCTATACAATTATATAAACAATTAAAACCAGATATAGTTACCATGGATTTAACTATGCCAGAAATGGGAGGAATAGATGCTATAAAGATGATAAAAGCAATAGACAAGGATGCTAGAATTATAGTTATTTCATCTATGGGACATGAAATATCAGTTAAGGAAGCTATATTGGCAGGAGCAATATCGTTTATAGTTAAACCGTTTAAAGAAGACGTAGTTTCAAAGCAGCTTGCTACTATTAGTCAAAATATTTAACCAAATAAAAAAGTATTAAAAATTTTTTATTAAGGTTAATTTAGGGATAAAGTTTTAGTGGAAAGGGTGGTTTAGAATGAATGTGAATATGATTAATGATAATGTAGACATGGAGGAAGATACTCAAAAAGGAAAATACCTTACTTTTGTTTTGGATAGTGAATCTTATGGCATAGGTATAAACTATGTTACAGAAATTATTGGGATACAGCCCATAACATTAGTTCCAGAACTTCCAAACTATATAAAAGGAATCATTAATTTAAGGGGAAAGATAATTCCTGTAATGGATGTAAGGTTGAGATTTAAGAAGACATTTAGAGAGTATAATGATAGAACTTGTATAGTTGTTGTAGATATAAATGAATTATCAATTGGTCTTATTGTGGATAGTGTTTCTGAAGTGTCAATAATACAAGATGAAAACATTGTACCACCACCAAATTTAAATAAGGTCAGTAATAAGTATATAAGTGGTATAGGAAAAATAGATAATGAGGTAAAGCTAATTTTAGATTGTGATAAATTAATAAACTATGAGGATATTGATGGTTTAAGCAATATTGAATAATATGGGGAGGGACAAAAATGAATTGGTTTTATAATATGAAAATAAGTGCGAAAATACTTTTGGGATTTTTTATTGTAGCTCTTATTGCAGTGATTATAGGGACTCAAGGTATATTAAATACCAATAAGATTAGTCAACTTGATACGCAATTGTATGAAAAAATGACAAAGCCATTAGAAGATGTGATGAAGATTTCTAATTCATTTAGTAGTATAAGAGTAAATGTTAGAGAGATATTACTTGAAGATGATTTATCAAAGGTACAAGAAATTAGTAATACAATTAAAGAAGCAAGTAATGAATTTGATTTAAGTGTAAATAAAATTTCAGAGACAACACTGACTACTGAGGGCGCCGAGGTTGTAAAACAAATAAAAACTTCAAAAGCTAAATGCATGGATGTTATAAATAGATCAATACAACTAAAAATTGAAAATAGAAAGGAAGAAGCAAGTAACGTTCTTCATAATGAAGGGAAGGTAGTTTTAGGTGAACTAAATACTGCAATTGCAAATTTAACAACGCTGAAATTAGATCTTGCAAAAGAAGCATCTGAAAGTAACAATCAAATTGCAGCAGATACAACAACATTAACAATAATAATCTTAGCTGTTGGAGTAATAATGGCGGTGTTAATTGGTATATTTATTTCTTCAACAATAAGCAAACCAGTTCGTAAAATAATAAAAATAGCTGATAAGGTTGCTGATGGAGATTTTGATGTAACAATTAATATAAGTGGTAAAGATGAAGTTGGCTTATTAGGTGCTTCTTTTAGAAAGATGACTGATAAGCTAAATAATACTATGTGTTATATAAATTCAGCGTCTGAGCAAGTGGCATCAGGTTCGAAACAAGTATCAGATTCAAGTATAGCTCTTTCTCAAGGTGCCATGGAACAAGCAAGTGCAATTGAAGAATTAACAGCATCAATTGAAGAAATATCTGCTCAAACTAAGATGAATGCAGAAAATGCTACAAATGCTAATGAGATTGCTGAAAATGCTAAAGTCAATGCTCAAAATGGATATGGACAAATGAAAGAAATGCAAAATGCTGTAGATGAAATAAATAATGCATCAACTAGTATATATAAGATTATTAAAGTTATTGATGAAATTGCCTTCCAAACTAATATTTTAGCTTTAAACGCTGCTGTCGAAGCAGCTAGAGCAGGTCAACATGGAAAAGGTTTTGCAGTTGTTGCAGAAGAGGTTAGAAACTTAGCAGCTAGATCTGCAAAGGCAGCTAAGGAAACTACAGAGATGATTGAAGGTTCAATTAAAAAATCAGAGGCAGGAACAAAGATTGCAAATCAAACTGCTGAAGCATTAAATAAAATTGTGGAAAACACTGTACAAGTTGCGGATTTTATAGATCAAATAGCAATAGCATCAAATGAACAATCCGAAGGTATTGCACAAATTAATGCAGCAGTCATGCAAGTATCAACTGTAGTACAAACTAATTCAGCAACTTCAGAAGAAAGTGCAGCGGCTAGTGAAGAATTAGCGTCTCAAGCAGAAATGTTAAAGGATCAAGTTAGTCAATTTAATTTAAAGAAAAACAGTAATTCATCAACTTATAATAATTCAGTAAAAAATATAGACCTAGATAATATGCCAGAATATATGTAAAAACCAAAGATAACTAAACGCAAATCTTCTTTAATGAGGTGAAGGTTATGGTAAAAGATATTAATGTTCTTATAATTGAGGATTCAAAGGCTTCCTTAAATTTTGAAGTAGCACAACTTAGGAGAAGTGGGTTTAATGTAAATTATGAACAGGTAGAAAATGCTGAAGCATTAAAGAAATCATTAAATTCTAGTCGTTGGGATATAATTTTATCAGATCATGTAATGCCTGAATTTAGTTCCATTGAAGCCTTGCAGATATTAAATGAAACTAAGCTAGACATACCTTTTATTATAGTATCAGGCGAAATTGGAGAAGAAGTAGCTGTAGAAGCCATGCGTGCCGGTTGTAGAGATTATATAATGAAGGACAAGTTAGCTCGGCTGGGCCCTGTTGTAAAGCGTGAGCTTGATGAATTAAATGCAAGAATTGCAAGAAAAAAAGCTGATGAAGATATGAAAAATATTCTTATAAGGGCAAAGGAAGAAGCAGAAGCTGCAAATAGAGCTAAAAGTAATTTTCTTGCAAATATGAGTCATGAAATACGTACACCACTTAATGGCATCATAGGAATGATCGAGCTAACTTTAATGAGTGAAGAATTAAATGGTGAATATAAAGAAAATCTTATAATTGCGAAAAATAGTGCATATTCATTAATTAACATTGTAAATGAAATTCTTGATTTTTCAAAATCAGAAGCTGGAAAGATGGAATTAAAGCAGGGGAACTTTAGTCTCAAAGAAATAATATACAAGATTTTAAAGATTTATAGTTATGATACAACAAGAAAAGGAATTACACTAGAATGTAATAGCTTTGAACAGATTCCAGAATTCCTATATGGAGATTCTGGAAAGCTTCAGCAAATACTAAATAACTTAATAAGTAATGCAATAAAGTTTACTAAAAAAGGTGTTATTACTTTAAACATTGAAGAAAATTTTAGAGATGATAAAGATATTATTTTGCAATTTTCTATTAAAGATACTGGTATTGGCATTAAGGAAGAAGATATGAATCAGCTTTTTAGAAGCTTTAGCCAGCTAAATAACTCTTATTCTCGTGAATATAGTGGAACTGGACTCGGACTTGCATTATCAAAGCAGCTAGTTGGAATGCTAGGTGGAGAAATTTGGGCAGAGAGTATAAAGGATGAAGGCAGTATTTTTAGTTTTACAGCAAATTTTAAGATTGTTGAAGAAAATAATTTTAGTGATGATTATAGAAGTTTAGAGAAAGAAGCTTCTATGGAGGAATTAGCTAAAAAAGAGAGTTCTTTAATACTAAACAGAGAATTTGAAAATTTTATTTTGAAAATGAATGAAGCAGAAAATGACATGAAGAAAATTGAAAAATTAGCTGAATTTATAAATAATTCTATACTTCTATCTAAATTTGATGATTTAGTAATGCTAGGTTTTAAATTGAAAGCAAATGCGAGAAGAAATAATCAAGATAAGGTAAAGGTAATATTTCAGCAATTGAAAAATAGTATAGTAAAACTAATGTTAAAATAATAAGCTGGAAGAGGAGATGGTCAATTAATGAAAATTCTTATTGCAGAAGACGACTATATTAATAGAAGGTTTTTATTTAAATTTTTTTCACAATATGGTGATTGTGATATGGTAGTTAACGGGGAAGAAGCAGTTAGCGCATTTATGTTTTCCCTAGAAGAAGCTGAACCTTATGATCTAATATGCCTTGATATAATGATGCCAAAGTTAGATGGATTAAAAGCATTAAAGATGATTAGTTCTATTGAAAAGGATAAGAGAATAAATCAAGAGAAGCTTTCTAAAAAATTTCTAATTACAGCTTTAGATAATGCAAAAGATGTTCAAAAGGCTTTTGAACTAGGTTGTGAAGTATATGTAACAAAACCAATTAATACAGCAAAACTTATTGAAGTTATGAGAAAGTTAGAGTTTGATGTTAATATTCATGAGGAAAATCTTTAAGGAGCCACAAGATCATGATAAGTTAGAAGGTGGCAAAAAAGTAAAATAGCTATATAAATTTGTATTTAATTTATATAGCTATTTTGTTTATTTTATAATTTATGATGCAGTTATTCAATCCATTGGCAGTTTTAAATAGAAATAGATTTGTGTTTGAAGAAGTTTGTTATCTCTTCTATAGCTGTATAAGTAATATTACAAAGGTGATTTAAATCTCTTTTAAATTCAGAATAGTCCTTATTTTTTAAATCATCATTGATTTTAGAAGTTTCGTCGTATATATCCGTTAATCTATAGTTACCAGAAACTCCTTTTATATTATGAATTATCATTTGTATTTTTACCAAATCTTTATTGTATATAAAAAGTTTTAATTCTAAGAGAGCTGACTTAAGTTCATTAACCAACTCAGCATATAGCGCTGAGACATCTTCAATGCTAAGCCCCAAATCATGGGCAAAACCAGCTATATCATATATATTATTGTAATCCATAATGTACATACCTCCATCCGTTTATTTTAGTTTTCATTTTTGGAGTCAGTATTTAGTAAGATGTTGGATACTTTTTCAGTAAACTTAGCAACATTAATTGGCTTGGTAATGTAGTCCGTGAAGCCAATTGAAATACCCTTTGTTACATCCTTTGGCATTGCATGAGCACTTATGGCAACAATAGGGATGCTATTAGTTTCCTCATACATTTTAAGTCTTTTAAAAACTTCATAACCATCTATTCCAGGTAAATTAATATCTAATAATATAAGGTCTGGTTTATGTGCAATAGCTAAATCGACACATAATTCTCCAGAAGTTGCAGAAAGCATTTTTATGTTTGTAATTTGATTTAAAATACGTTCTACAAGTCTTAAATTTGCAGGGTTATCTTCTATATAAAGAACAGTATAATGTTTTTCTTCAGAGAGAGAACTATGACCTTCACTTAATAGTACAATTTCAGCTGCTTCTGTAGCACAAATATTAACAGCTGGAAATTCAACACAAAAGTGACTTCCAAAACCTTTTTCACTTTCTACGTATATGTTACCATTCATTAACTCAACAAGCTGTTTTGCAACTGTAAGGCCAATGCCTGTTCCTTCAATTGAATTGTTGAGTTTGTTTAAACGTTGAAACGGCTTGAAGATTAAATCTAAATCAGCATTTGATAATCCAATACCAGTATCAATAACGTGAAATTTATATTTATCATCAATTTTATCATGATAAAAAGTTACTTCTCCATTAGGTTTATTATACTTAATTGCATTAGAAAGCAAATTAAGCAGGATTTGTTTTAAACGAGTATTATCAACATAAACAAATTCATCTGAATTTTCTATAGAAGGACTAATAAGTTTAATTTTATTAGTATCTGCAAAGGGTTTTATTATAGAAAGAGTTTCTTCCATTACAGATTTAATTGACACTGATTCAATTGAAATACTTAGTTTTCCAGATTCAATTTTAGACAAATCTAGTACTTCATTTATGAGCTCAAGTAAATGGTTACCTGCCTTTAATATTTCTGTAACGCTTTCTTGCTGACAACATGTAAGTGGTGATTCTGGATCTAATTCTAAAATTTGAGAAAAGCCTAAAATAGCGTTAAGAGGTGTTCTAAGTTCATGGCTCATGCTTGATAAAAATTCAGATTTTGCCCTGCTTGCCTTTTCAGCTTCTTCTTTTGCGGCAATAAGCGATTTAGACATTTTCTTTTGAACAGTTATATCACGAGCAGAAACTACAACTCTAGTTGAATTATTTAAACGTGGAGATATAGAAGCCTGAAACCATTTTAAACCTGAATTTGATTCAATATTAAAGTCTATAGAGGTATTTTCTTTTGTTTTCATCACATAAAAGATTTTTTTTCGAGCAATTTTAGAGGTTTCTATATCCAAAAGATCATTAATTGAATTAAAAGCGCCTTGCTCATATAGCTTAAATAAATCTCGATGGGATTTAGACCAAAAGTTTGTAATATTTCCTTTAGCATCTACTTCTACAATTATATCGTTAATAGAATTAACAAGAGCTTTCAAATCAGTTTCTTTTTTCATTAGCTGATATTGAGTAAGTAACAGATTCTTATTTGTTTCACCTAAGTTTTCTCCCATTTTAATTAACTGTGTGCATATATCCTTGAATTCTAAAATATCAAGCATAGGGGGGCTAGGATTATATTCTCTATTACCAATTTTTTGTACCATGTTATTAATTTGTAGTAATGAATTTGCAAAAGTATAACTTGCTTTCTGTGCTTTTCTATAAAGGAGTATAAAAAATATAAAATAAGATAAAAGCAATCCAGCTATAATAAATATACCCATTTTAATTAAGCTATATTTTAAAGCATTTATCTTAGAATAAATGTTTTCCTCAGAAACGATAACAAGCAGTTTCCAGTCGGTATTAGATATTGTAGTCCAAGATATAAATTTAGAATTACCTTTTATATTAAAAGTAGAAAAACCAGAAGAATTATTTGTTACCTCATTTGCTAAAGAAGCAAGATTTTGATTCTTATATAAATTAAATTCATCTGTATTTAACTTATCTTTTAAATTAATATTAGAATAACTATTTTCAGTTAAACCTAAATCAAGTTCATTTTTATTAGAAACTGAGAGAATACGTCCATTTTTGTCTACTAATAATCCATACCCCTGCCATGGAATTTGCATGGTCAAGATTTGATCTGAAATAGTATCGAGAGTTATGTCAATACCTACAACTCCTTCTAAAAAATTATCATTATAAACTGGGCATATAGCTGAGGTTATTAATCCATTGCTTAAGGGATCTAAATATGAATTTGTCCATATTACTTTTTTATTGGGGTTATGTCCAACATCAGCTTCATAATAAAAATTATGCGAAGGAATATTTACTAAAGAATAAGATTGAGAAATATTATTGGAATAAGGATAAGTAACATTTAAGGAATCAAAGGAATTAAAGTATATAGAAGATGCAAGTGGTTCAGTATCTTTTATATCAGCCATTAATTTTTGTGTTGTTAAAACCTTAGAAACCTTTTGTTGTTGTTCTTCTTTAGTAGAGATAATACCACTATAAAATATTGAGACGCTACCATCTTTACTATCTTCATTAGTATATAAAGTACCATTTTTTGAATAAGTTAATCTGTTAGAATCAGCAGCTATCAAAGTTGCTGGTGTTAATAAAGCTTGTTTAATTTGATTGCGAAAAAGCATTACTGAATTTGAAATACTGGTCAATTGATTATTAATTGAATTAGCTTCTTGATTTACGATATGTTCAGCTTCACTTTGAGCTTGTTCTTTTAAAAGAATTACATTTTTCTTATGAGACCAAGCAAATGAACTGAAATATATAACAATAAAAATTAATTCAATAAGTATTAATGGAATTAAGACTGTATGAATGTAAGATTGCCAAATCCATTTATAAAGTGAAATACTTTTATTACCCCTTTTTCCCCTCATAGTATCACCCTTACTTTATCAAATCTATTTTAGTTACTAAATTACATGTAAAGTTTTCTCTATTTTTAAAACTATATCATTATAATTAAAAGGTTTAGTAATGAAATCTATAGCACCATTAGCTAGTGCTTTTTCATAATATTTTTTGTCATTTTCAGCAGAAATCATAATTATAGGTATATTTTTGTAATCTTTTACAGAATTTAATATATTTATGACTTCAAGACCATCAATAAATGGCATTCTAAAGTCTAACAATATTAAATCTGGCATATATACAGAGAGGGTATCTAAAATCTCTCTAGAATCAGTCAGTGTTTTAATATTATTATAAGCAGCTATTTTTAACATTTTTGATAGAAGTAAAATGTTAGCAGTATTGTCATCAATGATTAGAATTTTTGGTGTTAATTTATCAATAACCATAATAAAAAACCTCCCCCAACTTATACAAATATAATAAGAGAATTAATCTCTAATATGTATTCAAATAAACAAATGAATTACATATATATGTAGTTTTGATTATTCAACAAAATCAAGTCGCCATAACTAATTTTAATGAAGATTACTTTTGGTAACATATATACTTGATTACTTTACATGGTTTTAATGTAGTAAAGTAATTTAATTAGAACTTATATAATAATAAATATATAAATAATATACCATATTTTAAGAAAAAATTTAACTAAATACTAATTTTTTCTAAATAATATTTAAAAATCGCCACTAAATGATAAAAATAATATGACATACTGTTGTCAGATTATAATTGATATACTAAGTAATAGTTAAATATAAATCATATTTTGAAGATTAAATTAAAAAATATGATTTAGTTTCAAGTAGAGTTTTGAGAATAATTATTATATTATTATTATGAAAAGAGGTATATTAGATGGATTATGAAGTTGTATATTTAGAAGAAAAAATAATAGCAGGAATTGTAATTAGAACAAGCAATAATGCTCCCGACATGAGAAAAACTATAGGTGAAGCTTGGCAGAAATTTTTTGAAGATGGATTTTATTCAATAATTCCAAATAAAAAAAATAGTAATACTATTGGTTTATATACAAATTATGAAGATAAAGTTAGTGGTGATTATGATGTTATGATTTGCTGTGAAATTTCTGAGAAAGAAAATTTGCCAAAGGCAATTCAAATGAAAAAAATTGTAGAAGGAAAATATGCAAAATTTGTAGTTAAAGGAAAAGTAAAAGAAGTAGTAGGTGAATGTTGGGCTAAGATTTGGGCAATGGATTTAGATAGAAAATATACTTTTGATTTTGAGGAATATATAAGTGGCAGTGAAATAGGTGAGCAGGAAATACATATTTATATTGCAATAAATTAGATATATATACTATAGCTAAGAATTAATAGTTAACAATTAAGGCTGAAATACTTTAGGGATTTTTTGAAATTAAATTATTAACTGTAATTTTAATTAAGGGTACTTTTTTAATTGAAATACACATTGATATTTAAAGTAACTGCAAATACATGTAATTATTTAATAAAAGAGAAAAGTTCTAGACTAATTGAATAAGAATAATGGAAGGAGAGCATGTGATGGAATTTGTAGCAACGAAAACTATCGTATCTGGATATGCTGAGCATAATGCTTGGTTTGGAAATAATTATAATATGAATATTTACAAGGGCTGCTGTCATGGCTGTATTTATTGTGATAGTCGTAGTGAATGTTATAGAATAGATAATTTTGATACAGTAAGAGCTAAAAAAGATGCTCTTGCCCTAATCAATAAAGAGCTTAAATCAAAGAAAAAAACAGGAATTGTAGGAACAGGTGCAATGAGTGACCCTTATAATCCGCTAGAAAAAGAATATTGTTTGACAAGAGGTGCTTTAGAACTTATTAATACCCATGGTTTTGGAGTTTCAATTGCAACAAAAAGCGGTTTGGTTACAAGAGATATTGATGTTTTAAAAAAAATAAAGAATCATTCTCCAGTACTTGTTAAAATAACTATAACAACTTGTGATGATGAACTTTGTAAAAAGATAGAACCTAATGTAGGGCCAGCATCAAAAAGATTTTCGGCAATAAAAGAACTTTCTGACAATGATATTTTTACAGGGATACTGCTTATGCCAGTACTTCCGTTTTTAGAAGATAATGAAGATAATATATTGGGAATAGTAAAGCTTGCTTATGAAAATGGAGCTAAATTTATATATCCTGCTTTTGGCGTTACCTTAAGACAAAATCAACGAGATTGGTATTATAAAAAACTTGATGAAAATTTTTCCGGAATTAAACAAAAATACTTAGAGCAATTTAAAAATGATTATGAATGCAGATCTCCAAAGGCAAAAGAATTATGGCAGGTGTTTAAAAAAGAATGTAATAAATTTGGTATATTATATAAAATGAAGGATATTATTACGGCGTATAAGATTGGATATGAAGATGGTCAGATATCTATGTTTTGAGAAAGCTTATAATATTTGATGATAGGTATTATTTATTTAAAAAGGTTTAATGATAAAGATAGGAATTTAACAAGTGATAATATCATAAAAATAGAAGCAAAAGTCTGCAAAGATAACTTGTGTAGAAATGATGTGATTAGAAGATATAAAGGCAAAGAATTCATAATATATATTATAATAATAAATCTACATCTAAAAACTTGTAATTATAACCATCTGAAAATAATTTACATGTAGAAATCTAATTGCAACATATATAAACAAAAATTAGTGAATTTGCTCAACATGTTAGATGATATATTAATAAATTTAAAATTTTATTAAAAAATAAGAGTAACAGTGAGTATTTGAGTAGTATGTGCTATAATTAGAAATAATAAAATAAAATTGAAAAAATTGCAAATAAAGCTTATAAAGGATTATAGGTTGCCTTTATTAACCTAAATACATTACATTAAGGAGATTAAAGTATATGCCATTTATAGGATCAAGAATCAGTGTGAAAATTTCAAGTGAAAAAGAGGAAATTATAAAAAAGAGATTAGGAAAAGCTATAGAGCTAATTCCAGGAAAAAGTGAAACAGTTTTAATGGTTGGATTTGAAGATGAATATTCACTATATCTTGCAGGAGAAAAGTTAGAAAAAGGTGCTTTTGTAGAAGTGAAAATATTTGGCAAAGCAAGTAAAGATGCTTATTCTAATTTAACAGCAGAAATTTGTAAAATATACGAAGAAGAATTAGGAATACCTCAAAACAAAATATACGTTAAGTATGAAGAAGTTGAAAATTGGGGTTGGAATGGAAGAAACTTTTGATTACAGGAATAGCTCAAATAGATATAGCTTGGGAAAATAGCAAAGAAAATATGAAAAAGATTGAGGCTTTTGTTACGAAGGCTTTACAAAGTAATGTAGAATTATTGCTGTTTCCAGAGATGTCACTAACAGGTTTCACAATGGATGTTAATAAGCTGTTATTATCAGAAGAGCAGATAATAAATTGGATTAAGCAATTGGCTATAGACAATAACATAAATATAGGACTAGGATTTGCAATAAAGGTTGATAAAAAGGGAAAGAATAAATACACTATTATATCTAAAAATGGAGATATTTTAGCTATGTACACTAAAATACATCCATTTTCTTATAGTGGAGAAGATGATAAGTATTATAAAGGTGAGGAAATATGTACTTGTCCAATAAATGAGTTTCAAATAACTCCATTTATATGCTATGATTTAAGATTTCCAGAAATATTTCAAATAGCATCTAGAAATTCACAAATAATAACAGTAGCAGCAAGCTGGCCCAAATCTAGGGAAGAACATTGGATAACATTATTAAAAGCAAGAGCTATAGAAAATCAATGTTATGTTATAGGGATAAATAGAACAGGCTTTAGTGACGGACTTGAGTATAACGGAAAATCAATTTTTGTAAATCCAGATGGACAAATTTTAAATGAAATAAATTCAGAAGAGATACTTATAATAAATGATTTAGAAATAGAAAAAATCAAAGAAGTAAAAAAGCGTTTTGATATAAAGAAGGATAGAAGAGAAGAATTATATGCTTTTAGATGAGTAAGTAAGGGAGCTAGTGAACAATGATAAATGATTTTCAACAAGAAGTTATGAGTAGAAAATTTTCTTTAAAAGAAGATTTAAAGAAAACTGGGGGAAATTGCACAAGAATGCTCCTTATATTAGCAATATTAACCTATGCTATTGGATATTTATTTAAACTAATAATTAAGACTAAAGGTGTTATTTTAGGAATAGATATAATAACTAATCTTGAGGCAAATATTATTCTTGGAATATCAAAGGATGCATATAGCTTTTGGATAGGATACCTTCCATGTATAATTGGTGATGTTGTAGCAATTATAATAGCAATTAAAACAACAAAGATAAGGCTTAGAGACGATGTATTTACATCTAATAAAGCACCCAAAATGTTTGTATTGTTAGGAACAATTTCATGTATAGGAACAGGAATGATTTCGAGTATGATTTACTTAATCTACTCAACAATTATCAAACATTATGGAATAATTATTCCACAGCCAGATTTTACCCTTCCCAATCAAAGGGAATATTTAGTATTGTTTTTAACTTATGTTTGTTTACTAGGGCCTATTTTAGAAGAAATAATATTCAGAGGTTTTATACTTAAGAGTATGCAAAAGTATGGAAACTTAACAGCAATTATCGTATCTTCAATTTTATTTTCTATGTTCCACTTAAATTTGGTTCAATTTATTAATCCAGTTTTGATGGGAACTGTACTAGCATTTATTACAATTAAATCTAAATCTATTTTTCCATCAATAATAGCTCATATTTTTAATAATACAATAGCATTTACAGCAACAGGAATATCATCACTTAAAATGCCAGTAGTAGAAGGTTTATTTGGAATGGTATATCTATTAGTAGGAGTTTCAGCACTTACGTTATTTGTTATCTTGTATGGGCAAGAATTTCTTCAAACCCTAAAGGAAGACACTAGAATATTAAAAACTCATGAAAAGATTAAGTATTCCTTTAGTGGACGTTGGTCTTTAGGATATATCGCTTTTTATATAATATTTGTTATAGGGGTTATGGCAGCAACAAATCTTATGAAATAGAAAAATAAGTGAGTTGTTTTAAATTAATAAAAAAATAAAGTGATATGCAAAACTTTGTTAACATTAATTGTTAACAAAGTTTTTATTTTTATTCAGATAATTTATTAAGTACAACATATTTGGAAAAGATATTGACATGGCGAAAAGTAGTGCTATAATTAAAAACATAGTTATTCCTAGTAAATATATATGTTTTATTGGAATGAAATTTTGAAAGCAATTTTAAATTGATAAATCTTAAAATCATTTAAGGAAGGGGGGTATCTTAATGATTGAATTGAGAAATATAAGAAAAGTATTTAATAGAAAAGATGTTACAGTAGAAGCACTTAAAGGAGTAAACCTAAAAGTTGAACAAGGTGATATTTTTGGTGTTATTGGATTCAGTGGAGCTGGTAAAAGTACTTTAATAAGAATGGTTAATTATTTAGAAAAGCCTACATCAGGAGAAGTAATTGTTGATAATAAAAACCTAGAAAGATTAAACAAAAAAGAATTGCGTGATATAAGAAAGCGGATAGGAATGATTTTTCAAAATTTTAATTTACTTGAATCCAAAACTGTTTTTGAAAATGTTGCTATTCCTCTTGTATTAAACAATACTCCAAAGAGTGAAATTGAAAGCAGGGTAAAGGAATTATTAGAATTTGTTGGATTAGAAAATAAGTCTAAAGCCTATCCAGATGAATTATCAGGAGGGCAAAAGCAAAGAGTTGGTATAGCAAGAGCACTTGCTACAAATCCATTAATTCTTTTATGTGATGAAGCAACTTCAGCATTAGATCCTCAAACAACAGATTCTATATTACAATTGCTGAAGAAAATTAATAAAGAATATAATATAACAATTTTAATGATTACACATGAAATGAATGTTATTAGAGAAGTTTGTAACAAGGTAGCTGTTATGGAAAAAGGAGAAATTATAGAGCAAGGTGATTTAATAGATGTTTTTGGAAATCCTAAGGAGGAAACAACAAAAAATTTTGTTCGTACAGTTGTGCATGATGAAGTTCCTAAGGTAGTATTGGAAGGAATTAATTATGAAGATACCAAAAGTAGAGTTTTAAAACTTAAATTTATAGGGGAAAATTCAAAACAAGCTATACTTGCACAAGCATGTAGTAAATTTAATGTTGAGCCCAATATTTTGTTTGCTAATGTTACTGAATTACAAGGTAATATATTAGGACATCTAATAGTTGAATTGAAAGGTGAAAAAGAGAATATACAAAAATCATATGAATTTATGAAAGATAAAAATGTTGGAATAGAGGAGGTAGCACTATGATGACAATAACTGGACCTCAGATAATTAAAGCTATTGTAGAAACATTACAAATGGTAAGTATTTCTTTAATTGTAGGTGCTTTATTCGGAATACCCTTTGGAGTATTACTTGTTATAACTAAAAATGGTGGAATTGTTAAAAATAAAGTTATTTTTTCAGTATTAAATAACATTATCAATATTGTTCGTTCACTACCATTTATAATTTTACTTGTAGCAATTGTTCCATTTACAAGATTGATAGTTGGAACATCTATTGGAACTAAAGCAGCAATTGTTCCCTTAATAGTATATATAATTCCATATATTGCGAGACTTGTTGAAAACTCTTTATTAGAAGTTAATAGTGGAATTATTGAAGCTGCAGAAGCAATGGGGGCAACAACAATACAAATTATATGGCATTTCCTTTTACCAGAAGCATTAGGATCTCTTATATTGACCTTAACAACTGCAACTATTGGATTAATTGGAGCTACTGCAATGGCTGGAACTGTTGGTGGCGGGGGAATAGGAGATGTAGCTATTTCCTATGGATACCAAAGGTTTGATACAGAAGTAATTGTTATTACTGTAATAATATTAATACTTTTTGTACAAGTTATTCAGAGTTTAGGAAATAGGTTGGCAAGAAAAGCAAGAAGACATTAAGTATGGTAATAATTTCAGTTATAATATGCAATAGCCTTTAGGCTATTAATATTGTAATTTAAAAGTATATTCATGCATTTAAATACTACTAAAGCTATAAGAAAAATAAAGAATTGATATAGAAAATTTTAAGAGTGGGGAGAATGAAATATGAAAAAGAATTTATTTACAAGAATTATTATAGGGGTGACAGCAGGGACACTTGCTTTAGGTTTAGCAGGTTGTGGAAGTAGTGCAAGTACTGCTAACAAAGTTTCGGAGACAGAAAGTAAGAGTATAAAAATGGGGATTTCTCCAGGACCATATAGTGAATTATTCATTGATGCAGTTAAACCGATATTGGAGAAAAACGGTTATAAAATTGAAGCCATAAATTTTTCAGATTTAAGACAAGCAGATGTAGCATTAACGGAAGGTAGCGTTGATTTTAATGTAGACCAGCATACAGCATATGCAAATAATTTTAATAAGGAAACTAATGCTAAATTAACTCCATTAACACCTATTCCAACAGTGCCAGCAGGAATTTTTTCTAATAAACATACTTCAATCGATCAAGTAGCAAAAGGACAAAAAGTAGCGATCCCTAAGGATCCTTCAAATACAGCAAGAGCATTTAGATTACTTAAAAAAGCTGGATGGATTAAATTAAAAGAAGATGCAAACCCAACAACATTAACTATAAACGATGTTAGTGAAAATACTTATGAGCTTGATATAACTCTAATGGATTCAGCACAAATTCCACGTGCTCTAGATGATATAGATTTTGCTGTATTGCCAGGAAGTATAGTGTATTCATCAAAAATAGATGCTTCAAAATCATTATTATCAGAAGATGTTAGTAAAGAATTACAGCTTGTAGCTATTGTTGATGAAAAAAATAAAGACAGTAAATGGGCAAAAGATATAGTAGCGGCATATAAATCACAAGAATTTAAAGATTATATGGCTGAGCACAATAAAAATAATTATTGGTTTATACCAGAAGAATTAAAATAATTAAACAATATAATCTAAAAGGCAGATAAGTATGATTGATGGAGAAAATTCATTAAATACATATAGTTATCTGCCTTTAAGCACAATAATTTTCATGGAATCATGAGTTTGATATGATTTACATGCATACTATATGTAGAGTCAGGCATTAAGTGAATTAAAATTAAGATTAAAAGTGAACATAAATTCATCCTTTAAATTATTAAGACAGGAGAGAAATAATATGGATAAAATTGAAAAGAAAATAGTAGAAATTATTGATAAAAATAGAGAAAAGATTATTAATTTTGCAAAAGACATATATGAACATCCCGAACTTGGATATAAAGAAGAGAGAACGGCACAAAAGGTACTAGAAATTTTAAAAGAAAATAGCGAAGAAGTTAAAACTAATCTTGCAATAACAGGAATAAAAGGATATTTGAAAAAGAAAAATTCTGAAGATATAAATGTAGCCTTAATTGGAGAATTAGATGCAGTAGTATCTCCCAATAATCCATGGGCAGATAAAAAAACAGGTGCATGCCATGCATGTGGTCATCATACCCAGTTAGCAGGAATAATAGGAGCAGCCATTTCCTTATCAGATGAAGAAATAAAAAATTCCTTAGATGGTAATGTAATATTTTTTGCAGTACCAGCTGAAGAATATGGAGAAATAGAATTTAAACTTTCCTTAAAAGAGAAAAATTTGATTAAGTATGGTGGAGGAAAGAGTGAACTTATAAGAATTGGCGAATTTAATGATGTAGATATTTCAGTAGTTCATCATTCTGATCCAAATGGTTTTGATGTAGTAGTAGGTGATGGGACAAGTAATGGATTTGTGTCAAAAGTTACTAGATATAAAGGTCGAGCTTCTCATGCAGCAGGAACTCCACATTTAGGAATTAATGCAGTAAATGCAGGTTCTTTAGGACTGAATGCAGTAGCTTATCAAAGGGAAACTTTTAAGGATGAAGATTCAGTTAGAGTTCATTCTATAATAACTAAAGGTGGAGGTTTAGTAAATGTTATTCCTGATGAACTTGTAATTGAGAGTTTAGTTAGAGCAAAAAATGTAGAAGCAATCGAAGATGCAAGTAAAAAAGTAAACAGAGCATTTAAATCAGGTGCTTTAGCTGTTGGTGGAGAAGTAGAAATAATAACATCACCAGGATACCTTCCGGTAATACCATTAAAACCATCAGAAGACATTTTAGATATATCAAATAGTTTATTGCCTAATGGATTAGTAAAAGAAATTGAATCTAATAGTCATACAGCTGGTTCAAGTGATGTGGGAGATTTAACACATATAATGCCTACACTAAAATTTGCAACTGGAGGAGTTGAAGGTGGGCTGCATTCAGAATATTTTAAAGTAGTGAACGAAGAAATAGCTTATATTGTTACTGCTAAAATTATGGCATTAACAGCATATAGATTACTAAAAGAAAAAGCTATAAAGGCTAAACAAATCAAGGCAGAATTTAATCCTAAATTTACTATTGAGGAATATAAAAAATATATGGATAAATTTGAAGGTGTGGTTAAAGCAGATTATAGAGAAGAGTAATTAATAATTGAAATCTAATATTTAAAAGATGACTTGAAAAATTAATATTCTATAGAATATTAAACATAGTTAATAATGATAATACAAAAGGATTTTCAGAGTTATTATTAAGGAGAATAATATTTTCATTTGCTTATGTTTCTGAGTGACTTGATTAATTACAAAATTTCAATAGTAATATTTATTTCTAAGTTTGGGGTAAATATTACTATTTTATTTCCATATGATTTGTTTTAAATAAATGTTGTTAGTGTTTAAAATCTTAATTATATGGCAAGTATTGAAAGGAATTAGATATATATTCAATTTAACTAATACACAGTGAATAATTATGAATAATTGTTCTATGTTAATTATCTAATTATAGTGTGTAAATTAATTGAAATAATATTATGCGTGAGGTGGTCTTTTGATACAGAAAAAAGTAAATTCAAAGAAATTAAAATTGCACATAAATAATTTCATCAAAGATAACATTTATAGAAATAAGAAAATTGAATGTTGTCCTATTTGTGGTAGTAATAAGTATATTAGATATGGAAGTTATAAGCAAATCCAAAGATAATAAATGCAAAGAATGTGGAAAAACTTTTTCGAAAGTTACAAATTCTTTATGGAGCTATTCGAAGAAAGACTTAAACAAATGGATAAAATTTATTGAATTAATGATGAAAAGAAAGTCATTAAGATTCAGTGCTGAAAAATTAAATATAAATTTGGCAACAGCATTTTATTGGAGACATAAAATTTTACATGGATTAAAAATCGATAGCATACCTAATAGATTAAACGGAGATGTACATATTAATAAGACTATATTAAAAGAAAATTTTAAGGAAAGTAGAAATATCGTAATAAAAGAAAGAAGGAGAAATATTTGGATTATAGCAGCAAGAGGGAATGAAGATTCAATGCTTGCTATGCCAATATTTAAGGATTGTTGGAATTGGAATATATTTAGCGATAAGATTTACTCAAAAATTGAAAAAAGATCTTATATTGTTGCATATCAAGATAGATATATTCAAATAGAAGCAAAAAAGCATAACGAAAAATTAGTAAAAGAAGTTAAAACTGATGACAGAATAAAATATATTATCATGAATTTAAAAATATGGCTTGGCAAATTTAAAGGAGTTGCAACAAAATATTTGGAAGGATACCTTTCATTTTTTGTACTATTTAATTTGAATAGAAAAATGGACTATATAGATATAATCTCTAATTTGTCTTTCAAAAATATATTTATAAAAACAAAAGAAATTAGTATACAAGAATTGAAAATATAAGATTATTTTGAGTATTTATTAAGAATATAAGATTATTTATAAAAAAACAGCGAATTATCCTTTGAAGGCTAAAAGTTGACCGTAATTTTGTTGGAAACTATAACAACATTTTTTTAAAACATCCTTGATGGAATTTTTAGAGTGAACAGTAAGCATCTGATTATTAAAAGCTATATGTATTAAAGAGGAAAATACGGTATTTGTTTTATCTATTGACACCTTAAGAAGAGATGCTATAATTTAAGCAACAATTAAAAGGGGATAATAGGATGAATAAGGTATTATTATCAATAATAGAGAATTTAAATGATGAACTTATAGGGACATATCGTCAATTGCATGAAAATCCTGAATTACCTAATGAGGAATTTGAAACAACAAAATTAATAAGAAAATTATTAAAAAAAGTTGATATAGAGATTCTTGATTGACCTCTTGAAACAGGGTTTGTAGCACAAATAAAAGGAAATCCTAACGGGACAGTTGTTGCAATTAGATGTGATATTTATGCATTGTCGATCCAAGAAGAGACAAGCTTACCAAACAAATCTAAGGTCAATGGAAGAATGCATGCTTGTGGCCATGATTTTTATGTAGCTGCAATTTTAGGAGTACATAATGTTTCAAATGCAGAAGTTGGGGTTATGGGGATAAAAGCTGGAGCTATGACGGCAGCCGTAGATAGGTTTGAAATTAAGATTACAGGGGTTGGAAGTCATGCAGCTAAACCAGAAAGAGGAGTGGATGCAATTATACTTGCAAGTAATATAGTTACAGCGCTTCAAACAATTATAAGCCGTAATATATGTGCGACAGAAAAAGCACTTTTAAGCGTTACACATATAGAAGTAGTAAATACATGGAATGTAATACCTGAATCCGCATATATTGAAGGTACAGCTAGAACTTTAAATGAATATATACGTGAGTTAATAGCTTGAAGAATGAAGGAAATAATTTTTGGAATAGCTTTATCTTTTGGAGGTAGTGCAGAACTTATTTGGCATGAAGGGTCACCAGCAACAAATAATACGGAAGAATGGGTTGAATTTAGTACAAAAATTGGAGTAAGAGCAGGTTATAATGTGAAAAAAATTTCTATGGGTCTAGAAGGAGAGGATTTTGCATATTATCAAAGGAAGATACCAAGTGCATTTATTGCTGTAGGAACAGGGTTATCTTATGCTCACCATCATCCATAGTGTCAAGTAGATGAGAATGCAGTTTTAAATTGTGCAAAATATTTTGCTAAGTTAGCAGAAGATGGATTAAAGGAACTAGTAGATAAGAACTATAAAAATATAGATTGAGGTAATTAAAAAATGAACAGTAAAATGATATTAGCAGTTTTTCTTATATTAGGTTTGTACATAATCCTTTGTTATTACATTGGAACAAAAGGGAAAAAAATAATTCTAAATAAAAGAGTGAAATTTAAACGCAGATTACATTGGGCAATATATTGGTTAATATATTGGATTATAGCATTAGCTTTTATTTTAAGTAATATGATTAAAGGACTATTAAGTATAGATAATGGATTTTTATCCATACTTGCATTAGTTGGCTATATTTATATTGGAGCTTTTATTTATTTAGCTATGATATTTTTAGTTGTCGATATATTAAGGTTTATTTTAAAGAAAATTAAACTTAGAGATTCAACGAGAGAAATATTAAAAAAGGTATATCTTAATGGGGTTTCAGTATTTATTATAGTGTTTATTATAGTTGGCTTTGGGATTTGGAATGCTCAAAATAAAGTTGTAACTAATTATGAAGTTAACATAGAGAAAAAAGCAGGGGAAATTAAGTCATTAAATGTTGTTATGATTTCTGATGTTCATATGGGAATAGGTATAAAAGAAAATGGTGTAGATAAAATGGTGGATTCAATTAATGAATTAAATCCAGATATAGTTTTGTTTTGTGGTGATATATTTGATGAAAATACATCAACAACGTTAAAAGAATATTCTAGAGAAGTTTTTAAGAAAATAAAATCAAAGTATGGTGTGTATGATATTACAGGAAATCATGAATATGGAGCTGGAGATTTATCAGAGACTATTTCTTATTTTAAGGATGGAAATGTAAAATTTTTGCAAGATGAACAAATAGAAGTAGCAGATAGCTTTTATGTAGTGGGAAGAAATGATCCAGCAAGTAAAAGAATAACAGGTGAAGGTATGAAACCACTTGCGGAAATATTAAAAGATGTTGATAAATCCTTTCCAATTATAGTATTAAATCATAGACCAGAGCAATTAGATGAAGCGGAAGTAGAAAATGTTGACTTACAACTTTCAGGACACACACATAAAGGACAGATATTCCCAGGTAATTTGGTTACAGGTTATTTAAATGAAAAAGATTATGGATATTTGAAAAAAGATAATTTTAATTTAATTGTAAGTTCAGGTTATGGTACATGGGGACCACCAATAAGAATTGGAAGTAATAGTGAAATAGTTAACATTAAGATTAACTTTAAACAATAAGGGACAATATAGGGTTTCTCAATAATAATTATGATTGAGAGACCCTATATTTAACTTACATATTTTTTGTTAGATATTTGGAAGTTATCTGCAATTTTTAAATTTTGGTGTTATAATCATTTTAGATGAACTTAAAGGGGAGAAGTCAGAATGGAATACAATATGTTCAAATTACTAGTGGATAGTATTCCACAACCTATATGGATTAAAGATCTGAATTTAAGATTTATATATGTAAATAAAGAATATAAAAAAATATATAGAAATAAAGATGATGATTTTATTGGATTAAGTGACAATGAAATTTTTGATGAAGCAATAAGTAATGAAGGGTATAAATATTGTAATAAAGTTATAGAGACTTTAGAACCAATTACAGAAGAAGGGTACTTAAATGGAAACTATAGAAAAATTACTATAATTCCACTTATTAACGGAGACAAGCAATTAGTTGCTATAGCTGGCATATATGCAAATTTAAATATAATAAACGAAAAAGATAAGATTATAGAAGAAAAAGAAAATGTACTAAAAGTAGTAATGGAAACACTTCCAGGAATGGTTTTTTATAAGGACAAAGATGGCAAATATGTTTATGCAAATAAAGAATTTAATGATTTTTATAATGGCAAAGGCATGGAGGAATTAATAGGAAAAACAAATTTTGAGATACACCAATCAAAAGAATTGGCAATTAAGTATACCAAAGAAGATACAGAAGTTTTACAAAATAAGCGAAGTGTAAAGGCGGAAACAATACTTCAATCAAAAGATGGAAAAGAGATATATACTGAGGCGGTAAAAGTACCTGTAATAGATAAAAAAAATGATGCTGTAGGAGTGGTTGGACTTATTTTAGATGTTACTGAAAAGAAAAAGTCAGAGGAAGAATTAAAGAGAATAAGTTTTACAGATGTTCTAACTAATTTATATAATAGAACCTATTTTGAAGAAAAAGCAAAGGAACTTTTAAGTGAAGAACATCTTCCAGTGGGAGTAATTATGGGAGATGCAAATGGCTTGAAATTGGTAAATGATACATTAGGGCATAGCCAAGGTGATGAATTATTGAAGCTTATAGCAGAAGCATTAAAGGATGTGTGTATAAATGGAGAATTAATATTCAGAACTGGTGGAGATGAATATGTAATTTTAGTTCCTAATACCACTGATTATGAATGTGAAAATATTATAAAAAAAATAATAAATCAATGTAAAAATTACAAACATGATTTAATTGATGTAAGTATATCCTTGGGATCAGCTATAACTGATAATTTAAACAAAAGCATTTATGATGCTTTAAGAGAAGCAGAAGACAAGGTATATAGACAGAAGTTATTGCAAAAAAACAGTTTGAGCAGTTCCATAATGTATTCGTTGCAAATAGGACTTCAAACTAAGAGCTTGGAAACAGAAGAACATACAGAACGTGTTGTGAATAATTCTTTAATTATTGGGAAAAAATTATCACTGCCTATGTCAGTAATGGATGAATTGACAATTGTTGCAAAGTTACATGATATAGGTAAAATAGCGATAAATGAGGATATTTTACTTAAGCAGGGCAATTTATCGGAAGATGAATTTGAAATAGTAAAAACCCATACAGAAAAGGGATATAGGATTGTAAAAGCATCTAATCAATTAGATAATGTGGCTAAAGGTGTATTGACACATCATGAAAGATGGGATGGCAGGGGATATCCTTTAAAATTAAAAGGAGAAAGCATACCATTGATATCTAGAATTGTAAGTATTGCAGATGCCTACGATGCTATGACTAATAATACTGTTTATAAGAAAGCTTTGAAAAGAGAGGAGGCTATTAGTGAATTGAAAAGGTGCTCAGGAAAGCAATTTGATCCACATATAGTTAAGGTGTTTGTAGAATACCTCAAAGAAGCTTCCGAAGAGATAAGTTAAGTTTATATGAAAATTATAATGAGAAAATATTTTTTATAAGCAAATTATTTTAAAAGGCTTAAAAAATCATGAGGAAATGGGCAAGGTGTGAATTTGATTGAGAGTAATTAAATTCATGCCTTTTTATTATGTCAGGAGATTATAGAATTTGGAAGGGATGAAAAACTGAGTTAATCTAGTTTTAAGGTTCGCGAGTATGAAAAAAGAAATATTGAAAGTTAGAAAATATGTAGCTTCACAAAAAATATAGTTAGGAAAAAAATATAGTCTGACCTTGAATATATAGTTAAGATAGTTGAATAAAAGATATATGTTTGGACAAAAGATATATGGTTAAGCAAAAGATATAGTTTAGAAAAAATATATTGACAAAATAAATTATTGATATATACTTAAAATAACAACACCCCCCGGGGGGGATGGGAGGAAAAACATGAGCGAAGAAAGAAAAAAAGCATTGCAATCATTAAAAACGGCAAAAGGTCAAATCGAAGGAATAATAAAAATGATTGAAGACGATAGATATTGTATAGATGTTGCAAATCAATTAATGGCAGTACAATCTTTAATAAAAAAAGCAGATTTAATGATTCTTCAAGGGCATTTACGCCATTGTGTTAAGGATGCATGCAATAACAATAATCCGGAAGAAAAGATAGAAGAATTTAATAAGGTTTTAGAGAAATTACTTTCTAAATAAATTATGAAGAATGTGCAGAGTGAATGGAATTTAAGTTGTAGAAAAAAATTCTATTTGAGTTGAGAAATATAAAATGAAAGAAAATACATGGCTTTTAACTTTAGTCTTCAACTATAGATATTATTTCAAAAAATAAAGAGGTGAGTTTAGATTATGAATAAAAAAGCATTGAAAATAGAAGGAATGACGTGTTCAGCTTGTGCTAACAGAGTTGAAAGAGTTGTTAAGAAATTAGATGGAGTGGATAGTGCAAATGTTAATTTTGCAACTGAAACGCTGAGTGTTGAATTTGATGAAACGAAGTTAAATAATGAAAATATTGAAGCAGCAGTAGTAAAAGCAGGGTATGGTGTTAAGAAAAATTTGAAGACTTATACTTTTAAAGTCGAAGGAATGACGTGTTCAGCTTGTGCTAATAGAGTTGAGAGAGTTACTGGAAAACTTAATGGAGTTCAAAGTTCAGCTGTCAATTTTGCAACTGAAAAACTTACTTTAAATATTAATGAAGATGAAGTTGGTTATGCTGAAATTAAAGCTGTTGTAGATAAGGCTGGATATAAATTAGTTAAGGACGAAGAGCAAGTAGCAACAGAGAAAAAATTAGAGGAAAGCCAAATATTATTAATTAGATTTATTGTATCCTTAATATTTACAGCGCCACTACTCATAATAACTATGGGGCATATGTTAGGAATGCCGCTTCCACATATAATTGATTCTATGATGAACCCATTAAATTTTGCAATTGTGCAAGTAGTGCTTACATTGCCTGTAATGATAATGGGATATAAATTTTATCGCATTGGTATTAAAAATTTATTTAAATTGAGTCCTAATATGGATTCTTTAATTGCTATAAGTACATTGGCAGCATTTATATATGGATTATTTGGTATTTATAAAATAAATTCTGGTGAAACAGAATATGCAATGCATTTATATTTTGAATCAGCAGCGGTTATTTTAACTTTAATAACCTTGGGAAAATACTTAGAAGCAATTTCAAAAGGTAAGACCTCACAAGCCATTAAGGCGTTAATGAAACTTGCGCCTAAGACTGCAGTTGTTGTGAGAAATAATAATGAAATTGTAGTTCCAGTAGAAGAAGTAGTTGTTGGGGATATGGTTTTAGTAAAACCAGGTGAAAAACTTCCTGTAGATGGTTCTGTTATAGAAGGAAGTACAGCGATTGATGAATCAATGTTAACTGGTGAAAGTATTCCTGTGGAAAAGTCTATAGGAAGTAATGTAATAGGTGCAAGTATTAATAAAACAGGCTTTATTAAATATAAGGCTACAAAGGTTGGTAAGGATACTGCTCTTGCTCAAATTGTTAAGTTAGTAGAAGAGGCACAAGGTTCCAAGGCGCCAATAGCAAAACTAGCAGATATCATATCAGCTTACTTTGTACCTACAGTAATTATGTTAGCTATAATAGCGTCTATAAGCTGGCTAGTAGCTGGAGAAACACCTGTGTTTGCACTAACAATATTTATTGCAGTACTTGTAATAGCGTGTCCATGTGCACTAGGTCTTGCAACGCCAACAGCAATAATGGTTGGAACAGGAAAGGGTGCTGAAAATGGTGTACTTATAAAGGGCGGAGAGGCCTTAGAAATAACACATCAAATAAAGACTATCGTATTTGATAAAACAGGTACTATTACAGAAGGAAAGCCTGTAATTACAGACATTGTAACTAATGGAATTTCAGAAAGTGAAATATTAACCTTAGCAGCAAGCGCTGAAAAAGGATCAGAGCATCCATTAGGAGAAGCAATAGTAAAGGGTGCAGAAGAGAAAAAGCTAGAATTGAAAGCAATAGAAGAATTTAATGCAATTCCAGGTCACGGAATAGAAGTGAAAATCGATGAAAAAGTTATTTTAGTAGGAAATAAAAAATTAATAAATGAGAAGAATATAGATATATCAGTTTTATCAGAAGAATCAGATAGATTAGCAGCAGAAGGAAAGACACCAATGTATATTGCAGTAGATGAAATTCTAAGAGGTATAGTAGCAGTTGCAGATACAGTTAAGCCAAGTAGTAAAAAAGCAATAGAAGCTCTTCATGAAATGGGGATAAAGGTTGCCATGATTACTGGTGATAATAAGAAAACAGCAGATGCTATAGCGAAACAGGTAGGAATTGATATAGTACTTGCAGAGGTATTACCAGAAGACAAGGCAAATGAAGTAAAAAAGCTTCAAGGTAAAAACCAAAAGGTGTCTATGGTTGGAGATGGAATAAATGATGCGCCAGCACTTGCACAAGCTGATATTGGAATAGCAATAGGTTCAGGAACAGATGTTGCAATAGAATCAGCAGATATAGTTCTTATGAGAAGTGATTTAATGGATGTTATAGCTGCAATTAAATTGAGCCGTGCAACCATTAAAAATATAAAACAAAATCTATTCTGGGCATTTGGGTATAACGTACTTGGAATTCCTGTTGCAATGGGTATACTTCATATTTTTGGAGGTCCATTACTAAATCCAATGATAGCAGCAGCAGCAATGAGTTTAAGCTCAGTATCAGTACTTACAAATGCATTAAGACTAAGAAAATTTACAGTCAACAAGTAATAAAAAATTAAAAATTTACAGTTAATAGTTAAGAAAGAATGATTTAAGCAGTTGAACAATTTAAGAAGGTTATGATTAGCAAGCAACAATATACAGTCAAAATTCAAACCGAAAATATACTATTAATTATACTATGTGAATCAATAATAATATGCAGTGAAAATATGTAATTCAAGAAATACCGAAGACGTTTGAGCTTCAACTTTTAACTCAGAATTCTTAACTCTTAACTAAAAGAAAGGTGTGTTATTATGAAAAAGAAAATATTAATTGAAGGTATGAAATGTGAACATTGCGTAGGACATGTGAAGGAAGCCCTAGAAGGATTAGGAGGTACGTCAGTAGAAGTAAGCCTTGAAAATAACTGGGCTATAGTTGAAACAACAAGTAGTGATGAAGAGTTAAAGGCTACAATTGAAGATGAAGGATATGACGTAATTAATATTGAATAAAATGACCAGAAAGATAACATAATAAATCTTCATAATAAAACTATTATAGAACTAATAATAAAGGTAAAGGTCAATATATCTATACAAATAGATATATTGATCTTTAAAATCGTATGTATATGTATTATTTTCACTTATTAACCAGTTTTTATTGACAGTACTATTGTTCAGTAGGAAAATTATTATAGCTTCCATGGATAAAATAAATTTTATTGTAGATAACATGGCAATTAATTCAAAAGAATCAACAACGAATTTTACAAAAATATTAGATTACATAACAAAACAGCTATAAGTATGAAACAAGTTGCAGTTACAGCTTGAAAACCAAGCTATACTTGCACAAGACTTAAATGAATTGATAGAGGTATTTAAAATATAATTTTTAAAGTAAAGGTTATTGTATTTGCTCTAGTTAAAAATGTATCAGAGGGGAGAAGGTGTATGGAAAGCATTCAAAGTAAATTAGCAAAATTTATACTTAGGATTATTAAATTCAATAAAATATGGAACTTAACTGGTGAAGAGTTAAAAGAAAATATAAGGAAAAGGCAGCTTTCAGAAAATCCTGAACCTCCCCAAATAATGAAAAAAAGATTTAATATTGTTAAAAATCAACTTAATGGCTATTTTTATTATGTAATGAAACCATTGGGGAAGACAAGTGAAAAACATATCCTTTATTTTCATGGTGGAGGATATGTTTATGAAATTAATAGTATTCACTGGAATTTTTTAGCTAAGCTATCAAGAGCTTTGAATTGTACAATAACCATTCCAATTTATCCTTTACTTCCAAACCATGAAGGGAAAGAAATTTTCAATATGATTATGCCTATATATGAAAAAATCATATCAGAGGTAAAGGTTAAGGATATGGTAATAATGGGAGATTCAGCAGGCGGAGGAATTAGTCTTGCGCTGGGGGAGCTTTTGAGAAAAAAACAAATGCCACAACCAAGCAACATAATTCTAATATCACCAGCTTTAGATATGTCGTTTACTAATACTGAAATATATAAAATATCAAAACTTGATCCTATGTTAGCATTACCCTCCTTAATTGAAATTGGCAAATTCTATGGAGGCAAAAAAGGAGCAAAACACTATTTGATAAGTCCTATTTATGGTGATTTAAATGGTCTAGGTAAAATCAGTTTATTTACAGGAACAAATGATATATTATATCCAGATGCTAAGAAGTTTAAAAATATGGCTGAAGAAGAGGGAGTAAAAATAAACTATTATGAATATCCTCTAATGATTCATATTTGGCCATTGCTGATGTTTCCTGAATCAAAGAAAGCAAGGGAGCAAATAATTGAAATCATAAGAACATCATAATTTAAGTTTATTTATATTAGATTGTTTATTTATATATGTTGCAATAATAAATCTACATCTAAAAACTTGTAATTATAATCATCTGCAAATAATTTATAGACATAAATATAATATATATATTCTAATAAATAAACTACATACACTTAACTCATATTCAGCTACTGTATATGAGTTAAATGTACCAAATTAATTAGAACCTATATATTAAAGTAAAATTTACAGCAATTAACTTGCTATTATTAAGTAAAATTTATGACTATTAAATTGCTACTATAATCAGAATTTATTAGAGTTAGTTTGTTATTATAATTAGAACTTCTAGTAAGTACTATAATTACAATTAATTTTAAAGTCTTATAATTACTAATTTAAAGTTTGCTTTATTTTGTTGACAGCATAATCTAAGGCACTTTCAAGGTTAGCATTATTTTTACCAGCACCTTGAGCTTGGAGTGGACTTCCGCCTCCTTTACCATCAATAAGAGATATAGCATCTTTTAATAGGTCATTCATTTTTACATCTTTAACATCTTTAGAGCAGGCAAATATAAGATTTACTTTGTCATCAGATTTTATGGCCATTAGAGCAATTGTATTTTGATTTTCAACAAGCTTAGAAGTAAGATTGTTTACATACTTTAGATTTTCGTCGTCAAATATTTCTTTGATAATTCTTATATTATTTACTTTAACTGCATTATCAAGAATTTCTTTAACTTGGTATTTCGCAAGTAAAATATTTAAGCTCTTATTATTTTCATTGGCTTCACGCAAGCTTTCATTTAAATTTTTAATTCCATTTATAGCTTCATTTTCATTACAATTTAAGTATTTGCAAATAGAGTTTTGAAATTCATCCTTTTTAAACGAATCAGAAACAGCACGTTTACCAGCTAAGAATTCTATTCTTGTACCTTCTTTGTGCTTTTCGAATTTCTTTATTTTAATAAGTCTTAAATCTTGTGTTGATGCAGGATGAAGACCGCAACAAGCATTAATATCAAAATTACCAATTTTAACAACTCTTATATCTTCAGCAGTATTTGGAAGTGCACGTCTAAGTGATAGTTTTTTCAATTCAGCTTTAGTTGGAACAAAGGATTCCACAGGTATAGCCTCACCTATAGCTTTATTTGCAAGTCTTTCAGCTTCTCTTATCTGATCTTCAGTAAAAACTCCATAAATATCAACAGAGCTTATATCACTGCCTAAATGTATTGCAAAGGTATTTGCATTGAAAAGATTGAAGAAAGTACCTGATAAAACGTGTTGGCCTAAATGTTGATGCATACCATCAAGTCTTCTTTCCCAGTCAATTTCACATTTAACTCTATGTATTTTAATAGGTTTCTTTTCAACTACGTGATAAATAACATCCTCCTTTTCATAAACATCAAGAATTTTTTGATCTTCTAGAGTGCCAAGGTCACAGCTTTGACCGCCACCACCTGGGAAAAATGCTGTTTTATCTAATGTAACATGAAATTTATTGTCAAAATCTTTTATATCAACAATTTCAGCAGTAAATTCCTTAAGATATTGATTGTCATAATAAATTTTTTCCATATGTAAACTGTCCTCCACAAAATATATTTTTATCTAAGGCTCAGCTATATATAGTATTAAGTAATAGTTTGTGCAACCTGAGTCTAAGAATAATTTAATAATATTATTATAACAGATAGAAGATTATTAAGCATATTCAAAGATAAGTAAAAAGTTATCTAGAAAACATAAAGTGAAAAATGTTTAAATAACATAAAGTAGAAGATTGTCTCAAAAATATAAAGCAAAAAAGTTGGTTAGAAAAATAAAATTAATATATTAGATAGCCACATATATAACGGTTCTCTAATATATTAATTTTATATAATCTGTTTTAAAGAAATGTTGTTATGAATTTTCATCCATAACAATATTTTTTTAAAGTATGTTATTGTGTACCAGCTTACTTTAAATACTTGTCCGTTCTAAAATCTATTAGAATGTTAACAACATTTATTTAAAACATTCACCTAAATAAAAATTTTGATAAATACTTAGGGTATAGGGCTATAAATTTGTGCATTATTAATTAAGATTTTTCATAATTAAAATATAAAATAATTAGATACAAAATACTTTGTATTTACATTAGGTGAACATACTATAATGTTGATGAAGAAAAATATATAAATTAATTATCAAATTTCCTCAATTAGTTGAATTACTAATTATAATTTCATGATTGTATCATTTTTTAATGAACTTAAACCTTCAGGTGTATGAGTTGATAAATATACTGTATTATTTTCTTTTATAAAAGATCTTACACCGTTCAATGTTTCTTTTGCTAAGTCTTTATCTTCAAAAACAACTGATAATTGATTTTGTCTTAAAGCTTCATCAGTATAAGTAATATCACCATGAATCATATAATGTTTGTCACCATCTTTAACTAAAATTAAAGAATTACCAGTAGTATGTCCATAAGCAGGAATCATAACAATATTTTCACTTATAATTTCACTTTTCTCGAAGTTTTTGTATTCTCCATCTTTAAAATCAACTCTAACTACATTTTCACCATTTAAATTCATTGCATCTGCTTCTATGCGAGAAAGATAGATTTTAGCATGGTCAAATAATCTTAATTCACCAGCATGGTCTGGATGCTTGTGAGTTAAAAGTACTTTAGTAATATCCTTTGGTTCATATCCTATAGATTTTAAAGCTGTTTTGAAATCTGCAACTTTTTCACCCATGTATAACATTTGATCAGGCTTAGGCTCAAAATCAGGAGTTTCAACTGGTAGCCCTGTATCTACTAAAATAACATCATTACCTGTATCAACTAAATAATTTTGTAAGCTTGCTCCATATTTTTTGTTAGGGTTAATTTTTTCTTTTTCAAGTGAGCCTCCTAATGCAAAGGCTTCTTTCATTTCTCCATTTTTGTAAAATTCTAAAGCTAATATTTTCATAATTCATTCCTCCAATATGTTTTTATAAAATAAAATTTAAGTATATTTTTTAAAATTTAATTGAGTTCAATTTAATCTCTAAATAAATATTACTGCTATTTATAATATTTGTCAATAAGATTATTTAAAATTTTATTATGTATGTTGCAATAATACAATAACCTTCAAAAGGTTATAAGCTGAATAAATGACTGAATATATGAGATAAAGAACTAATTACAACGTATATATAGGTTCTGATTAATTTGCACCATTAAAAACCATGCATACTAGATAAGTATATGTAGTTTATTTATTGAAATGTATATATCATCTTAAAAATTATTAGAAATTTTATTATGGATAGAAAATGTAAAGTATAGAAATACTAAATTTAGTTTAAAGTTTCTATTAATTATATTAGTATTGTTTATCTAAACTAATTTCAAGGGAGGCGCTTAAAGCTATGAATTTACTATTTTATTTGCTATTTAATTTTATAATATACTCTTTTATGGGGTGGATAATAGAAGAATTATATACTTTCATTATTACAGGAAAGTTTAAAAAGGAAGGTTTTTTGAAGGGACCATTTAAACCTATGTATGGAATTGCAGTTACTTATTTAATTTTATGTAATGAAATATTAGATATTAATAGGATTCCTTTAATATTATTATGCTTTTTAATTCCAACAACGGTTGAATATATAAGTGGAGCTGCGCTTAAATATATTTTTAATAAGGTTTATTGGGATTATTCTAGCTTTAAATATAACATACATGGATTTATAACTCTTAAGTTTTCCTTATATTGGACATTGCTCAGCTTTGTAGGAGTATATTTCTTGCAGCCAGCTATACATAATTTTTATGAACAATGGGAAAGAAATTTAATCATAGGAATTTGCTTTTTTTCAATCATATTTATAATAGATTTAATTTTAACTTTACAGAATTTTAAGGAAAGCATAATTCTAGGGAATGAGAACTTGGAGTAGATAGCTAATAAAAATAATAGATACAATTTATGTTCTTTACATAGAAATTTATAATAATCTTCATGATTCTATAATAAGATATACAATAAAGTGCCCATTATTTATGAAGGCATATAAATAATGGCACTTTGTTGCGTATGTATATAAATATATTTTTATTTATAAATTATATTATATAAAGCAGTTAATTTATCAGTTAATCTATCAAATGCTTGTAGTGAGTTTTTAATTTTTTTATATGAAATACAATAAACTAATCTAAAATGTCCCAACCATCTTAAAGAAGAAGTAAGGACAAGCAATAGATTGAATTTTTTATTATCTTCAATTGGAGCTTTAGGCAAGAGATAATGATTTACTGTATTAGTAAGCTATAAAGTTATTGTTATAGTAATTTAATATACAAAGTACTTCAATCATCATAAACTATTTCTCTGTAAAGTTCAAATGTTCATTTTAATTAACAAAGATAAACGAAAATGATTAAAACTTGTTTCGTGAAAGCTTAAATCAATAAAAATTTAAATTAAAAGATGTTACAAATCTGATAGGGTGTAAAAAAGTATCAGAGGTGTTTAAAGCTGAGAAGCTTTAATTAACTATAAATGAATAAATTAAAAACCTTATTACATTTGTTTAAGAAAAATCTAATGAATAAAATCACTTTTGGTATAAATATTGCTTAAATATAATTTAGCATAGCTAACTGATTTACTTTTTTAGAAATATATATGATTATTTATACACAATGTATTGTATTTATTTAAATTGTGGAAAGATATGTGTCCATAATTTATTAAAAGAAAATATAAAATTAGGAGGAGATTTTTTTGAGAATTATATTATTAGGTGCACCTGCATCGGGAAAAGGTACTCAAGCCAAATTAATTAGTAAAAATTTTAACATACCACATATATCTACTGGGATATCTTTAGATTTAATATTGTTCAATTGAATTAGCACATGGGAGGTACGTTCAAAAAATTTGTAAAGGAAATGACTAAAGAAGAGATTAAAATTACAAAAGAATTAGAGGAAAAATTAAAGGAACATATGTGGTTAGGAAATATAAGAAAACTGAAAATATTGCAGAAAGATATAGTTTGTTAAAAGGCACAGATAAATATGATCAGATTTTAGGAAGTGAAAGTATGGAGCATTCTAAAAAATAATGATTGATGATAGTATGAAAATAGATTTAGATGAGATAAATAGAGTGATTGAAGATTTAGTAATACAAAATTTAATTAATAAGGGATTGGGAAAGAATGAAATTGCTGGAATTAATGAAAAATATGCTAAATTAATATTAGAGTATTTTAAATTTATTAAATATTTTCAGCTGTTTTATATTATGAAAAATTTACATAATAATAATTAATATGATATACTTGATTATAGTAAATTATTATATTGAAAAGTATTTTTGTAATTGTTTAAGGTACATTATAGAAAATAATACGCCAGCATGCTAGTAGTATATTTCGTGCTATACTTCGTCAGCATGTTAGCCTAATAGACCTAATATGAGGCAAACATATTTTCTTGTATAGTACGAAACATACATAATAAAAATAGTTGGGGTGAATTTTATGTTTTCGGAAAAAATTATAAAAAATTTAAATAATTCTTCATGGATTAGAATTATGTTTGAAGAAGGAAATAGAATTACTAAGATATTTGGAGCTGATAATGTTTATAATTATAGTTTGGGTAATCCTATAGATGAACCTCCCATTGAGACAAAGGAATCCCTTAAAAAGTATATTTTAAATGAAGAACAAGGATTGCATAGATATATGAGTAATGCAGGATTTCCAGATGTCCGTGAAAAAATTGCAAAGGCCGTGCAGGAGGAAAGTGGTGTAAGTTTAACTGGAGAAAATATAATAATGACTGTTGGAGCTGCAGGTGGTTTAAATGTAGTATTTAAATCCATACTTAATGATGGAGAAGAGGTTATAATATTTTCACCATACTTTTGGGAATATAATTCTTATGTAGAGAATAATGGAGGAAAGATTGTATTTGTATCCCCTGATACTGCAACCTTTCAGCCAGATTTGAAAGAATTTGAAGAAAAAATTACATCAAAAACTAAGGCTGTAATTATTAATTCTCCTAATAATCCTACAGGTGTTGTATACAATGAAGAATGCTTAAAGAGTATGGCGGCAATTATAGAAGCTAAGGAAAAAGAGTATGGAAATAATATTGTTATTGTTTCTGATGAACCTTATAATAAAATTGTTTTTGATGGGATTAAGGTACCTTCAATTTTAAGAATTTTTAAAAATGCCATTAAGGTAGATTCTTTCAGTAAAACCTTAGGTCTTGCTGGAGAACGAATTGGATATATCGCTGCTAGTAGTAATATTGAAAATATTGACACTTTAATGAAAGCGTTAGAATACTGCAACCGTACACTTGGTTTTGTAAATGCGCCAGGATTATTCCAAAAGGTTATAGGAGATTCATTAAATGCAAAAGTAAATGTAGAAGCGTATAAAGAAAAAAGAGACTTCTTATATGATAATCTTACTCGTTTAGGATTTGAATGTGTTAAGCCACAAGGAGCTTTTTATCTATTTCCTAAGACTTTAATTCCAGATGATGTGGAATTTTGTAAAGCAGCTACGAAATATAATTTGCTTCTTGTGCCTGGTTCAGGATTTGGATGTTTAGGTTATATGAGAATTGCATATTGTGCGGAGTTTGATATGATAAAAAAATCTATACCAGCATTTGAAGCCTTAGCTAAAGAATTTAAATAATTGATAGTTTTTATAATGAGCTACTATAATAGGTAGCTCATTTTGCAACAATGTTTATTTTAAGTTATATAACGCTGCAAGCTTATCAAATGCAGGCAATGAGTTTTTAAGTTTTTCATATGAGATGCAATAAGCTAATCTAACATGGCCAGGGCATCCGAAGGTTGAACCTGGGACAAGCAATAAATTAAATTGTTTTGCATCTTCACAGAATTTTTTATCATCCTCAATTAGAGATTTAGGGAACATGTAAAATGTACCTTGAGGTTTAATACATTCAAAGCCGAGAGAGATTAAGTGATTATATAAAAGGTCACGATTTTTCTTGTAACTGCTAACATCAACTTCTGCATATAAGGATTTCGCAATGACTCTTTGAAATAATGAGGGAGCATTTATAAAACCTAAAATTCTGTTTGCAACTTTTAATGCAGAGGTCATTTCCTCAAAACCATCCATTAACGTGTTTATAACCACATAGCCTATACGTTCACCTGGCAAAGATAACGATTTACTATAAGAATAGGCTGTAAAAGTATTATTATAATATTTTAAAATGCAAGGCACGAAAGTATCATCATAAATTATTTCTCTATAAGGTTCATCTGAGATTAAATAAATTGTTGTATTTAATTCTTTTTGTTTTTCATTTAGAAGATTAGCTAAACCTTGTATTACTTCTTCTGAATAAACAACGCCAGTAGGATTATTTGGGTTATTTATTATTAAAGCTTTAGTTTTAGACGTTATGTTTTCACTTAAAGCTTTTAAATCAGGTTCAAAGGTTCCTGGAGTAGTTGGAGAAATTATAAATTTACCACAAAAATTGTTAACATAGTGGTTATATTCACCAAAGTATGGTGCAAAGGCAATAACTTCATCATCAGGATTTAAAATTGATCTTAAAATTATATTCAATCCACCTGCAGCCCCGCAAGTCATAACAATATTATTTCTAGAAAGAGTTAAATCATGTTTTTTATTTAAAAAAGCACTAACATCATCCCTAACATCATCATAACCTGAATTATTCATATATCCATGAATATAATTAGGTGTTTCTTCATTTAAAATTTCATTTATAACTTTCTTTATACTCTCTGGAGGTTCAACATTTGGATTGCCTATACTGTAATCAAAAACATTTTCCTCTCCATAAATCTTTGATAATCGCATCCCTTCTTCAAACATAGCCCTTATTATGGAATTGTTCGAAATAACAGATTTCATAGTATTTGATATCATTTCTTTAGCCCCCAATATATTTTATTAATGTTATAATTTTATCATATTTTCAAATAAGAAAGGTATAATAGTGTTAAATTTTATAAAATATTTTAATTTTAGTAGAAGCTGTAGAAGGAAATTTTATATTATTTTAAACAAATTTTCTAGATGAGTAGTACTAAGGTTAGAGACATTCTTTTATATCATAAAAAGAAAAATATTTTAGATACAAGAGGTGTGATGAAAAAAATCATCACTACTAATTCAATTATGAATTTAAAATAAAAGTCCTAAAACAGAGTTTTATATTCTATTTTATGAAGTTTAATGAAAAAAATCATCGTTTTAAATAACGTTTTCTGATAACATTTTCATATTGCGAAAAATATATTTAAATTTAAAAATATTTTATAGAAGCAATTAATACACGAAATTGAGTGTTTACAATACATTTCGATATTATTAGGTAATATTTCAAGACAAACATAAATACTTTGGCACAATCATTGCTATATATAAATTATATAAAGGTTCTACTTAAAAACTTAAACAAGAAATTATTTAAGATATATATGTTGCAATTAGTTATTTACATCATATGTCTGGTTATTTATTCAGTGTATAGCCTTTTTTATGTAATTTTATTATTGCAGCATATATAAGGCTAAGCTTTTCTTAAATACTTATAAATTAAGTTAATATAGTTGAAGGAATAACCGAAGAAAATTTGAGGAGGCTATTAATATGGCGTTAGAATTTAATCCTATGAGAAGTTTGATTTATGTTGATTGTGTGAAGGAAGATTATCGTATTAAACTAGAAAATTGGTTATATAGATATCATGTGCCAGATAGTATATCACAATTTGGACCTTATGTATCAAAATATGCATTTTATGCAGCATTACCTACACCACCAGAAGGGGAAAGGTTTGGTTTAACAAGAATGCAGTTAACAGAACATTATTGGATGGTTAATCCAATGACTGCTAATTTTCAACTAAAAGCATTTACAGAATTCTTTCCATTAGATGTATTAAAGTGGCAAGGCAACATTCCAGATGATGGAGATGATATAGTAGATAAAGCTAATACGACAAATATGGAAGGTGATAATGCAAGAGCAGCAGGTGGAGATAATGGAATGCCTCCATTTATCTTTGCATTTGTTCCAGTATGTTGGGAGGAAGATTTTAAAGGACAAGGAAGAACTATAGAAGATGGACCAAATTATCGTTGGCAATTTGTAATGAAATACCCAGAAGGTGTTTCAGCAGAAGAAGGAGATAAATGGTTTTATGAAGAAGTAATTCCTAAATTTAAGGACATGCCGGAGGTTAATAGAATATTATCAAGTAAAATTATTAAAGAAGTAAATGGATGTCAATTCCATCGTGTAGTAGAAATGTGGTTTGAAGGTCCTTCTGCATGGCATAAATGTGCAGTAGAAAGAGCGAAGGAGATTTCAAAACCAGCTTGGGCTCAATATGATCAATTCCCATATTTAAGACCTAAATTTGAAATTGCAAGTTTATTCTTATCTGATATTGCAAGAAGTGATAATTATTCACAATATAGAGGATATATAACTATGCGTTAAGCAATAGTAATAATTAATAACATAGTAAATGAGTTATAATTAATAAAGTAAGATATAAAAAATTATGATTAATTTACTACATAAAAACCATGTGAAGTGATTAAGTGTGTGTAGTTTATCTATTGATATATATAATTAAATTTAATTATTAAAATCCATGGAATCAAATTAACACTTCAGATTAGTATAGAAAATTTTTATTAATATAAATTTAGGAGGATAAAAAATGAAAATTTTAGGTATCTCAGGCGGGAGAAAAGATGGTAACAATGATTCTATGTGTAAAGAAGCTTTAATGGCTGCAAAGGAAATGGGAGCAGAAGTTGAATTTGTGCGTTTGTTAGATCTAGATATAAAATATTGTACTGGATGTACAGCATGCGTTGGCGCTCTTATGACTGGAAAAGGAAATATGTGTGTATTAAAAGATGATTTTGACTGGTTATTGGACAAGATGTTGGATGCAGATGGAATAATTTTTGCAAATCCAATTTTCTGTAAAGGTACTCCAAGCTTATTTCTTACAATTAGAGACCGTTTTGGACCAAGAATGGATAGAGGTAATAATGTAGTAGCTACTAAAATTGCAGAAGCAACAGGTGGTAAAGCTCCAGATCCAAGAATATTAAAAGACAAAGTAGTTTCTTATATAGGAATTGGAGGATCAGATTGGGTTACAAGATTTCAATGTGATTCAGCAATACAAGCCTTAACTCCTATGTGGAAAGTTATAAATAATGAAGTATTCCCATGGTCTACAGGTATTGTTGTAGATGATGATAAAGTTGAAAGAGTACGTGAGATAGGAATAAATCTTGCAAAAGCAGCACAAGATATTGAAAAGGCTTCTTATAAAGGTGAAGAAGGAGTTTGTCCACATTGCCATAGCAGAAATTTCTATTTAGATAGAGATTCTACACATGCCGTTTGCTGTATGTGTGGTATTGAAGGCCAGGTTAAAATTGTTGATGGTAAAGTGAGATTTGAATTCCCAGAAGAACAATTAGAACATGCTCATGATACTTTATCTGGAAAATTAATTCATGCAGATGATATTAAAAAAACTGTTGCTATAAGTATGGAATTAAAAAAATCAGATGATTATGCTAAGAGTTTAGAAAATTATAAGAACTTCATTACAGCAGCTAAACCTGAAAAATAAACAATTTATATATATTTTTCTTCGTATAAACCTAAGCAAAAAACATTACTATAATTTGCTGTTATAGTAATGTTTTTTATTGTTTAATTAATTTGTTGGTAAAAAATTTCACTGAAATAAGTTGCAAAAATTGATATACTAAAGAAAAAACTATTATTAGGAGTGATATATGTGGATAAAAAAATTGGAGTAATTGCTTCTGATATGGAGCTTAAAGATAGCATTATAGAATTATTTAGAGAAGATGTAGAACAAGGGAAAATAATTATAGATATATTAGATCCTAATAACATGAAAGAACAAGGAAAAAGTCTAGAAAATAAGGGCGCAAAAGCTATTATTGCAAGAAGTGGAGGGTATCGTCATACTGTTGGGAGAGTAAATGTTCCTGTTATACATTTGAAGATAACAACACTTGATATACTTGGTGCAATAAAGTCAGCTTCTAAATTTAATAAGGATATTATATTGTTTATATCAGATATAGAATATTTTAATTATGACGATTGGAAAGATGTAATTAAAGAAAAAATTATAATCGAAAGATTTCATGATGAGGATAATATAGAGCAACTTGTAGTTAAATATTTAAAAAGAAAATATAACGTTGTAATAGTTGGAGGCGGCATCCCTTGTAGTTATGCTAAAAAATACGGAATTGAAAGTGTTTCAATAGGAGCTGCAAATGAATCTATTTATGATGGGATTGCATATGCTAAAGAAATTATAGAAAACTTAGAGGAGCAAAAATATAAAAATCAAGTTTTAAAAACTGTACTTGATGGAGTTCATGATGCTGTAGTTGCAGTCAATGTAGAAGGTAAAATCATATTATATAATGAAAGAGCTAAGGAATTATTAAAAAAGGAAAATTCAGAAGTAATGGATAAAAGATTAATAGAGGTTTGTCCAGAACTTAGTTTTATGTTAGAAGTCCTTAATGACAAGGTTAATAAATATAATGAAATAAAGAGTTTAAGGAAAATTGTGATTGCAGCAAACATATCTATATTAGAAGTTGATGGTAATATCTACGGTGCTTTGTGTTCATTTCAGGATATAACAAAACTTCAAAGTTTGGAAAAAAAGATAAGGTATGAATTAAATAAAAAAGGACTTGTTGCAAGATATAAATTTGAAGATATTATTTCTCATGATCCTGTAATGAAAGACACTTTAGCAAAATCAATTAATATTGGATTAACCGATAGTACTGTAATGATTTATGGAGAAAGTGGAACTGGAAAAGAAATGATATCTCAAAGTATCCATAATATAAGCAGCAGAAAAAATGAACCCTTCGTTGCCATTAATTGTGCTGCATTAACAGAAAGTCTTTTAGAAAGTGAACTTTTTGGTTATGAGGAAGGAGCATTTACTGGAGCTAGAAAAGGTGGTAAGCCTGGTTTATTTGAGCTTGCTCATGGAGGTACAATATTCTTAGACGAAATAAATAGTATCTCTATTAATCTTCAAGGTAAATTGCTGCGTGTATTGGAAGAAAAGGAAATAATGCGAATAGGTTCTGATCGTATAATACCTTTAGATGTTAGAATTATTGCAGCCGCAAATGAAAATTTAAAGAGTAAAGTTAAAGAGGGAACATTTAGAAATGATTTATTTTACAGATTAAATATATTAGAAATCCACCTTCCACCTCTTAGAGAAAGAAAAAAGGATATAGTTCCTTTGTTTAAATATTATATTAAAAAACTATCTGATAATAGAGAAGGTTTAAATTTAAATAATAGAGAAGAAGAAGAAATAATAAGTTATCCTTGGCCGGGAAATGTAAGAGAGCTAAGGAATATTGCTGAAAGATATGTAATATTTAATAAATTGGATTTAGGGGATAGAGAAGTTATTGAGAGTAATGAACAAATTATTAGTGATAATTCTAATGTTCATAATACAAATGATGATAATAAAATCAGTAGAGAAAAGAATATTGATTTAAAAGAGATTAATAGATTTGTAGAAGAAAAGGTAATAGAAATGTTATCTAATCAAGGATTGAATAAGACTGAAATTGCAAAACAGCTGGGTATTAGCAGAACAGCCTTGTGGAATAAGACTAAGAGTTAGAAGGAGATTATAAAAATACAGGTTTAATTCCTGTATTTTTTTGTTTACTCAATTATTAATTAATAAGATAAGTCTATAAAATGGGATATTGAAAAGTGTAAAGTAAACAAAACAACATGTTAAGAATATGGAACATATAAAAAGAGAAGCAGTAATAAAATACGAGGATTTAGCTTATATTTTTTTTGGCATGGTAATTGCTTTATATATTTAGGAAAGTGATTAGTTACTTTATTAATATTAATCATAAATAACATAGAGAAGATAATAGTATCTGTTGTTATATCATAAAAATACTTATCACTTATATTATCTGCGTGTGGCAGTTAAAGAAGGAACTTACTTTAATAATAAAAATTAGAATAAGAAGGAGCGGTACCATGAAAAAGTTATTAACAGGAAATGAAGCTATTGCCCGTGGGGCATGGGAGGCAGGAGTAAAATTTGCATCTGCATATCCAGGAACACCAAGTACAGAAATTCTTGAAAATATGGCTACTTATAAGGGAGATGTTTTAGCTGAATGGGCTACAAATGAGAAGGTTGCGTTAGAAGCTGTAATAGGAGCATCTTATGCAGGAGCTAGATCTATGGCCTCTATGAAGCACGTTGGACTTAATGTTGCAGCAGATCCACTTTTCACAAATGCTTATATAGGCGTTAATGGTGGACTTGTTGTAATATCAGCAGATGAACCAGGAATGCATTCATCACAAAATGAGCAAGATAATAGAAATTATGCAAGAGCTGCGAAAATACCTATGTTTGAGCCTGCTGATAGTCAAGAAGCTAAAGATATGATTAAAGAAGCCTTCGAACTAAGTGAAAAATATGATACTCCAGTACTTTTCAGAGTTACTACAAGACTTTGCCACTCTAAAGGCATAGTTGAATGTGGAGATAGAGAAGAAGTTGAAATAAAAGAATATGTTAAAGATGTAAAGAAATTTGTTCCAGTGCCTGCATTTACAGGTAATATGAGAATAAAAGTTGAAGAAAGAATGAACAAGCTGGAAGAATTCTCAAACAGTACACCTTTAAATTATGTTGAATTAAATGATACAAAAATAGGTGTAGTTACATCAGGTTGTTGCTTCAGATTTGCAAAAGAGGTTTTTGGAAATAATGTTTCTTATTTAAAATTAGGATTCACAAATCCACTTCCAAAAGCAATAATGAAAGAATTTGCGTCAAAAGTAGATAAAATATATGTAATTGAAGAAAATGATCCAATAATTGAAAATGAATTAAAAGTTTTAGGAATAGAATGTTTTGGAAAAGATACTTTCCCATTCCATGGTGAAATGACATCTGATGTAATTAGAGAATCAGTATATGGTAAAACATATGAAACTATTAAATACGATGAAAGTAAAATAGTTGCTAGACCACCAACTTACTGTTCAGGATGCCCACATAGAGGCTTTATGTATGAATTAGGAAAGAGAAAAGATACTGTAATTTCAGGAGATATAGGATGTTATGCCTTAGGCTTTGCTGAACCATATAATGCTATGGATTGGTCTGTATGTATGGGAGCCAGCTTAAGTATGGGACATGGTGCTCAAAAAGTATTTAATATGAAAAAAGACAATAAGACTAGAGTTGTATCAATGCTTGGAGATTCAACCTTCTTCCATACAGGGATTAACTCATTGTTAGATGTGGTTTACAACAAAGGAAATTCTATAAATGTAATTTTAGATAATAGAATTACTGGTATGACAGGGCATCAAGAAAACCCTGGTTCAGGATATACAGTTCAAGGAGAAGAAACAGAAGTTGTTGATATAGAAGCACTTGTAAAAGCTTGTGGAGTTAAAAATGTCAGAGTTATTAATCCAAATAATTTAGAAGAAGTAAAGAATACCTTTGACTGGGCTTATGGATTAGATGAATTATCGGTAATTATTACTAGATGGCCTTGTGTATTAAAGAAATTATCTAAAGCAGATAAAGATGAATTTGAAGGTGTTTTCAAAGATAAATGTTCAGTTGATAGTGAAAAATGTGTTGGATGTAAAATATGTACTAAGGTAGGATGTCCATCTATAGAATTCAATAATGAAAAGAAAAAAGTATCAATAGATGCAACTTCATGCGTAGGCTGTGAAGTTTGTAAACAAGTATGTCCAGTAGGTGCAATTGCTAAGGAGGTAAGATAATATGTCTAAAAGTGTAATATTAGTTGGAGTAGGTGGACAAGGTACAATTCTTGCCAGTAAGCTTTTAACAACAGGACTTATGGAAGCAGGTTATGATGTAAAAATGAGTGAAATTCATGGAATGTCACAAAGAGGAGGGTCAGTTTCTTCTCAAGTAAGATATGGAGAAAAAGTTGAATCTCCAGTAATAGAAACTGGAGGAGCTGATATGTTAGTATCCTTTGAAAAGATGGAAGCATTAAGATGGTTAAAATATTTAAAACCAGAAGGAAAGGCAGTAGTAAATGACTATCAAATAAATTCTATGCCAATACTTAATGGAAAAGCAGAATATCCATCAGGTGTTTTAGAAGAAATATCAAGTAAAGTAGAAACAACAGTAATTGATGCAGCTAAACATGCTGAAGAACTTGGAAATTCTAAAGTAATGAACATAATACTTTTAGGTACAATAATTAAAGCTATGGGACTTGAGCAAATTGATTGGAACAAGATTGTTAAGGAAAATGTTAAACCTCAATTTGTTGATGTTAACTTAAAGGCTATTGACCTTGGTATGAATTTAGTATAAAAAAGTATGAACTTAGTATAAGAAGAAAAATACAATTTGTGTAAGTTGAATTTACACAAATTGTATTTGTTTAACTAAAGAATAGGAGTGAATTTTTTGAAAAAAGGTGATTTTTTATGGATAGGTGTATTATTAATTTGGATAATAATTTTAATAATACCGTCTTCACGAGAAGCTTTTATAGCTGTTACTGATGGTAATCCATATATGGGCGGTTTCGTAAAGTTTGGAATATTAGCAACCATGGGTGATTTATTAGGTGCAAGAATACTTAAAGGAGATTGGAGCATCCCTAAAGGAATATTTTATAGAGCTATAATATGGGGAGTTATTGGTTGTATGGTTACTCTTGTATTTTCAGTATTTATGGGTGGTGCAGCAGCAGCACAGACAGCAGGTAGACTTCCTTTCAAGGGCTCAAACCTTGCACAAGCATTTTTCGGAAGTGCAATTATGAATGTTACTTTTGGTCCTATGATGATGGTATTTCATAAATTCACAGACCTTTATATCGATACTAAATATGAGAAGAATGGCAACAAGGTTAAATTTGTTGAATTGGTAGATAAAGTTGACTGGCATACTTTAGTTGAATTTAGCTGGCTTAAGACTTGTCCTTTTTTCTGGATACCAGCACATACAATTGTATTTTTATTACCAGGAGAATATAGGGTTTTAGTTTCAGCATTTTTATCTATTGCATTAGGTCTTATGCTGGCCCTTGCTAAGAAGGGAAAAAATAGTTAAAAATTTTTAAATCATTATGCTTAGCAGCTAATTGATTAAAAGTATGTTTAAGTTAATATATTTATAAGAAAAGCATATTTGGAATTGAGATTCTAGGTATGCTTTGTTTTTAGTAATACTTCATAGCATTTCTTTTGTTGAACTGTTTTAATTTGATTTTTTATAGGATTTGTTTTTGATAAAAATAGATTAATTGTTTTTTACATACTTAATAATAAGAGGTAAAATGTAAGTGCGAGGACTAATAATTTTAAAAAATATGTATTACAAAAAGCATTAGAAACACAAATTAATATTAAATTAAGAAATTTGATATTAATATTTAATTTGATGAAATCGTTTTATATAAACAAAAAATATTTAGGATAAAATGTGAGGTAAATATGGGAAGTAAAAAAAATGTATATAAAAAATATGAAAAATATAAAGCAGATATTTTTGCTATAATTAATGCATTATATGATGGTATTTATATATTAGATAATAATGGAATTGTTGTTGATGCAAATAAAGCCTATATGGAGCTTTTAGGGATTAAAGAGTCAGAGTTGATTGGAAAGCCTATGAATACTATATGGGAGAAAAAAATTTATAATGAAGAGGAAGCGTTTATAATACTAGATCATAAGGAGCAGATGCCAAGTATGGCTGTTATTAATGAACTTGATAATAAAAAACTAAAAACAAAGGTTCCAAAATCAGTAGGACTAATGGCGTTAGAAGAGAAAAAAGAAATCTCAGTTGTAACTAGGATTGCAAGAAGAAAGAAAACAGTTATCATGACAGGAATTCCATTGTTTGACGAAGATGGAGAAGTGGACTTTGTGGTTACTGGTATTAGAGACATAAGTGAATTTATTAAATTAAAAGAAAAACTTGAGGCAGTGGAAAGTGATAGGGAACTATATATTAATGAATTAAAATATTTAAGAAAAAATCAAATGCAGACAGATTTAGTTGGAAAGACTATTGGAATGGAGAAAATTAGAAAGAATATAAAGCAAGTAGCAAAAACTGATGTGACTGTGCTTATAACTGGAGAAACTGGCGTTGGAAAAGAAGTTGTTGCAAGAGAAGTATATTTAAATAGTCAAAGAAAGTGTGCTCCATATATAAAAGTGAATTGTGCTGCAATACCGGAATCATTATTTGAGTCAGAATTATTTGGATATGAAAAAGGTGCATTTACAGGAGCAGCATCAAAAGAGAAATTAGGATTATTTGAGATGGCTAACAACGGAACTATATTATTAGATGAAATAGGAGAAATGCCTCTTAAATTGCAATCAAAACTTCTTCGTGTTCTTCAGGAGAAAGAACTTACAAGAATTGGTGGAGCAAAGACTATAAAAATTGATGTAAGAGTAATTGCTGCAACTAATAAAAATTTGCAGGAACAAGTAAAAGAAGGTTCTTTCAGAGAAGATTTATACTATAGATTAAATGTTTTTCAAATTAATATACTACCACTTAGAGAACGAAAAGAAGATATTCTAATTTTATCTAGTCACTTTGTTGAGAAACTTAATAAAAAGCATAGTAAATTTATTAACATTGAAGATGATGCCTTAGAAGCTCTTAAATTTTATAATTGGCCAGGAAATATTCGAGAACTAGAAAATATAATAGAGCGTTTAGTAGTAATAAATGATAAGTCTCTTATTACAAGGGAAGATGTTATTAGTGCCTTAGGAAATGAAGTGTTTTCAGAGGAGGTTGTTTATAATGAAAACATTACTTTAAAAGAAGCGGTGAACTTATTAGAAAAAAATATTATTGAAAAAGCGTTAAAGAAATATGGAAGTACCTATAAAGCAGCCAAGGTATTAGGAATAACACAATCTGCTGTAGTAAAAAAAGCAAAAGTATTAGGAATAAAAAGATGAGATAGTATGTTATCCTATTGGAATCGCATGGGCAATGCTCAATGGAGTATTAATTGGGGCACTTCAAGGGCTTCCACCATGGACATCAGGAATAGGTCTAACAATAGTTGTTATATTTTGTATACTAACCGTTCATGAAAATTTATTGAGAGATACTATATTTGGAAATATACCAGCACTATTTTTAGGACTTGCTGAAACATTTTTTATATTTTCAATTCAGCCAGCTAATGCCGTAGCTATAACACCGGTTCATTTATATGGATTTTTTATCCATGGAATGGTGATGTCGGTGTTAGTAGTGGTTGGTGGCGGATTTCTTTGTAATATTATCATTGGAAAGGACTGGCCCAAATATGTTTTGGTGGAAGTGACAAGCAATAAAAATATATAAGGTTTTGTAAATAATTAAGGCCATTTATAATGAGTATGTATTATTTGATTATATATCCTTAGTTGATAACAAAGGTGTTTATAAGATCAATGAGTAAGGAATACACTGAAACCTCTGCAAAACGCTTTGTTTTTTATAAAATTATAACATTAAAGATTGTTATAGATTATTTCTAATATTTTATGAAGTAAAAATTTATATTTATATCTCATAATTTTATAAGAAAATCATATGATATTATAATTGTATAATAAAATATTATGTATGTTATATTATGCAATATGTGTTATTATTTATAGTAATATAGATAGCGGAGGAATAGTAAAATGGCAATATTAAAAAAGTTATCCTTAGTGGATCAGATATATGAAGAAATAAAGAAAGAAATAATTGAGTTAAAAATTCCACTAGGAAGTAAATTAAATATAAGTGAACTACAAGAGAAGTTTGGGGTAAGCAGTACTCCTATTAGAGAAGCAATTAACAGGCTTCAAAAAGATGGGATAGTAGAATATGAAAATAATGTTGGAGCAAGAGTTATAACGCTATCAGCTAAAGATGTTCAGGAAATTCAAGAAGTTAGTTTTGCTCTTCAAACTGGAGCTATTAGATATGCAATGCAAAAAGCTGACAATGAGCAAATTGCAAAGGAAATAAAGGAATGTATAGATAACTACGAAAAGTCGAAGGATACAAGTCAATTGTCTGAATATGTAAATAGAATCACCGATATCTTTTATAAATATGCTGATAATTCAAGATTGACAGGTAATGCTAATCTTATATATGCACAACAGACAATTTTAAGAAATATCTTTACTCAACAATTTAAAGGAGAAGAAGATTCTAAAATTTCAGGAATTCAAGATTTTATAGAATTATATGAAGCTGTTAAAGTTGGAAATGAAATTGAAACTATGAAGGCAATTGAGCGGAATGATCTTAGGGCTAAAGATATTATTATTAAAGGAATAGAAGAATTAAATAAATAATTTATATTAATGTCTAAAGGATATTCTTGTTAAAAACTTGAGTATCCTTAATTTTTTATGGATATATGTTACAAAAAGTAATATTCCATAAATAAAAACAATATTTATTTATAAATTATGCAAGATATATGTTATAGGAGTTTTGAATGTGAAATAGTTTTAACTTAGGAAAAATTAATTAGTTAGTAGATTATTAGGAGGATTTTATAGAAAAATATTTAAAAAAATAGTATATTTTTTAAATTGAAGGTGATATAATTAAAAAGAAATAAGAAATCGTGCAAGATATACGATTTTGAAGAGGATTTATTATAAAAGAATTATCTGCTAGAAATGAATCTCTTGCCAGAACCACTGATGAAACATGCTACCGTTTACATCAACTTATTGAGGAATACAAGTAATGAAATTCTTGAAAACCTTACCAAATATAATGGACAGGTTATAGCAGAATGATCACCAAATGAAAAGATAGCTATTTCCCAATTTATAAACCTAAATAAGGAGGATAATCACATGATTTATAATGATTTTAATCAATTAATCGAGAAAGTAAAAGGTTTTCCAAACAGAAAGAGAGTTGCAGTTGCAGCAGCAGAAGATGAACATACTCTTGAAGCTGTATTTAAAGCAAAATCAGAAGGAATTGTTGAACCTGTTCTAGTTGGAAATAAGGAAGAAATTAGAGAAATAATTAAAAATATGAATGAAAGCTTTGATGATAACAACATATATAATGCAGAAGATTTCGTAGAAGCAGCTGAGCTTGCAGTTAAATTAGTTAATGAGGGGAAAGCAGATTTCCTAATGAAAGGTAAGTTAGAAACTGCAACTTTACTAAAAGCAGTAGTTAACAAAGAAAAAGGGTTAGGAACTGGGAATATTATGTCTCACTTTGTAATTCAGAAAATTCCAAACTATCATAAGATGTTAGTAACAACTGATGGCGGAATGATGATGTATCCAACTCTTGAAGAAAAGAAAGCTATTATTGATAATGCAGTAAATACTCTTCTTGCAATTGGATATGATAAACCTAAAGTTGCAATACTGGCAGCTGTTGAGAAAGTTAATCCTAAGATGCCAGAAACTTTAGATGCAGATGCACTTACAAAAATGAATCAAAATGGTGAAATTAAAAACTGCGTTGTAGAAGGACCATTATCTTTTGATATTGCAGTAAGCAAAGAAATTGCTGAAATTAAAGGCTTTAATAGTGAAGTAGCAGGAGATGCAGATGTGTTAATTGTTCCTAATATTACAGCAGGTAATATTTTGGGAAAAAGCTTAGTTGTAGCAGCCCAAGCTAAAATGGCTGGTTTTATTGTTGGAGCAAAGGTTCCTATTGTACTGACTTCTAGAGGTTCTTCAGCAGAAGAAAAGTACTTATCAATAGTTATGTCAGCAGCTGCTGCTAAATAGGAGGTTAAGATAATGCATAGAATACTAGTTATAAATCCAGGTTCAACATCAACAAAAATTGCTATATATGATGATAATACGCCTGCTTTTGTGGAAAGCATTGAACATACGTCAGAGGAACTTAAAAATTATGAAACAATAGCTTCTCAATATGATATGCGTAAGAATTTAATAATGGATGCGTTAGAAAAACATGGTATAGAGAAAGAAAGTCTTACAGCTGTAGCTGCAAGGGGAGGGTTATTACCTCCTGTAAAATCTGGAGCTTATGAAGTCAATGAGGATATGGTATGGCAGCTTACATATGCACCACAAAATGAGCATGCATCTAATCTTGGTGCTATTATTGCTGATTCTATTGGGCGCGAAATTAATGTTCCAGCATATATTTATGATCCAGTTACTGTTGATGAACTTGAACCAATTGCTAGAATAACAGGGTTGCCAGGAATAGAAAGAAAAGGAATGGGACATAACCTTAATATGAGAGCAGCAGCAATGAAATATTCTCAGGAGGTTAATAAACCATATAAGGAATTATCATTAATAGTTGTACATCTTGGCGGTGGAATTACAATGTCTTTACATAAAGGTGGAAAGATGATTGACATGATTTCAGATGATGAAGGTTCTTTTTCACCAGAAAGAGCTGGAGGTCTTCCTGCATATCAAGTGATTAAAATGGCAACAAGTGGCGAGGAAGATTATAACGCACTTATGAAGAAAGTAAGAACGCAAGGTGGATTAATGGGATACTTTGGTGTGACGGATACTAGAATAGTTCTAGGAAAAGCGGAGCAAGGTGATGAAAAGGCTGCTTTAGTTGGTGAAGCAATGGCTCACAATGTTGCAAAAAACATAGGAAAATTATCAGTTGTTGTTAGAGGTAAGGTTGATGCAATAATACTAACAGGTGGTATAGCATATTCAGAAAAATTCACTAATTGGATTAAAGAAAGAGTTGAATTTATTTCTAAAGTTGTAGTTTTACCAGGGGAAAATGAAATGGAAGCTTTAGCATTAGGTACACTTAGAGTGTTAAAGGGAGAAGAAAAGGCAAATGTTTTTAAAAAGCAAATGTAGTATTAACGAAGGACTTTACACTATACTATTACAGCTTAAAGTTAAAACAAAAGGAATTTACCCAATATAGTCAAGATAAACTATAGAAAATTAGTTACATTAATAAGATTAATATATTTTCACTTTTAAAAGAAGTGAAAATATAGCTTTAAATATTAGGAGGATAATTATGAAAGTATTAGGAATTACATGTGGTAGAAAAAATGGTAACACAGAAATATTAGTGAAAGAAGCCTTAATGGGAGCAGAAGAATTAGGTGCAGAAGTTGAATTAGTAAGTCTAAATGATTTAACACTTAAACCTTGTACAGGTTGTAATGCTTGCGTTGTAAGCTTATTAGGAAGAGCAAGCAATGGAGACTGTGTTCTTAAAGACGATTTTAATTTCATTGAAAATAAAATTATGGAATGTGATGGATTAATATTAGGATCAGCAATTTATGAAAAAGGACCAACTGGGTTATTGAAAATTTTATCAGATAGAATGGGACCTTCACATGATGTAGCATTTAGAATGATAGCTAAGAAAAATCGTGAAGAACAAGGAATCACAACAGGAAAACCAATTGATGAAAGATCATTTAAAACTAGATCTGCTTCAATTATAGCTGTTGGAGGAAGCGAATGGGATACATTAGCTCTGCCATTAATGCAATTAACTTTAATATCATCTCATATGGATGTTGTAGATAAAATGTTAGTAAATTGGACTGGTCTTCCAGGAAACATACTATTTAATGATGAAGCTTTAGAAAAAGCAAGAAATTCAGGTCGTCATGTAGTAAAAACTTTATTAGCTCAAACTGACAGAAGTCTTTCTGATGATAAGGAAAAACCAGAATATATTGGAGAACAAGGACTTTGTCCGTTATGTCATTCTAAACTTATAGAAATAAGAAATGAAGATAAAAATTATCCAGCTATATGTGGTATGTGTGGTGTAAAAGGAACATTAAATGTTGTTGATAATAAAGTTAAATTTGAAATTTCAGAAGAAGATAAACATCATGCACATGTATTCCTTTCAGGTAAATTTGAACATGGGGATGAATTAAATAATGTTGCGTTAAAGAAAAATCCAAGAGCTAGCGAATTACCTCAAATGTTAGAAAAGTATAAGAATTATTTATCTTATTCTAAACCAGAAGGAAAATAATAGCTTAGAAGGTGGTATATCTCGTTTGGAATATACAACTTATATTAGTTTATAAATTGTTATAGCCGCAGCGTCTGTGATTCATAAATTGCTATAGAAATTCTATTAAGTTAGAGTATAATATCAATCTTCACAAAGAAATTTGTGAAATATAAAGATTTATTAATTATATAAAATAGATTTTTGTAAAGGAGATGAGAGAAGTATATGACAAAAAAATTTTATGCAAAAGGAAAAGGAAATGAAGGATATATTAAAAACTTAGAAGTACTTTCATTCTGTAATCTAGATGGGACATGTGGAATGTTCCAGATGGCACTATATAAAACAGATGAAGGGAAATATTATCTTTATGGAGCATGTTTTGGGGGTGGACAGGTAGGCGTCATGATTAGTGATGTTACAGACCCTACAAAACCAGAATTTATCAAACATTTTGATGTGATTGATAAGAAAGAATATCCAACTACGACTACACCAAAGCTTCAGATTGCAGATGGTCTTATGATTGTTGCAATGAGTGCAGGCAGTGGACCTAACGCATTAGTAGAACAGTCTGAACTTCAAAATATGAAGTGTGAGGTTGGAATTCGTATATATGATATAAAAACAGATCCGATAAATCCGAAATTCTTAGGATATTGGGATTGTGGAGTACCACATTCAATTGGAGTTCACAGATTCATGTATAATGGTGGACGTTATGTGCATGTATCAGCAGAATGTAGAGGTTTTGAAGGGATGATTTATCGTATTATTGATATTGAAGATCCAACGAAACCAGTAGAAATCGGTCGTTGGTGGTCACCAGAGCAGTATGCAGATGGATATCCAGGACGTACCTTTGATCCACATGCAGCCCATGTACCAGAATTTATGGATAAGGGCTGGATGCATGGACCCCCATTTGTAGTAGGAGATAAGGCATATTTAGGGTATTGTGGAGATGGATTGGTGGTTTTGGATGTAGCTGATTTTACAAGACCAAAAGCTTTAGGACAACTTAAGTTTATGCCAACCTTCTCTAGTCGTTTGGCGGGTGCAAGAACTCATACAGCATTACCTCTGCCAGGACGTGATTTAGTAGTTGTAACAAATGAAGGGGAGCGTTTTCAATTCTTCCCACCAGAAAAGTTAAAACAAGAAAATCGTGCTCATGCAATGAATAATATTCATATGGTAGATGTTCGTGATCCATATAATCCAACATTAATTGCAGAGTTTCCATATCCAGAAGTACCAAAGAACTTTCCATATAGAAATTTTAATGAAATGCAGTTAGATGGAGCAACTGGACCATTTGGACCACATAATCTTCATGAACCTATGTCAGGAAAGCCATGGCTAGAACAACGTGGAGATAGAGTATATTGCTGTTATTTCCATGCAGGTTTACGTGTATATGATGTTTCTGATCCATATTACATTAAAGAGATAGCATATTTTATTCCGCCGAATCCAAATAAAAAGTCGGAAGAATCTTATTTTCCAGGATTCCCAGGGCCAAGAAATGCTACAACAGAAGATTGTATCGTAGATGATAGAGGCAATATTATTATAGATGCATTAGATGATGGATTTTATATTTTGAAAATGAAAGAAGATTAGTTAGATTATTATATTTTGATAATGAATATATATGTTGGAATAATAAATTTACATCTAAAAACCTGTAATTATAATCAGCTACAAATAATTTATATGTAGAAATCTAATTGCAGTATATATATTGTTTTATAAAGTATACTAACTTATAAATTAGGAGGAATTAATTATGGCAATGAAATTAACACAAGATTCAATGGGAACACATTTAGATTGGGAACATGAAGGAGTAACACCTAAAATGATAGACTGGTTTTGGAGTAACATGGAGAAGGGATTTCTTTTATGGCATCCAGAACAACATGAACCATTAGAATGGGCAGTTGCGCCAGTACATGGAGATCCAATTGGTTCAATACACATAGCTCCTCAAACTTGGAATGATGGAACACGTCAAAATTTATATATTCGTTTTGAAGATTTAGCTACAATTCCAGATGAAGTAAAGGAATATATAGTTTATGAACATGTAGTGGTAGTAGCTGGAATTGGTCTTGGAGATGAAGCATTAAAAAATCCACAAGTTATGGGGTATAGAATTCATCAATGGGAAAAAACAGATTCTGGTGTAGTCGGTAAATCATCTGCTATTGGAATGTTAAAAAAAGAAAGCAAAGAAGATGGACTTGTTTGGGCTGCACATTGTGAAGAAGAAATTGGAAATTGGGGACAATTCTTACCTGCCTTATACAATTTATATAAGGTTGTAACTAGAACAGAAATAAACCCTTATACTGATCTTTCTGTTACAGAAAAAGGTAAGGGTGCAAAATATAAATATATTGCAACTAAATAATATAAATTAAAAAATTAGCTGTCCTAAGATTTAGAACTATAATTTCTAGAGGGCAGCTTATTTATATTTTTAGATAAATTTATAAAGAAATTATTAGTATATATTACTAAATTAATTCTTCAATAAAATTTATTTATTGTTATAAGTTGGAGTATATATTATTTTCATAACAATAATATGTTTATAACATGATATATAAGTTAAAAAATATTCAAAAAGAGACAAATATTAAAATGTCAAATGGTAATTTAAGAAGCTAAAATTCATAAGATTATTAGATTGTTAGTTTATAATATTATCTAATTAATTGGATAATATTATAAAATTTAAAAAAATATACAAAAATCAAATAATTTACTTGAAAAGCCAAAGTAGACATGATATTGTAATGGGGAAGTATGTTCTAATAAGGTATAATATAACCGAATATGAACAAATATAGTATATATTATTATAATATGAGTTAATTTATATAGAATATTTTGTTAAAAATAAATTTTATTATAGATATAAAGGGGAGGAAAGTAATTATATGAATAATGAGGTAAAAGAAGAAATTAAAATTTTTCTATCCATTAGAGCAAAAGTTCTTATGGGATTTGCAATTCTAATAGCATTAGGGGTAGCGATTGGGATATCACTAAAAACAAATCTAACAGTAGCAATTATAACAATAGTAGTTTGTGCGGTAATTATTGCCGTTCTATCATTTTTTGCTAGTGTTACAATAATGCAGCCTTTAAGAAAAATAAAAGCATTAGCTGAGAGAATGAGCAAGTATGACATCACAACTGATATAACAATTACTAGAAGTGATGAATTTGGCATGATTGGGATAGCTTTAAATAAAGCACAAGGTAATCTTAGAGAATTAATAAAAGTGTGTGCTGACAATGCAGAAACTGTATCAGCCTTAAGCGAAGAAACATCAGCAACTGTTCAAGAATTATCAGCCAACATAGAAGAAATAAATTCAGAATTTGAAAAGATTGACTCAAAAACACAAGCCAATAGTGGAAATGTTGAAGAAATCTATGCATCAATTCAACAAGTAACAGCCAATATGGAAGAATTAGCAGCAAGAGCTGAAGCGGGAAATGAAAATTCCAATAGTATAAAGGAAAGAGCTAGAGCTGTAGAAAGTCACAGCAAAAAGGCAATTGAAAATACAAGAACTGTATATCAAGAAAAAGAGAAAAATATTAAAAAGGCAATTGAAGAATCAAAGGTAGTTGAAGAAATAAAGGTGATGGCAGATTCTATTGCAGCTATAGCAGAACAAACAAATCTTTTATCCTTAAATGCAGCTATAGAGGCAGCTAGAGCCGGAGAATTAGGTAAGGGCTTTGCAGTGGTAGCAGAAGAAGTGGGAAAACTTGCAGAAGAATCCTCTTCATCTGTAGTGACAATTCAAAATACAATTCAAAGAGTAGAGGCAGCCTTTAGTAATCTTTCAGAAAATAGTAAAGAGATACTTGTATTTATTAAAACTGATGTAAGTGAAGACTTGAAAGGATATGGAAATGTTGCAGTTCAATATAATGAAGATGGTGAGTTTATAAGTGAAATGGCTAAGCAAATTGCTGGGATGTCTGAGCATGTAAATGCATCAGTTGAACAAGTAAGTGCAGCTATATCAAATACAGCTAAAAATTCTGAAATAGTTTCAAGCAGCACCCATAATGTACAACAAGGAATAAACGATACATCATTGGCTATGAAACAAGTAGCAGAAGCTATAACAAAAGAAGCTGCTAAAGCTGAAGAATTAAGCAGCATTATTTCAAGATTTAAATTGTAGTAAGGATTGTTTTCTAAGAATTAAAGTTCAGATTTATCCAGTAGACTTTTTGAGTAAATACATGGAGAATTACAAAATACTAACTAAGGTACATAAAAGAAAACAATAGACCTAATATGTAAGTGTACTAATCTATTATTTTTAAGTGTGCTTAAGTAAATTTAAAGTGTATAACATAATTAAAAAGCTTGTTATAATTTTAATTATTTATGAATTATAACAAGCTTTCTGTATATATTGTGGTTAACAATTTACAAGTAACAGTTAATAATTAAGAATGAAGCTCAAAGAGAAAGCTCTGCTGACCAAATATAAAACTCACTTCAATATATAATTTCTATTTAATAACAAGATCTCCACTTGTAGTATTAACATTTATAATTGAACTTTCATCTCCGGCAGATAATTTTCCGTTGTAAGAATTTAAGTCTCCAGAATTTGTTTCATAATTTATTTTATAACCTAAGTCTTTTTGCAGGGATAAAGTTATATCTCCTGATACACTGCTTAAAGATGAATTCTTTAATGAATCTTCAAAGTGTAAAACCATATCACCAGAGGTTGTATTTGCAGTTACTTTTCCTAAATTACCGTTTCCAATAATACTTCCAGAAGAGGAGGCTAACTTAGTCTCATTTTCAGTAGAAATATTACTAAAATGTATATTGCCGTTAGAACTGTTTAAGTTAAAATAATTTAAATTTAAATTAGAAACATTTATATCACCACTAGCAGTAGAAATACTTAAGGTGTCTAAAGATAAATTAGAAATAGTTATATCACTACTGCTTGTAACAAGTTTTAAACTACCTTTATTCATAAAGTTGTTAGGAATACTTACAGAAATGCGGGCATTTCCAGGGGTATCATACCCAGTGCTTAGAATCAATTTATTTCCATCTTCAGTTTCAGGTAATTCACCAGAGACTGAACCAGAATTTTTAATTTGAACCTTTAATGTCTGCCCAGCATACTTCTCAACCTTAATATCTTGAGAAGTTAAATTAAGATCAATTTCAGTAATGTTATCATTGAGAGTATAATCTTTTGATATATACGAATCATTAAAATCAAAGAGATTTACATCAAATCTAAATGGGTTAGGATTTATATTAAGTTCATCAGTATAATCAGAAAGTTTATAACCACTTTGAACCAGTGTGATGCAGCCGGTAGTATAAAAAGCAATTGATAAAAGTAACAATACAAACATAAACATCTTCATTTTGGTAGAAATAAATTTCTTTGCCATTACAAGTCACCTCCTTTAAATTTTAGAACTCTATAAGCTTTTATTAATAATCTTATAAAAAACTTACAAAGGTAATAAAAGACTAGTGTTAAGAAAAGTGACAATGAAATTGAGCCTAGTGAAAAGAGTACTATTACGGGATAAGGGAAGTTAGCTACAAACATTGGCAGGTTTGGAACACTAACTAAACTAGTAAAGGTCCCGCCAATCAATAATCCAATACTACCAACTAAAATGCTTATGGCAATACCAAAAAGTCCAATAATGCAGCCTATAATTGCAGTTATAACTGGTGAAAATATTAATAAAGTTACCCCTATAATACAAAACTTTAATATGGTATTCACGGTGGAGCTTGAGTTCCTATAATTAGAATTATCTGTTTTATAACTATAATTGGAATTATTTGATCTATTACTTTCATAAGTGTTATCTTTTATTTCTACTGGTTGGTCTGAAGTATGAAGGTTATAAAAGTCATTATTTGAATTAGTAGCATCATAAGCTTGAGTATTAGTTTTTGTATCATTTAAGGTATTATCAGTATTTAAAATATTTTCGTTATTATTAAAGTTATCATTAATAGCAAAGTCATTAGATAGATCATCAGAAACATTGACTGTGGATAAAGTTTCGTTATCAGCGGTTATTTTAGAATTATTAATAGGGCTTGTACTAATAATGCTGTTATCAATTGGATTGTTGCTATCATTGCTACTATTATTATTATTATTAGTGTTATTGGTATCATCAGTGAACTTTTCAGTGTTAGTAAAAGTGCTATAGTTATCTGTATTAGAAAGTTTTGAATTATCAACTGCATCTAAAAATTCACTTATATATTGATTAACTATGAAATTAGGATTACCTAATTCAGTAACTATTTCTTCTTCAGTTTTTCCTAAAGTGAGTCCATGATTAAACTTATTATCATAATAAGAAATAATATCACGTAGCTTTGATTCAGGAAAATCTTTCAAGCCATCCATAAGGATATTAAAAAATTCATTTTGACTCATAAAAAAATATTCCTCCTTTAATTCAGTTAAGAGTTAATTTTAAAATTCTTTCAGAATCTTCTTACTGTTAATGCAGTATTTTAATTATAAGAAGAACTCTATTTATAAATAAAAAATTATTTCTTGATTTAAAGTATATGTTATGAGAGTACATACTACAATAGAAGGAGGTTTAGTTTAATGTTTTATTAAGGTATTATGTTGGAAGTTAACAAAAAACTAAGAAATTATTAAGAATCGGAAGATAGATAAGGGAAATAAGATCTTATAATATATACATATAGGAATAAATCGCTGTTGGAATTTGTAAAAATATGTGCATTGTGAATAAACATGTGGACAAACTGTATGAGCATATTAGAAGAAAGTGATCTAAAGCCTTTGAACTACTAGGTTGTTTATAATGTTAACAAGTATATATAGTCTGTGGATAACTTATTTAAAAATCGTAATATTTAAATTAAATATCAATTACCATTATGAGGAATTTAAGATTAATAGGGAAGAAGATGCACATAATCATAGAAAAATGTAGCGTATGTTCTAAGTAGACTGAATTTATACAAATGATAAATTATATATTTATCACAGTATACACATAATTGTGGATAAAACTTGTGGACAATGTGGATAAGTTGATTGATATATATTTTTTTGAAGGAAATTAACATTAAGGAGTATGATATGGGAAAAATATACAAAAGTTAAAAATAAGAAACTGAAAAAAGAATTAGTGTGATATAATTAAGTTAGTATTTCTAAATTTCAAAAGTAATTCTATTATGAATTTAAAAAATATATTATAAGCACAATTAAGAGAAATTATTATATAGTGAAATGTAATTATAAAAAATTAATAACTAGATAATGGGGAGGCGATAGAAAATATGTCAGACAAAGAAGTTAAATTTGTTCCTCAAATAAAAGGCACACTTAGAAGCCATGTGATTGAGGTTCCACCAGTAATAAGAAATTGTGGAGGAATTAAAATTTTTGGTAAAAGAATAAAGTCATTATTATTTAGTACAGATGTTGCACTAATAAGAAATAGTAATGCAGATGCAATTATAGCAGTTTATCCATTTACACCACAACCATTAATAACACAAGCACTTGTTATGGCAGCAGATGTTCCGGTTTTTTGTGGCGTTGGTGGAGGAATAACACAAGGAAAAAGAGTTATAAATTTAGCAATGGATGCAGAATTTAAAGGTGCCATGGGAGTTGTAGTAAATGCGCCGACAAGTAATGAAGTTGTTAGAAAAATTAGAGCAACCATAGACATACCTGTTATAGTAACAGTAATTTCAGAAGATGAAGATATTGCCAAACGAATTGAAGCTGGCGCAACTATATTAAATGTTTCAGGTGGCAAAAAGACAGCAAACATAGTAAGAAATATTAGAAATAGATTCCCAGAATTTCCTATAATTGCAACTGGTGGACCAACTAACGAGTCTATTAAGGAAACAATTGAAGCAGGGGCTAATGCGATAACATTTACACCACCATCTTCAGCAATTATTATGGGTAATCTTATGGATGAATATAGAAAAGAATAAGATGCTTTAAACCACTAAAAATTTATTATATAGATATTTATAAATTAAAAAAGTATTGATTTAAGTAAAAAATATGGTATCATATTTGTAATAGTTTAATAATATGATAATATAACATGACCTGGGGTAGAGGTGCTTTAATAAATAGTAAGTGTAAGGAGTCGGCAGGCGAGGATTTATGCTAAAAGGTATTATAGCCGAAGAAATAAATTTTTATGTAAGGATTTATTTCTGGATATTCATAGAATATGTGAATAGCTGTCACGAAAAGTGTTGAGCTACAAGGTACTTTTTTCAGTTAACAATTAATTAAATTTAGGAAGTTAACATTTATCAGTTTAGAAATATGATGATTTTGTTAAGATTTATATCTTAAAGGCTATATAAAAATCTGTTTTTGATAAATTGATAATTAATGAAAATATTGTGCATAAGAAATTTAGCTTATATGCGTCTATCACTCGTCACAGATATATTCTGTGGCGTTTTTTTATAGGTGGCAACTAATCAATTTGTGGGTATTCAATTTTCAATGTTTAAAAATGTGTAAAACTACTAAATCTATGATGAAGGTATTTTACAAATAAGCAATAAATTCCAAGGGGGCTTTGAACAATATAAGATAAAAGGAAATGCGAAAGTATTTCAATGTAAAAACAAGTTCAATTTTCTAAAAAATTGAACTATGATTGCACAATATTAATTGGCAATTATAAATTAAAAAAATTTTGGGGGTTAACGAAATGAAATTATTTGGAACCATGAAAATACAAGATAACCAATTAACAATTGGCGGGATTAGTGCAGAAGATTTAGTAAAAGAATATGGAAGTCCATTATATGTATTTGATGAAGCTTTAATAAGGGAATACTGCAGAGATTATAGAAATTATTTTAAGTGTGAAGAAAATAATAATAGAGTGGCCTTCGCAGGAAAAGCATTTTTAACGCTTCAAATGTGCAAATTATTAAGGGAAGAAAACATGTGCTTAGATGTTGTTTCTGGTGGAGAACTTTATACTGCGAGCAGAGCTGGCTTTCCACTTGAAAAAGTAATGTTTCATGGAAATAATAAAACTTTAGATGAAATTGAGCTTGGAGTAAAGCTAGGTGTAGGAAATTTTGTTGTGGATAACTACTATGAAATTGAAACACTAAATGATATAGCTAAGGAATATAATAAAGTGCAAAATATCTATTTGAGAATAACACCAGGAATTGAAGCTCATACACATGAATATATAAAGACAGGGCAAATAGATTCAAAATTTGGTTTTGCACCAGTTGAAACAGTTATAGAAGATGCAATTAAAAAAGCTATAAACTTAGAAAATATAAATCTTGCCGGAATTCATTGTCACATAGGTTCACAAATATTTGACTTAGAACCATATGAGGATGCTGTAGAGATAATGTTAGAACTTATAAGAAACACTAAAGAAAAGTTAGGTTATTTAATAAAGGAAGTAGACTTTGGTGGCGGTTTTGGAATATACTACACTAACCAAGATGAACCAAGAACAACAGAAGAATATTGCATGACAATAATCAATAAAGTTGAGGAAGTCTGTGCAAGGACAGGTCAAGAAAAACCAGTCCTTACAATAGAACCAGGAAGAAGCATTGTAGCTAATGCAGGAACTACTTTATACACTATAGGTTCAATTAAAGAAATTCCAAGTGTTAGAAAATACGTTTCAGTAGATGGTGGAATGACTGATAATATAAGACCAGCTCTTTATAATGCAGAATATGAATGTACCCTTGCTAATAGAATTAAAAGTGATTCAGAAGAAATAGTGACTATTGCAGGAAAATGTTGTGAATCAGGAGATATTTTATTAGAAAATGTTAAGCTTCCAGAAGTGAAAAGTGGAGATATTTTAGCTATAGGAACTACAGGAGCTTATGGTTATTCTATGTCAAGCAACTATAATAGAATACCAAAAGCAGCAGTTGTAATGGTTAAAGATAATCAAGCAAGACTTATCTGCAAGAGAGAGTCTTATGAAGATTTATTGAAAAATGATATTATTTAAGGTCATAAACAAATTAAGATTTAATCAGCTAAAAGTAAGACTTTATAATAGAAAATCACATTATTCTAAAAAATGAATGATGTGATTTTTTTTAATTAAAAAGCTATAAATGCCTAAAACCTTTAAGAAAAGAAGCGAGACAATAATGAAAAATACGGTAAAAATGTTGCAGTCATGAAGAAAAATTTAATACACTTAAAAACAATTTTATTACTTTATTATATATATTACATTAAAATGAATAACTTGTAATAAAATGAAGACAAATATTGAATAAATATATCTTGTATACTATAATTAAGGGATAATTGTAATAAAAATGTAGAATAGGAAAATTAAAGATAATGAATTTAAATAAAATCTTTTATATTGTTTTGATTTTAAAGTGTAATTACATTTTGCTCAGTTAAAATTAAAAACTATTTCATATTCCTATGATCTAGACATAAAAAAGCATAATCAAGTTTTTTTAAATTTACAAAGTACATATGAAGCTGTTATTAAAAAAGTTTTAAGCAAATATTCTAATACTGATTTTAAAGATAATATAACTTGTGGAAAATGCGTAAAAGATATGCTTGTACAATATGATGAAACAGACTTTGAATTTATAAAGCGTTTAGCTACTCATTTTGAAACAGTTTTAATTGTAGATTCAGTTACTAATAAAAGTAGATTTCATTTTGCTATAGAACCAATTAGTAATGAAGTTGAATTAAAGTCGGAAATTAGAGAAGCTAAAACAAGATTAGATAACTTTACTAAGATAAAGTGTGTTTCAAAAGAAGATGTAATTGAACAAGATTTTGTAGGGTGGAAAGCAGAGAGCAAAAACTATTTTTCATTAGGAAGTGAGCCTACTTATAATGAAAAAAAAATAATAGTAGCTAAAGTGGAAATGAAGCAAATGAAAGGTGAGATTATTTTTACATATGAATTGAAATTCTTAAAAGGAATAAAGACGATTTATAAAATAAATTCCAAACTTAAAGGAACCAGTTTAGAAGGAATTGTAAAGAAGTGTAGAAATAATGAAATGCAATTACATTTCTGTATTAATGATTCTTATGAAAATATAGACAGTAATAAGTGGTTTCAATATGGCAGAGAAGTTTCTAATTTTTACTGTATGCCAGTAATTGAAAGTAAGGTTCGTGTAGCCTTCTTAAGTGGAGATGAAAAAGATACTATTGTTACAAATACAGTAAGAATTGCGGAGCCTGGTGATAAATATTATAGCAAAATATCAGAGCATAATAATAAATCTTATTCTACAGTTGATGGACAAGAGTTACTAATAACTCCAGAAATGCTTCAAATTGCAGAAATTAACTATTACAATCCAATAAAAAAACTTATAATATATGGTTATTTGTAAAAATTATTAAAGAAATGTAAATATTTTACGAAAAAATAAATAGATCCCAAAAGAAAAGGAGGCGAATACAAATGAATATTTCAATTATTACAGTTTTTGCAAGCAGTTAGAAAGAGCATAAGTAAAAGCAAATAGGAAAACACTTATTAAAAAGGAGGAAAAGTATGAAAAAGTTAATTATTAGTTGCATGAGTATCGTTTTAAACTTAATTTTAGTTTACGCATTTGGTATTACTGCATTTGCAGCAGAATTGTCGCAAGATGAAATATACCCATCTTTTAGCATTAACGAGATTCAACAGCAATTAAACGAAGTTTCAATAAAAAATAGTGAAAAATTTGATAATAGTGGAATTGAAGAAAATATTATTGATAATGTAAAAATGCTTTCTAATAATCAGTCTCTAGACAATCAGCCTCCAATTGCAGGTTTGAAAATTGTTATTTTAAATCCAGAATCAATGATTAACGGAAATTTTACAACAAAAACACAATTTGCGTGGTTATGGTCTTATAATGGCGAAAATTTTACTTATGATCCTGATGGAGACAGTATTGCAGATACGAGGGTTGGTGGCATCTCTAACAGTGATATTATAGGGACGATAACCGGAAATATTGGATTTGCAACCCAATTTAAAACAGCAGGACAGTATCAACTAACTTTCCAAGTACAGGATTCTAGAGGTGCATGGTCAAATATAGCAAAATATGTTTTTAGCGTAGAACCATCCGACGGCAATACACGACCAGTATCTAAAATTGCATATTCTCCTAAGACACTAATTCCAAATCAGCTTATGATGATTTCTTGGGCTGGTTCTACCGATAGTGATAGTGGTGATAAAATAACCAGTATTGGAGGTATGGTAATTAAAGATGGTGTGACAACTGCATTAGTAGATTATGTTAAACAGCTTAATGAAACAAGTTGTGTTGTATCTTTTGATAAAGCTGGAAGCTATGAAATATGGTTTAGAGTAAGTGATACACATAATGCATGGTCTAATTGGGTTATTTTAACAATACAAGTAGAAAATGCTACCTTAAAGAACATACAGATACATGGGATATATGAACCTACCAGCCAGTCGGCTTGGTGGGTGGCTGATAAACAAGCTCGCACAGCCTCGGTAGATGCCAGCCAGTCCGGAGCAGATTATTTATGTGAAAACTTTGGCTCTCATGACTTTCCAAGTTCACTGCCAGATAAGATAGTATCAGATAACAATTTTGAGGTTTCTGGAAGATTGCTTACAGCGTCGGGAACTTCGGTAGCAAATACAAGAGTCCAGATTACTATGCCGTTAACGTTAAATCACAGAATAAACAAAACTGTTTTAACAGATAAAGATGGTTACTTTTCATACAAACCGACTATGCAACAATATTGGGTAGACACAGGATATTACAATAATGCTAAGGATTTAGATTATTTAAGTTTAGGCGATATTTCAGAAAAGCAAACTCATTATATTCGTTTTTCATCATCAACAGGGACGAATCATCTTTATCCAACGGTAATAAGCGTTACAGCAGGAGAGACGTCCTATTCAGAAGATGTCACATGTTTAGTAGGATATACAAAACTTCCAACAATAGGGAATTTGATGTATCTCAATGGTCAATGGGCTTATCTGTAAATTTTATACAAAGAGAGTTAATAATATGTATATTTAGAAAATCCCAATATATTTGATAAACAGATAATGCTATTAAATATTACAAAAAGTCACTAAGGCTATTAAAAAATTATGGAATTTATATTACAAATTTTTAATAGGATATGTTTTATTTGGGATACGAAAAATCATGTATGACTTAAATAATATACATGATAGTTATATATGCTAATCAAGAAGAATTAGTGTTAATATATAAGATTATAAAATATTTGATTTCAAACTTTATGAGAAATCACATTTTGGGGGTGCAATTTTGAATAAAGTTTGAGATTAAAGTTAAGAAAATAGGACATTCTCAAAATTATATTTGCAAATAGTCTAAGACTAAAAACTTTTTTAATTATCAATTAATCTATAAGTTAAGTATTTCAGCCATTCTTCACATATTACGATGACAAACTTACCCAAATCAATTTGTACACAATTAAATAATTTTATAAAAAACTATAGTTAATCTAAGAAGAGCAAGTAGATTAGGTATAGTTTATTTTATTCACTTATTCAATGTAAAAACATAAAAAACTGTACTACAAAATATATAAACTGATTAATGCAGTTACCCATCAAAATAAATACTGTTGCTATCCAGATTTATAAAAGGATTAAATAATTATTATGC
>NZ_LZZM01000126.1 GCF_002006345.1 Clostridium puniceum
GGTTGAGTCCATTTTTCTATAATTTCCATAGTCGCTAAATATACACATTTGCTTAAAGATTGATCTGTTGGGAATATAGTTCTTGCCTTAGTATATTTACGGATTTGCCTATTAAATCCTTCTAGCGTATTAGTAGTATAAATCATTTTTCGTATTTCGGGTGAGAAACTAAAAAATGTTGATAACTGGTTCCAATTGTTATACCACGAATCTATTACAATAGAATATTTATCACCCCATTTATCTTTTAAATTGTCGAGCTGCGCTAGCGCAAGTTCTTCTGTAAATGCCTTATACACACATTTAAAATCTTTTATAAACTCTTTTTTATCTTTTGATGCTATATATTTTATAGAATTTCTTATTTGATGTACGATACATGTTTGAATATTAACAGATGGAAATACTGTTTTAATAGCTTCAGGTAGCCCCTTTAAGCCGTCCATACATGCAATAAGAATTTCTTTTACACCTCTATTTTTGAGATCAGTACATATTTTTAGCCAAAACTTAGCTCCTTCGGCTTCGTCAACCCAACTGCCAAGTATTTCTTTATATCCTTGCATATTATATCCTAAGCATATGTAAACAGCCTTATTTACAATCTTCCCATTACTTCTCACTTTGAAATACATTGCATCTAAATAAACTATTGGATATATTTTATCTAAGGTTCTATTTTGCCATTCAATAGCACTATCCATAACTTTATCAGTGATTCTAGATACCATTGATGGAGAAATTGTTATTCCATATAAATCTTCTATTTCAGCCTGAATATCACTAGTTGTCATTCCTTTTGCATAAAGTGATATTATTTTTTTGTCCAATTCAGTACATACTGTTTCATATTTCTTTATTATCTGTGGTTCAAATTCTGCATTCCTATCTCTTGGTACGTCTAAATC
>NZ_LZZM01000127.1 GCF_002006345.1 Clostridium puniceum
GGAAGGTAGTGTAAATAAATTAAAGGTAATTAAGCGCATTATGTATGGCAGATGTAGTTTTGCTTTGTTAAGAAGCAAAATTCTAAATCTCGAATACCTAAAATTCAACTAACATTGGAAAGAACCACTTTCATATTAACATTTATAATTAGAGCTTATTTTGAAGCAGTGAAAGGAAATAAAGAAGAAGCTTTAAGGTATATAGAAGATTATGTTAATAAAGAAAAAAAGAGAAAAGTAATTTTTAGTTTGAAAAAATCGACTCTTGTTTATGACAAATTTAATTATGATATAGAAAATAATTATTTTCTTGGAATGACCTATCTAAAATTAAATGAGTCACAATTGGCAAAAGAATATTTTAGTAAAGCAAGTAAGAGTCAGTATGAAAATTATTTTTCAAAGAAGGCAGGAGAGTATTTAGAAGGACTTGAGAATGAGAATAAAAATACCACAATTTAATGTTGAGATTGTACTTAAGTATGTTAAATGATTAATCTCTGATAAGAGCTGGGATAATGAGAGTTTATGCAAAGTAAACTCTCATTTTTATTGGAATTAAAAAATAATGATTATAGATTAATAGAATTAAAGTCTATTTCTAGATTATCATAAATGCTTACTTTAATTTTATCATTAAGGGTATAGGATGTAGGAGCATCATATCCATTTTCAGTTGGCACATAAACCAATATGTTATTTTTCATTGGGTTTATAATCCAATATTCTTTAACATTAAATTTATAACCTTCATTATTAGTAGCAACTTCATTTTTATTAGATTATTTTATGAAAAGAATGTTTGTTTTGGAGTTTTAAGTGATAAAATAGTGTTTTAGAATCTAGAAGGAAAGTGTTTAATAATATGATAAAATTATGGGATATTAATATAGAATATAGTAAAATTAAATTTAATTAATAAGAAATTTGAGGTTTCAAAGGAGATGATGAAGGTGATTATAGGGTGCACAAAAAAATTACAAGATGAGATAGGATTAGTAACTCAAAAGAATAGAGTGGAAGAAAGTGAATTATTTTCTTGGAGTGCTAATTTGATTAAGCTTAAGCGAAGAAAAGCAGTCGTAGTAGTAAATGACAAAAATAGATTTGGGTTTGTTCTTTTTGGGCTTAAAAAAAAGGACTTTATAAAAATAGAAGAATTAATTTTACAAGGCATAAGAAAATCTCTTCAACAGTTAAAGATAAAAAAAGAAATAATATGGAGCACCAGAGGATGTTGGTGGAATAACAGAATATGAAGAATATCTTGAAATCATGGGAAATGCTACACATCTAGAACATGAAAGTATGAAACGCTGGGCGGATAGTCAAAGGTACAGAAAATTTGATATAGATATTGTAAATAGAAGGTTAAAACATATCGCTTGGGAGTAATGGTGGAAATTATGGATATAATAAACAAAATATTTAGAAATATGAAAAAGGAGTTGTTTTTAGAGCAATTGATACAATTAGATTTTGAGCTTCAAAAAGGATATGAATATTTAGAAAATCATGAAGAGGATAAAGCTATAAAGATATGGTGTGAAGCTTGGAATGAAATGATGGATTATATGCAGAAAAATAATTTGAAATCATTTGAAAGTTTTAATGAGATTTTTAATGGAAGAATATATATTATGAATTGGATTAATGATTTTGGTAGCAACTTATATTGTGTAATTGAAAATTCAAGAAATATTGAGATTATTAAATCTTATGGAAATATACGAATTCTATTAAATGAACAAATTCAAAATTTCATTGAAATAAAAGATGAAATTGGCATTGAAAATGCAAAAAGAGCTATAGCAGAAACTTATTTTATTATGGGAGATATTGAAAAAGGTGAGGCACTTTTTAAAAGTTATTTAGAAGAAACACCTGAATGGGGGTGGGGATGGATAGGATGGTCTGATCAGTATTGGATATGTAAAGGTGACGAGGCGGATTTTGTAAGTGGAGAAGTATTATTATTGAAAGCTCTTGAGGTACCCGGATTGAAAGATAAGAAAGATGTGGAAGATAGATTGCTTGAGTTGTATAGTGAATCTGAACAATATGAAAAATTACAAAGTTTAAAGAAGAAGATATTAGAGTAAGCTATAATAATGAAATACATAAATAGGTATTTAGAATGATAGTTAAATTTTTTGTATGGGTGGTAAAGTAGTTGAAAAAGAAGAAATATATATTAAGTGTTAGTGAAATTAAAAATATACTAAAAATGAAAGTAAAGAAGAGTTAATTAAATTAGTTATAGATAGTTATAAAGCTATTCCTCAACTAAAAGAATATATAACTATTAAATATGCAGGGCAAGATGAAATTGAGCAGATAGCAGAAGCTTATAAGAATAAAATTTTTAATGTGTTTTTTCCTAAAAACATTAATGCACCATTTAAAATAAGTAATGCAAAAAAGGCAATAAGCGAGTTTAAAAAGTTATGTTCAGATGAAAAACTTATATTAGACGTAATGCTTTATTTTGTGGAGATGGGCATTGAATTTACTTGTGCATATGGTGATATAAATGAAGGTTTTTATGAGAGCGTTGAAGGAATGTATGAAGCCGCAGTAAGTGATATTAACAAATGTAAAGATTCAGAAATTTTTAATATCTATAAAGATAGAATAAAAGCTGTTATTGATTGTACAAAAGGAATCGGATGGGGATTTCATGAGGAGCTTAAGGAGATATATTCTGGAATTAAGTGGCTTAATCTAGAGGACTTTGATATTTATCTAAGTGAAATCAAGGTTATTAAAGAGTATATATCAAATAGATTAAGAGAAAGAAAAGGTATTCCTGGTTTAAATAATGAAAATAATATTGATGAAGTAATAAGCGATGTTATAGATTCAGATGAAATATTTCTTTCAAAAATGGAGTCACAAGGTTATGATTTTAGCAATGATGAGGAGTATGATTTTATATTGGAAAGAACAGGCTACTCTTTTGAACCTGTACAATTTATTTTGTGGCAGAGATATTGTTATGAGATGAAAAATGATTATTGGACATATGATAGAGGTAAATGCAACAAATGTGGTAGTAGTGAGTTATATCTTAAAGAGGTGATTAATGAAGATTTTGCAGATAGAGTTATATGTAAAGTGTGTGGAACTGAATATATAAGAAATTAGAAATAGGGGAGCTAATAATAAAGCATGGGAAAAAAGAAAAAATTTAAAAAACATACAAATAATAAGATTGAAATATGGACAGAAGAACAAGCTGAAGAATATTTAAAAGGAATATATGGTATGGAGTTTATAGCTGGGTTTACAGAAGGTGGAGTTCCATATGGAATATTTGAAGAGGATTTAGAAATAGATATGGTATATGAATCGGAGAAGGTTGAGGATTCTTGTGATGAACTGCCATTTTAGAAATGTGGAAGAGTAATAATAAAAGAGAAGATACACTATGTATAAAGGATGATAAAAATAATGAATTATAATAATTTTATTAAAGTGGTAGATGAAAAACTAGCTACCATGTCTGATAATGAGAAAGACAAGTGGATTCACAACTTAGCACGTACAATTCAAGAAGATGAAAGAGCTAAATTTTTGAATTCTTTAAATAGTGAAAACAATTATGATGAGATTATTCATGATATTGAAGAAATACAAGATTGGAGCAAAAAAATACAAAATGGAGACATTTATTTTGAATGTAGTTATTGTGAAGTATATGGTGAAAACTATTGGATAGATGATTCCTATGAGTATTATGATACTTATGAAATAGGAAAAAAGCTAACTTTTGCTTTTCAAGTAGCTGAAAGTTTATTGTATCAAAAAAGGTATAAGGAATCTTTCGATTTATACAATTTGCTTATGAACATGAGGTTTAGAGCATATGATAGTGATGCAGAAGAGACACATGAATTAGAACTTCAAGAATTAGCTCTTGAAAGATTAGTTTCTTTGAATATTAAGCTAATAGTACTTAACTTAATATATGCAAAATATCATACTTCTGAAGGAAAAGAGAGGGCATCAGCTGTTTTTACATATTTAAAATTGAATATTTCAAATAATATAAGGTTGGAAGAGTTTTTTTCTGTAGGTCCAGAAGAACTAGTAGACATAGATGTATTTTTGGATGATTTGATTACATGTTTAAAGAGTGAAAATGGAGATTTTGCAGCAAATTTGTTATATGAAGCTTGTATTCTTTTGGGTGGAGTAGAAAAGTTAGATAATATTGCTAGAGAAATGGTTCAAAAGCATCCTATTTTATATTTAAAAGCATGTGAGTATTTAATCAGTGAAAGAAGATTAGATGAATGTGAAAAGCTAGGGCTAGAGGCAATGGAGCAACTCAATAAAGATCTGATTATTAGAGGTAAGGTGGCTGATTTAACTGCAAAGACTGCAAAAGAATTAGAGCATAAAGAAATTGTCTTAGAATGTTATAGAATAGCTTTTCAATCAGAATCAACTTTAAATCACTTTTTAAGACTTTATGAAATTAAAAACGGTAACGATATATTAAACATTGAACTTGTAAAGGTGAAAACACTTCCTAAAAATTCATTTTTGGGATTTGGAAGCATTAATAATGAAATGGCAATTAATATTATTTCAAAGGAGCATAATAATATTCTCCACTTCTTTAATGGAGAAATTGATTATATTTATGAAAAATGTAATAAGAAAGATAAAAATTACTTAGGCTGGAGTGAGAATTTAAAAGGTATCATTGTGCCTCTATTCATTTTATATTTAGACCAAAACAAAAGATTATCTAATGTTGGGCTAAAGTTAATAGAGGAGATTAAACATAGATTGAATTATTCAGATGAGGATGAACAAAGTTTTATTGATAGATTTTTAATATGGAGGAGTAAATTTGAAATAACAAGTCAGCAATATGAAAAGTACATTACCTGGTTACAAGAAGAGGTTGATAAAAGAACTGAGGCAGTTGTTGGCAACGGATTTAGAAAAAGTTATTATAAAGTTGCAGAACTAATATCTGCATTAGGAGAAACAATGGAATCACATGGTAATATAGGTGCAAAGAAAATCATTATAGAGAAGTATAAAAAAGTGCATTCTACAAAGAGAGCATTTAAGGCAGAGTTTGAAGTCTTAAAATAAGGTGCAATCAAAAAAATAACAAATATATCTGGTAGCTGTATTTAAATTATGGAATAGGAAATGACGATGAAGTAGAAAAATTCTACTTGATAGCTGAGGGGTATAAGAGATTTTTTAATTAAATTAAGGTATCTTAACTGCCGCTGTATATTTAACAGAAGGCAGTTAATTTTTGTATTCTCTAAAAATATTTCTTCAGTTCATCAATTGAATTTATGTCAAATATTTCGGTTCCTATAACTTCTAATACATCTTGAGGTAAAGCTCTTATGCTTTCTTTATATTCCTCTGGAACTATTTTAAATTTTTTAATTAATTGTTTTATTAGTATTTCAGCTGTTCCTTTTTCAATACCTTTCTCTAAACCTTCTTCATAAATCATTTTGCCTACTTCTGTTATGCTAACAACTTCCTTAAATTGTTTTTTTGAAACATCATCACCAAACTTGTCAAATAAAGCATAAAGCAACATTAAGCAATTATTTTTATCATCATTATCTTGAATATTCTTTGCTATTTCAATACTTTCTAAGGTAATTTCGCTTTTTGACTTTTTACTCCTCATTAATGGTATAAAACTTAGTGTCATAATATCTTGTTGAGTTAATTCTGTATTATTATTTACTTTATATTCTATGGTTTGCAATTTTTCGTCTCCATTAAAGTTTTTCATATAAAAAGATTTAATGTCGTATGTAATTGATCCACAATTTAGATGATTTACTGCATCAGTAATTTCAGAAGAATATACTACTATTGTATTTATATTCATTTTACTTTTGAAATATAGGGATGCATCATAATATAAAAACCTTGAGATATCATCTTTTTTCTTGGTGGTTTGGAACTCTAAATGTAAATATTAACCATTGGTTGTATAAAATAACTAATCCATAGCATTAGTTTTTATGTCAATGTTTTTAATTTCAGTTTCTGCTGGTGCGATTATTTTTAAATCTAAGTCAAAAAATTCTGATGCACTATCTTTGAAGATTTCCATTGCCTTTTTGAATACTGCATCTTCAATTTTATTATAATCCATATTAAAACTCCTTCCAAGTAGATGTTATTTTAAGTTTTTCCAATGAAAAGAATTTTATACAAACAAACATTCTCCAGAATATAACCATATATATTCTTTAAGTTCCTAATTGTGCTATCGCACTCTTTATAAAGGTGCATATATATGGTGAAGAAGATGCGCCCAAAATGCGGGATTGATCAAAATGGATAATTAAAATATACTCATATAAAAAAAGTGCGTAGCGCAATTAAGAACTTATGCCCATATAAAAAAAGTGCATAGCACAATTAAGAACTTATTCCCATATAAAAAAAGTGCATAGCACAATTAAGAATTTAATCAATAGTGCATATTAACAAAAAAATATTTTATAGGTATAATAAAAATAAAAAGTTGATATAGTATTTAAAGGGAATACTGAAAGCTAATGAAGAGATATAATAAATTAGTAAGAGATAAAATTCCCAAAATAATAAAAGCAGACGGAAGAGAATGTGAGACTTTAATTGTAGCTGGTGAAGAAAAGTACAAGCTTTTAGAAGAAAAATTACAGGAAGAAGTTAATGAATTTTTAGAGGATAAAAATTTAGAGGAATTAGCTGATGTAATGGAGGTTTTATTTGGGCTTGCGGATAGCTTAGGTTATAGTGAAGAGGAGCTTTTGAAGACTAGAGATAAGAAGAGAGAGGAACGTGGGGGATTTAAGGATGGGATTGTGCTTAAAAGTGTATTATAAATAGTTCATAAAAAGGAATAGCAGAGGAGAAGATATTGTGATAGAACCATGGAAAATAAAAGAAGCATTTGCAAAGGTGGAAAGGGAAAATTATAAATTTAGGATATATTTAAAAAATCATGCAGATGTAGATGAGCTAGATGAACAATTTTTGGAATTACATAATGAATTATTTAAAGAATATGATTGTAGTAAATGTAGAAATTGTTGCAAAGAGTATACAGTAACCTTTGAAGAAAATGAAATAGAACAAGTTTATAAGTTACTTGGCATTACAAAAGAAGAATTTATGGATAAGTATATAGAGGAGACTGTTGAGGGATATGATTTGAAAGCAAAGCCATGCTGTTTTTTAGCTAAAAATGGTGTTTGTGAGATTGAAAAATGTAAACCAGATGGCTGTAAAGACTACCCATTTACAAATAAGCCAGAAAGATTATTTAGTTTACTTAGTATAGTTGAGTGTTCAAGTGTATGTCCTATAGTTTTTGAAATGCTGGAAAGATTGAAGAAAATTTATGGGTTTAAGAGGAGATATTAATAAATAATATAATTCTAATTTATAATATGCACATTATTTGTAGTAATTACAAGCAGTGTGCTTATTTGTATTAATAAAAATATGCAAGCAGCATAATTTCAATGGAAGTAATATGACTGATGTGGTAAAATATTCATATATAGTGTTAGAAATTGAAAAATGAGGGGAATTTTATGAGTGGCCTTAAGAAACTTGAAGATGAAAAATTGGATATAAGGGAAAAAGAAGTTGTTTTTGCTAATGAAAATGCAAAGGTATGTGAGTTTAAAAATGCAAGTACAGGAAATGAAAATCAGTTATACCTTAAACTAAGGGAAAGCATTAAAAAGGCAAAGGCTATTGATATAATAGTTTCTTTTCTTATGGATTCTGGAGTAAAAATGATTTTAGAGGATTTAAAAGAAGCCATAGATAGAAATGTAAGTATAAGAATTTTAACAGGAAGTTATTTAAATATCACATCTCCAACAGCTCTTTATATGCTTAAGGGTGAACTTAAGGATAAAGTAGATTTAAGATTTTACAATGTACATAATAAGTCTTTTCATCCCAAGTCTTACATATTTCATACTGAAAAGGATAGTGAAATTTATATAGGCTCATCAAATCTTTCAAGGGGAGCTTTAACGGATTCTATTGAATGGAATTACAGATTTCTGCGTTCACAAAATCCTGAAGATTTTAATGATTTTTATGGTGAATTTGAGAATTTGTTTAATAATTATTCTGAAATTATAAATGATGAGGTTATGAAGGATTACTCAAAAAACTGGAAAAGACCGGAGGTTTATAAGGATCTTGAAAAGGCTAAAGAAAATGAAACTAATGAGGATGAATTTGCACTTGAACCAAAAGAAATTGAAGGTAATAAGGTTGTAGAACTTTTTGAGCCAAAGGGAGCACAGATAGAAGCTTTATATGAATTGGAGAATTCAAGGGAAGAAGGCTTTGATAAAGGGTTAGTAGTAGCTGCGACTGGCGTAGGAAAGACATACCTTGCGGCTTTTGATTCAATGAAGGCTGAAAGAGTTTTGTTTGTTGCTCATAGAGAAGAAATAATTAAACAGGCAGCTAGAAGCTTTAAAAATGTTAGGAAATCTGAGGATGTTGGATTCTTTTATAACAGTACTAAGGATAATGATAAAGCAATGATTTTTGCATTGGTGCAAACCTTGGGGAAAGAGGAATATTTAAAGGAAGAATATTTTAAAAGAGATTATTTTGATTACATAGTAATAGATGAATTCCATCATGCAGTATCAAACAATTATAGAAAAATCATAGATTATTTTACACCTAGATTTTTACTTGGCTTAACAGCAACACCTGAAAGACTTGATTCAAAGGATGTATTTTCTCTTTGTGATTATAATATAGTTTATGAAATAAGGCTTAGTGATGCAATTAATAAAGGGTATCTTTTACCTTTTAGATATTATGGAATTTATGATCAAATGGTAGATTACGAAAATATAGAATTTAAAAACGGAAAATACAATGATAGAGAATTAGAAGAAGCTTTAATGCTGGATAAAAGAGGAGAATTAATTTTAAAGCATTATGAAAAATATAATTCTGGTAGAGCTTTAGGGTTTTGTAGTTCTAAAAAACATGCAGAATATATGGCAAAATATTTTTGTGAAAATGGAGTAACCGCAGTTGCAGTATATAGTGGAGAAAATGGAGAATACGCAGAAAATAGAACAGAAGCAGTAAATAAATTAACCAAGGGAGAAATAAAGGTTATATTTTCTGTAGATATGTTTAATGAAGGTTTAGATATACCTGCAATTGATATGGTAATGTTCCTAAGACCAACTCAGTCTCCAACAGTATTTTTGCAGCAGTTAGGAAGAGGACTTAGAAAGCATAAGGATAAAAAATATTTAAATGTCCTAGATTTCATAGGAAATTATAAAAAAGCAGACCTTTTACCATTCTTATTAAGTGGAAAAGCTTACTCTAGAATTGAAGCAAAAAAAGGAATTCTGAATGAAGATGAATATCCAGAAGATTGCAGAGTGGATTTTGATTTTAGAATTATAGATGTATTTAAGAGATTGGCTGCTAAAGAAATGAATATCAAAGAGAGGATTTTAGAAGAATTTTTAAGAGTAAAAGAGTTAGTAGGACATAGACCAAGTAGAGTTGAATTTTTCAATAATATAGATGATGAAATATATTCAGCAATAAAAAGAAACAAAAGTGAACTAAATCCTTTTAATGATTATTTAACCTTCTTAAAAGAAAATGGAGAATTATTTGAAAGTGAAGAAGCTTTATATAATAGCATAGGACATGACTTTATTAAAATGATTGAAACAACAAAGATGAGTAAGAGTTATAAGATTCCTGTTTTCCTCGCATTTTATAATGGGGGGAAGGTTAAGATGGAAATTGATGAAGAGGATGTTTATAGGAGCTTTTATGAGTTTTATAGGAAGGGTAGTAATAAGGTGGATATGCTTAGGGATAAGGGGACGGAGGATTTTGAAAAGTGGGATAAGGGTAAGTATGTGAGGTTGGCTAGGGAGAATCCGATTAAATTTTTGCTTAAAACTGAGTTTTGTTATTTTAGAACAAAGGTAGAATTTTTAATTGGATTAAATGAACAGTTGATTAATATTATACAGAATCAAATATTTGTCGAACATATGAGAGATTCTATTGTGTTTAGAGAAAATAGATATTATCTAGATAGAAGTGAATTTTAATATATGTTTCTTGATTTTATTATGAAATGCCCTAAAATGGCTAAAACGTTATGATTAGTCTTAGAGCAGAATTAAAATAAACGGAAAAGTTATATTAGTTTTTTATAAATAAGTAAATTTCATATATCCTAAATAGAAAATTTCACAGATTTGAATCACGTCAAATGTTTAATGATGCAATTCAAAATAATTCACATGTAAATAATTTGGTTTCAAAGTTTAGTAAAATATACACTTTTTTTATGAGAAATGATATTCAATTTTAAAATTAATTTATATTAGATAATTTGCTTAATTATTTTGACTATCGGATTTTTTGAAAATTTAAAAGTTATCTATATTTTAATAAATTTTCAGCTTATAAAAAATCAGTAATTAAAGAAATCGTAATGAGGTGTTGTATGTCAATTAAGAAGATTAAAATAAAGAATTTTAAATCGATTAAATTTATAGAAATTGAACTTAATACGTTAAATTGTATAATTGGGAAAAACGGATCAGGAAAATCAAATATACTAAAGGCATTAAAATATTTCTATGATAATTTAACAAGAGATAATTCTAGTAAAAATATTTTTGATAAGGAAAATCAATATGCAGAGTATACTGAAATCACAGTAGATTATGATTTTTCCTCAATACTTAAAATTATAAGAGATAGAGAGATGATAGATGAAAAGCTAAACCCTTATTTTGAAAAAATTCTGTCTTTGTTTAATTATAAAAATTCCCATGAATATGTAGAAACGAAAGAACATATAATTACTGCAACATTAACACAATATAAAAAAAACAATAATAGAGTATGGAATTTAACAGATGAAACAAGAAGCTTATTAAAATCAATATTCCCAATATATCATATAGATTCAAGACATATTAATCTAACAGATTGGAATAACTTATGGGATATTATTGGGGATATATGCAAAGTTAAAGTTGAGGAACAAGAAGAATTTGAAAGTTCAATGGAAGAAAATTTACAAAATAAAGTGGTAGAAGCGTTGTCATATATCCAAGATGAATTTAATAATAATGATATTAATCTACAAACATTTACTAATAGGCAGAAGTTAGTACATATGTTTCAATTTCAGCTTAAAGGAAGAGAATTTAGACATCATGAAAATGATTTGGATTATTTTTCGGATGGGACAAATTCATATAATTATTTAAGGTTACTAATAAACTTAATTAAGACAATAACTCCATTAAAATTTAAGAATTCATTATTAATTGTTGACGAACCAGAAATAGGTTTACATCCTAAATTTATTGATAGTTTAATTGAAAGTTTCACATCAATTACAGAACCAACTAGAATAATTTTTACAACACATTCTAGTAGGATGGTAAAGGATATGATTAGTAGTGGAGCAAATTCTGTTATGTATCATACAATATTGAAAAATAGACATACAATAATTACTAAATTAAATGAGTCAAAAGATAACAGACAAGCTAATATAATAACAGAGACGGAAGCATGTTGCTATTTTGCAAAATGTATATTATTTTATGAGGGATATACTGAAAATGAGCTTTTTAACAATAAAAATTTGAAGTCAATATTTCCTTTATTAAAAGAAATAGAATTGTATAGTTTTAATGGTAATAATGTTGGAGTGAAAACTATTCATCCAAGTAACAAGAATCTCGAAATTCCTTTTTTAGTATTATTAGATATGGATAAAATAATTGCATTTGATAAAAAAGAAAATATATTTAGTATAAAAAGAGATAAATTTTTAAATCCATTATCTGTAAAAGAGATTGAGAAGAAGGAAAAACTACTTTATGGAAAGAAACGTATACAAACATTGAATGTTAGACAGCAAATCATTGGATATTGCAATGATGTTCGATTTAGATTCAATGACTATGGTTTACCATATGATAATTATTTTTATGAATTAAGAGGGTTAATAAAAAACTATTGCAAACAATATGACATTTATCCAGTAAGTACCACTATTGAAGGGGTATTAATAAATGAAGGTAACATAGATATTGTATTTGAGTGGATGTGTAGGAGAATAGATAATAAGATAGTTAATATAAATCAGAAAGCTGATTATATAAAGAAATTAGAATGCTTTTTCAATTTGGAAGAAAGTTTAAAATATAAGGTAGCGGCATTAAGATTATTACATAAGGGCAAGAGTGATAACTTATTAAAATATGCAAATAGTAATAAAGAGAAGATTACTGGAGAAAGTCAAGCAAAAAGTAAATTAGATGCGAATAGTAAATTCAAAAAAGCTTATAATGATATGAATTGGTATCAAGTTAAAAAGACTAGTGGATGGGTAAGTGAATTTATGAATTATTTCTTTAATAACTATATAAATAATAAAAAAATGACAAAGGAGGAAGAAATTGAAACATTTAAGGAGCATTTTAAAGAATTATATGATATAATAAAAACTATAGAAAATAAATCTAAATATTAGAGATAGAGTGAGTAGTAAACTAGACGTTTAGAGCATCTTAAATTGTCTGGCCTTGTTGAAATAACTTATATGTTAAACTAATACTATAGTACATATTAAATTGTTAGAATCCAAGGAAAATTTGTCACAATTACAGGACATAACTTTATTATTATTATTATTATCTATTGTATATTCTTATTCGATTCTAGAATATGCGAGGCAGTAAGATTGTACTTATTCTATCTGTAGTATTTATATGAAATGGATTATAATTATGGCAATTAGAACGATATACGATGAAGAATTTTTTTATAAAAATATTTTAAGAGAAGAAAAAGAAAATGTAATTGAAATTATAAATAAAAAGAAAGAATATTATTACAATAAAACTATTAATAAAAAGAATGGAGTCAGAAATTTAAAGTGTATAATAGAAGATAGTCCACTTTACTTTTTGCAAAAGAACTTGGTAAATTATTTCTTAAACAATATTCCTTTACCGTTATATGTATATGGATTTAGAAAAGGGGTTTCTTACAAGAAGTACTTAGAAGTACATTTAAGGGAAGAGGTTGATAATAATTATTTAGAATCAAATTCAAGAAAAGATGTTAGCAAAGATTGCTTACAGCCACATTTAAGAAACTATATTGGTAAAAAAACATGTTATATTAGAATTGATATAAAAAGTTTTTTTGATTCTATTAATTTAGATCTAATAAAAAAAATTTTTAGTAATTACTTTACACCTAAGGATTCTTTTTTAAAAGACGAACTTCTTGAGATTTTTTCACAGATTGTTACATTAGATAATCTATTACCGCAAGGAGCAGTAACTTCTCCTACAATATCCAACATAATTTTTATTAGAGAAGATATTAGAATTTACAATTATTGTAATAAATTAAATATTAAATATTCTAGATATGCAGATGATATGCTATTTTCATCAAAGCATAATAAGGTGTTTAAAACTTACTTTATAAATATGATTACAAAGATACTTGATGAAAATGGTTTTAAGATTAATTATTCAAAAACTAAAAAAGGGCTTGATGAGATTTCATTAAATGGATTTGTAATATCAAATTGTATTTCATTATCTAGGGGAAGAAAACATGATATTTCTAAAATATTATATATTTTTGATACACTTAAGCCATTTAGTACAAGTACATACCTAAATATGCTCAACGATAAGGATAATAATTTTAAATATATTAAATATAAAGCAGATTGCTACTTTTCAAGCAGAGGAAAACTTATTAATTATTTATGCGGATATAGATCATTTTTGATTAATTGGTTGCCAAGAGAAAATGAAGAGCTAACATATAATAAAGTGAAAAGATTAATTGATAGGATTCAGGAAGTTATTCTTAAAATTCAAGAATAGAAAAGGGGGAGAATGTAATGATTTAGCATAAATAGGAGCTTATATATTTATAGGCTCTTATTTGCGTATAAAAATATCAATAGTTATTAATTTGGTTATAAAAAATATATAATGAGTGGGATGTGGACAAATGTCGAAGAAAAATATATTTCTATTGCTATTATTCACTATTATTTGTTTTAGCCTTTTTACAAGGAGTGTTGTTCTAGCAAACACCGAAAATACTATTAGTACAGAACAAGGAAACTTAAATTTGCAAGAGATAAAAACAAGATTAGAAATTGAAAAATTAAGTACTGATATAAAAAATTCTAATAATTCTATAGTATTTCAATATATTACACTTGCTTGTACTGCAGTTACTGTGATAATTTCGTTGAGAACTATGAGTAATCAAATTAATACATTTAGAATGCAAACAGAGCAAAATAAAAAACAGCAAATGACTAGTTTTTTATCTCAACTTGCAAGCAGTGATGAACCAACAAAAGTTGGTGCAATACAAGCTTTAGGAAAATATGAAGAAGCATTGCCTTACTTAGTTAATTTATTAAAATTTAAAACATCCTATTTTGTAGCTGACACTGTAATGGTTACGCTTATAAATAATGCTGAGAAAAGTCTTAAGCTTCTGATAGATGAGAGTAAGTCAGCAAAACTTGAAAAAATAAAATTAGCAGGTGAACTTACAGCTTTAGATGAAAAGGAAGATGAAATAATTAAGTTACTAGATATTGATATTGAGGTGTTTAAAGAGTGGAAAGAAAGTGAACTATTTAAAGATTCTAAAGATAGAATTACTTATAATATTGAATTGCAATGTAAGAACGGAGAGTCATCAAGAGCAGAAATCATCTCAATTGAGAAGAAAAAAATAATTACAAATGTAGAATTAGTAGATAATTTATTAAAAGAATTAGTAAAAATAACATCAGGAATAATAAAAAAGTTATCTCAGTTAGAAAAGAAATTCAGTATAGAGGGAGCTTATTTACCTAAAATTAGTTTATATGAGTTGAATTTATCAGAGTGGAATTTATATAAGGCTGATTTATCAAATGCAAATTTAAAAAAATGTATATTTATTAATACAAAGTTTGAAAATGCAATATTAAAAAATACATCATTTAGGGAAGGAATTTTTGAAAACAACAAATTTTGTGGAAATATTTATGATAATTGTGATTTTAGCAAGTGCAAACTTGAAAATGTTGAATTTAGTAATATAGAGACTTTAGGAGTATTGTTCAAAGGAGCTGTATTAAGAAAATGCAGATTTATCAACTGTGTGTATAAATTATCAAGAATGGAGGGAATAAATCTTACAGAAGCTAAAATCAAAGATACGAAATTTTATGAGGCTAATTTTATGAATGCAGAGATTGACAATAGAAACATTTTTGAGAGAGTAGATTTTAATGGTTCGAGATTTGATGGAAGTAAGAATATTAGATCTAAATTTAGTGAATGCAAGATGTTTGGTGTTAATTTTAATAATGCATCTTATAAAAGTTGTAGATTGAATAGTGTAGAATTTAAGGATATAAAAGAATGTAATAATTTAATATGTGAAAATAATAAATATCATCTAATAAAATTTCAAGATGGATGCGAATATCTGAAACAATATATTGAGGAGTGTAATGATATTTCTAATATAACATTTGGTGATTAGTTTTAACTATTTTTGAGTTATAGATACAGATTACGTATCATGATATATCTATATTCAAGCATAAAAAAGTTTCTAAAATATAATTCATAAAACTTAATCAATACTTCAATAGAAAAAGTACTAAATAATGAAGAATTTTAAGAATTAAAGTATATAACTATTTCATTAACCCATATTGATTTTTAGGAAAATAGATAAAGATCCTGTTTTAGTAGTAGAAGTTTATGGATAGGCTTTCCATGCAAATAATCCTAAGCAGCTACAGAGAGACAGAATGGAGGATGGAATTTTGAAGAAATATAATATACAAATATTGACGTTGTCTACTAATGGAAGTTGGAAGAAGCGAAGCTTAAGGATAAATTAATTCATGTGCTTGATTTTAATTTATGACAAAAATTGTAAATAGATAATTACAAAACATGGGAAATGAATAATGATTATGTTATAATTTTCTATAATAATATAAAAATTAGGAAGAATAAAATGACATAAATGATTAAATAAAATTATTGAAAGTAGGGTTAATTATAATATGGGATTTATTTCGAATTTATTGAATATAGAAAATTCACAATTTAAAACTATCTCAAAACCAACAGCAATTAAGGAATTTGGAACAGAAAATGATAATTTACAAGTCTTAGATGAATTATTATCAAAGTTAAAGAATGATGAGAAAAAGGAATTAGTTAATAAAGAAATAAAAGCAATGAAAAGAGGACTGCAAGGCGAAAAAACAGTTGACTTTGAGTTTAGAAATTGTGTTTCACCATTCATATATTTGCATGATGTAAGAATAGAATATGATGAGCGAACTTCTCAAATTGATTATTTGGTTATAACAAAGAAATATATTTGTGTTATTGAAACAAAGCAGCTTTTAGGAGATGTAAATATTAATAGTGAAGGAGAATTTGTAAGGGTTTATAAAAATAAAAATGGATATGAAAATAAAGAAGGAATGCTTAGTCCAATTGAACAGAATAGGAAACATGTAAATTTAATAAAGAGAATTCTTAAAGAAGTTTTTGAATGTGAAAATGTACCAGTGAAATCTCTTGTTATAATGGCTAATCCAAAAGCAATAATAAGAAAAAAATATGCATCGGAAGAAATACAAAATCAAATAATAAGAGCCGAAAACTTAGGAAATTATATTGAAAATTTGGATAACGAATTCAAAAAAGTAGTTTTTAAAGAAGAAACAGCATTTAAAATAGCAGAATACTTTAAAGAAAAGCATACACCTATAAACATAGATTATAGAGCAAAGTTTGGAATAACAGAACAAGATTTTTGTGAGGAAAGCAGCATTGTAGAAAAAGATATTAGTGAAGAACAGAAAATAGATTCTAATGATTTAAACGCTACAGAAAAACTGAGTGAAGATGGAATAAATCTAGCAATTGAGCTAAGTGAAAGTGATATAGACCTTGCAGAAAAATTAAAACTTTATAGAAATGAAAAAGCTAAAGAAGAAGGTTATAGTGGGTTAAAATATCATTATGTTTTTCCTAGTAGCACAATTAATAATCTCGTAGAAAAGAAACCTCAAACAGTTGAACAATTACATGATATAAAAGGACTAGGTGAAGTAAAGATTAATAAGTATGGTAATGATATTTTAAAGATTATCCAAGAGTATGTTGCAAATGGAAAGGATACGAATGAGAAAAATCATGATGAACTTAATATTCACGGTGAGAAAGAAATAAAAGATCAATTAAAGAAATTCAGAACAGAAACAGCTAAAAAAGAGAAAATAAAACCATTTATGGTTTTTAAAGATGAGCAAATTGAGGAATTAATTAAGGTAAAGCCTAAAACGAAAGGTCAGCTTTTAGAAGTAAAGGGTTTTGGTGAAATTAAAGTTGAGAAATATGGAGAAGGAATTCTTAATGTGTTTAATATAATAGATAAAATTGAATCTTTTTCAGGAAATAATGAAATTGTAAAATAGTTTGATAGGAAGATTGATGAAATGGAAAAAGAGAGAGCAGATTCATGGAGTAAAATTGAAACAAAAGATTTTAATGCAATAGCAAGAAAAACAGTTGATTATAGTACTTTCACAAAGGGGACAACCATATCAACCAGATATCATGAAGGATTTCTTAGTAATCTTTCAAGTGAAATAGTGAAAGGGAAACAGATAAAAGTTGTTATAGTAGTTAACAATATAAAATTTGATGGAGCAATAAGACAACCTAATTTTAAAGAAAGAGATAGTATTGTAATTCAAATTACATTTAAGAAAAAGCTGATAGAATACTTATCTAAACAGTTATCAGTTAGTTATAATTACATAATGAAACATAAAGATGAAAATAGTAAGACACAAGTGAAATTACCAGCTGAATATCAAGAATACATGGATTTTTACAAAGGTGAAGAAAAAGACACCTTCATAGTAAAATTAATTAAAAGAGCTGAAGAAGCAATTGATGATGGGGACAATGAAGACTTAGAGGACAATGATATAGAAGATATTGAAGAGCCTTCAAATGAAACTGAAATAATCTCCAGTTTTGAAGTTGAGCCAACTATAGATTATATCTACAATTACATAGTAAGCCAAGGTTATACCTATGAAAAATCATTAATTAAAAATCTCTACATATCTCTAAAAACAAAACCTTTTGTAATTCTCTCAGGAATTTCAGGGACAGGTAAAAGTAAAATAGTAGAATTATTTGCAAAATCTCTTGGAGCTACAGCTGAAAATAAAAGATTTAATTTAGTTCCAGTAAAACCTGATTGGTCAGATAGTACTGATCTTTTAGGCTTTAGAAATATTGAAGGCAAATTTACGCCTGGAATTATAACTAAGGTTTGTTATGAAGCTATGATGAATCCTGAGCTTCCATATTTCATTTGTTTAGATGAAATGAATTTGGCTAGAGTTGAATATTATTTTAGTGACATTTTATCTCTAATGGAAACAAGAAGATTAAATGAAGATAATGAGATAATAACTAATACCATTCTTAGTGAAGAGCAGATAGGAAGAGATTCTGTATCTATTAGCACTTATGGAGATGTTTATATCCCTCAAAATTTATATATTATAGGCACAGTAAATATGGATGAAACAACCTTTCCATTTAGTAAAAAAGTTCTAGACAGGGCAAATACAATTGAGTTTAATAAAGTTGATTTAAGTTATTCTTTTGAAGATGATGTTTCAAGTTCTTATAATTCTAATATTAATGAAGAAATTAAAATTTATCATAATGACTTCTTAAAATCAGAATTATTAAAAATTAAGGATTGCAAAGAATTTAAAAATACAGCTCAAAAGGTTATAAATGAACTTATTAAAATTAATGATATCCTTGAAAAATATAATTATCATTTTGGATATAGAGTAAGAGATGAAATAACTTTTTATATGATTTATGCTGCTAAAGACAATGTAATGACCTTTGATGAAGCCTTTGACTTATGCGTAGTTCAAAAGATTCTTCCTAAAATAAGTGGCAGCAGCAGCGAAGTTTTGGACATGCTTTTTGATATATTTGAATTATTTAATGCTTATAGATTTTCTAATAGAGAATATTTAGAAGAAAAAGAATTGAAAGAATTAAAAGAAAAAATTACAGCTTCAAATGAAGGTTCTGATAAAATAAATTACAAATTTAAATTAACCAATGAAAAACTTATCTATATGATCAGGAGGTTCATAAGAGATGGATTCACAACCTTCTGGCAATAATGAACTTATATCCATAGAGACAGCTAATGTTATCTTTGTACTTAAAGGTGAAAGATATGGTATAAGTCATGAAGCAATTTTAAAGATAAATCCATTAAATATGGAGTCCCATGAAGCAGATATTGAACATATAAAAGGATTATATCTTAAAGAATATTCTAATTATGAAATCATAATTCAAAGCAAAAATAATGCTAATGTAGAGTTTTATCATGAAAACATTAATATAAGAAATAAAGTAACGCCAATAACTTCAAAATCAAATAACCTAAGTGGTGTAATAAACTTCAAAGGAGATATTGGTGCTACTGATTTTATAATTAATGTTAATAATAAGCCAGAACTTGAAATTACCTTAGAAGTATATCCAACTAAGATAAGCTATAAAGAAGATTATAAAGCTATATTAAGAGATGTAAATGAAGAAATATATAATCTGGCTTATGGATTTTTAGCAAGAACTTATTTATCCTCTGAAATAAATAATAAGAGCAATAATAATGATAGTGAATTTTATAGCATTTTAAATTATGTATTTAATAAACTTAAGAAATCCATAGACATAATATTATATAATCCATATCATGAGCTTCAAAAGGATTCTAAGGTAGTTAAATATCATAAAATAAGAAATGCATCTAATGAAACCATTAAGTATTTAGAAAAAAGACCATATTTAATGGAAAAGCTAAATGATACATATTTGCCTAAAGAAGCATTAATCACAAAGAAAACTGTGACCACTAATACAAAAGAAAATAGATTCTTAAAGTTTATGTTATTAAAGATAATTGTCAAAATAGATAAGTTTATTTTAAAGTTAAAAAAGCTTAATAACAATGATGCTGAAATATTAGAAAGATTATTGAGCTTTAAAAAGGAAATAAATAAGAGAATTAATACTTCAATCTTAAGAAATATCCCAGGTGAATATAATGAAGCAAATCTTTCTTTAGTATTTTCTATGGGGAATGGGTATAAAGACGTTTATAAATATTATCTTATGCTTCAAAAGGGATTAAGTGTTAATTCAAATGTATTCAGCCTTTCAATGAAGGAGCTTTCCTTATTATATGAATATTGGTGCTTTATAAAGATAAATTCATTGCTAAAAAGGAAGTACAAATTAGTAAGCTCTGATCTGTTAAAAATAAATAAAGATGGAATTACAGTTTCCCTTAAAAAAGGTGTGGAATCCTCTCTTACTTATTGTAATCCACAAACAAATGAAAAATTCAAAATTTACTATAATTCCAGAAGAAGCTCAAAAACAGTATCACAAAAGCCAGATAATATATTATCCATGCATAAAGAAGGTAGTGTAAAGTCCTATGAATTCATATTTGATGCAAAGTATAAGATAGATACATCTGAAGAATATATTCAAAGTTATGGAAGTATTGGTCCTAAGGAAGAGGATATTAATACTATGCATAGATATAGGGATGCAATCATTTACGATTATAATAAAGATAAATTATTAGAGCGTAAAGATAAAATAAAAAATCCTAGTGAACCTATAAATAATTGCATTTTTGGAGCATTTGTATTGTTTCCATATGATAATGAAGAAGAATTTAAAAACAATAGATTCTATAAGAGTATAGAAGAAGTTAATATAGGAGCAATACCCTTTTTGCCATCAACTACTAAACTCATGGAAGATTTTTTAGATGAAATTATTGAGGAATCTTCTTATTCAAGTTTTGAAAGAGCGATTGAGCCAGTAGGAAAAGAGGAGTATTTGAAAGATGAATACTTCAGCAGGAGAGAAGTGCTAGTTGGAGCATTAAAAAGTAAGGAGCAGTTAGAAGTAAATCTTAAGCATAACTTTTATCATATACCTGCTAAGAAAATTAACTTAGCTAAAAATAATATTAAATATGTTGCTCTTTCACAATCTCAAAACTTATTTGGTAGTGATGGTGGTATAGTGTGGTATGGCAAGATTAAGGATATTCATTTGGTGAAAAGAAATGAGATACTTGAGCTACCGAAGGATGATGAGAGTTTATATTATAAGTTGGAGATTGAAAAGTGGTGCAATCTTGAAAGCAAAATAAAGATAGATAAGTATCAAGTTCGAAGCTTTATATATACTACTTTTTATCTTCTTATGAATGCAAGTAGCATAACGGAGCTGTGCATTAAAAATAAAGAAGAATTTAGACTTTTCTTAGAATTAAAACGATTATATAATGAAATTTCAATAGATGGCCATAATATAATTGGTGCTGAAAGTGGAATTAAGGCTTTTAATTTAGATGGTATTAATATAGTTGTTAATGATGATAGAATAATGAGTATTGCAGATGAAACTGTAATAAAGGTTTCTAAAGAGGATTTTATAAAGAAGCCTATAAAAAATATAAAAGAACTTCTTGGAAAATAGAAATAAATTGACCAAGTATATTCCTATTGAGATAGAATGTACTCGGTTATTTTTTGTTGATGATAAGAACTTATGTACGTATGTTATTTGTGGAAGTGGAAATAATTATAAGTATAGACATATGAATTCTTAAATCTAATTTATGCTATAATGGATGGAGATATAATTTGAAAATCAAGAAGGTGCTATCATGTCTAAAGAAATTAAAAATAACTATAATGAATTAACAGTACTTTATCAGAATGTTTCTACATTAATTGAAAAGACTAAAGAAAAAATATATCACTCTGTAAATTCAGAACTTGTATTATTATATTGGAATATAGGCAAGACTATAAAACAAGATATTATTAAATCTGAAAGAGCTGTATATGGGGAAAATGTTGTTGAAGCTTTAGCAAAAGAATTATCTGAACAATATGGTAAGGGTTATGGTAAAAGAAATCTGTTTAGAATGATTAAGTTTTATGAAGCATTTGGAGATTATAAAATTGTGACGACAATGTCGGCACAATTAACTTGGTCACATCTGGTTGAACTTATTTCAATTGAAGATAGTCTAAAGAGAGAATTTTATGCTACTATGTCCAGCAATGAGAGATGGAGTGTTAGAACTTTAAGAGAAAGAAAGAGTTCAATGATGTATGAAAGAACTGCTATTTCTAAGAAACCTGATCTTACTATCATTAATGATTTAAAGTTACTTAGAGAAGAGAATAAGATGACTCCTGATTTATTTTTTAAAGATCCTTATGTACTTGATTTCTTGGGACTTGAAGATACATATAGCGAGAAAGATTTAGAGAATGCTATATTAGCAGAACTTGAAAAATTTATTCTGGAGATGGGAATTGATTTTGCGCTTTTAGGGAGACAAAAAAGAATCACAATTGATAATAGAGACTATTACATAGATCTATTATTTTATCATAGAAGAATGAAACGTCTTGTAGTTATAGAGCTAAAACTAGAAGAATTTAAGCCTGAGCACAAAGGGCAAGTTGAGCTTTACTTAAGGTGGTTAAATAAGTACGAGAAGATGGAAGGTGAAGAAAGCCCACTTGCATTAATATTATGCGCTGAGAAATCAAATGAGACTATAGAATTGTTAGAATTAGATAATAGTGGTATACATGTGGCACAATACCTTACACAAATGCCACCAAAAGAATTATTTGAAGAAAAGCTACATAAAGCTATACAAAGAGCAAAAATGCATCTTGAGCAAAGAAAAATGTGACTATAAATACAAAATAAGATGGATTTTTAAGTTTATGTTATTAAAGATAATTGGTAAAATAGATAAGTTTATGAACAGAAAACTATAAATTTATTACTTGAAAGTAAAGGTATCAGACTGGATGTTTATATTAAAGATGAGAGTAACACAATTTATAATGTAGAGATGTAACGAGGCAAGCATAAGAATTTACCTAAAAGGCTAAGGTACTATCAAGGAAGCATAGATTTAGATTTAATAAGCAAAGGTGAAGATTATAGAAAACTCGCTAAAAGTTATATAATATTTATTTGTACATTTGATTTATTTAATAAAGGCTGTCATAAGTATACTTTTGAAAATGTATGCTTAGAAGATAATAGTATAATATTAAATGATGAAGCACAAAAAATAATATTAAATACTAAAGGAATTATGAATGATTTAAGTGAAGAATTATTAGAATTTCTAGGTTATGTAGAAGATTCAACGGATAATAAAGTAAAGTATGCTAAAGGAAATCTTGTGAAAACTATACATAAAAGAGTTCAAGAAGTTAAAAATGATGTTTTAATGGAGGTTGAGTTTATGCACCTATTAAAAGAGTGCGAAGCGCAATTCGGAACTTATAAATTGTTAGAAAGAGATAGAGAGAAAATTGAAGAAGGCGAAAAAAGAAAGGCATTAGAGATGTTAAAAGATAATGAACCGATAGAAAAAATAATTAAATATTCAAAACTTAGCAGGGAAGAAATATTAAAAATCAAAATATAAAAATGTTGTTAATAATGAGTATTGCATTACCAGTAGGCAGTCTATCGCTAGAAATGATAGATTGCCTTTTTCAAATTATATTATACAAATTTATGCTATAATAATGGAAATAAAAGTGAATAGAATAGTTCAGATTTTTTGCAACAGCACAAAAAGTAAAATACCAAAGGAGTTATCATGAATATTAATAATTTTAAGGAATATATAGATAAAACAATTTTAAAAAGAGGTTATGACTATTATACTGATGGAAATATACTTGATACTTGTAATGAAGGAGATAATACTTACATCTTTGAAGTACAGGGAAGTGAAGACTACCAGGTTGTAGTTCAGCTTGATGATAATGGAGAAATAATTTATTCTGAATGTAATTGCCCTTATGATTTTGGACCAATATGTAAGCATGAAGTTGCAGCTTATTTTGAATTGGCTGAACATATGAGCAAGGTTATAAATAATAAAGATGAAAATGGCAATATTGCTATAAATAATGAAAAAGTAAAAAAGAAAAAGGCTAAGGAGCCAGAAATAAAAGAAGTCTTAAGTAATCTTTCAAAGGAAAAATTAATAGATATAATATTGGATATAACTCAAAAGGACAGAACCTTGAATAATAGTCTTATTGTCAGGTATTCAAAAGGAAATAGTGAACAGGAAATCAAAAAATGTAAGAAGCTAATAGACTCTATTGTGAGAAAGCATTTAGGAAGAGAAGGCTTTATCTCATATAGAGAAGCAGGTTATTTTGTAAGTGATATGGAGGTGCTATTAGAAAAGATTAGAGAAACAGATAATATAATATTAGCACTTGATATTGCATTTCTAGTAATAGATGAAGGAATAGAGGCTTTTCAATATGCTGATGATTCTGATGGTGATATTGGATACTTATTATCAAAAACCATTGATTTAATAGGTGAAGTAATAAGTTATAATGAAGATATAGATATTAATTTAAAGGAAGAGTTATTTGAGAAACTATTGAGTAAAAGTGAAAGTAAGATTTTTGATGAGTGGACAGATTATAGAATTGACATGTTAGGGGTATGTGCTGAGGTTGCGACTACAGAAGCTCTTAGAGACAAACTAAAAATAAAATTAAATTACTTGATTGAGAAAAATTCTAATAATGAGTATATGAAATACAGCAATGAAAGCATGCTTCAGATATTATTTAATATGGTAAATAAGTATGGTACTAAGGAAGAAGCAGAACAGTTTATAAAAGATAACTTAAAGTTTTCTTCTTTTAGAGAATTATTTATAAACAAGTATTTTAAAGATAAAAATTATGAAAAAGTTATAGAATTAGCCCTAGAAGGAGAAAAACAGGATAAGAGATTTGCTGGATTAATTTTAAAATGGAAACAAATAAGATATTCAGCATATAAAGAATCAGCCCTAAAAGATGATCAAAGAAATTTGGCTAAGGAACTTTTGTTTCAAGGAAAATTTGAATATTATAAAGAGCTTAAAGAATTGGAAGAGGATAAAATAAGTTTTTATAATAATTTAAAACAAGAACTTAAAGTGAAGGAAGACTGGCATTCTAAAAGTATGTTTCTTCAGATAATATTGGAGGAAAAGGATTTAAATGAAATAATGGCCTATGTAAGAGAGAATCTAACAAGTATCGATAGTTATGCAGAAATTTTAATGGATAAATTTAAAGATGAAGTTATAGAAATTTATAAAAAATATATAAAGCTTGAAGCAAGTCGTGCATCCAATAGAAGTCATTATAAAAATGTATGTGCAATAATTAAAAAATATAAAAGGATTGCAGGAAAGCAAAGTCAAACTCCAATAATAAATGAATTAATAGCTTTGTATAGAAAGAAACCAGCATTTTTAGATGAACTAAGTAAAATTAAATAAAAATAAATTAGCTTCTTAATAATGCTGGTAGTATAACTGAATTATGTATTAAAAGTAAAGAAGAGTTTAGGCTGTTTCTAGAACTTATAAGGTTTTATAATTATCTTTCAATTGAGGTTGATAGAAATATCAATGTTCAAAGTGGGATTAAGGCTTTTAATTTAGATTGGATAAATATTGTTGTTAATGATGATAGTATAATGATTATTGCAGATGAAACTTTAATAAAGGTTTCTAAAGATGATTTTATAAATAAGCCTATAAAAAGTATTAAAGAACTACTTAGAAAATAGAAATAAATTGACTTGGTATATTCCTAGTAAGATGGAATGTTCTGGGTTATTTTTTGTTGATGATAAGAACTAATATGCGTGCATTATTTGCAGAAATGGGAATAATTAGAGCATAAAGAAGTGAGTATGAGAATTAATTATGATATTAATATTTTAATAAGATTAAATTTCGATTATAATTAATATATAGAAAAGTAGGTGGATAATTGTCAATCAGCAATGAAAAAGTAAAGCTAGATGAGGTCTTAAAATTTCTATTTTCAACATCAAAGAAGGTTCTAGTTAATTTGTTAAATTAAGGTTATGAGTGATAAAGAAATATGCAAGGAATTATTAGAAAAGATTTTAGAAATCGAAATAGAAAAAATTAAATTATAAACTTATTTTAAATATGAGGATGTGAGAAGATGAAATGGGAAGAAGTAAGAAATATATATCCTAATAAATTTGTGCTTTTAAGAAGCTTAGAGGCTCATATTGAAGATAATAAAAAGTGTATAGATGATGTGGCTGTAGTAAGAGCTTTGGACGATGAAGAAGCAAGTGATTTATTAATTAAATGTAAAGGAGATACTTTTGTGTTTCATACATCAAAAGATGAATTATCAATGAATATAATACAAATGCCAATATTAAGAGGAGTATTTAAATGAAGTTAGAGTATAAAAGCGGGTTGTTATTTGTTGATATGAACATTGGATATAAAGGCAATAATGTATTGCTTAAGAATGTAGTGGTAGATACTGGGGCTGCACATACTATCATTAATCCAGACAGTGTATATGAATTGGGAATTAAAGCAGAGGCAGATGATGAATTTATAACAATGTATGGTGTTGGAGGCGAACACTATTCGTATAGAAAAAATATTAATTCAGTTAGTATTGGAAAAGATTGCTTAGAAGATATAAATATAGATTTTGGTCTAATTGATGAAGAAGGATATATAAATGGGCTACTTGGACTTGATGTATTATTAAAATTAGGTATAACCATTAATTTAAAAGAATTGGAGTTATATAGAAGTTAATAATGTAGATGAACTTATAAGGTCGGTTGAAATTAAGTAGGGTATTGAAGAATAGGAAGGGGCAGTTCAAAACTAACTATGTTAGTTTTACAACAGCCCCTTTTTACACCTTAAATATAAGTAAATGTGCTAAAATATAAGAAAGATAGTATCAAGAATACTAATTCATTATTATTTTTATTATACCTAGTTATAGCAAAGAAATAAATAGTAGTAGAAGGGTAAAAAACATGTATGATAAATTAGTCGAATATTTAAAAGCCTATAAAAAGAAAACAATAAAATTAAGTGAATTGGAAAAACTGCCAGATGGAAGTATGAATTATGAGAATTTTGAGTCAAGTGTAAAGAAGTTGGTTGAAGATAATATATTGGTAGAAAAAGGTGGTAAAATCAATGCTTTATCATTAAGTTATGGTGTAAATCATTATAAACTACAGAAAGATAAAATATATGAAATAAATAATTATATTTTGAAGTTTTCTAAAGAAATTGATTTAGGAGATTATTTTAAATTATCAGAAGAAACATTTTATAAGGATCTTCCATTTATACAAGCAGTGGAGGAGTATATATTGAGGAATGGTTTTCCTGAGAGCTATGTTACAGCTCAGGAAAGGTCTTTTAATATTTTAGGTGATGAAAAGTGGATAGGTGAAAAGAATGGGAAAAGGTTATTAGAAAGAATAAAAGTATGGGATAAACTCAAAATCGTAAATGATTCAGATCCATTAATGCTGGCTATAAATCAAAAGGTTTTTGGAAAGCCTGTGCATTACCATCTTATTGTTGAAAATAAGGCAACCTTTTTAGCACTTATGGATATTTTGAGAGAAACTGACTATACTACCCTCATTTATGGCTGTGGATGGAAGATAGTTTCTAACTATTATATGATACATAAACAGCTTAATTTAAAAGATAAAAATGAATTTATGTATTTTGGAGATATAGATAAAGAAGGTATTTCCATATGGAATTCTTTAAATGAAAAAATGAACGTAAATATAGCGGTTGATTTTTATAGGGAGCTGCTAAAAAAAGATTATAGCATAGGAAAGAAAAATCAAAAGAGAAACGATGAAGCTATAAATAATTTTTCGAAGTTTTTTACAGATTCAGAAAAAGAGGTTTTATTAAACATGATAAATAATGGTGGTTATTTACCACAAGAGGGATTAAATAAAGAAGAATTAAAAAGGATATGGAGTGAAATGTGTGAAGATTAATATAAGTAATGTAGTTGAAAATTATCATGAGAGAATTCAAAGATTAGCACTATTTGACCCATTATATGCACTTAATGAAAAAAAGCTAAAAGATAGAAGTGATAATAAAGTTGACTACCTTAGTTTTGGATTATTAACTCTGTTATTTTTCTTTGAAAATATGCTTATAAGAAATAGAAAAGTCGGTGTTAAAAATTTGGCAGAGTATTTACAGATAGTAAATGAAGGGCAATTTGATTTGGAAGATGGGGATTTTTTAAAAATAGCTAGAACTATTATAGAAACCTTTAGACCACCAAATGGAAAAAGGAATTTTAAGACTTTTTATAACTATGAGACAAGAAAAGAAGATATTGTCCAATATTCTATTTTGAAAGCTGATAAAGCGGATTTAGAAACAAATACACAATATTATACTTTGGACGAGCAGGGTTTGGAGTTAATATTTGCAACTAAAGAGTATTTTAATGAATTTCAATTATCAATTAATCAGCTTATATTACGCAAACAGCTTGAAAAAGGAGAATTTATAGGAGCATTAAGGCAAATTGATGAGATGAATCTAGATGTAAAAAACCTTTATGACAGGATTTTCAGAATAAAGCATGAAGTTAATAGAAACATAGTCTCAAGTGAAACTTTTGAAAGATATAAAAATATCATAGGTGACATTAATGATAGATTAACGCATGAGAATGAGGAATTTGAAGAGTTAAGAACCTTTGTAAAAGACACTAAAGAAAAAATTGCTAATGAAATGAATAAGGATGAAGACAAAAAAGCTTTTGAGCTAATAATAAAAATAGATAAAGAACTAGATGAGGTGCACTATGAGCATAGAAAGCTATTAAAGGAGAGTATTTTACTTAAAACTTCAGCACTTCAAGCAGCACAAGAATCTTTATATTACATAGGAATAAATTCTTTTAACTTTAATCAGGAAATCGTAAGTAGAATTTTTTCATCACCACTTCCATTAACCAGTACTAGAAGATTAATAGAACCATTTTTATATTTAGGAAAGGAAGTCACCTGGTCACCAATATCAGTGTTTTCAAAGCAGCGGATTGAGAATACTGAAAAGGAAGAAAAAAGTGATGAATTTTTAAATATTTTAAGCAAGGAAAAGCTGAAAGAGGAAATAGAATTACAAAGTAATAAATATAAACAAGTAGCAGAGATAATATTAAAGGCTTTAGAATATAAAAAAATAAATAGTATCACAATAGAAGACGTAGTTGAGTTCATAAAAGAAAGTAATGAGGAAGAAATAATTAATCAGCGTCCTTTTTATGATTTTTGGATTATTCTTCATCAAAAATCACCAATAACTATTAAAATAGAAGATAATGAAGAAGAAGAACTTATGGGAAAAGCTTATGATATATTTTCAGCAAAAGGATACAAGTTATGTGTTGAAGAATTAAGTAATGTATTGAAAGTTACAAAGAGGTTTACGATAAAAAATATGGTTTTGAAATTGGAGGATAGAGATGATAACTTATAGAAATGAACAAGTGCTTCAAGCATTTAAAATATATTCTATATTAGCTAAAAATGGATATGGAGAAAAGGATGAATTACGTCAATACATATCAGATGATATGATTAGGGGATTGGTAGATCAGTTTTCTAAAGAAGTGGATTGCACAATTTTTCTTGCAGGGGAGTTTATATATCTTGTTCCCATTTCTAAGGATTCCATATTCCATGTATCTAATGAAGCTATTAAGAAAGATTATCTGCCTTCAAAGTCAGTGAATTTAGACATTTATCTTATGTATGTTTCAATAATAGTGTTGTTTGGAGAATTTTATGATAGTTATCAGACAATTGAGCCTACAAGAGATTTCATTAATATTTCAGATTGGTTAGAAAGTTTAAATGATAGAATTGCAAGTTTGAAGGAACACAATAGCGATAAATTAAAGGAGTTAGATAAAGAATATGATTATAATTGGTCTTTAATTATAGAAAAGTGGCTTGATATGGATGAAATTAAAGAAACAGCTAAAGTACAAAATGCTAGGACAATTAGCAGAAAGAGTTTTTTGAATAGTGTCAAGAACTTTTTAGAAGATCAAGAGCTTCTTTTGGATATTGGAAATGAAGAATTGGAGCTTACGGAAAAAGCTAAAACAATAATTCAAAGGTACTATATGGAGTATGACTATAACAGAGGAATTCTTGATTTTATGTACAATTTGGATAAAGTGAAACTTGATTCAAGTGGGGTTTAATCCCCAATTGAATCTTAGTTGAACTTATACCCACAAGGGGCACAATGTCTAGGGTCGTGCCACTGTTATCTCTACTATATGTGAAACTTGTCTTATTTTTAATAAGAGTTTCACATATAGTAGAGTGTTACAGTGGCTAGACATCAGACAAGAAGGAGGTTAAATAAAATGCCAGCTATATCAAAGATAAGATTTACTAATGTAGTATATGAAAATGGGCAAAAAAGGTATAATGATGATATTTTTCAATTCGATGGAGAAAATGGAGCTATTCTTATAGAAAATGGTGGAGGTAAAACAGTATTCATTCAAGCAGCAATTCAAGCAATACTTCCAAATCAAGAGCTTGCTGATAGAAAAATAAAAAATACCTTAATGCTTGAAAATAATTCTGCACATATTGCAATAGAATGGATTATAAGCGAAAGACCTAGAAGATATGCATTAACTGCAGTAACTTTGTTTATGAATAAAGGTTCAGTAGATGCTTTAAAATATGTTTATGAATATGAGGAAAAGGATGATGAAACAATTGAAAAACTTCCTTTCAAAGTGAAAAATGCCAATGGAAATTATAGGCCGGCTAATAAAGATGAAATGGAAGACTATTATTCTAACATGAGTAAAAATAGAATTAATGCCAAAGTCTTTAAGATAAAGCGTGAATATAATAGATACATAGAGGATAAGTTTAAGATTATTCCAAAGGAATGGGAAAGAATTGCAACAATAAATGGTGCAGAAGGTGGAGTAGAAAGTTTTTTTGATGCTTGTAAGACAATGGGACAATTAATAGATAATCTTTTGATTCCAACGGTTGAAGAAGCTTTAGCGGGAGGAGGCACAAAGGAATTTGCTGAAACCTTTGAAAAACAAAGAGAGCATTTTAAAGAGTATAATCAATTGAAGGCTAGAATTGATGAAAGCAGGCAAGTTGAAAATCAAGTTGGAATGTATATGGACCACTATAAAGAATATGATGAGATAAATAATAAAGTAATAGAGACAAAGGAAGAGCTAAAAGCCTTATATGGATTAGCTAAAAAAGATCAGAACTTAAATTATGAAAAGCTTTCTAAAATAAATAGAGAAATACGTGATGTAAGTGAGAATGGAAAAAATTTAAAACAAAAAGAAGCTTCTTATAATTTGGCATTTTTAGAGAAGGATATGCAGCTTAAGAGTGGGATTTTTAAAATAAAGGAAGATGAATATAATAAATTATTGAATAGGAAATTGGAAAAAGATAAACGATATTCAAATTTGAAGATTTTAAAGTTTAAGAATGAGATAAAGCAGGAGGAAGAACTAGCTGAGCTTAATAAGGTTCAAATAGACAGTTTAGATAAAGACGAAGAAGTAGTTGATATTAAAGATGAATTAAGAGTAAATGCATGTGAAATAAGAGGTTATTACTTAGAAGAAGAAGATAAACTAAGCAAACAAATCCAGTTTATAGAGGGTCAAATAAATAATGCAAACCTTGAAATAACTGAAAAAGAAGTATTGCTACAAGAAAAATTAAAGAATGAAAAAACTTTAGAAAAGAATAAAAGTAGTTTAGAAGGTCAAAGTAAAATCATAGAAGAAGATATTGAGAAGATAAAAAAAGAAATTTTATCTGATAAAAGACAAGAAAATATTGAAGATAAAATTATTGAATGGAAGAATATTTCATCAGAATTAGAGAAAAAAATCTTTAATGATCAAAAGAATAAAAGTGAATTAAATAATGAAGAAATTCAAGTGAAAAATTCATTATATAATAAACGTGAAGAATATGATGGTCTTAAACTGCAGAGTATAGAATTAGAATCAAAATTAAATAAGCTGCGAGAGGAAGAAGAAGTTTTAGTAAGAAGATTGAAAGAATTCCAAAATAGTTTTTATGGAATAGAAACTCTTCATTCTAAAGAAGTAGTAATAATAGACCAGTTAGAGAATTTTCTTGAAAAGGCTAGAGAAAATAAAGAAAAAGCTATACTTGAAGAGAGAATTTCATATAGATGGCTTGATGATTATAAGGAAAGTGAATATTATACTGCAGATGCTGCTATAGAAAAATGGCTTATTTCTTGGAGAAATCAATTTGATTATATTGAAAGTGGAACTATTTATATTCAAAGAGCAGCTAAAAATAATGAGTTATCTGAAAAGATTTATTTAGATAAATTTCCATATTGGGCTATAAGTTTAGTGGTTTCTGAGAAAGAAAAAGCGAAATTAAATGAAAAATTAAGTAAAAGCTTAGATAAATTAACAAACCCAGTAATAGTTTTAGATGAAAAAGAAGCTAGGGAAATAATTACTGGCAATAAGGAATTTAATAGAGATAATATTTTTGTTCCAGCCCCATGGAAAGATAATATTTCACAGAACTTTTTTGAAACCTATAGAAAAGAAATAGATATAAAAGCTGAAGAAATTAAAAAACAAAGAGAAGAAAAAGAAAATGAATATATAATTACTGATGCTTTATTAAAAGATTTGAAAAAATTTTATCTGGAAAATTCATATGAAGAATTTAGCAATATGAAAAAGCTACTTGAGGAAGTGAATTCAAATAAGAATTTAGCTGAAGGTACTATAAAGCAATTTGAAAAGAGATTAGAGGATATAACTATAGAACTTAAGAAAATAGATGGGGAACTTTTAAATTGCAGAGAAGGAAAATCAGATTTAGAAAAGAAGCTTGAGAAAGCTAATGAATATTTTATTAAAAATAATAAGAATAAAAAGTTTATAATTGATATTAAAAAGCTAAAAAACGAAATTGAAATTTTAGAAATTGAAATACAAAAAATTCAAAGTGATATTAAATATAAACAAGATTTTGTAGAGGGGTTAAAGATAGACCTGAATGAAGCTGATTATAACAAAAGGATTATTTCAGAAAGAGAATTTTATGATGAGACTAAAGCAAACACTCCTAAAAGTTCAAATAAATCGATAGGAGCTTTAGTTCAGTTTAGAAAAAATTTAAAAGATAGACTTGACAACAAACAGAAAAATAGAAAGAGCATAGAAAATGAGCTTGGTGAAAGAATTAAAAGAATAAAATCATTAAATGGAGATTTGGAAAATTACAAAAATGAATTGGACTTTGATATAGATGATAGTTTTAATGATGTAATAAGCGAAGATGAGCTTAAAAGGCTTATTAAGGAAATAAGAGAACTTAAAAAGATATTGGAAACAAAGAAAGGCGAATATGATAAGGCAAGAGATAGTTATAAAGACGGCGAAAATACATATAAAGTCAAAATGAACGACTACAATGAAATTTATGAAAAAATAATAATGTTTGATAAAGCTTTAGAAGAAGTAGAAGAAATTTTAAATAATGAGAAAAAAGTTTTAGAAGAAAAGAGTCATAAGCTTCAGGCTGAAGAGAAAAGGTTAAATGAAGAAAAAACTGAATTAGATGAGGTTACAAAAAAATTAGAATTTTGTAATGCAGGATATCCATTCTTAAATGAAGCTATTAAAGAGATTGAATTAAATGAAGAAATAAAAAATAATTTTTCATATAAGAGAAAAGAAATGGTAGATAAAATTTCTAATCACTTAACAAAAGTACAAAAGCAGTCAGATGCAAAATTTGAAGAGACTAAGGAACAAAGGGAAAAGTTTTTAAATTTCTGCGAAAATAAAATATTAGATGTTAAATTAAAGAAGATGGCAGTTGATGGTGTGAATTATAGAAAAAGCTATAAGGACATTATTGAATGGCAGAATATAATGAGTGAACGTATAAATAGAACTATAGAATTACTAGAGCGTGATATGCGTGAACACGATGAAGAAATGAAGCAGTTTATAAATCACCTTCATTCATATTTAGTGATAATGGCTCAAGAACTAAAAGCAATTCCTAAGAAAACTAAGATTAAGATTGAAGAGAATTGGAAAGAAATTTATTTATTTAGTGTGCCTGATTGGAACGAAAAGGATGGAAAATTGGAGCTTTATAATCATATAAACTGGATTCTTAAAAAACTGGAAGGTGAAGAATATAGAGATGAAAATGGAGTAGAAAATCAGGAAAAAGTTAAAAAGTCTATTGAAAAATGGCTTCAATCAAAGCAGCTAATTCCTATTGTAATGAATCATAAGAAGATAACTATAAAGTGCAGGAAAGTAACTAATGATGGTAAAATGAGCAGTATGCCGTTTTCATGGGAAGAATCTAATTCGTGGTCTGGAGGAGAAAAGTGGAGTAAAAACATGGCTTTATTCCTAGGAATACTCAACTATGTTGCTGAAAAAAGAAAGCAGATAATTCCATTAAAGAGTCATTACAGAACAGTTATTGTTGATAATCCATTTGGTAAAGCCTCAAGTGATCATGTACTTGATCCGGTATTTTTTATTGCAGAGCAGTTAGGATTTCAAATTATAGCATTAACAGCACATGCAGAAGGGAAGTTTATAAGAACATATTTCCCTATTGTATATAGCTGTAAGCTTAGAAGCAGTGAGAAAGGAAATAGTCAAATTATAACAAATGAAAGAGAAATTAAAAAAGCCTTTTTAAAAGATGCTGATTCAGAAAAGTTGGAAAGACTTGGCCAAACTAATCAAATTATGATGTTTGAATCTTAGTAGAGTTATGAATAGAAAAGAAGTTGCAATTATAAAAAAGTAGCTATGCTGCAAATAATAATTTATTCAAAGGATCAGGCATTTTTACTGAGACCACAGAAAATGAAATTGATGTTTTGGTAGTAGATGAAGCTCATAGACTTAACGCTAAATCTGGTATGTTTAAAAATATGGGAGAAAATCAAATTAAGGAAATTATAAATACCGCAAAAGTATCTATATTTTTTGTTGATAATAATCAAAGGGTTACTATGGATGATATAGGCAGCATTGAAGAAATTGAAAATCATGCAAAAGTCTTGGATGTTAAAGCTAGAAAATTAAAACTTACTTCACAATTTAGATGTAATGGATCTGATGGATATGTATCATGGCTTGATGATGTTTTAGAAATTAGTGAAACATGTAACTTTGATGGCTTTGAGTTTGATTTTGATTTTAAAGTATTTGATAATCCAAAAGAAATGAGACAAGCTATAGAAGAGAAAAATTCAGTAAACAATAAGTCTAGGCTAGTTGCAGGTTATTGTTATGAATGGGCAACCAAAAAGAAAGAAAATTACAATAAATATGATATAGAATTCTCAGAATATGATTTTAAGATGAAGTGGAATTTAAGTAATAGCACTACTTGGGCAATTGATAAGGAATCCATAAAGGAATGTGGTTGTATCCATACTTGTCAGGGTCTTGAATTTGATTATGTTGGAGTAATAATAGGACAGGATTTAAGATTTGAAAATGGAAAGATAATAACTGACTTTTTTAAAAGAGCAAAAACTGATAAGAGCTTAAATGGAGTCAAAAAGTTATATAAAAAGGATAAAGAAAAAGCTCTTGAAATAAGCGATGAGCTTATTAAAAATACATATAGGATTCTTATGACAAGGGGACTTAAAGGATGTTATGTATGGTGCGAAGATGAAGCTCTTAGAAATTATTTTAAAGAACGGTTAAATTCTTTTAGTAGTCAAATTGGGATAAAGGAAATTGATGAGAATAGAGTTTTAATTATTGAAAATAATTCGTTGTAAATGTAATGTTATTTAAGCCAAGATTTAGTGCTTCAAAAATCTAGGCTGTTATTAAGTTATTTATATAAACCTATGTTCATACAAATATAGGTTTAAAGCTTTCTAGGAATATATTTAAAAAGATTTATAGGTATATATTAAAAAAGGAAAATATGAAAATAGGAATATATTTTTATAGGAAAATATAAAGTTATAAAAATAGGTACATATATAAATATTTATAGGAAGCATGCGAGTTTGAATGGGGTGTCTAAAAATAATTCGGTTTATTACAATTGAAAGTTGAGCTGTTAAAATATGAGAAAAATAAATATTAGATATAGAACTAATAGAGGAGCTAAGGGTAAACTTAAAAGAATTATAGAAGCACTTGAGAAAATGTTATAGAAAGGCAATATTTCATACGCAAAGTAAAAGAATTGAAGATGAAATTGCTGAAAAGAATTGCATTTAATAATTTTAAATGAAATAAAAGGGATTTTGGCAAAAACATAGAAATGATTAATAGATAGGGGATGAAATAGAATGAAAAAATTTAAATTAACAAAAGTAATTGCTAGTTCATTAATAGCAATTTCTGTAATAGCATTAAATCCAATAGCAGCTAACGCAGAATGGATACAAGATTCAAATGGGTGGTGGTATTCAGAAGGTTCAGGTTATGCTACTGGGGAGAAAAAAATTAATGGAAAGGAATATTATTTTGATTCCAATGGATACATGACAACTGGATGGCAAAAGCTTAATACTAATTGGCGCTATTATGATAAAAACGGCTCAATTAAAACAGGTTGGCTACAAGATGGAAACAAATTGTATTACATAAGTCCATTGGGGAAATATATCCTTGAAAACCAGTATATTAATGGCTTTTATCTAAATAGTGATGGAGTAGCAACTGCGTGTACAAAGGTTGGAGACTATGAAATTGATAAAGGAACTGGTACCTTAGTAAGATATAATGGAAATGATGCATCAGTAGTTGTACCAAAAACTATTGGTAGTGTAGAGATAAAAAGTATAGCTCTTCTAGCATTTTCTAATTGTAAGACTTTATCCAGTATAACAATTCCAGATTCTATAACAAATATTAATGCTTATGCATTTAATTCTTGCGAGAGTTTGACAAGTATAAATATAGATGAAAATAATAAAAATTATTCAAGTGTCGATGGTGTGCTCTTTAATAAGATAAAAACAACCTTAATAAGATGTCCTCAAGGAAAAATAGCTAAAAACTATGAGATTCCAGATAGTGTAGTTAATTTAGGGGAGAGCGCTTTTAAATGTTGTTACAGTTTAGGAAGCATAACGGTTCCAGGCTCTGTACTGTCTATAGGAAGAGATACATTTGATGTGCATACAAATACTAAATTTTATGCGGAAAGTGAAAGAATAAGACAAATTCTAAATAAAGTAGGAGATATAGATGCTAGTAAAATAGTATTAGGGAAAGGGTATTATATTGATTCAGATGGGCATTATAGGGTACAGTATGATACAACTGTTGATGGGGATTCTTTAAGTAGTAATGGAGCTTTGACAACTAATTTACCGAAGGTTGCTAATCAATCAGATTTTATTTTTAATTCGAGTGCTGGCATAATAATAAGATATAACGGCAAGGATGCTATATTGATTATACCAAGTGTAATTAATGGTGTTCCAGTAAAGGAAATAGGAGAAAATGCATTTAAAAATAATCTTAAAATAGTAAGTGTAACCATACCAGATAGTGTAACAATTATAGGACGTTGTGCGTTTGAAGGTTGCAGTAATTTAAAAAGTGTAACAATTCCCTTAGGTATAAAAGAAGTGAATAGTGAAGCATTTAAATGGTGTTCTAATTTAACTAATATAAACGCAGGTTTGATGACTGCTAGTTGTATTAGAAAAAACAATGCATATTATGAAAAATTTAAAAATAATACTACTAATAAATCAGGTTCTAATTCTTAATATATAAGTATTGCACTAAATTTCTAGCAACTTAAACACGACCTGTCACAGGAGTACTTCGGGGAAACATAATTTTCCATATATAAGCATTGTACTAAAATATAAAGGCTTAAAGTGAAGTTACTTTTTTAATAGATTAAAGGCTGTAGCATTGGAATTTAATAGATTGACGGATCGGGAAAAATAATATTAATATTGAGATTAAAAAATAGTTTTAAAATGACACTTCTTAATGAGGTGTTATTTTTATTATAAGAATGTTAGAAAGGCAGAATGAAATTATAGGGCAATAATTAGAAATCTTTTTTTATATAAGCTTAGGAGAATATTGTAGTTTTCTCTATGTCCTGTTGTAGTTATATTTAATTTCTTAAATTATGTATATGTTGTGATTTAATATAAATATAGTGTAATATGTATATATAGTGATGCATATCTAATGTATAGAGTACTATATAAAATATGTAGAAAATGGAGATGATAATTATGATATTATATTTTTCGGGAACAGGAAATTCATTATACGTAGCAAAGGATATAGCTACTGCTCAAAAGGAAGAAATTATTTCTATTTCTAAAGAGATGAATTTAAATAAAGAAGTATATGATTATAATTTAAAAGATGATGAAAAGATAATATTTATTTTTCCTATATATGCATGGGCACCACCAAAGATGGTATTAGACTTTATTAGTAAGTTGAAGCTGAATAACTATAAGGGAAATTATATAAGTGCAGTAGCAACTTGTGGTAAAAATATAGGTAATACAATGGAATTGTTGAATGAGAAACTAAATAAAAATGGACTTAATTTAGACAGTGGATTTTCAGTAGTAATGCCCACTAATTACATTATATTAGGAGATGTTTTTACGCGAGAAAAGAATAATGAAATAATTGAAGCTTCTAAACCTGTATTGAAAAATATAAATAAGATAATTAGTAATTTAGAAAAGGGTAAGTTTAATGTAGAAAAGGGAAATATGCCTAAAGTTCTTACATCTGTTATAAATCCATTATTTAATAAGTTTGCTATTGGTACAAAGAAATTTTATGTAACTGGTGATTGTATAGGCTGCAAAATTTGTGAGAAAGTATGTAATAATAATTGTATAAAAGTAGATAAAACACCTGTATGGGGAGAAAGCTGCTCACAGTGCTTAGCTTGTATAAATTATTGTCCAAAGACAGCTATTCAATATGGAAAAGGTACAGTTAAAAAAGGAAGATATACAAATTCATATATAAAATCAGAAGAAATGTATAGATAATGGAATATCTATAAATAATATAGAATTACCTACAACAGTAGATGTAACATTAAGCGATTCAGCAACAAGTGTAGAAGTTATATTGGATAAGGGAAGTCCAGAATATGATGTAAATACAAAAGCAACATATACATTTATTGGTGTATCCAATTATAAAATATTAAACTCCATATAAGCATTATACTAAATTTATATATTTGGTGTAGTGCTTTTTTGTTAAGCAAAAATTAAAGAATACATTTTAGCGTAATATAAATTGCAAAAAAAAGAAATTAAAATTAGGTATATCAGAAATAAAAAACATAAAATGAATAGTGTGAGGCAATTTATGAAAAAATAGAATCAAGATCTATCTATAATTATGGAGAAAAAAGTAGTGAGGGTAAAAATTTATGAAAAAATTTATATATATAATCTTTGGAATGTTACTAGTCTGTATTTTCATATTACCTGAGTCTTATTGTAATGGAGAAACTGCGGCTACAAGTGAAGCTGGTGATAGCAAAGTTTATGAGCTGCAGCAGAATGCATTTAAATATTATCAAGTTAAGCATAAAGGAGCTCTAGGAATTCCAATTTCATGTTCATGTGCAGAGTCTGAAGTGGGAGATATTAGAAAATATACAGTAGAGCCTAAGTATTCTGAATTAATCAATGGTAATAAGGTCGAAATAACTATTTCACAAGTTAATGTTACTGGTTCAGCTGATAACTTTAGTTCAATTTTGAAAGACAATAGATATATAAAGAACATAAAGCTAGATAAACTTGATAATAATACAGTAAAAGTTGATATTGAGACTTCTGGAAAAATAGATGTTAAAGTAAGTCTAGTAAAAAGAAGATATTCGCAAATAGAAGACAATAAATATGAGTTCAAAACCTTTATAGATGTTACTTTTGAAGAAAAAGCTAAAGATAATTCTAAAATAATAATTATTGATCCTGGTCATGGGGGATCAGAGCTTGGAGCAACGGCTAATTTTACTTATGAAAAACAGCTAAATTTGGATATATCTAAAAGAGTAAAAGAAAATCTTGAAAAAGCAGGATATCGTATATATATAACCAGAGATGATGATAGTAATGTAGGATTATTGGATAGAACAGACCCAGCAAATCTTTTAAATGCAGATTTATTTTTCAGTGTGCATAATAATTCACTTCCACTAGATGTAAGTATGCAATCTGTTCATATGTTTAGAGGAACTACGGTACTATATAATTCAACTGCGCCAAAACCAGGAAGAGAATTTGCTACTATACTTATGAGGGAAGTATCTAGTACTATAAAAACTAATACATATCCACTTCAGGATAGACCAAATCTTGCAGTTTTATCATCAGCATGGTGCCCAGCAGTACTTATGGAAACTACTGCTCTGACTGATGATGGTGACACAAAGATGATGATGCATAGAATTAACAGTCAGAAAGTTGCAGATGCATCACTTAGAGCTGTAAACAAATATTTTAATGAGGCTTAAATAAACCGCATGAGGGGTGGATATATATGAGGTCAATAAAGATTATTAATAGATTTTTTTCAGTTATTATTATTGCAGCATTAATCCTTATATCATATAACACCAGTTCAAAAGCTGATACATCGAGGACAGATTTTGCGCATACAGATTTAGGCACTGTTTCAGGCTTAGCAGTTGAAAAGCAAAATCCATATGTTGAATATGCGGGAGTTGATCATTATCCAGTTATAAGTGGTGATACAGTTAAAATTAATATGACCTCCAAGTATGACGGAGATTATTCAGACTATGGTAATTATGATCCAGTGCAATATAGAGTGTTTATAGCTAAGGGTGACGATAAAGGATACAAAGAATTAACTAATGGATATTCAAATGATATGATTGCATACAATGAGTTTATTATAGAAGATAGTCAGCCGTTAACTGAAGGGAATTACAAAGTTATGATTTTTGTAAAGAAATCTTCATCTAATGGAATAGATCAAAATTCATATGGTGCTTATGACAAAATATATAATTTTAATTTTATCTGCTATAACATTTCAAATGCTCCTAAAAATGAGGATTCAAAGGTTTCTAATTCATCAGGTAATATTGTAAATGATGGGATGGCTGTAGAAGATGATGATTATATATATTATGTAAACAGAGTTGGAGATGTTTATGGAGCAGCCCCTGATTATTTATATAAAATAAAGAAAAATGATCCGCCTCGGAAGGATTTTTGTGACTTAAGTTATAATACACAAGTAATCCCAAATAGAGTGTGGAATCTTAATCTTGTAGATGACTGGATTTATTATAGCAATTGGAAGGATCCTTTTCATCATAGTATAAATAAAGTTAAAAAAGATGGAACAGAAGATACATGGATAGCAAATGAACCAACAGGCAATATGTTTGTAGAGGGAAATTGGATATATTATGTTAAAAGAACTAACTCCCATTCAATTGATTTAAATAATATATACAAGATATCTTTAGATGGTACTTGTAGAATAAAGCTTAATTTAACTAGCACAGAAGATATGACTGTAAGTAATGGATGGATTTATTACACCAATATATCTGATGGATATAAAATCTACAGAATGAAATTAGATGGAAGTGAGAATATAAAAATTTGCGATGATGAAACTTTATTTATGACTGTATGCGAAGATACTGTATACTATAGTAATAAGTCAGATGATAATAAGTTATATAAAATAAATGGAGATGGGACTGAAAAAGTGAAATTATCTAATAACAAAGCTACATTTATAAATGCAAGTTATGATTATGTTTATTATGTAAATTATTCAGACAATGAAAATCTTTATAAAATTCCAGTTAGTGGAGGGAAATCTGAAAAAATCACTAATGAGTATGGAACTAATATAACAATTCTAAAGGATAAAATATTTTTTGATACCATGTTTTATAAAAAATAGCAAAAAAGAAAACTATCCTCAAGATAGGGAACACATGTGCAATTAAATGCAAATTATAATAAAAATAGAAATAGGAGTGAATGCTTATGAATATAGTAGATAAATCGGTTCAGGTAGTTACTAAGACTGATGGAGCAGGCATTGTAAAACCGCTATGTTTCTCTATTACAGATGATGATGAAAGTGGAGAAGTAATTAATGTTGAAAGATTAGTTAGAAGGGATAAGGAAAAAATAGGTGGAGATTACATCTATACTTTTACCTGCGAAATTATAAAGGATAATATGAAAATGCTTTGTGACCTAAGGTTAAATTTAAGTACAAATGAATGGATTCTTTATAGGATGTAATTAAAATTATAGCAGTAAGTTTATGTGTAAGAAGTATAAAAGTATGCTAGAAACTACTTTTTGTAAAAGAGGACTTCAAAATTCAGTAGCGGTTGGATCAAAATATGAAAAAACATCAATATACTAGAGAGGAACTAATTGAAAATAATAATATTTCATCAGCAATATTTCTATTAGATCAAAAGGTAGAGCCATCAGAATATATATGGTCCAGTTACACTATGTTTATAGGGAAAAAGAAGAAAAATTAAATAGCTTCGGATTATATTATAAGCTGAGATTTTCTATATTTAGAAAGTCTCAGCTTTATTATGTTATACTAATAATTGTAAAACATAATTTTTACAAACTATAATGTAAAAAATGGTGGTGGAATCTTGAAAGAAGGAATTTATGAGCAAGTTATTAATAATGAAATAATAAGTGAATTAGAAGTTTTAGATATAAATAATCTTTTAATATCAAAGAAAAATATAGATAATGAAGAAGCTAAGGTAATTTTATCCCAGTATATTGAAGGTGTAATAAGAAAATCTCTTAATTATATTAGAGATAAAGAGAAAGAGGATAATGATAAATTATTAAAGCAAATTGAAGTTTGCAACAAGATAATTAATATTCTAGCCAAGGAATCTAATGAAGAGGATATTAAAAAATATAAAATTGATGAAAGTGGAGAACTATTAACTTCACTTTACTTAAAAATTAATAATAAAAGAGCGATTAATGAAGGAAAAGCAGTAAGACCTATAACTTCAATTTCTCAAAGTTCTTTATTTACTGGTTCTATAATGGAGCCTAATATGCTTAGTGAATTGAATAGAGAAATAGTATCTTGTGATTCAATAGATTTACTCATATCTTTTGTTAAATGGAGTGGACTTAGGTGTATTATTGATAGTTTAAAAGAAGCAACTAATAATGATAAAACACTAAGAATAATAACCACCTCATACATGGGTGCAACGGATTCTAAAGCTATTTATGAATTAAGTAAGCTTCCTAATACAGAAATTAAAATATCTTATGATACGGAGAGAACAAGGCTTCATGCTAAAGCTTACATGTTTAAAAGAGAGACAGGGTTTACTACTGCATACATAGGATCATCTAATCTTTCAAATGCTGCTTTAACTTCTGGACTTGAGTGGAATATTAAAGTTACGGAAAGAGATTCTTTTGATATCATAAAGAAATTTGAAGCTACTTTTGAAAGTTATTGGAATGATTCAGAGTTTATTAACTATTTAGGAACTGATAGTGATAAAGAAAAATTATCTAAATCCTTAATGAAAGAAAAATATGTTGATGAGTCTCAGTTTAATTTTCTTTTTGATATAAAGCCTTATTCTTATCAAAAGGAAATACTTGAAAAGCTTCAAGTTGAAAGAGAAATATTTAAGAAGTATAAAAATTTAATAATTGCAGCTACTGGTGTTGGTAAGACTGTAATTTCAGCTTTTGATTATAAACGCTTTTGCAAGGAAAATAAAATGAGCAGCAATAAATTAATATTTGTGGCTCATAGGGAAGAGATATTAAAACAAAGTAGAGATACTTTTAGAGCTATACTTAAAGATAATAATTTTGGAGATTTAATGGTTGGAAATAATATTCCTACTTCATTAGAACATTTATTTGTTTCTATTCAAAGTTTAAATAGTAAGAATTTATGTGAAGTAACCTCAAATGATTATTATGATTTTATAATCATAGACGAATTTCATCATGCAGCAGCTCCATCATATCAGAATTTATTAGAGTATTACAATCCAAAGATTTTACTTGGACTCACAGCAACTCCTGAAAGAAATGATGGTGCAGATATCTTTAAATATTTTGATGATAGGATTAGTGGAGAAATAAGGTTAAATGAAGCTATTAACAGAAAACTATTAAGCCCATTTCAATATTTTGTTGTTACTGATATCATAGATTTATCCAAGCTTAAATGGGGTAGAAGAGGTTATGATATTACAGAATTAAGTAATCTTTATACAGGAAATGACCTTAGAGTAAAACAGATAATAAATAGTTTAAATAACTATGCTACTGATTTAAATGAAATCATTGGACTTGGATTTTGTGTTAGTGTTGAACATGCTAAGTTTATGGCAAAAAGCTTTAATGAAAAGAACATACCTTCAATAGCTTTGCATGGAGATAGCAAAGAAAGTGAAAGGGCTGATGCAAAAAGAAAATTAGTAAATGGTGAAATAAAATTTATTTTTGTAGTAGATTTATATAATGAAGGTATTGATATACCTGAAATTAACACTATTTTATTTTTAAGACCAACTGAAAGCTTAACTGTATTTTTGCAACAGTTAGGAAGAGGCTTAAGGTTAAGCGAAGGGAAAGATTGCTTAACTGTATTAGATTTTGTAGGTCAAGCTCATGGAAATTATAATTTTGAAGAAAAATTTAGAGCACTTATAGGGAAAACTAATCATCCAATTAAAGAGTACATTGAAAATGGATTTTTAACTTTGCCTAAAGGTTGTTATATTCAACTTGAAAAGCAATCAAAGGAATATATCTTAAGAAATATAAAATCTTCAATAAATAACAAAGCAAATTTGATAATTAGATTAAAGAACTTCATATTGGAAACTGATATGGAATTGAATTTAGAAAACTTTTTAAATTATTATCATCTATCGTTAATAGATTTTTATGGAAAATCAGGTGATAGAAGCTTTTGTAGAATGCTTGTATTAGCAGGATTAAAAGAAGAGTTTTATGAAGAACAAGAGAAAGAAATAACGAAAAAATTAAAGAATTTATTCAGCATTAATTCTAGAAGATTCATTGATTTCATATTAAACATTATTAATGACAACAGCATTTATAATGATGATTTAAATGAAGAAGAAAAATTAATGTTAAATATGATGTATTATACCTTTTATAATGATTCGCCTAAGAAACAAGGTTTTAAATCAATAAAACCAGGTATTATGTGTTTATTAAAAAATGAAAATATGGTAAAGGAAGTCGCAATTATATTATCATACAACTATAATAATATTGATTTTATAGATGAGAAAGTTGAACTTGGCTATCCTTGTCCGTTAGACTTACATTGTGAATATTCTAGAGATCAAGTTATGGCAGCTCTTGGATATTTTAATAATAATAAAAAGCCAGCTTTTAGGGAAGGTGTAAAATATTTTGAGGATAAATCATTGGATATATTTTTTATTACCTTAAATAAAAGCGATAAAGATTTCTCGCCATCAACACTTTATGAGGATTATGCAATTAATGAAAATCTATTTCATTGGCAAAGTCAAAGTACAACATCTGTAGAGAGTGCTACAGGAAAAAGATATATAAACCATAAAGACTTAAATAGTAAAGTAGCTTTATTTGTTAGAGAAAGTAAAATTCAAGATGGAATAACCGCACCATTTACTTATTTAGGCTTATGTGAATATGTAAAGCATACTGGAAATAAACCAATAAGTTTTGTATGGAAACTGGAAAAAGAAATACCAGCTAAAATTATAAATAAAGCTAATAAGACAATAGTAATTTAAATTTGATAGAGATATATCTGAGGTTGATATTTTAAAGGATTATTTTGATAAGAAAACGGAAAAGGCTACAAACATAACTATTCAAAATTCTATTAAAAATTAAAAAGGCAATAAATAAAATTATGATATAATAAGTATAAAATACTGGTAAAGCATAGAAAGCGTGGTAATAATGAAAGATACAATAAGCAGAATTAGAAAATTTAGAAACGATAGAGATTGGAGCCAATTTCATACGCCAGCAAATTTATCTAAAGCAATTTCAATTGAAGCTGGAGAGCTTCTAGAAGAATTTTTATGGGATGATAAAAATTATAATAAAGAGCATGTATTAGAAGAGCTTGCAGATGTTATGGTTTATTGTATACATATGGCTGATTCTTTAGGCGTGGATTTAGAAGAAATAATTAATTCCAAAATGGATAAGAATGAAAAGAAATATCCAGTAGAAAAAGCTAAGGGAAATAGTAAAAAATACACACAACTATAAAAAGCAGCTATGCTGCAAATAAGAACTTTTCACAATTATAAAAAGCACGCACATATAAAAAGAGTGCGAAGCACAACCAAGAACTTATCTACTTATAAAAGAGTGTGAAGCATAATTATAAACTTATTAAGTGTAACCAAGAACATCTTACAACTGTAAAAAGGAGAACATAAAAGGTGATTGTATATGAGGCTAGTAAAAGAGATTTTATGAATCATGTTACTAATGACGAGATTAGTATTTTAATAGATAGAGAATATTAAGTGAAACTTAATTCAGGTGTGGTATCCTCACCTGAATTTTAGTTGAACTTATCCAGGAGATTAGTGCCACTTAACACCAGCCTATAGAGGAAGGTGTTTTAGTGGCAGTTAGCTATCGGATAAAAATAAAATAGGGAAATCTAGAGAAAATGAATTTAAAGCATGGGATAATTCTATGCTTTATATGTTTAAGGCACTTAATACTCATGATATTCCAGATGAATGTGGAGTTGCAATTGAATATAGGATTCCTGCAACTTCTAGAAGAGTTGATTTTATTTTAACTGGACTTGATGAAAATGATAAGGAAAATGTAATTATTGTTGAGCTTAAACAATGGAATGAATTAGAAGAAGTAACAGATGAGGATGCTATTGTTAGAACAGCTATAAATAGAGGTAAAAGGAGAACCCCACATCCATCTTATCAAGCTTGGTTGTATGCTAGTTTAATTGAAGATTATAATGAGTCTGTTGAAAGAAATAATATAAAATTGCATCCTTGTGCTTATTTACATAATTACATAAAGAAAGAAGAAAATGATCCTTTAGAAAATGAAGTTTATAATAATTGGTTACATAAGGCTCCTGTTTATACAAAGGGTGATGTTATAAAACTTAGAAAATTTATTTGTAAGTATGTTAAAAAGCCTGATTAAGGGAAGGGTATTTATTATATTGAAGGTGGTAAGATTAGACCTTCAAAGTCGCTTCAAGATGCACTTAAAGTTATGATTGATGAGAATGAAGAGTTTATCATGATTGATGATCAAAAGGTTGCTTTTGGGAGTATTATGAGAACTGTTCGTGATTGTATTAGAACTGGAGCTAAGAAGACAGTAATTGTTGAAGAAGGACCTGGGACAGGCAAGTCTGTTCTTGCAATTAATCTTCTTGTTAAGATACATGAATTTAAACTGTCAGTATGTAACTAAAAATGCAGCACCTAGAAATGTATATTGCGAAAAGCTTAAGAGGAATTATACTCAAAAATACATTAATAATTTATTCAAAGGGTCAGGCGTTTTTACTGAGACTGCAGAAAATGAAATTGATATTTTGGTAGTAGATGAAGCTCATAGACTTAATGGTAAATCAGGTATGTTTAAGAATATGGGAGAAAATCAAATTAAGGAGATTATAAATACTGCAAAAGTATCTATATTTTTTGTTGATAATAATCAAAGGGTTACTATGGATGATATAGGCAGCATTGAAGAAATTGAAAATCATTCAAAAGTCTTGGATGTTAAAGCTAGAAAATTAAAACTTACTTCACAATTTAGATGTAATGGATCTGATGGATATGTACCATGGCTTGATAATGTTTTAGAAATTAGTTCAACAGGTAATTTTGATGGTTTTGATTTGAGCGTGATTTTAAAATAAAATAGAATTTAAATAATAATTCATCTTGGGCAATTGACAAGAAATCTATAAACGAATCTAGTAATCAATCTTGGAACTGGCGTTGGAATCACCGTTAAAGAACTTGTTGCCTCTTTTGAAAATGTAATTGGAAAACTAGTTAATAAAGAAAATGCTAAACCCGGATTAGGGGATGTATCAGGGGCTTTTGCAAATGTTTGTAGAGCAAAAGAGCTTATTAAGTGGGAGGCTGGTTGCTCTCTTGAGGATGGAATTCGTGATGCCCTAAAATGAGACGAAATAAGAAAGAATATAATTAGTTTTTAGCCAATCAATCTAAAAGTATGTATTAACTTTAATGAAGAAGCAGTATAAGAGTGTTTAGAATGGATAATATTAAGGAAATCAATTTTAAAGTAAATGGATTTGATATAAATGCATCTTATCTTCAGAAAACTATAGATGATATTTTAATACCCTTATTAAGGAAATGGGCATCGATGAATAATGGAAAAGATGAAGGATTCATTATTAAAAAAATAGCCTTAGATTTCTAAAGCTATTCAGTCATAAGTTTTTTGAAGTTTTTAGCTTTCATTAATAATGAAATATATATACTTAAAATTGTAATATACTATTTGAAATCATTTTTATTACTATTTTTATTCTTATTCTTTTTCTGTGCAGTTTTACTCTTATTGCTCTTATCATTGTTGTATTCGGAATCACCCATTAATATCACCACCTTCTTTACTTTTTATTATTTGTAGAAAAAGGTTATGTTATTCATCTTTATAAACAGAGTGATAGGAGTAATTCCTATTGTATTATATAGTGTTTTTATATTGCCATTTCTATAAAACCTTTATACCATTCATCACTAATTCAAATTTTGCATTTAAAAAATTGCTACATACTGATTAGCTAAAATAAACATATTATCTTTCCACTTTAAGGTATTTAAAACATAGCCTAAAGAATCTGCGTTATATCTTCCAGCTATTTTTTGATAGGCTAGCAGCTCATATACATTATTTGAATCAAAATCTACTGGATATAAGCCACTTAAAGGATTTACAAATCCACTAATGGGACTTTTCAGGTTACCGTTCTCGTAATATATTTCATGTAGATACTCATCATCTCTACTAGTGGATATATCTATAATGTAGTTTCTATCATTTTTTTTACTTATAACCTCAACTCTATAGTTATCCTTATAAGTAACTTCATAATTGTATTCCTCGTTGTATGAATTAAAATCAAACAGCAATTGTGGTGTATTATTTATAAAGGAATAAATGTAGTGATACATTATAGCACCACTTCCACCTGAATTAATGCTTATGAAGATATCATCGATACCATCTCCAGTAAATTCTCCTAAAAAAAGACTTGGGTTATATCCTGAATTGTTACTCAGAGGTATGTTGGTAAATCTGCCTGTGCTTCCATCCTGTATTACAAGGGTAATGTTTTGAGTAAATGGACTATCTGATGTTTTTATACCTGTTAAATACACATTATCAGGTATTCTATCACCATTTACATCTCCTCGTACAAAAGAAACAATACTTTGGGTTGTCATGTTATCCCTGAAATAGCGATTATACATAACCGCTCCTTTACATTATAGTGTTTCACATAAATAGTTTATGAGCTAAGCTGTAATCTGCTACAGATTTTAGTCTTAGGCTAAGTAAGAAAGGGGGAGTTATATAGAAAGTTTAAAAATAAGGATACTGCTGGTAGATTTAACTACAAGCAGTATCCTTATTTAGGGTTTGCTTAATAACACCGAAAATATTTATTTACAAATATTACTTAATTATGTTAGTTTCAATAGCTTGTTTTAATTCCTCTTCATTAGTTAATGGTTCAGTTGGGTAACCTAGTGCTATACCAGCATCTGGTACAAAACCTTCAGGTAAGTTTAGCTCTTTTATTAAATCCTCATTTTTAGAAATTGCAAATACAAAGCCTAATAAATATACACTTCCAACTCCTAATTCTATTCCAGCAAGGGACATATTTTCAATTATACAAGATGCATTAGCCAATCCAATAGCTGGTGCTTTCTCATTTGGTTTACTAGAAACAATCACCAAGGTAGGAGCATCATAAAGTGGATTCATTTTTGGATTACCAAACACTTCTCTGGTTATATTTGTGATTTTATTTAATAAATCAACATTTTGAATAACTGTTAGATGCATTGAATTATAAGCGCCCATTCCTATTGGTGCAGCACATCCTGCTTTTATAATAGTATCTAAAGTTTCATCACTAATTTGTTCAGATTTATAGCTTCTAGTTGATTTACGAATTGCAATTGCTTTCATTAATTCCATATTTAAAATCTCCTTTTAGTAATACATTTACTCAAATTAATAAACTTGGTATAATTATTATACTTACTTAAATTTGCGTAAACAAGTACGCAGAATTTTATTATTAGGTATTATTTTTAATACCAGGGAGGGAGATAGATGGCAACTAAGACAGAGTTAGATCAATTTTTAAAAGAACTTAAAGAAGATGATAATAATGAAGAAGGTAATTATAACATAGAATGCCCAGTAAAATATACTTTGGGAGTCATTGGGGGAAAGTGGAAGCTACGTATATTGTCTCAATTGTTAAAAAAAGATGTAGTACGTTTTAATGAATTAAAGAAGAAAATATCAGGAATAACGAATACCATGTTATCTAATTCTTTGAATGAATTGGCAAAAGATCAATTGATTATTAGAAATCAATATAATGAAATGCCACTTAGAGTTGAATATGAACTTACTGATAAGGGAAAAAGCTTATTGCCATTACTATATGAACTATCAAGCTGGGGAAAAAATCAATCGTAATCAAATTAAATAATACAATTAGCATCTGGCTTAAGTTTTTATAAAGCTAGATGTTATTTTTAATATGTAAAATTACGGTATAATTTTATTAAACATAGATAATTTTTATCAAAATTTGATTGAATACTTAAATAGAAATTATTTCAATAATCAAAAATTAGAGGAAGAGGTCATTACATTACTAAGACATTATATTTTTTATAAAAATTTTTGCAACACTTCTCTAAGTTGGATTGTATTACTAATATAAAAGGAAAAATTAACATGTAACTTAGAAGGAGAAGATAATATTATGAAAAAATTAATGATAGGTTTATTAACAGCAGTAACAATTATGGGAATGTCAGCTCAAGCATTTGCAGCAGATTTGGATATTCAAAAATCAAAGTTAGAGGTTATTGAGGAGCTTCCTATATCAAACTCTGCGCCTAAGGATGTAGATATCAATAAAGTGATAATATGCGGAAAAAATATTGAAATTGGGAGAAATGGTGTTTTAATATATAAAGGAAAGGTTATGGTTCCCCTTAAAACTACAGCAGAAAGTCTTGGCTTTAAAGTTGAATCAGATAAGGATAATAAAATTGTAAGTTTAGATAATGGTGAAATTAAAACAAACGTCTATGTAGGAATGGATGGTTATTATTATTCAAGCAGTAATGCTATAGGATTAACTATGATGCATGAATTAGGTGCAGAGCCTATAATAGAGAATAAAATTGTATATGTTCCAATTAATATGTATAATTTTCTATTTAATGATCAAAAAGCAGTGGGAAGTTTTTTGGTAAGAAATAAAGATGGACAATGGATTTATTCACTTAATGGAGAATTGATAGAAGGATGGAAATTAATAAATAATAAGTGGTATTTTATGAATAACAATGGCATAATGCAAAGAGGTTGGGTGCAAACCAATAGAAATTGGTACTATTTATTAAATAATGGAGAAATGGCAACAAGTACAGTAACTCCAGATGGCTATAAAGTGGATCAAAGCGGGAAATGGGATGGTAAGCCTGCATCTACAGTGGCGACTCAAACTGAAGATGTATTGGATATAATAAATCCTATTGAAGGCTTTGACACTATAGATGAAGCTCAAAAAGCACTAAAATTTAAAGTTACAGTACCAAAAGAATTATTAGGTAAATATAATATAAAATATATAAATACTATATCAAGAAATTTATTTCAAATATGCTATATAAGTAAACAAAGTGATGTTTTATTTAGAATGGGACAAGGAATTGAGGATATAAGTGGTGACTATAATAACTATAAGACTAATAATATTGTAAATATAAATGGTAGCAATGTTAAGTTAAAAGGAGATAATAATCTTATCAAAGTCGCAGTCTGGAGTGTAAATAATATGTCATATTCTATTTCAGTAAATGATGGTATGAAACAAGACGATATTATTAAAATAATTAAAAGTACTTCTTAATTATATATATTCTAATAAATAATCTTCACTAGATATTATACTAATCACAAATTAAATGAAGTAAGTTAATTAGAAGTTGTATTATAGAGAGTTTAAATAATAAGTAACATAAGTAGAGACAAGAATAATAAGTATGAGTTTATTCTGAGGCTATGTAAAGATTTTTATTAATATATTATGCTACGGGATGGGAAGATGAGACTTTTACTCAATATAAGTTTTTTTAAAGTAGCAGTATTTTTATTTTTTCTTGGACTTCTATTAATAGCATAATTCATAATAGCACTCCATTTATTGAAATTAATTTTATATTATCATTGCTTTTCATACATTAAAAGATGAATTATCAATAAATATTGTAAATATGCAAATTTTAAGAGTAATATTAGTGTAATAAGGAAATGACTAATATATACAAGTGCATAGAGGAGGAAATTATGTTTAGAAAATTATGTGCTGGATTAGTCCTTATAGGAACAATGGCAATAACTTTGTCCTGTAGCGGAAAGAGCAGTGATTCATCAAAAGTAGTTATGGCAAATAACAGTATTTCCACTGAAAGTTCCATAACAGAAAATAATAAGATAAATAAAAACAGTGCTCAAAGTAATTTTGAGCCAGCATCTCAGGGATCATATAAAATAGTAAGTAAAACTTATGATAATAATAAAGGAACTAAGATAAGTTATCCTCAAATATCAGATTTAAGTGATGCTGAAAAACAGAAGGGATAAAATGAGATTATTAAAAATGAAGCATTGAAGGGCAACAATTATTATAAAGATGTAGACGGTGAGGTAACTATTGATATAAATTATAAAATTGTTTGTCAGGAGCCAGAACTTCTCAGCATAATTTATTCTGGAGTGGGGAACGTTTCAGGAGCTGCACATCCAAGCAATCTTTTTTATACAACTAACTTGGATATTACAAATAGAAAGAATTTAAGATTAAATGATATTGTAAATATTAACGATGATTTTATTAATATGCTTATTAATGGAGGATTTAAGGCTGTAAATAGTGAATACGAAGCTGAATATAAGTCTGAAATAAATATGCTTACTCTTGAGGAGTGGAAAAAAAGACTTTTAGCTGCAGATCCATCAGATAAAATGGGGAGTGAATTTAGTTATATGACTAAAGATTCATTGGGCATTAGCATAGGAGTTATACATGCACTTGGTGATCATGCAGAATTTGAAATTAAGTATAAGGATATCTGGAAATATATTAAGCTTAAAGATGACGCACATTTCTCAGAATTTTTTAAAGCTATAAAGAATTAATAATAAATTTTTATGAGAGTTTATGTAGAGTAAGCTCTCATTTTTTTGTGGAGAAAATTTTAATAAGTAAATTAAAAATAAAGTATAATAATCTGAGATTTTCATATTTATAGAAAATTTCAGATTAAATTATTTCATAAGAATGTATGTTATAATGATGGCAGTAAAATTTAACAAGAAACAGTTTTTTAGTTATATAAAAAGTAAAGTGCAAAGGAGTTACCATGAATATAGATAATTTTAAGGAATATATAGATAAAATAATTTTAGAGAGAGGCTATGACTATTATATTGATGGGAATATAGTTGACACTCGTAATGAAGGAGATAATACTTACATATTTGAAGTACAGGGAAGTGAAGACTATCAGGTTGTAGTACAGCTTGATACTAATGGTGAAATAATTTATTCTGAATGTGATTGTCCATACGATTTTGGACCAATATGTAAGCATGAAGTTGCAGCTTATTATGAATTAGCTGAACATATAAGCAATGTTATTAATGATAAAGTAGAAAATAGAAATAATGTTATTAATAAAAAGTCAAAAAAGGTAATGATGAAAGAGCCAGAAATAAAAGAAGTTTTGAGCAACCTTTCAAAAGAAAAGCTAATAGATATTATATTGGATATAACCAAAAAAGATAGAACTTTAAAAGATAGCCTTATTGTAAGATATTCAAAAGGAAATAGTGAACAGGAACTTAAAAAATGCAAAAAGTTAATAGATTCAATTGTGAAAAAGCATTTAGGAAGAGAGAGATTTATTTCCTATAGAGAAGCTGGTTATTTTGTAAGCGACATGGAAGAGTTATTAGAAAAGATACGAGAAACAGATGATATAATATTGGCAGTCGATATTGCTTTTTTAGTAATAGATGAGGGAATAGAGGCTTTTCAATATGCCGATGATTCTGATGGTGATGTTGGTGGCTTAGTATCAGAAACCATTAATTTAATAGGTGAAATAATAAGTTACAATGAAGATATAGATATTAATATAAAGGAAGAGCTATTTGAGAGATTGTTAAGTAAAGGTGAAAGTAAGATTTTTGATGATTGGACAGATTATAGAATGGACATTTTAGGATTATGTGTTGATGTTGCAATTACGGAAGTTCTTAGAAACAAACTAAAGATAAAATTAAATTACTTAATTGATAAAAATTATAAGAATGAGTATATGAAATACAGCAACGAATGTATGCTTCATATATTATTTAATATGATAAATAAGTATGGAACTAAGGAAGAAGCAGAAGAGTTTATAAAGGACAACTTAAAGTTTTCGTCTTTTAGGGAATTATTTATAAACAAATATCTTAAAGAGGAAAATTATGAAAAAGTTTTAGAATTGTCATTAGACGGAGAAAAACAAGATGCAAGATTTGCTGGGTTAATTTTAAAATGGAAAAAAATAAGATATTCAGCATATAAAGAACTTTCTATGAGAGAGGAACAAAGAAATTTAGCTAAAGAGCTTTTACTTCAGGGTAATTTTGAATATTATAAAGAATTAAAAGAATTGGCAGAAGATAAAACAAATTTTTATAATAATTTAAAACAAGAACTTAAAAAATATGACCATTGGCATTCTGAAAGAATTTTTCTTCAGATAATATTAGAAGAAAAGGATTTAGATGAAACAATGGAATATGTAAGAAAAAATCCAACAAGTATAGATAATTATGCAGAAATTTTAATGGATAAGTTTAAGGATGAAGTAATAGAGATTTATAAAAGATATATAAAATTTGAAGCTAGTCATGCATCAAATAGAAGTAATTATAAAAATATATGTGGAATAATTAAAAGATATAAAAAAATTGCTGGAAAGCAAAATCAAACACAAATGATAAATGAATTAATTGCTTTATATAGAAAAAGACCAGCTTTTTTAGATGAACTTAGTAAGATTAAATAATGAAATGGCAGTAGCTAGAATATTTTAAGATAATAGCGGAAAGGGAGACTTTTACTGAGGCAGCAAATTTACTTTCTGTAACACAACCGGTCTTAAGAAAGACTATTTCTAGATTAGAAGAAGAGCTGGAAGTCCCTTTATTTGAAAAAATGGACGTAATATAAGATTAACTTCATCACTTTACCATAGGAACACATTTTATGCCTGAAATAATAAGTGACTTTTTAAATAAATGCCCAAATGTTTAAAGATTTTGTGATAGAAGTTATCTGTAGCTTGGAGTTTTATTAAATTTCAAGAGCAATAGAGAAATTGAAAAAGGCTGAGTAAGAACAAGAGAATTTTTGGAAACCAATTATGAGATAGCTTTAATAAATTGTTATAATTTACAAAAGAGTAATTTAGAGCTAGAATATACAGAGAAAGCTTTAGCTTTAGACTAAAATTTTCAAGAGGATAATGACTTGAAAATTATGATTTAAGAGATATTAAAAGATAATTAAGACGTATAGAATAAGAACATAAGGGGTAATTATTTTGAATATTGAAAATAGTATAATTTTTATAAATGATGAAGATAAAACAGAAGCGGTAATAAACTGTTATCAAATAGAAGATGATAAAATTGAAGTAAAATTAAATAATGGTGAAAGTAATATTTATGGTGATAGTCAAGTTAAGTGGAGTACAAAATTTGAGCCGATTGAACTGAGAAATGTTGTGATTTATGAAAATGAAGTGCAAATGACAAACCTTTTAAAGGCTATAATTTTTGAGGAATTTGATAAAATAAGAATTATTTTCAAAGATGGAAGCAATAAGTTATACTCAAGAGATAAATTAGTTATTAGAGATAATGGCCTTGAGGAACCTATTGTAGAGAATAATTTTATGTATTTTAAAGAGATTTCAAAGCAGCTTGATTTATACAATGATTATGATGGTGTAAGTAAAATACTTGAAAAAATTTCTGTTATAAATCCGAATAGTGCACTTGTAAATTATTTAAATCCAAAATCAATTGAAATAGGATATGATTTCGATTTTGCAATATATCCTTTTGGGTTTAATTTAAAGCAAAGGGAGGCAGTAGAAAAAGCTCTTAATAGTAAAATAAACATTATAGAGAGTTCATCAATAGCAGATAGGACTGAAGTTATATTAAATGTCGCTGCAACTGCTGTTTTAGAGGGGAAAAATGTAGTAATAGTTACTAAGGATGATTTTTCAGCCTTAAAATATCTAGAAATACTTAAACAATCAGATATTGATTTTACTGTGAATCATTTAAAAGAGAATGAAACAAACAGTTTTCAAAATAATTGTGAACAGTGGCTTAGAAATCCTAGCGGTAAGTTTGAGCATGAAAATCTATCTGAGAAAAAAGCAGCTTTGGTTAGTATTCAAAATGAGTTAGTTAAAAAATTGGAAAATCAAACTAAAATTGAAAGTTTAGAAGTTCAAAAATCCTATCTAATTTTTGACAATGCTGAACTTGAAAAAGCTATTGAATCAAATGAAGTTAAAATACCAGCTTCTGTGTTAAGCTTTAGCACAGAGAAGCTTTTAGCCTTTAAGGAAGAATATAGTTCAATTATTAAAAAGCAAGGACATATAAGCTTTTTGAGAAAAATAATGTTTATATTCAAATATAATATTTTAGATTTTGGTTTTTATAATATTAAACCTGAAATATTGGAAAAAGTATTAAGTGAAGCTTATAACAACTTAAAAATTGATGAGATAGATATAGAAATAAAATTACTACAGAGCAATTTAGATAAGAATAAAATTAACATGGAAATAGAACAATTCAAAAAAAAATCAATGGAAGTATTAAAGAGTGGGCTATATGAATACTTAAAGAATAGTAAAGAAATGAACATATCTCAAATAGAAGGAGAAGACGAAACATTAAATAAAAAAATAAACTATCCTATTTTAACTTCAGCAAGAGATTTCTTTATAAATACAATTAATAATAATTGTATTTTTGATTATGTGATTCTTGATGAGGCAGCAGATATGGATATAGTTACAGGTGCGTTAGCATTTGCAAGAGGAAGAAACCTTATTATTATTGATGATTTAAACGAAATCCAAACCAAATTAGATGACACAATAGCTAATGAATTGGTTGAAATTTTCGATAAAAACCAAGTAAACCCAGCATACAAATATCTAGATAATTCATTAATATCATCACTTAACCAATTGTTTGAGAAAGTTCCCAAAACAGTGTTTTCAAAAAAATACAAAGGGAATAATAGGACATAGATTGCTATACGAAAAATTAATAGTTAAAAATGAAAGCTACTATAAGATAAGAAATATAACAGGAATAGATGATAAAAATATGTTTGAAGTCGTTGTTTAAAAACATTTTAAATAAAATAAGGTGTAATAAGAAAAGACTGATATAGGAACTTGGAAAATACATGTTATAATAAAAAAATAAAAATAAATACAATAATATGGTTTATTTGCATAGTGTCAACAAAGGTGAAAATATTAGCATATTTTTTAAATTTCTTAGAAGTATTAAAATTTTTTTAGGAGGTTATATGAAATTATATGTAAATGTAAAGCAGGCAAGCTCGCGTAAAAACTTTATATCAAAGGAAGAAATAACTTTAGAGGTGATTCCTGCTACCTTAAGATTATTAATAGAACAAATTATAATTAAAAACGTTAAAGAATTTAATGACAACATAAAAAAGGAAAAACTAGTGGAGTATTTGACAGCAGAGGAAATAGAAACAAAAGCTGAACTTGGGAAAGTTTCATTTGGAAGTCTTTATAATGATACTAAACAAAATTTGAGTAAAGCTTTAGAAAATGCTTTTACAGCTTATGAAGATGGTATTTATAAAGTATTTGTAAATGATGAAGAAACTGGAAAGTTAGATGAAGCTGTAAATTTAAATAATGGAGATATTTTAACTTTTATTAAATTCACAATGCTAGCAGGCAGATTGTGGTAAAAAGAGAGGAGTAGCATTATGAGTTATTATACGGAAAGAGAAGAATTGGTTATAAATCATTTGAAAAAAGTTTTGAATAAAAAAACAAATGGAAACCTAGAAGCTATGAAGCTTATTGAGCTTTTTAAAAATTATAAGGAAGCTGATTATAAGGAAACACAAAATAGATACCAAGAGTTTGAAGTTGCCTTATGGAAGCAAGAGACTAAATCTATAGAGGAAATTTTTGAAGGTGATAGATATAGCTTTTTAGAATTATTATTTGGCGAAGAAAATGCAAAAATATTTAAAGCTGTTTGGGATAAGGCTACAAGCTATAGCTATTCTGTAGGTGGTTATAGAAGGTCTTATAAAACTAAAAAGGCTTCAAAATTATATCTTAATAAAAATATGACTAAACTTAGAGAATATTTGTATTTAACTACCTCTCAATTCTCACTTGATAAATATTTTCAGGGTGAGAGAGAGAGTTATGGGTATAATAGTGTAATTTCAGATATTATAGCAGTTGAAATAGATAATAATGAAAATAAGGTTTTAGAGCAGCTTAGAGAAGTTATTTACAATGATAACAATGCTTCATTAATTACAAGAGAAATGATTAAAGGTATTTTGATGAGTGAAAATGAAGAAGCGCATAAGATGATAGGAGAGCTTTTGCTTGCTGCAAAGCTTCAAGAGGGCTTAAGGCAAAGTATAGTTGAAAGCTTGGATGAAGGCTCTAGAAAAGGCTTTTTATATATTCTTAAACTTATAATAGATAACAATTTAATGAGATTTTCTTCAGTAGTTAGGGCTTTTTGTACCTGGACTGGCTTAAACTTAGAGGTTGAAAAACCAAAAGTTATAAAAAAATCCTTTGAAGCAGCTTATAACTGTTCGATAGACGAGGAGTATAGAAAGTCATGCTTGACTTCAGAAGATAATCTTTTGATTTATATAAGCCTGTGGTCTGTTGCTTTTGATGAGATCCAAGATATAGAGGATCTATTAAAAACTTTATTTCATGGTGAGTATAAATATAAAAAATTACTTGCTCTTGAATTTTTATATGAAACTCAAGATCATATTTTAATGCATAAAGCAGCTTGTGAAATGTTAGAGGTGGATGATTTTGAAATTATAGCTTTAGCTGTTAGAAATATATTTAATAATTTAAACTGCTATGGTTTAACCTATAATTTAGAGCGTCTTGAAGAATACAAAAAATTAGGAAATAAATATTATGGCAAGGACCTTTTTCATAAGCTAAAGAGAATTATTGATAGGATGCCAAAAAAAGAAATAAAGTATGAAGAAGTAGTATTTCCTTGGATTAAAGTAAATCTTAATGTAAATGAATTGATGGAAAAATTAATATTGTCTGCTGGAATTACAGAAGATGAAGCTATATTAGAGGTTTTCATAGATTATAAAGATAAGATGAATGTAATTTCAAGGGAATTATTCTTTGGAGAATTCTTAAAAAAACCTAAAAACAATAAGCAAAGAACAGCATTAATTGAAGCTTGTGGTGATAAGAGCCAGCAAGTTAGAGTAGAAGCCTTTGAAAATGTTAGTGCTTTAAAACTTAATAGTGAGGATTATAAATACATAGAAAATTTATTGAAATATAAGTATGGAGATTTAAGAAAGAGTTCAATAAAGCTTCTGCTTAAGCAATCTAGTGAAGAGCTCTTAAATACTGTTAAAAATTTGGTTGCAGGTAAAGAGGAAAATAAAAAGCTAGCAGCAATTGAAATAGTAAATAGTATTGAAAATGATCCAAAACATAAGGACATATTTGAAAAGTGTTTAGAATATGTTTCAGCAGTAAATGATACTTTGCAAAACAGCAAATTGGCTGTTAAAAGCAGCAATAAGGATAAAAAGAATCTTAAAAACCTTGAAAATGGTTTTGGTTTATATGAACCTTGTAAAAATTATGCTCCATTAAAGGTCAGCAGAGATAAAAAAGTAACTTATGAATTTTCAAGTGCTTATGAAAAAATTAAGGACATTGCTTATAGCTTCAGTAATTTAATTAATGAAAATCGAGAATTTGAATACGAAGTTACAGAGTGGGATGATAGCAAAACAACAGTAACTTTAGGTGGCTCATATTATCTTATTCCTCTTAACAGAAAAATTACTGGAACAGGCTTGGAGAATTACCCACTGGCAGAAAAGGTAAGAGCTTTTGCCAAGGAGAATCAGCTTGAGGGGTGGAACCTTATGGAGCTGGATTTCTATTTGAGAATGGCGGATAGGAATGAATATGGAACTTATCTCGAGTGGTATAAAGAATTTTTAGACAATAATTTTAATTATAAAACCATTAAAGAACTTAAAAAGGTTATAGATAATATACCATATCACAATCATATACTGACTTATGTATATTTATTAGTGGAAGAGCTTCCAGAGGCTGAAAGATTCCAAATCAGCAAGGCAATAGCTCAATATATATATGAAGCAATACCTGCGGAAAAGCATTTGGAGGAGTATTCAAAAAAAGAAGAATATTATAGATATAACCGAAGCAATATGAAAGCTTATGTAGCTTCAGCAATACATATAACTCATTGGCTTAGAATTATGCTTGAAAGTGCTAAAGATGATAAGGTTTTTGGTGAAGCTTTTACTATTACTTATAATTATTATAAAGCTAGCAATTTCTATGCAGAAATGTCTTTTAATTTAAACTATTTTGGCAGAGCGCTTGAAATTGGAATTATTGGTGAAAATGAAGCTCTTAAAGAAATTATAGAAAGACCAGTAAGTTCAAGACATATGCATAGTTTAACAAGTCAAAATTCATATGATAAAAATATACTTAGTGAATATAAGAAAATCTTAAAGCTAGGTGAAGCAGCAGTAGATGTTATTGCAGAAATTGAAGCAGGTAGGGGAGATTTAGATACGGAAGTAACAACTCTAGCAGCTCAAATTCAAAAATGTCAGGGAGTAAATATTTTTGCTCAAATTATACTAAATTCAGAAAAAGATACCTATGTTAGAGGCTACAACTATGTAGGCGGAGACTGTACTAAGAAAGCTATATTAAGTCATTTATTAAAATGCTGTTATCCTAAAGCAGAAGAAAATGCAGAAAGCTTAAAGGAAGCCTTAAAAGGAAAAAAAGTAACTACAAAACATTTAATTGAAGCGGCTATGTATTCACCACAGTGGTTGGATATAGTTTCAGATTATATAGGTTATGAGGGGTTAAAGTCAGCTTGCTGGTATTTCCATGCTCATGTTAATGATAATTTTTCAGAGGAAAAATCTGCTATTGTAGCAAGATATACACCTATATCAGCAGAGGATTTAAAGGATGGAGCCTTTGATCAGCAATGGTTTAAGGAAGCCTATAATACTATTGGAGAAAAAAGATTTAAAGATGTATATGATAGTGCAAAATATATTGCAGCAGGTGCTTTACACAAGAGATCTCAGCTTTTTGCAGATGCTACCTTAGGAAAGCTTAAGCAAAAGGAAGTTAAAGGTAAAGTTCAAGATACGAGAAATAAGGATTATTTACTGGTTTATGGATTAATTCCTGTTAAAGATGAAAAAGATTTATTAGAGCGTTATGAATATCTTCAAGAGTTTATTAAGGAGAGTAAAAAGTTTGGAGCTCAAAGACAGGCAAGTGAAGGTAGAAGTGGGAAAATAGCCTTGACTAACCTTGCTAGAAATGCTGGCTTTTCAGATGTAAATAGATTAATTTGGAATATGGAAACAGCTAAAATCCAAAGTATATTGTCATATCTAGAACCAAAGGCTATAGATGAGGTGGAGGTTAAGCTTACAATTGATGAACTTGGACAAGCAGATGTGCTTTGTATTAAAGCTGGTAAAGCATTAAAGAGCATACCTGCAAAGCTTAAGAAAAATGAATATATATTGGAAATAAATCAATCAAAGAAAAGTTTAAAAGATCAATATGTAAGAGCAAGAAAGAGTTTTGAGGAAGCTATGGAAAATGGTGAAGGCTTTAAGGGTGAAGAGCTTATGAAGCTGTGCAAAAATCCAGTATTAAAGCCAATAATCAAAAATCTTTTATTTAAGGCAGGAACTTTTATTGGGTATTTAACTGAAGATATTTTAGTTGATTATAAAAATAATACTTATAAATTAAAGGAAGATGATGAGGTAATAATAGCTCACCCTATTTATTTATACGAAGCTAAAGTTTGGCAGGAATATCAAAAAGATATATTTGCAAAGAAAATTGTGCAACCTTTTAAACAGGTGTTTAGAGAATTATATCTTCCAAATTCAGATGAATTAAAAGAGCAGACCTTATCCAGAAGATATGCAGGACATCAAGTGCAGCCTAAAAAGACTTTGGCACTTTTAAAAACTAGAGGCTGGATGGCAAGTGATGAAGAAGGGCTTCAAAAGGTTTATTATAAAGACAATATAATTGCAACTATTTATGCTCAGGCAGACTGGTTTTCTCCAGCAGATATAGAGGCGCCTGTTCTTGAATTTGTAAGATTTGAAGATAGAAAAACTTATAAACATTTAAATTTAGCTCATATGTCTAAATTGATTTTCTCTGAAGTTATGAGAGATCTGGACTTAGTTGTGAGTGTAGCTCATGTAGGCGGAGTAGATCCAGAAGCAAGCCTTTCAACTATTGAAATTAGAACTGCAATTGTAGAAGAAATATTAAAGCTTATGAAGCTTTCAAATGTCAAGCTAAAAGGCTCACATGCATATATTACAGGAGCTCATGGAGAATACACAGTACATTTAGGCAGTGGAGTAGTACATAAAATGGGAAGCGGCTCAATAAATATAGTTTCAGTACCTTCTGGACATAGAGGAAAGCTATTCCTGCCATTTATAGACAGTGATCCAAGAAGTGTAGAAATAATAACAAAGATTACACTTTTTGCTGAAGACTCTAAGATAAAAGATCCAAGTATATTAGAGCAAATTATATAATTTAGATGAATGCTTAATTATGAAATTTTGATCGGCAGGGTGGCTAATGAAAATTAGTAACACTCTGCATAATAATTGATTTTAATTAGTTAGGCATATGGATTGGTTATTTTTTAAATGTGCCTTAAAGAAAAAGGATGGTAATGCGATGTATGCAAAATCTTATATAGATAAATTTTTTAACTCAATATATGAATATGAGTCAAAGGTTGAACTGCTTCGGATTGCTTATTCAGAATTTGAAAAATCCCCAAATACCTTGCTAAATTGGATTGTTGAATTATGTGAAATTATGAATTGGCAGGCAATGTCTTGTAGATCAGGAGTTTTGACATATTATGACGTATTAGATACTGATTTTGTAGAAATATTAACTAAGAATTTAAAAGAAAAAAATGAAATCGAAATTTTAAGTATATATATTTCAAGAATAAATAATTATGATAATGAAGAATTAATGATTTAAATTACGCTGCACAATTTGTAAAAGAACTAAAAGGTGAATATAGAATGCCACAAGTGTTAAAACAAGTTGATAGGCTATCGAGAGAGCTGTATAAAGAAGAAAATTAACTTTAGATTTTCTTCTTTACTTAATTTACAAATAAGCGAAAAACGTTGTATAAATAACATTTTAAGCATATATAGTATATTGTCAAATATATAATTAGATAATATAATTAATGTTGGTAAATTAATAGAAAATTGTAAATTATATTTGAAATATGTAAAATGAGATTTTCTTGATTTATTTTACATAAAATAATAATTTAAAACATATCAAGGAGGTGTATTTATGAATTTTGGAAGGATTTTACATGAAACTTTGGAATTCAGTAATGAATTAGACATTTTACATAAGCATATTACTAAAAATAATCTTCAAGTTCAGAAAAGTGATTCCTTTGACAAACAATGCTTTTTGTTAGAACGGTCTATAGGTGAAGAACGCTTTAAATCTACTCATAAGAAAATGAGTATTGTAAATATTATGTCAGGAATTATTGCATTTCCTGTTTTGCTTGTGATTTTGGCAGCTTATATATATGCCAAGTGGATTAATAAAAATTTTGACGTGTTCAGATTCATTCTAAATAATCCTGAAATATATATAATAGCTGCTGTTTTACTTGGTATTACCTTAATACTTGCTATGTACCATTCTATCTTGCATAAGAAGCTTTACTATAAGATTTATCCTGAATTGAAAAGAAAGATTGTGATAGAAGAAATAACCTTTGAGTAAAACACACCATTTTCTTGTAAAATCTATATTTAATATAGATTAATTAAATATTCGCCAATATTTTTTATGGATGTTGGCGAATTATATAGATCATTGATTACTTAGCCCCATAGTCTTTAAATTTATCACCACCTTTGCTAGAATTATACTGTTATAAATCGTGTGTTTTCATATGCTGATTTAATTGTGATATATCTTCAGATGTTAGAGAGTCTCGTCGAAAAGATCTAGTATTCTTGAAGATATTTTTTTGTATGGAACCTAATTAAGATATATGAGATTAGGGCTACTTTTATAATCTTTAATCTTCTTTATAACTTGAATTTCTTCCTAAAGTATTCTTGCCTTTCCTTCTTTAAACCTAAAGATAAATTTCCATCCACATTCGTCACATAATTCAAAAATTGAGTTACAAGAATAAAGAATATCCATAGAAGGTAGATGTATATACAATAACATGAGCTATAACAACTATAGGGTTCCATATTGATAGCAAGATATATAACATGCGCAATTTTAGAGATATCAGTGATTTTTAAATTTTATAAGTTTTAGTCCCATTGAGGAACCCTATAGCAAGACATTTATGAAGGAAAGTACGAGTTTATATCTTGCTTATTTTATTTATAGTCATTCAAGGGAAGAAGAGGATTTTGAGAAGTTTAAAGAAGCAGAAAACTATGCTTTGGGAAAGTAAACTAGGAGGAGATCCGTATTTAGAAATTGGAATGGAATATCAAGAGCATCTAGTGGTGAATATTTAAGATTACTTTTCAGATGTATATGGAGAAGGTTATTTTTTGTGTGATTAACTTTGAAAAATCAAATTCTTATGATAATAAAGGTGGTGTACAAGTTTTATGCAAAAAAGTTTTATTTATTCATTGTATGATACTTTTTCATTAATGGAGTTTTGTGAAAATAAATTAAAGAATGAATATGAAATTAAGGAAGTAATTTCGAAAAACTATATTATAGATAAAAAAGTTTGTAGTGCATTTCTAAAGTATATTAGCATAAAAGTAAAAAAATATAACAATCATGATGATTTTAAAACGTTAAGTTTTGGAATAAAAAGTAACATGGATTTATACGAATTAATTATTCCATTAACAGAATATGAAGCCTGTAAAAAAATTAAAGAATCTTTTGGAAATTTATCAATTGAAACTATTTGGGGGATTCTTTTTGGAGTATTGAATATTATTGACTCTTTTCGTTTAGATGTTAATCCAATAGTAGAGGAAGAAAATTGGTACTATTCAAAAGCATCAAATTCGAAAGTGATGCTTAGTAAACCTTATTTTTATAATAACTTATGTTATTATGCAGAGTCATTATGCTATTACGATTTAGTAACAGCGTATTTAAGCGCAACTTCTCAATCTCCAATTGGTGGAATGCAAAGTTTAGAAACATTTGATGTTGAAAAAGTATTAGTTGGAGAACAACAATATTTTCAAATTGTAATTCCCAATACACACTTAACTTATATTGAATTCTTAGAAAAAGTGTTTACTAATGAGGTATTAATTAAATATATTCAAGAGTATTATAAATCAAAAAATCTTTCTTTAAAGAAAATAGAAGCTGGATTACAGATAATATTATTTTATTTTCAGCAATTAAAAAGTCCAGTAAAAGAAAAGTGTAATACCAAAACGAATTTAGAAAAAATAATAAATCAAAATAATTCATATTCAGATATAATCCTTGAAGAAGGGAAGATATTTGCTGGAATCTATGAAAATTGTATATTTCAAAATATAGATTTTTCGGAGATATCAATAGAAGCTGAGTTTTTAAGATGTAAATTCATAAATTGCAATTTTAGAAATTCACATTGGGGAGAGTATGGAGATAGGAGAATTCCATTATTAGAATTGGAATTTATAAATTGTAGCCATTTGCCCAAAGATATATATTTTTTAGAAATGTTAAAACGCTGTAATATTACGCAATATCATTTTTAATGTGGTTATATAGAGAAATATAAAGAAAGGAATATTTAATTTGAATAATATATTATTCAAAGATGCCAGAGAGCTATTTGATACAGGTGATTTAACAAACTGGGAAACTATATTTGAATTGTTAAAAATGCAATCAAATCCGAAAATAAGATTATTGGCATGTGAATTATTAGTAAAGAAAAAAGACTATAAAAAACTTGAATTATTTTTTAATGACAAGGATGGACATGTTAGAAGGTATTCAAAGTTATATTATTATAAGCGAGCTTGTATTTCTAGGATAGGAGAAAAGATAACTTATAATTTTATTCCATATCTAGATAATGAAGAAAAGAGCAAATTATTAGAGAAATATCCTCATACAATTACAATTGGAACTTACGATTTTGAATATTTTTTTGCTAAGCATATAGAAAAATGCTTTCCTAAAATTGAAAATTTTAATGAAAAAGAAAAAAAGGAGCTTGATGAATTTCTAGAGGAAATAAGAAAGGAGGCTTTTATTAAAACTATAAAAGCTTCTCAATCATCAGATTTAGCAGCTTATGTTTCAGATGATTTTGAAATTATTGGAGCAGCATTAATTCTTGAGTTTTCCAATTCATTTATAGCTTCTTTATTAAATTCATATGCTTTAGGTATTGTTCCGGATAATTCGATTAAAGACAATTGAAGAATTAGAAAATAAGAAATTAAGAAATGCTAAAAGAAATTTTACTAATAAATTTTTCCTATTGCAGAATTTATAAAAATTTTAAAAGAATATTTATAAGATAAAAAATATAAAATTCCATGCAATTGGTGAATAGAAATGGAGAGGAAATGAATAGGATAGCAAAATTAGGAGACGTTTATTGTATTCGGTCAGAAAGATAGAATAAATGGGCTGCATATCAAGTAGTTGAAGAAGATAACAAAAGAGTTGCATTAATGGCATTAGCTTGGTTTTCCTCTACGTTACCTTCTGAAAGTGAATTGCTAAATATAACATCATTAGATATTGAAGGCAAAATTTATGTCTGCTATACAATGTATAAAGGTGTTCCTAATAGATTTGTTTATGCAGAAAATGTGAAACCATTAGTTTTTAATGAAGCAGCTGCATATGGAGAGTGGCCAATAGATGGTTATTTAGTTCATGAGGTTAGATATTTATGGCAGTAGTATTCAGAAAATGAGAAAAAAATCTATTGGAAAGCTGAAAAGTCAAGTAGAACTCTAAATATTGGCGGAAAAGAGAATTCATCAACTATATTATTAGCAGAAAATTCTTTTGAAGCGACTCCGGGGAAATTTTTTGACAATAAAATGGAAAATTTTTTGAATTCGTCTGATTTAAATAAATTAGGAGCTTTGAGGGAAATATACTATGAAGGCAGTGATGAGGAAATATTATCGTATATTGCTCGAAGGAAAATGATTAGAACATTAAAGCGGAGTAAACATGGCAGAGAAAAAATTGATATAAGTAAAACAAATTTGCAGAATCTTACTTTAGATACAGAAGATTTAGAGGAAGTTATTTTAAATCATGGGACAGCGATGTGATTAAGGATATTTACGTTATATCATTATATATGTCAAATTCAGAAGATGACCCAAGAAGACCAATGATTACACTTGGATATAACACTATGGAGCAATATGAAAACCCATTGTCAGATGCATGTGATAATGCAGAAGCAAAATGGAATTTTGCATTTTGGCTGCAAAATGAGGAGTTAATTATAGGTGATAATTTGGGAGAAAATTTAGAAGATGGAGAAAAGATAAGCCAGTGGATTAAGGAAAACAATTTATATTATTCATATGATGAAGAAGACGAAAATTTTGATAAAGCATTAAAGTTAGGAGATAAAATAACTAGCAGATTTGTAGAGCTATGTGTTGAAGTGGTTAAATAGCTTAATGAAGAAGGAGTAATTGAACAAAAGTACGGCAAAACTCTACCTGTGATAATAAATGAACTTAAATATTGTGATTTAATTGTAGACCCAAATAAGCGAGCTAATCCTGAAACAGTTATTAAAGAATTTGCATATTGGGTTTCAGAATAGTAAAAAATTGTAATAAGAAAAGCAGAAATAAAAGATGCATAGTAAATAATTCTGATTATAAGATAATATGGAACATATTAAGAGGAGTTTTAATGATTAAAGAAAATAAAATTCAATTAAACTTAGGCAATAATATATATAAGGTTGGTAATAAAAAAGACTTAATCAAGTTTATAGGAGTATTAATAAATGATTTAAAGAGTAGCCTTGAAGCATGGGAAAACTTTAAGTGTTGAGAACTATTTAGAGGCAATGCGATCCTGGCTAGAGGATATGGAAGGTTGAGAGAAAACTTTAATATTGATACTTCAAAGATTAATATTTGGGAATTGATTGGAGCTATACTACTTGCTTCTAAAATGTAGGAGCAGTGGTTCGTAAGGTTTTTAAGAGGTGTATAAATAGTGGTTTGTGGAGGAAGTATAATGAATAAAGGACTTCAGCTCTATAAACAATTATAGAGGGATTGGTTAAGCAAAAAGAATGTATCGAATTCAAGTGGGTAAGAGGTAATGGATATTGAAAGTATTAAAAAAATACTTTGCGTTCTTTTGAATAAGAATATATAATGAAGTGAGGATAATTATTGTTAATAAATAATAATAATTAATAAAAAGATGGAGGTATTGATTATGAAGATTATAATAATAGGATGTACTCATGCAGGTACAGCTGCTATTGTTAATTTAAAGGAACTTTATCCAGAAAGTGAAATAGTAGTTTATGAAAGAAATGATAATATATCATTTTTATCCTGTGGAATTGCTTTAAGTATAGGCGGAGTAGTTACTGAAACAGAAAAATTATTTTATAATTCACCAGAGAAATTAAATTCTATTGATGTTATAACTAAAATGAAGCATGATGTGTTAGAGATTAATTTTGATAATAAGATAATTAAAGTTAAAAACTTGGAAAATGATAATATTTTTGAAGATAATTATGATAAATTAGTACTAACTTTAGGTTCATGGCCAATAGTACCTAAATTTGAAGGTGGAGACTTAGAAAATATACTTTTATGTAAAAATTATAATCATGCAAAAGAAATAGAAGCTAGAACAACTGATGCAAAAAATGTAGTTGTGATTGGTGCTGGATATATTGGTGTTGAACTTGCAGAAGCTTTTAAAATGAAAGGTAAAAATGTTACATTAATAGATGCAGAAGAAAGAATAATGTCTAAGTATTTAGATAAGGAATTTACTGATACTGCAGAAGAAGAGTTTAAAAATCACGGAATTAGTTTAGTTTTAGGAGAAAAAGTTAAATTATTTAAAGGGAAAGATAATAAAGTAACTCATGTAGTAACTGAAAGTAAGGAATACGAGGCAGATTTAGTTGTACTTTGCATTGGATTTAAGCCAAACACTTCTCTTATAAAAGGCAAATTAGAAACTTTAGAAAATGGTGCCATAGTAATAGATGAATATATGAGAACCAGCAAAGAAGATGTTTTTGCAGGAGGAGACTGCTGTATTGTTAAGTATAATCCAGCTGGTGATAATAGATATATTCCTTTAGCGACTAATGCAGTTAGAATGGGAACTTTAATTGCTCAAAATATAGTTGAACCTAAACTTAAATATATGGGAACTCAAGGTACTTCTGGAATTAAGATATATAAAAAATCTATAGCATCCACAGGACTTACAGAAGAGGTTGCTAAAAGCACAACTGATTTTAATGTAGGTGCAGTTGTAGTTAAGGATAATTATAGACCAGAATTTATGCCCACTTATGAAGAGGTAATTTTAAAATTAGTGTTTGATAAGGATACAAGAAGAGTGTTAGGTGGCCAAATAAGTTCAAACATAGATTTGACTCAGTTTATGAATACATTATCTGTAGTAATTCAAAATAATATGACTGTAGAAGAACTTGCAATGACAGACTTTTTCTTTCAACCACATTTTAATAAGCCTTGGAGTCTATTAAATATTGCGGCATTAGAAGCATTAAAATAAAAGTAATAAAAAGCTATTCATAAAAGAATGGCTTTTTTACAGAAATTTATATAAATGAAATTTCAATTGAAGTGGATAAAAATTAAATATAATGTTTTGATTAAAGCTGAAGTTTTTACTGTTGTGAAAATTTCAGCTTTAATCCTTTCAAATAAATATATGTTATAATAAAAATAAAAACTGGCAAAACATAGAAAGAGCGATTAAAATGAAAGACACAATAAATAGAATAAGAAAATTCCGAAATGACAGAGATTGGAGCCAATTTCATACTCCAGCCAACCTTTCTAAAGCAATATCAATTGAAGCAGGAGAGCTTTTAGAAGAATTCTTATGGAATGAAGAAAACTATGATAAAGAGCATGTTTTAGAAGAACTTGCTGATGTTATGGTTTATTGTATACATATGGCTGATTCATTAGGTGTTGAGTTAGAAGAAATCATAAATAGCAAAATGGATAAAAATGAAAAGAAGTATCCAGTTGAAAAAGCTAAAGGCAACAGCAAAAAATATACACAACTATAAAAAGCGAAAAGCGCAACCAAAATCTTCTCACAACTATAAAAAGCGCGAATCACAACCAAGATTCTATTCATCGATAAAAAATTAACAAAGTTTTTTGTTTTGGAATATAATTTTTACTAAATTGTTTCTACTAGTAACTGAAAATTAAATTGAGATTTCTAATCACTAATTATAAAAAATATTATAGAATAAACTGTAGTAAGAATTTTAGTTATGATAGGAGAAAATATGTATAACAGACAAATACCACCTTATCCGATGTGGTATCAAGAACCAATGGGAAACACATATGATCCAATGATAGAGGAGGAAGATGAACAAGATTTAGCGATGTTATATCCAAGACTATATCATAGAGTAATGCCTTTGGTAAAGTATCAAGGGGACCAAATTGAACTGAGATACGGAACAATGTATTGCCCTACAAAAGATGAATTGGGAAATATTACTGATGACATATATGACATGATAGAAAAGAATATGAATGTTGATGAGTATGATGATGAGCGCGAAGAGGATGAAAACGACAATGAGCATAGAGGTTATTATAGGAATGAAGAAGAGCAAGAAAGGCAGCGTCCTCGCCGCAGAAGACGTTTTTTAAGAGATTTAATTAGTATACTTCTTTTAAGAGATCTTCACAGAAGAAGACGTAGAAGAAGACGCAGAAGACCGCATTACGGCGGAGATGGTTATTAGAAGATAATTCTTTTAAAAGCTTAATTAAATTGTGATGAAATTTAAGATATAGGAATGAAAATTAAAGCTATTATATTGAAAGAGCAGGAGAGTGGGAGTGAAAATCCGATTAAACTGCTCTTTATATATTCCAATATGTATAATGGGTACATAAAAGTGATGAGAGTTAGCAATTTATTAAGTATATTAAATTTGAATTATAAATATTCTAATAAATTAAATTATACTAAATGTTAAAAAGCTTCCTTTTCTTATTTATAAAAATTGCCATTAATATTGGAAGTATTAATGATAAAATAATTGTCTATTGAAAACCATTATCCATGATTGTATTAATTATACTAAGAATAGTAATTGTAAAATAAGAATAATTGCTATAACTAGTATTAGTTGCAATATTAAACCTAATTAAACCTAATTAAACCTATGATAATTTGAGTAGTAGATAATGTTATTGGAATGCCTTGCTCTTTTTGTGTCAATAATACTATTAATCCCCAAGTACCCAATATGGTACTTACAAAATAAATAATTGATACTATTATTATTCCAGCTCTAATTTTTGTGATTGTGTATTTTCCATAATGAACCTCCTAATATTTTTACATAGAATATTATATAGTGAGATAATTTGCAAATGTTTATTGTAACATAAGAATAAGACGACTAGGTAAAGGTAAGGAGCTACACAGATTTTTGAGCTCCTTATTTTCCTTATTTTCATTCTAATTACAGAAACTAGTATAAAAAAGTTATGAAATTTGTAACGTTATTTCTTAAAGATAATGTGACTTATATTGTTACTTAAAAATGTATCAATATTAAGTTTACTTTGCGTTTAAATAAGAATATAATGTAAATAAATAAATATATTTCCATTAATGACGTATAATTAATTATGAAGTAAAAAATAAGAGGAAGTTAAGTGGTATGCATGACTTAAATAAGTTCGAGGAACCAAATCATAGATGTTCACAGAGAAAGTTCGAGAACTCAAATGTAAAATGTGAACTCTCACTTTTTAACTTAATTAAAGGGGGAAATTTTTAATGATAAACAAAAAAATAAGTAAAGTATTAGGACCAATTCTTGGAGTTATGGGATTTATGTTAGCTATAGGTGTATTAGAAGTTCCGGCTTTTGCAGATAATAATGTACAAGCAAGTTCTAAGTATGCAGAGAGTGTACATTCTGCTACAGTTATTTATAAAGATTATTCAATCAATGTAAATAAGAGCATTGAGCAAAATGGATTAAAAGTAACCTTAGAGAAGGCAGTAGCAACAAAGCATAAATTAAAAGTAGTGGTTAAGGTGGAAAGCAACCAGCCTTTTGATAAAACTAAAAATAATAATTCAATAGTTCAAGTACTTTATGGAGAAAATAATTTTGGTGGTGGAGGTACGTCAAATGATTATCTAGATGATAAAACTTTGTTAATGACTATAGAACAAGATAATGATGAAGAAGAATTTCCACAAAAGGGCGAATTAAGGCTGGATGTGGTATTTCCTAATTACAAAGTTAATATAGGAATGGATGCAAGCGTAGATTTTTCAGACTCATTTAAAAATATAATTGAAAAAGATATATCAACAAAAATATCAGAATCTGATTGTACATTAAATAAATTAGAGTCTGATGTTTTGGGAACAGCAATTGCGTATAGTGAACCTCGAAAAGACTATGATAATAGACTTGTAGATTCTTCAATGATATTAAAAGCTGGAGATAGAATGTACAAACTAAGATCTTCTAGCAGTCATTCTGATGCGAAAGGAACAAAAGGAACTTATGAATCCAAAGCAGCAACTTATGATAGACTTAAAGATAAAAAAGATATAAGCATAATACCATTAGGTTGTGATATAACTTGGACAGAGATTAGAAAGACACATAAGGATAATAATGGGAAAAAAGATGCTAATAAAGAAATGGTTAATAATGTAAACTGTGAAAAATATTTTAACTTTTCTGATGGAAGCAAAGGAGAGATATCTAATATAGAAAGAAATGATAATAGTGTAAAAGTATATTGCAAGGGTAATTCAGAAAAAGCAAGTTTGTTAATGGCAAGTAATATAAGAATGTATTATCAGTTTGTGGAAGGTAAAGTTAATTATATTAATTACGAAAGCGATAAGAATATGAGTTTTTATAAAGATCCAAATGATGCTCTTGGATATGTTGTAGAATTTGATAATGTAGAAAAAGACAAAGCATTAGAGCTAGGTTTTGACAATAATATAAAACAAATAGATAGATATAAAGTAGGTAAGGAAATACAAGTATCTAAATGAGACACATTCAAAAAATAGCAGGATTTATTTAGAAAAAGTCATATAATTTGTAATATTTTTTTGTTACAGATTAAGTGACTTTTTTAGTTATGTATTTAGTTAATTTGATTTTCTAGAAACTAATTGTATTTTCTCTTATTTCATACAATTTTAGAGCAGCGAAAATACCATTTTCACATCCTTAATATCTATTTCAACACTCTATGTCTCAGAAGTACTTTACGAAGAGAATAAAAGTTTTCAAGTACGAGTATTCTGCTAAATGCATATCTGGTGGAGTTTTTGTTACATAACATATTAAAATACACTTTAGTTTTTTGTAAAGGAATAATTACTGAACTTTATAAAAATGAGAATTTTATAAACAAATATAATAATTTTTATAAATATGTTGAAATTTAACAAATATAGGATTATAATATATATGAAATTAAAAAAATATAAAAGAGTGATAAAAATGGTGAAAAGTGTTTCTAAGAGAATTATTCAAAGTATATCAATAAATGAAAAGTATAATAAAGATGAACTTGAACAAATGGAATATGCTTTAGTAACTATTTTATTTGAATTGATGAAAATGATTTCATTAATAATTATTTTTTCATTATTTGGATACTTTAAAGAAGCGACAATTATTGTAGGAATAATGTGTTTGGTTAATCCTTTTATAGGAGGATATCATGAAGACACTCAAATTAAGTGTTTTATAGCAACATTGCTATTAGCAGCTGGAAAATTGATTTTAAGTTTGCAATGTAATCTTAGTTTTCTAAGTAATTGCATTTTAATTTTCCTAAGCATATTTTGCGTATGGAATCAAGCTCCAGTAATAAATTCAAAAATGCCAATTACCCGCCCAAAGCTTATAAAGAAAAATAGAGTTAGAGGTCTAAGGAATTTAATAATACTTGGATTGCTATCTATAGTTTTATATAACTATAGTAGTTATTATTCATTAATAACTTGGACAATCCTATTTGAAGCTATACTAATGTTTAATAAAAGAGAATACAAAGGAATAATATAATTTAAGAGTGGTTAATAAAAGAAAAATTAAAGGGAGATGGGTTTTATGATAAAAAAAATATTAGGTGAATTTTTAAAGAAATTATCAGATGTAATGATTACAGAGGCTACAGCATCACTTGTGGGAAGTGGCGTTGAAGAAATGCCTGAATCTATGAAAAAATTAAGATAAATTTATAAATAGACTCAGGGGGGTAATTGGTATTGAATATTATAGACCTTATAACTTCAATATTGCAATCAACAATATTAGCTTATACAATATTTTATTGTGAGGATAAAAATCAAAAAATAAATTTTTTTAGTATTTTTACAATATTTTTAGTTATAACAAATTTTTTTATAGAAACATTTGGAAATAATTTTGAAATATCTATATTTATAACTCATATATTATGTTTAAGCGCAATAGCGTTAGTTTATAGAAAAAATATTTTAAGTGCATTAACAGCGTTTACAATAACTTATTTTATTATTCAAGCATATACTATGTTATTTGGAAATTTGATTTTTGAATATGTTAAAGGAATATGTCCAATAGAATATATAAATTATGAAACAATTTTTATAATTTATATTCCACAATGGATAGTATTATTGTCATGTTTCAAATATATACATAAAATAAAACAAATTTATAGTTTTATAATAAATGAAGAATTGTATACAACATTTTTAATAATAAGCTTTATTCTTGATTTTATAATAAATTTTTATCTTATGACATTAAATGTACAAAGTCAGTTATTAAAAAATATGACATATATAATATTTTTTATGTTTTTAATAAGTATTATAGTTTATTTTTTGAATATTCATAAGAAATCAGAGCAAATATATAAATTAAATAAATCTCTAGGAATTAAAAATAGTGAACTTAGAGAAATTAAAAATAATTATGCATCACAAATTTCATATTTATATGAGCTTGGGCTTATGGAGAATTTTGAGGATTTAAAAAAATCTCTAAAAAATATTATAAATAAAAATGAATCTACTCCAATGGATGTAGAAGTTAGTGAAAACAAACAATCGCTATTAGAAGTTGCACTAAAGCCCGCTATAGATAAAGGTATAGATGTTATAATCGAAGAAAAATGTGATTTTGGCTTGATAAAGATTAATGAAATGGAGATATATAGGGTTATAACTAATATAGTAAATAATGCAATTAAGGCAGTTAATGGTAAAGGGATAATAATTGCAAAAAGCTATGAGTATTTAGGAAATGCAGTAATACTACTTTCAAATAATGGACCTAAAATAGAAGAACATTATTTGAAAGATATTTTTAAAGCTGGATTTACAACTAAGGATAACGCTGATAACAGTCATGGATATGGATTAAGTATTGTAAAAGATTTGGTGGAAAGTCATAGTGGGACAATACATGTTCAAAGCACTGATACTGTTACTGAATTTAAAATAATTCTACCTCTAAAATAATTTAAGATAGTTATTTTAAAATAAAAATATATCTTTAAAACTTGTGATTTTAAGGATATATTTTTATTTGTTTATGATACAGTATATGGGTAATCTTTATCATCATGACTATTATAAATTATTATATCAGATGAAAATGGTGCCATAGAAAAGAAAAAGAATTTAAATTATTGATAATTTTAGTTTATGATATAATAAATGATGTTGATTGTTGATAATCCTTTTGATAAAGTATCAAGTGATTATGTGTTGGATCTAATATTTTTATTTTTAAGCAGTTAGGTTTTTAAATCATAGCATTAATGTACATATAGAAGGAAGGTTTATAAGGACTGTATGTAGTTATAAATTTAGAAGCAGTGAAAATGAAAATAGTCAGATAATAACTAATGATAGAGAAATTAAAAAAGCCTCCTTAAAGAAGGCAAATTCGGAAAGATTAGAAAGAATTGGTCAAGTTCATCAAAATATGAGGTTTGATACTTAAGTAATTTTTATATAAAAAATGATGGATATTTTTGTATATGGGAGGAGCTAATGAATAGAGAAAATCTAAAACTAATTAATAATGACTACAGTCCTTTAATTGAGATAGTGAGAAGCCTATGCAAAGAGAATAAATCATTAATTATAGCTATTGATGGTAGATGTGGAGGAGGTAAGAGTACTTTAGGAAAATTAATTACAGAGCGGTTTGATTGCAACCTTTTTCATATGGATGATTTCTTTCTGCCATTTGAGATGAGGACTCCAGAACGTTTAGGAGAGGCAGGAGGGAATGTACATTATGAAAGATTTAATGAGGAGGTCATAAGGTCGCTGCAAAATCAAGAAGCTGTAATATATCGGAAATATCTATGTAATAAAGGAGCTTTTGACAATCCTATTAAAGTGGAAACCAAGCTTTTAAATATAGTTGAGGGGAGTTACAGTTTGCATCCTACACTCAAGAAGCACTATGACTATAAAATTTTTATAGATGTTGCTTCAAATGTGCAGTATGAACGTATTCTTAAACGCAATGGAGAAGAAAAGCTCCAAGATTTTTTAAGTAAATGGATTCCTATGGAAGAGCATTACTTTACAGAACTTGACATTAAAAGTCATTGTGATTTAATAGTAGATACAACAATGATAAATCAACAAACGGCGACTTGTTGAAAGTGAGATGTTTTACTTACATTAAGCATTATAGGTGAATAATTTCACCTATAATTTAATATATTACTTTATTAAATCAGCACCTATTTCAAAGGCTTTTTGACAATCTAAAGGAAATTGAATTCTTCTATGTTCTGCTTTTTCTTCTTCAGAAAAGGCATCAGATTTGTATTTTGAATAATCATCAAATTGATAAGTATTATTACTATACATCACTTGTGGTTTTGTAAATATGCGTTCAATAGAAGATTCTATTTTACTAAAGGATAATTTATAATTTGCCATTTCCATCATTTCTTCTGAAACATTCATTGTATAAATGAAGGCTGTTGGCATTTTCTTTGGCGCAATTGAAGAATAGTTTTTATCATACACAAAATTAGGGAATAAAAGTCTTTCTAAAAATGATAGTAATTGACCTGACATATTACCAAAATAAATAGGAGTTCCAAAGATAATCCCATCAGCTTGAGATAATTTTTCTAAAACTTCATAAATATCGTCTTTTATTACACATTTTCCGTAAGTTTTGCTACCAAGTCTCTTACAAGCAAAACAGCTCTTACATCCAGTATAGTTTAAGTCATATAAATTAATTATTTCAGTTTCAATTTCTTTATCCTTTGCTGATTCTTTTACTCCATCTAAAGCTTTTTGAAGCAGTGTAACTGTATTTTTATTTTTTCTTGGACTTCCATTAATAGCATAAACGTTCATAATAGCACTTCCTTTTCCTAAAATTAAATTTATATTATTTTTAAGAGTTTCTGTTATAATAATAAATTATAAAGATATAAATATACAAGTATGCAGTTTTTTCTGTGTTAGTATAAAAAAGATACTATTGAATTTGAAAGGATGTAATTATGAATAAAGATACTAGTCGTGATAAAGAATTTTCCGGTGATAATATATATGAGATGCAATGTCCAGTTATATATGCACTTGATATTGTAGGGCAGAAATGGAGATTACCTATAATGTGGTGTTTATTAGAATTGGAGCCTATTAGGTACAATGAACTAAAAAGAAAAATTAAAGGTATAACTAATATGATGCTCACAAAATCTTTAAAAGAATTGGAAGAACAAAATCTTATTGTTAGAACTCAATATGAAACCATTCCTCCTAAAGTTGAATATTCTTTAACAGAAAGAGGCAGAGCATTGCTTCCTGCCTTGAATGAATTGAAAAAATGGGGTGAAGAACAATTAAAAATTAAGGATTCGAAATAATAATTTTAACTAATTTAATTTTCCTATTCTTTTATAAAAACGATATTTTTGCTGTTTGATTTTTCTTCACTATATCTATAACCAAGTCTATTAAAATTTTTTATTTCTGATATTTTCTCAATCTTTTCTTCAGCCATATAACGAACCATCTCACCTCTAGCCATTTTTGCTAAGGTTCCTTTGGTTATAATTTTACCTTCTTTATATTCACCAAAGGTACACGATATAAATTGTACTTGATCATTCAGATAATTTTCAATACATTTACTATACTCTTTAGATGCAAGGTTTAATACTATATCTGCATCCTGGTATAGTTTTTTAAATAAGCTATCGCCCCAGTAATCATATAGATCTTTATATACTGAAAGTTTTACTGCAGATTGCATTTCAAGCCTGTAAGGCACGACACCATCAAAAGGTCTAAGTATGCCATAAAAACCAGACAGAATACATAAATGATTTTCAAGATAATCCAATTGGTGAATATTAAATACATTTGGAGCCATATATTTATATTGAATTCCTTCATAAGCCAATATTGCTGGAGTAAGTCTTTTACTAAGGTTCATATTAGAAAAGTATTCAAAACTTGGCTTTGCAATTTTATCATTACATTTCCATAAACTTTTGGCTTCTTCATAGCTTAAGCTTTGAATATATTTCATTAAAAATTCAGTTTTATCTAAAAAACATGGCATATTGTGTGTCTCAAATTCTGTATCTACATTCATCTTCTTCGCTGGTGATATGATAACCTTCAATATAATTCCTCCATATTATAAATTGTTTTCCACATATATTTCTTATGTAATATTCAATTATTATTTCACATATAATTAATTTGTTATGTCATTAGAATTGATATGTATAAATTATTTACTTGTTTTTATATTATATCATACTTAATTTTCAATTCGGAGAATTCAACTAGAAAACGTAATTTATATTATATAAATTTATTAAGCAACTTATTGTAAATTTATAATAAGAGCATTTAAAAAG
>NZ_LZZM01000128.1 GCF_002006345.1 Clostridium puniceum
GAACTATGCATTGGCGGTGATGGTGTAGCAAGAGGATATTTAAATAATTTAGAGTTAACTAGAGAAAAATTTGTAGACAATCCTTTTGAACTGGAGACAAAAATGTATAAGACAGGAGATTTGGCAAGATGGCTGCCTGATGGAAATATAGAGTATCTTGGAAGAATAGATAATCAAATAAAGATAAGAGGTTTCAGAATAGAGCTTGGGGAAATAGAAAGTCAACTTTCAAAAGTAAGAGGCATTAAAGAAGCAGTTGTTGTAAGTAGAAATGACGACAATGGAGAAAAATATCTCTGTGCTTATATTACTGCTGAGGAAGAATTAACAATAACATCAGTGAAAGAAGAGCTTTCGAAAAAACTACCGGCTTATATGATGCCAGGTTATATTATACAAATAGATAAGTTGCCATTAACTTCAAATGGAAAAATTGATAGAAAGGCACTTCCAGAAATAGATAAATCTCAAGTTTTAAATGCAGAATATGAAGCACCAAGAAATAAAACTGAAGAAAAGCTAGTAGAAATATGGGAAAGAGTACTTGGTAGAATTCATATAGGTATAAATGATAATTATTTTGATTTGGGAGGGCATTCGCTAAAGGCAACAGTAATTACAGCGCAAATAAAGAAGGAGTTAGGTTTTGAGGTAAAGGTAAGAGAATTATTTGAAAATCCTACAATAAAAACTTTAAGTGGAGTAATAAAACAATCAGATAAAAAAGAATATATAGCAATAGATAAAGCAGAAGAAAAGGAATATTATAAGGTATCATCTGCAGAGAAAAGATTATTTGCAGTATGGGAAATGGATAAAACCAGCATTGTGTATAATATTCC
>NZ_LZZM01000129.1 GCF_002006345.1 Clostridium puniceum
ATAAAGGAAGAAATACTTAAAAAATCTTTTGCTGAAATCATAAAACATCATGACGCCTTAAGGATGATATATGAAAAAGATGAAGCTAAAATTAAGCAAAGAAATAGAGGCTTGGAAGCAGTTGGAGATGTATTTACTTTAGATGTATATGATTTAAATGAAGATGAAAATTATAAAAATACCATAGAGGAATTATCAAGTAAACTTCAAGAAGGTATGGATTTAGAAAAGGGAATCTTGTTAAAGTTAGGGGTATTTAATACTAGAGAAGGGGATTATCTCCTTGTAGCTATTCATCATATGGTTATTGATGGAGTATCTTGGAGAATATTGCTCGAAGATTTAGAAACTCTTTATTCAGCTATAGAAAATGATGAAGAAATAGTATTGCCTCAAAAAACTACTTCTTATAAGGAGTGGACAAGAAAACTTTCAGAATATGCAAATAGTAAAGAAATTTTAAAGGAATCAGAATATTGGAAATCTATAGAGAATACTGAAATAAGAGAAATTCCAAGAGACTTTGAAAAAAATGAAAGTAGTGTTAGGGAAAGCAAAAGTCTTTCTATAAATTTCTCAAAAGAAGAGACAGAAAGGCTTCTTAGAAAAACAAGTACAGCCTATAATACTCAAATAAATGATATACTGCTTTGTTCACTAGGATTAGCTGTTAAAGAATGGAGTGGAAATGATAAGGTACTTATAAATCTAGAAGGTCATGGAAGAGAAGAAATTATAAAAGATGTTTCTATAGATAGAACAATAGGTTGGTTCACATCTATGTATCCAGTAATTCTAGATATGACTTATAGTGAAGATATATCCTATGCTATTC
>NZ_LZZM01000130.1 GCF_002006345.1 Clostridium puniceum
TTTAATACGGAGAATAATTGCTCTATTTTCAATCTATTTTTATATAGGTTCACCCCTATAGGAGATTCGAAAAACAAAGCATTTTCATATCGTTTATCAATGAATGCCTCAATGCTTTTAGCTTTACGCATATTTATATCAGTTAATAAGTTAAATTCTAGTTTTTCGGCAATTTCAAACCATTCAACTGAATCATATGCTGCATCAGCGAGTATTAAAAACGGATTATAAATTTTAGCTTCATATAGTAAATCTGGAACTTGATTATCATAAACATTAGCTGTTGTTAAATCAAAAACTAACGGAATTATAGTATCAGTAACTGTTACAATGCAATGTAATTTATAACCTCTATAATAACCTAGACGTGTACCTTTGCCCGATTTAGCTTCGCTATCGTATTTTGAACTTCTTAAGGCTGTAGCATCAATTGCACACAATCTGGTTTCTGGGGCAATCAGTTCAATAAACATAGCATAAATACCATAATATATATGTTTTTCTAGAGTTTTAGCTCTTAATGAAAATGTAGAATAATCAGGTATTTGATTAAGATTAATTATAGTTTGAAACACATAATCTTTTTTTATTTCATATTCAAGTTCCCTTAGACTGAATATACTATGCTTAACGCCATATAACATGCAAGCAACTATTTGTTCGTCTGAATACTTACGTGGTCGGCCTTTAGTATTTTTAATATTTGAATTTAATTTAGTAAATGCAATTTTAACAGCTTCAAAAATTTTAAAATTATCATTTTCGCTTTTAATCTTTGGTGATATAATCATATTTAAGTCATTCCTTATGTGATGTATTTGG
>NZ_LZZM01000131.1 GCF_002006345.1 Clostridium puniceum
CTAATTTTATTATCTCTTTCTTATATTCTACAGAAAACTCTCTTCTCTTACTCATTTGATAAACACATCCTTCTTTATTGTTATTATAACGTCTTTTCTATGTGTCTATCAAATAGGGTATACTCCAAATAAGAGATACTGTATATAATGGGCTATATGATTATGTTGGTACTTATGCTGCAACAGTAATAGCTGAGGGCGTTAAATATGCTATAATGTATTTATCACCAGTATAAACCGTTAGAGGATGTGTTAAAGTAATTGGATAAGGATTATGAATTAGAACTGATAAGAAAAACTATTTCAAAACTTTGTTTTGATTTTAATTTTACATCATTTAGTTTGGTGGCTTTAGAATCAAATTATACTAAGGAGCAAACGGAACAAATAGAATTTCTAATTAATGATTGTGTTAGAAAAAGAAATGATATTTCAAAACAAGAATTTAAAAAAGAAATTGAGACTATTTTAAATAAACAATTTGTAGACTATGCACCTATAAATAGAATCTTAGAAGGTTTTAGAAGTGATTACAAAATGGGGGCAGACGGATTAATGTATAAATTCGTTGACCGATTGTTAAACATGGATTAAGTTTAAAAAAGTTCGTTATTTATTATGATAACGGGCTTTTTTGTTGGATAAAAAATAATTAATTATAATAAACGGGTTGAATATTTTGGCTCGTTTATTATAATATATAAGTTCTAATAAAGTTTCTACATCTTAATACATAGCCTGTCTATTGTTCGTGTAGGAACTTTATTTATTGTTTCAATGAAATTTTGTACAGCAACTCTAATACCAACCAAACTTTTAAA
>NZ_LZZM01000132.1 GCF_002006345.1 Clostridium puniceum
TGGAGCAATGCAAACTGGTTGGATAAAAGATGGTGGGAAAGACTACATGCTATATTCTACTGGACAAATGGTATCTAATATAGATTATGTAGGCTATAGATTTGATAGTGATGGTGTTGCAACTAAAATAAGTTAAGTCTTAGAGTATGGGAGTAATCCTGTACTCTTATTTTGTATAAATAAATCTTATCATATTAGGTTAAAATATCTATAAATTATACGATAATAAATTTAAGCTTCTATATTTTAATTTAAGGGGTGAGCTTATGAGTAATGTAACTAAAGATACAATAATGGAAACAATGAAAGGACTTCCAGAGGAGCAACAAGAAATTATATTACATTTAATGGAGATATTTGAAGGTGAAGAAGAGACGATTAATGAGTATATAAAGAACGAGTTAATTAATAGGTAGTGTAATTATTGATATAATACATTTGGCTAAATTGCCAGACGGTAGGCGTTAGAGGTAGATTTGTTAGAAATGGTAGGTCTGCCTTTATTTTGTTAAAGAAATGTACAGAAAAGTGAATTATAATAGAAATTGGTAAAAATTTTTTCATTAATTAAGGGCAGCAGATGGGAGAAATCTTGTTTGCTGCCCTTATTTTATTCAAAATTATTTACATAATATGTTATAATTAATGAGAAATGGTAATTTAGCACAAAGAACGTATTTTTAGGAGGTATAAAAAATGGAACGAATGCCACATAAATAATCAACTCCATATTGTGGATATATGTATATTTGAATATAGCATTCAAAATATAGTAAGAGTATTTTCCATAATATATTATAATTTCTTATAGGTATTTCCGACTTTGAATTGTGAGGTGTTAATTAAATGATATTAGAAAGATTATTTAACTTAAAAAATAGAAAGATTAACTTTATACTTATTATTATGATGATTACAATCTTTTGTAACTATTTTGTAGGCTGTAGTACTAAAAATACCACTACTACTACAGATGAAACAACTAAAGAAACACAAAAATTAAATAATAATACAACTGATGAAGTTGTAAAAGAAATAAAAAAATCACAAAACTTAACATTTACAAAAGTAGTATATGCTTCAAAAGATAGAGTTATTTTATATTGCGGTATTGGTTTGATTGTCTATGATATCATAAATCAACAAATTTATAGAGCAATAGATTTAAAATCTATTCATATGAATTTGTTTCAAGGTGATGATGTTACTATATTTAAAGTAAAAGTGGATGGAAGTCAAATATTAATGTATAACGAATTAATGTACAATAAATCAAATAACCTTGATGATAGATATTTATATGATATAGAAAATGATATATTAGAAAAAACTGATATTAAAGAATTTACCAATCAATATGATGGAATGAATCAGTTTGGTGAAATAAATCCTTATAATGATGACCATTTAAAAAAATATGAAAACATGGAGTTTATTGACTGTATAAATATAGATAAGAGCAGTATTTGTTATTTGATTCATCCTCGTAGCTCAGAAGAAACGGCACTTTTACAAATGCTCATAGTAAATAAAGATACAAATAAAGATACAATGTATACTATTTTCAGTTGATTTATATTAGTTTATAAAATAAAGAGTAATATTTGACTGGGAGACTGTATTGGTATAATCTACAGCTATTTTATTATATAGAGAAACCCCTACAAGATAGATTTTTATAAGGTATCTTGTAGGGGATATTTTAGTTACCACTAAACTATTATTTTAATTATCTACATCTGAACGGTCTTCTAATCTTTCTAATAATTCTTTAGAAGGGCGTTCATTAGAAATACTGTTTAAAGAAGAATCCAATGCTATGTTATTATTGCTTTTCTTTTTGTCATTAATTTTCATTTGAGCTTCTATATCCGCTAACTTTTTCTCAGTTTTATCAATGAAATCCTGGTTTTCTTGCACGTAATGTACTTTTTGTTCTTCTTTAGTATCCGCCAAACCACATTTAACACCAGCTATAAATGATTCAAGCTCTCTTCTATAATCTTCTTCAGTTTTTGTCTGTTCGCTTAGATCTGCTATTTGTATTCCCAGTGATTTTACTGCTTTAGCTTGGCTGGAAGTAGTTGAATAGACACCTGTCTTCTCCAAATCGCTTTTTTGGGAATTGAATTGTTCTTTTAATGTTTCAATTTTACTTTGTAAATTGATTGAAGAAGCTGTTACAGTTGTAGATCCTACCGCAGAAATAATCACTAAAGCAGAAATAGCAAATTTTAATAATTTTCTATTTTTATTCATAAATATCCTCCTTATTTACCATTTTTAATAAGATGAAAACAAACTCCACTACTGCTAGGTTTACCTGTTAGATAACCTTTAAGATTTCCATCTTTATAATAACCAGAACTAGAAGTTGAGTGCTGAGCATAAGATAGATATTTTGAAGAGTTATCATATCCGGTAATTATTTGGGAATGTGTTGCATTTACTCCATTCACCGTTGGTGTATAATTTACTATATCGCCTGGCCATAGCATTGAATAAATTGAATTCCATTCGTGCAAAGCGACCCCGACAGAATAAACTCTATAATCATAATCCCGATTTTGCGACCAGTAATACCTAAAATTATTTGCGTTTTGCCAAGGACCTGTACCAGGTTTCCATTCACTAGTAAGGCTCATTCCACCTGCATATAAACATTGGGAAATAAAGTTTGTACAATCACCTTGACCTGGAACATCGTAATGGGGATAGGCTGGATTATTTGATTCAGCCCAATCATTAGCATAACTTACAGCATCATCTCTATTGTATCCTGAATTTGAATTAGCAAATGTAGTAACACTGCTCGCAGTTAAACATAGCATTGTTGCAATTGCAAGAACTGTTTTTTTACATTTTATCATTATTTGTCCCCCCTTATTGTCATATTTTACATTTATTGTCTTGAGTATTTTTACATAACTTGTAAGAAATGTACATAATAATTGCACCAAATGCATAAATTCGAGCGTAAAATAACTCAAAAATATACAGACTTGGTGCAAAGTATATTTTTCCCATATAAATGCCTTAAAACAATACAAATGACATGTGGGCTATTTTTATACGTATTTTAAGTTGTTTCTTAATCCTTCTTAAAGATGCAGTCATTGATTTTGCTGCATTTTTTGTCCAAATGAAAAAAGGCAGAGCCGAAGCTCCACCAGTCCATTTTGCAATATAATTTTAACATATATAAATTCATAAAGGAAGAGATAGTATTTAGGTGATGAGTAAAAATACTATCTCTTTCATATATTATTGAACAGAAAAATTATGAACACAATAGTATTATTGACAAAAGTTTCTAATAATATACAATAATAGTATAAGAACAAAGGGGGGAAACAATAATGAAAAATTTAAGAAGAATACTTGCTAGTTTGATTACATTTATATCATTGTTAGGAGCAAATCCAGTAGTGATACATGCAGACTGGAAAGAAGATAATAAAGGCAAATGGAATACAGAAGGTAGTTCATATTCGATAGGTTGGAAACAAATTGATAATACTTGGTACTATTTTTATCCAGATTCTAATTATGATATAAAAGGGTATATGGCACATGATACTATTATTAATGGATACTATTTAAATAATAATGGAACTTGGTCAAATGGAGGATCTGAAATACAAACATATATTAATTTATTAAACGATACAAATTGGCAGAAAAAGAATGGAATTATATTTGGTAATGATAAAAGTACTGTAGATAAAAATATTATTGTAGATATAGACCAAGATGGAGTATTTGAAATGTTATTACATCATGGAACTTGTGAGGCAAACTCAACAATATCTATAGTTACGTATAATAATGGTAATATTAAAAAAATAGAAGACATAGGCATTCCTGATGGTGGTTATTATGGATATAGTAACTCTAAAAGAGTATTTTTTATTAGCGCTGGACGTATGGGACATTATTTCACCGATGGATATAAACTAGAGAATAATGAGTGTAAGAAAGTATTTTCAAGTACCGATGATGAAGTATATTCAAGAGATGATGAAAGTCTAATTGTAATCGGACATAATTATACTGTAAATGGACAAGAAGTTTCTGCAACAGAATATGATGAATCCTTTAAAAAATTTGGTAAAATAGAAAAATAAAACACTAATATACTAAAATTATTTAGTACCTAGATTAATTTCTAGGTCTTTTTTCTATGTAATTTTAATAAGTCTTTTTAATAAAATTTGTATTTAATACGTAGTTATTTTGGGAAATGAAATTAGTACCGAAGAACATTTTCTTTTATTATGCTTACATAGATTCTATTTAGGATATATATATAAATGGGTGTAATACAATTATTATTAGGTACTATTTTTGCAATACTAATGCTTTCAATAAGTTGATTTGTAGTAGAAATATGGGCACTTGTAGAATTTGTATTAATATTATGTGGTAATTTAAAATATTAGAAAGAGCTAGGAATATTAATTTTATTTCTAGCTTCGTTAAATTACTTTAATGTATTTTCTTCTTTTTTAATTCGTTCAATACAAATATTTGCAAAAAATTGAATATTTCAAGATCATCAACATGAAGTTCCTTAGATAATTTCAAAATAAGTTTAATGTTTGGATTGCATGATTCTGGACAATCTTACAATTCAAACATTAAACTTATTTTGCTAATCTTAAGCTTTTTAGCTAGCTCTTCTTGAGTTAACTCTAATTTTTCTCTTTGCTCTTTTATTATATAATCACTCCTATAATAATTATTAAAGTAATGCTATTTTGTTATGAATTATGTTCAGGGTATTTAATTGAATTTATAATTGATTGCAATGAAGTTGTAATCATATGTTTTTGGTCATCAGTTAAAGAATCGTTGTTGATTTTTAATTCATAATCTATATGGTATATTAACTTATTAATATACTCACAAACATTAACATTTTCGCCTAATAACGTTAATGTGCTCACATCTAAGGCTCTAGCTATTTTTTCTAAATCATTTGGGCTTACATTTTCTATATCTCCGCATTCAATTTCATACAATACTAGGCTGTCAATTTGGGTTGCTATACTTAATTGTTTTCTACTAATACCGTTAGACTTTCTAAATCTTTTAACATTTATTCCTAATATATTTATCTCGTTATTCATTTGTATTTACACCTTCTTTTTCTTTTGATGATAAATACAATTTATCATATAAGCTTGGACAATTGAAGACTAAGAATTAATCAATTTTTAAAATATTGGCAATCGATACAAAATACACTTTTCTGATCTACCAAATTACATTTATCATCTAAATAAATAAATGCCCAAATTTTTATAGGGCAGATATTTAACGCTCTAGAGATTTTCTTAATCGCTTCATTAGAAGGTAGCTTTTTACCAGACTCTATTCTGGAAATATGATTTGAAGATAAACTGCATCTTCTTCCTAACTCGGATTGACTTATTCCTTTTTCCGTTCTTATTTGTGCTATTATATTCATTAAATCACCTATTCGCCAAAATATTTTTGAAGTTTTTAATTGCATTTGGGTATATAGTTATTCTACGATATACAATTTGACAAAAACAGTGTAACTCGTAGGGAAAATAGGGAGAAATTGTCGGAATTGTGTCCGGTGGACACAGCTTTTTGTGATATAATTATTAGCGAGGGAAGAATTTTTACTAAATACCAGAGTTGATGCATCACCTCTTATTCATAGGAGGTAACTTATGGAAGATAAAAACAAAACAGAAGAACTTAGGATAAAACTATATGAAGCAATTGAGAAGTATGGGAGGGAATCTCCCAAAGCTTTAAAGATAAGTCAAGAGTTAGATAAATTAATAGTTAAAGATATGAAGAAAAAATTAAACAAGCAGCAGTGCAATTATAAAAAGAACAAGTGTTTGTAGAATGCCAGTAATTGTGATAAAAAAGCTTTAATAGTTAGGCTGTAAAAAATGCTAAAGAATAAAAATTAAACAACAAGAGGGAGAGCGGGTATTATGGATAAAAAAGATTTTAAAAATGATGAAGAACATATTGTTGGAGAAAAAACAGAAATAAAAATTTATGAAAATGATGACGATTATATAATAGAAGCGTTGGAAGAGGTTGGAGATGGTCTCACAACTGAAATTTTTAAAGAGGTATTAGAAGAGAATACATTACGTAAAATCTGCAAATATATTGCTGTAAGAAAGGCTATTGAGAATATTCGTGTGAAAAAAATTAAAACTCTAAAACAATAATATAATTATTATCCAAACAATAGAACCTAACATCTAATTAAATGTAGGTTCTATTTTAATAAAAAAAGTTTTGGCATAAAACAAAATTTAATGTATAATACAAAATAAGTTTTATAGTACATGCCTAAAAATATGTATCAGTTTGCAATGTATAGCATCTACCTGCTATCCATAAATTAGCAGACTACGAGGTAGTGTTTTGGTTTTAAATATTATTTTAAGTATATTTATCTATAAATACAACACCTCGTTTAATTTCGAGGTGTTTTTATTATGGAAAAAAATAGAAAATAATATATAATTTTACGTTGTTTATTAAAAAATAAATTTTTATTTAGGATATTAAAAAAATGGAGGGGAAAAAAGAAAATTAAAAAATCAATTATTATTAAATCTAGTTTTAAAAGTGTAGAATGGAGTGAACAGTAATGAAAAATTTACATAAACGTATATTAGAAGAAGGAAAGGCTTTATCAGATACTGTGTTAAAGGTTGATTCATTTTTAAATCATCAAGTTGATCCAGACTTAATGTATGAAATGGGTACATATTTTAAAAATTATTTTAAAAATCATAAGGTTACAAAGATATTTACAATAGAAAGTTCAGGCATTGCACCAACTGTTATGACAGCAATGCAAATGAATTTACCTATGGTTATATTAAAAAAACAAGGCTCAAAAATTTTAAATAGTGATGTCTATCAAACAACAGTACATTCTTATACAAAGGGTTCAGATTATGAGTTAACATTATCTGAGAAATATATAAATAAAGAAGATAATATATTAATTATAGATGATTTTTTAGCCAATGGGGAAGCAGCACTTGGAGCAGCACGTTTAGTAGAAGAGGCAGGAGCAAAGGTTGTTGGTATAGGAATTGTAATAGAAAAATCTTTTCAAAAAGGGCCACAAATGTTAAAAGATAAGGGCTATGATGTTTATTCATTAGCAAGAATATCTAAATTATCAAAGGGAACTATAGAATTTTTATAAAATATAAATATATATTTTAATAAATGAACTAAATACATTTAGCTAATATTTAACTATTGTATATGAGAGTTTAATGTAACAAATTAATTAAAACTTATATTTAAAATTAAGGATGATTTATGTATTTGGCAGGAATCATCTTTTTTAGTTTGTATGTATAAAGGATATCTATTAATTAATCTAGATAATAATATAATTAACAAACGAGTTGCTCATAAATATTTCTAATAATTTAATATTTTAAAAATTAAAATTGCAGAAAGGCTTGAATATTTAATAGTAGAATAATATAATCAAATCGTATGTTTAAAGATTCCACTTTTTTTATGTTTAGGTGTATATGGAATTTTTTAATATTGAAAGAATGTTAAGAACAGAAACATTATACATTGATAATAATTATTACGAGTTATATGTTTTGCTCTTTAGCAGTATTGTAGAAAAATTTTCGAAATATATAAAGAGGTTACGAAGAAATGAAAAAAGTAATTAATTTTTTTATACCAATAGTGATACCAATTGTCATCGTCATTATTGCAATAATAACATTAGATTTATTTTTAGACAATAAAATAGAGACTTTAACAAAGGAAAAAGATATTAGTGTAATGGGAAGACAATGTTTCGATGTGGTAAAAGATAAAAGTTCGTTTGATAAAAAAATATTATCTGATAAAGGTGATTTGTTTTTGCTTGGTTCGTCTGAATTAGGCATTAGTGTTCCACAAAACCCACTGGATTTTTTTCCTTTTAAAGGTGTAGATTATAATTTGAGCTGCTTTGGAAGAGCATTTGTACAAAGTCTGCAGCACGCTACTTATTTAGGTGGAGCAGATGTAAAAGCAAATCAAAAGGTGGTTTATATGCTTTCCATCCAATGGTTCGAGCAGCCCAAGGCAGTAAAGCCAGATCATTTTGTCGCCAATTTTTCAGAGGTGCAATTTTATCAATTTATGGAAAATCCTAAAATAAGTGAGGAAAATAAAAGATATTATGCTAAGAGAGTATATGATTTTTTAAAAGTTACAAAAAAATATCAAGGAGAAGCTTATTATGCAAAACTTTATTTGAACTCAAGCTTTTTTTCAAATACACAAAAGATTGCATTAAAGCCATATTATGAAATTAAACAATATTTATTAGCTATTCAAGATAAAGCTCTAATTTATAAAAAACTTACGAATTTACCAAACAAAAAAAATGGACAAACATTGAAAGAGGTAAATTGGGATGATGAGTATACAAAAATTAAAGAAGAAAATAAAAAGATTGTATCTACAAATCAATTTAATTTAGAAGATAAAACTTATAAGATTAATTTAAAAGATCAACTTGATAAATGTAAAGGTGAATTAAAGAATGTAAATCTTATCGAGTCTAAGGAAATGGATGACTATAAGTTTTTTTTAAATGTATGTAAAGAGCTTGGTATTAAGCCATACATAGTTATACAACCGGTTAATGGATGGTATTATGACTTTGCAGAACTTACTAAAGCTCAAAGAGACGAATGGAGTAAAACAGTCAAAAAAATTGCAGAGGATAGTGGCTTTGAGGTTTTCGACTTGCATGGATATGATTATAAAAAATATTTTCTAATAGATAGACAGCATTTAGGAAAAGAAGGGTGGCTTAGGGTAGATGAAGAAATTTATAAACATTTTAATAAATAACAAAAATCTAAAGAAAGTTTCAATACTAACAGTTATATTACTTTTAATATTAATTGTATTCTTTTTTCACGCTACATCAGATTTACCGTTTATTTATAGTCAATTTTAATTATAATAAATGTTATAAGGTTGTGTGGTGAAACTAAGTTTGTATTTTTACAACCCTTACAATAAATTGGGGATAATTATGATGAGAGTTGAGATTTTGTTAAAATATTTAATTAAGAAATTACTAGATAAAAGTGAGGCGAGATTTTATAATTGGTTCTTGGAAATTTGTATTTTGTGAGCTATATCTTTCACAGTAAGTAAATACGAGTTTTATTTCCTGTTAATTTAACTCCTTGAACTTTCTGTGTGAACTTTTATTCATAACTTTTAATTTTCTAATCTCAATTCTCAACTTAATTTAGCATTCTTCATAATATAAAATTATATATTATGGAGAATGCTAATAATTTTAGATTGATAATGATGATGCACTTGATGATCAAGGAATTTATGGAGGAATTGAAATGACACTAGTTCAATATGGTGACTACTTTTATTTATATATACTTGCAATAGCGTTAATACCAGCTATTATTTTAGGAATCCTAGAGAAGAATATTAAATATTATGGCACTTTTATATCTATTTTAATGATAATAGCAATAATGGGCATAGAAAAGGTATTTTTATTATTTTTGATTGGAGAAATTGTATTAATTAAGATATATTCTATTTTAAGAAAAAAAACAGATAATAAATATTTATATTATTTCACTCTGTTTTGTTCAATGCTGCCATTACTTATTTTTAAAGTAACTTCCTTAGTAACAATAAGAAATGGTATTGGATTTATAGGACTTTCGTATATGAATTTTAAAGCTGTACAAATAATTATTGAAATATACGATGAGACTATAAAAGAAGTTAGTATTTCAAATACTGTATATTTCTTTATATTTTTTACAACTTTGAGTTCTGGACCTGTAGATAGATCTAGGAGATTTGAAAGTGACTTAGACAAAAAAATAAGTAGATGGGAATATATATATGATTATTTAGATTTTGGTGTACAACGAATAATTAAAGGGATAGTATATAAGTTTGTTATAGCAGATTTAATTAATTCATTATGGATGAGTCAAATTCCTGCAAGAGTAACGTATACTGCGAAATCTGCACTTCTTTTCAATTCATTAAGTTATATGTACTCATATAGTTTGTATCTATTTTTTGATTTTGCTGGATATACAGCGTTTGCAGTTGGTACAAGCTATATTTTAGGAATAAGAATGCCAGAAAATTTTAATAAGCCATTTTTAAGTAAAGATATGAAGGAATTTTGGACTAGATGGCATATATCCTTATCTAAATGGTTTGGAGATTACATATATTCTAGATTTGTGTTAAGCAGCATGAGAAATAAAAGATTTAAAAATAGGTTTATTGCATCCCATGTAGGACAACTGCTTACAATGTTCATTATGGGAGCGTGGCATGGTTTACAGTGGTTTTATATTATATATGGACTTTATCAAGGCTTAGCTTTGGTAGGTACAGATATATACCAAAGAAAATCAAAATTTTATAAAAAGCATAAAAAAGAAAAATGGTTCCAATATATTCAAGTGGCAGTAACATTTCATATAGCATGTTTCGGTTTATTACTATTTTCAGGATATTTATATAATAAGTAGAAGAGAGTTTATATGAAAGAAAAAATACTAAGCATATTTTATATGGAATATGAGTAATTATTTTCCTTTATGATCTTAAAAGGTTTAAGAATTAGTTCATATGTTATATAATAAAATTGAATAGAAATCATAAATTAATAAAAAAGGATACAAAGTTACTAATGAGGAGAAACTAAAAAGTATAAAAGATAACTTATAAAAGCTAATTTAAATAAAGCATAGAAATTTAATTTCTTCTAAATGAAGTTTTATTTAGTAATAATATATGTAATTTAAAGGAGAGAAATATATATGAAAGCCTATGAACGTTTATTAAAATATGTTAAGGTACACACTACATCAGATGAAAATTCGGATACACATCCAACGACTTTAAGACAATTTGATTTAGCTAAGTTGCTTGTAGAGGAAATGAAAGAACTTGGAATTTGCGATGTTAAGCTTGATGATAATTGCTATGTTTATGGTTATATTCCTGCGACTAAAGGATATGAGGATAAGCCAAGTATAGGGCTTATAGCACATATAGACACTGCACCAGCAGCAAATGGAAATAATGTAAAACCTCAAGTAATTGAAAATTATGATGGAGGAGATGTTATTTTAAAAGGAAATAACAGTATTTTATCTCCAGAAAGATTTCCACATTTAAAGACATTGAAGGGTAGAACTCTTATTACAACTGATGGAACTTCACTTCTTGGAGCTGACGATAAGGCTGGTATTGCTGAAATACTTACAGCATGTGAAGTAATAATGAAAGAAAATATTCCTCATGGAAAGATTTGCATAGGATTCACTCCAGATGAAGAAGTTGGGCTTGGAGCACACCTTTTTGATGTAAAGAATTTTGGGGCGGATTTTGCATATACAATTGATGGAGGTATAGAAGGTGAAATTGCATATGAAAACTTTAATGCGGCATTAGCTAAAGTAGAAGTTAGTGGTGTATCAGTTCACCCAGGCTCAGCCAAAAATACTATGATAAATGCATTAAATGTAGCTATTGAATTTAATTCAATGTTACCTGCAGCTGAAAGACCAGAGAATACAGAAGAATATGAAGGGTTTTATTATTTAGAAAAATTCTCTGGAAACACAGATAATGCAATTATGGAGTATATTTTACGTGATCATGATCATGTAAAATTTGAAGTGAAAAAATCTATGATGAAGCTTGCAGAAAAGCTTATAAATGAAAAATATGGTGAAGGTACAATAAAAATTACATTAAAAGATCAATATAAAAATATGGTAGAGCTTATAAAACCTTGTTATCACCTTGTAGATAATGCTTTAGAAGCTATGAAATCATTAAGTGTTACACCTATTATAGAACCTATACGTGGAGGAACAGATGGTGCGACTTTAAGCTATATGGGATTACCTTGTCCTAACCTTGGTACAGGCGGCTTTGCATATCATGGAGAATTTGAACATATCACAGCAGAAGGTATGGACATCTGCACAAATATAATTGTTGAGATATTGAAAAGATATACACATTAGACGAAACATTAAAATTTAAATTCATAAGTATGATTATATCATATTAAAAGGAGCTGTTGCAAAACTAACTATGTTAGTTTTGCAACAGCTCCTTCTATTAATAACAGAATATAGTTACATACAAGATAAAAAATAAGTTTTATTTATTTTTATATATCGAATACACTTTAAGTATTATCAGTATATATTCAAGACGTTTAGTGAACAATAATTATAGAAATATAAAAAGTTGAGAGGAGAGAATAAAATTAGCTTGTTTTATGTGAGCTTATTTTAGCATAAGATATGTTTATACCTAAAAGAATTATATTTGAGAAGGATTCATTAAAATATGATATGGCTAAGGAGGTTTTTGATAAGTTCAAAGATAAAGATAATATTGAGATTATAAATATGACATCCAACAAGCTTAAACAACACATTCCAGGTAATGACTTATTCTCTCAATATAGAGAAGGTAAGAAGACTTTAGTTGTTGGAATAAAGAAGAGCTTAAAGTTTCAATCCTGTAAACCTTCAGCAAATTTTCAACTTCCATTGGTGTCAGGATGTATGGGGCAATGTGAGTATTGTTACTTAAACACAATGCTTGGAGATAAGCCTTTTGTAAAGATTCACGCCAATATTAATGATATTTTAAATCAAGCTCAAAAATATATAGATGAAAGATTACCTAACATAACTATATTTGAAGGCGCAGCTACATCTGATCCTATACCAGTAGAACCTTATACCCATTCTTTAGAAAGAGCAATAACATTCTTCGGAAGTAGTGCAAATTCTAGATTTAGATTTGTAACAAAGTATAATGATATAAATTCGTTGCTTAATTTAAAACATAATGGACATACGGAAATAAGGTTTAGTATAAATACTTCTTCAGTTATAAGTCAATATGAGCATGCTACAGCATCACGTGATCAAAGAATAGAAGCAAGTATGAAGGCAGCAAAGGCTGGATATCCTATTGGATTTTTAATTGCGCCTGTATTTATTTACTCTAATTGGAAAGAAGAATATCATGATTTGTTATTAGAATTAAAAAACAAGCTTCCAAATGACTTGAAATTTCCAGTAACGTTTGAAATTATATCTCATCGTTATACTACAATAGCTAAAAATAGAATACTTGATATATTTCCTGAGAATAAGCTACCTATGAATGATGAAGAGCGTAAGTTCAAATATGGGCAATTTGGATATGGTAAGTATGTATACCAAAAGGAAAATCTAGATGAAATAAAACAATTTTTTATAAAAGAGATAGAAGAATTGTTTATAAATAAAGAAGTTAAATATATTATATAAGCATTTATTGCAAAATGAAACTGTAGGAAAATGATAATTAATTCCATAAAAAATACATATTAAAAGCCGAACTTATGATGTTGATTTGTTGCAGGAGTTTATGTTTATTGATATGAACCAAGTGGAGTGTGTAGTTTTGTTATATCCTAAGTATAAGTATTGTAATTGCAAAGGAAATTAAACTTTTTAAATAAATATTAAAAAGAAAAATGTTTTTATATATTTAAGAATGAAAATATATAAGTTCTAATTAAGAAAGTTCATAATTTAGTTGGTTGTTTTATCCAATCACTATAATATAGAAATTAAATCTTAATGAACAAAATTTTTTAGAACATATATATATAAATATTTATAAGAAAATATTAGGGTTACAGAGAAATAATTATTAAATTAAAATGGTCTGAAAGGCGTCTAACCTTTCGGACTATTTTTTTCTAATAGATAAATAATTTTTGTGTATAGCATCAAAGAAAAAATTTGTAATCTCTTCATTAACTTTATTATTGTATATGGATGCAATACTACTTTCATTAGAACTAAAAGGTATAGAAGGTTTATCTATTTTTACTTTCTTTTTTTGATTAAAGGATATTATTTTTGAATCACTTATGATAGAATAGTCACCTTCCTTTATAATAGAATGTCTCATTCCATTTACATATTTTAGGTACATAATTTCCATAACAAACACCACCTTTATATTATTGACACTAATTTAAGATAAATACAAAATTTATTGTTAATTTAATATATTAATTTAAGTTATGAAATATTACATAATAATTTAAAGCATTATTATCTGTAATGCTAGATATATGGTATAATTTTCATATAATTATATAAAATAAATGAGTAGCTAGAATGTTATTTAAAAGATTAACGATCGAAAAAATATAAAATTTATGAGTTGAAAATAGATGTTGAGTATATGGAGTGAAATTAATGAAGAATAATGCAGCGCAAAGAGATTTCAAAAAATATAAAAGCCAAATTAATCAAATAGAAGAAATAGTAGAACATTCAAAGCCAGGAGCACTTATAGAACATGAAAGCTCAATGAGAAAGAAACTTAAAAAACTTAAAGAACTAGAAAATCAACAATTAAAGGATTTTAATGAGGTATGTGAAAGATACGAAGAAATATTAGAAACTGTCTCAAAGAGAATGCTGGATTGGTATAATAAGAAAAATAATACGGAATTTGATTTTTATGAAGTTGTACGAGGAAATTATAATAATTTCTTAAATCAAGGAATAATGACCATACTTACAAAACAGCATATACCTAAATTAATTGCAAAGGAATTTGAAGAGAATTTTCCAACTAATCCTAAGGATGAATATCTTAAAGCTAGACACATGAAGAGAAAGTTCTATATACATTTAGGTGATACTAATACTGGGAAAACTTATAATGCTTTAGAACGTCTTAAAACTGCAAAAAAAGGAGTGTATTTATCACCACTTAGAATTCTTGCTTTAGAAAACTTTGAAAAGCTTAATAGAGAAGGTGTAGTTTGTGATCTTTTAACAGGTGAAGAAGAAATAATAAATGTAGGTTCAACTCATACTTCATGTACTATAGAAAAGGTTAACTTAAAAGAACATTATGATATAGCTGTAATTGATGAAATTCAAATGATTAGTGATTCATTTCGTGGCATGGCATGGAGTAAATCAGTACTTGGGTTAAATTGTGATGAAATACATATATGTGGAGCAGCTAATGCAAGATTTATATTAGAAAAAATTATAAATGATTGTAGCGATGAATATGAAATAAAAGAATATAAAAGGGCGATTCCATTAGAAGTTGAATATAAAAACTTTAGTTATAATGATGCTAAAGAAGGAGATGCAATAGTAGTATTTTCTAAAAAGAGAGTATTAGAGATAGCGCAGGAGTATTCTAGTAAAGGTATAAAAACAAGCATAATATATGGAGATTTACCACCAGAAGTTAGAAAAATGCAGTATGAGCAGTTTGTAAATAAAGAAACAAAGATACTAGTAACCACCGATGCAATAGGAATGGGGGTTAATCTGCCTATTAGAAGAATTATTTTTATAAGTATAAAAAAATTTGATGGGGAAGAAGTAAGAGAATTAACGTCCCAAGAAATTAAGCAAGTTGGAGGACGTGCAGGAAGAATCGGTATTTATGATATTGGATATATTGGAAGTGTAGGAGGAAATGCAGATATAATTAAATCAAAGCTTGAAGAAGATGATGATATTATAAGAGAAGCTGTTATTGGACCATCAGAAGCAATACTTAAAATTAGAAGTTTGCCTTTAAACGAAAAACTTGCTCTTTGGAGTACTCGGGTGGAAAAATTAGATTATTATAGAAAAATGGATATTAGTGAATATATTTTGATTTTAGATAAGATAGAGAAATATAAGCTTAATGAAGAAATACAATGGGATTTATTAAAGGTTCCTTTTGACGTAACAAGAGATGAATTAATGAACACGTTTTTAGATTATGTAGATGAATTATTTGTTAATAAGCAAAAGGAATTATTTATTCCTCAGTGTTATAATGGTAACTTAGATGATTTAGAAATATATTATCAAAAAATAAATATGTATTATTCATTTTCTAAAATATTTAATTTGAAAATGGATGTAAATTGGGTTTATACTGAAAGAATTAAAATAAGTGAAGAAATAAACGAGATTCTTGTAAGAATTTAAGATGAAAAATAGCAAATTAAAATATTGATTTGCTGTTTTTATAAAAATAATTAAAAAAGTTTACATCGACTTGGCGACTGGAAAATACTAGCATTAAAAGAAAAGGTTTAAAAATTAACGACCAAAATATTGTTTCAAAATTAGCAGCAAAATATTACAAATAATATCTTGTGGAAAACTTTTATACAATCTTATGAATAAATATAAAATGAACATAGATTTTTATCCGATAGCTAGGTAGCATCCGTAAAACTCGTTTGCACTCTGTGAAAGTATATATGACAAATTTGCAACATCTGCTTTTCTTCAAGTGAGAGTTAACGGCTGCACGCTCCTGGATAAGTTCAACTAAATTCAGGTGAAGATAAAACTTCACTTGAAAAGTTTCACTTTATATTAATGAGGTAAGGAGGGGAGTTAATTGGACAATAATATAATTGAAATGACCAATGTTACAAAAAGCTTTTTATAGGAAGGCCCAATCAGTTAGATATTCTAAAAAATATTAATCTTAGTGTTAAAAAAGGTGAATTCATAGCTATTATTGGTGCATCTGGATCAGGAAAAAGTACCTTAATGAATATTATAGGTGCTCTTGATAGACAGACTTCAGGAGAATATTTTCTTTCTGGTATAGATATTAGCAAAATCAATGATAATGATTTGTCAGAAATAAGAAATAAGAAAATTGGTTTTGTATTTCAAAATTCTAATTTGATACCTAGAACAAATTCTTTGCAGAATGTTGAATTGCCAATGCTTTATTATGGTATAGATAGAAAAACTAGACTAAATAGAGCTAAGGAACTTTTACAGATAGTTGGAATAGAAGATAGTATGAATCATTTACCTAGTGAATTATTAGGTGGACAAAAGCAAAGAGTTACAATTGCTAGAGTCCTTGCCAATGATCCAGATATTATACTTGCAGATGAAGCAACAGGAGCTCCTGATTCTGAAACTGGAAGAGTAATTATGAATATATTACATAAAATTCATGAAACACAAGGAAGAATCATAATATTAATAACTCATGAAGTGAAACTTGCAAGTGAAGCATAAATAATAATAACATTAAAAGATGGAGAAATAATAAAAGAAAAAAATAATATTTCTAAGAATATAATGACTTTAGTTTAATAATATTTATAGTTTGTGTGCTGTATTTGAAAGTTTTAATACTTTTAAATATAGCATTTTTCAGTATATTAAATTGTAATTTTAACTAATAAATTTTAGATAAGTATAAGAGAATTATGAAATTTTTATATAAATTTTCAACAAAATATTTATATATAGATAAATTTAATGTATAATTTAATTGTTTGAGTTTTTTTGAAACTTTTCAAGTGGAGTTTTATACTCTAGTTAAATTTACTTTAACTTGTAACCTCAAGAGGTGTAGTATACCTTCACAGTGTATCTTATTTAAAGTCCTTAGTTTTGCTATTTACTAAAAACAGTGGTGGCTAGAACTATTAGACAACACATAAAATAATTTAAAAAGGGGAAAACCAATGAGTGAATTAAATCATGAACTAGGAATAATAGCATTAGAAAGTTGTGCTGAGTTAGGTAATGCTATTGACAAGTATATCCAAAATAACAGAAATTGCACTGAGTCATTTTTAATACCAATTGATGAAATAAGATTTTCTAATGGAGAAGGAAAGGTTAAAATTTCTGAAACTGTTAGAGGAAAAGATATTTACATTTTATGTGATGTTGGAAATTATAGCTGTACTTACAAAATGTTTGGAATTGAAAACCATAAGGGGCCTGATGAACATTTTCAAGACATAAAAAGAACTGTTGCAGCAATAAGAGGTAAGGCAACAAGAATAACTGTAATAATGCCACTTTTGTATGAATCAAGACAACATAGACGTAAAGGAAGAGAATCATTAGATTGTGCACTAGCACTTCAGGAACTTGAAAGATTAGGTGTTGATGAAATTATTACATTTGATGTACACGATCCAAACATTCAAAATGCGATTCCTTTATTATCTTTTGAAAATATTTATCCAACTTATGATATAGTAAAAACAATTATATCTAATGAAAAAACGTTAGAATTAGATAAGGAAAAATTACTTGCAATAAGTCCAGACACTGGAGCTATGGATAGAGCAATTTATTATTCAAGTGTATTAGGTGTTGATGTTGGTTTATTCTATAAGAGAAGAGATCATTCTACAATTGTTAATGGAAAAAATCCAATTGTTCAACATGAATATGTTGGAAGAAATGTTTCAGGAAAAGATGTTTTAATTGTTGATGATATGATAGCATCTGGAGAATCAGTTCTTGATATTGCGAAAGAATTGAAGAAGAGAAATGCTAGAAATGTTTATGTTGCTGCTACATTTGCTTTCTTTACAGAAGGAACTGAAAAATTCGCGAAAGCTTATGAAGATGGTTTAATATCAAGAATATACTCTACTAATTTAACATATATACCAGAAAGTCTGAAGAAGGAAGAATGGTTTAAAAGTGTTGATATGTCAGAACTTTCAGCTAGAATAATAAATAGATTAAATCATGGAAGATCAATTGCTAAATATATGGATGCAACTAGAATAATTCAGAGTTTATTAAATAAATAGTATAAATAAAAAAAGCAGGAGTTACAGAAAAAGTAGCTCTTGCTTTTTATTTTAAAGGATTAATTATTGTAAATTATTAGATTAACATGATTAAATATATTTAAGAATAAATTTACTAATTGTAAATTAGTTTTTTATATTATAAAAAAGTTCTTTGTGAAGCTTTTAGCTTTAAATCAGTAATATCTTCGTAATAATAATTAATGTTATTAGATTTAGTATTAGTAATTTCGTTATAAGTGTATTTAGTAGGTGTAAATATTGAACTCATAAAAGAAGTAAAGAGATTTATAAAATGTTTTAAGAAATTAACTAGAATATTTGAAGCTTTATTATGAGTAATATTTTGAGTAAAAGGATAGTTTATTGAATTAGATTTTGATTTTTCAATTCTATAGTTCATAATAATTCCTCCAATTTCGTAAACGTTTATTAACTTAATTCTATACTAATAATATAATACATAAAAAAAAGAATTACATCTCTCTAAAAATAGAAATTTATCAAAAATAAAGGTGAAATATTAAATATATTTATTAAAATATATTTAAATTTGCATTTATATTACTAAAATGTTAAAACTATTTAGTAGTTAATAAAAATATTAAGATTTTAAATATTTTTTAAGATGAATTTATAGTTAATATAGAGAAGCCTTATTTGATTTAACTAAAGTAAATTAAATAACTCAATACGAGGTTCTTGTTTCTGCATTTTTAGCTATATTGCTCGATATTTTAATTGAATGTACTAAGAAAATTAGAAACAAAGCAGACTTTAGCCTTCATAGCTAAATTACGTTTAAATCATAAAATAGTATATACTATTGATAGTGAAATTACTTAAATACAAAATAAGTATAAATATATACGTTCTAATTAGAAATTCACATAGAATTGAGGAATAGGTATGAATTTACGCAGGAATCATTTTTGAGAATATATTAAAAAAATTGTAGGTATCTTTTATAATAAACAATGGACGATTGCTTATTATCCATTGTTTATTATAAGTATCAATAAAAAAATAGTGAATTTTTTTATTGATATTTTAACTAGATTTGTTCAGCGATGTAATAAAGTAATTGTTCAGTAGCGTCCCAGCCAAGGCATGGATCAGTGATTGATTTACCATAAATACGATCTTCAATTTTTTGAGTTCCCTCTTCTATGTAACTTTCGATCATAACACCTTTAACCAGTTTTTTTAGGTCATTATTATAATTTCTACTATAAAGGATTTCTTTTACTATGCGAGGCTGCTCTGCAAATTTCTTCATAGAATTAGCATGATTTGCATCAACAATTACTGATGGATATGGAAAATCAGTTTCTCCATATGCTTCTGCAACTCTCATTAAATCTTCATAATGATAATTTGGAATATTATTACCGTGTTTATTAACTGAACCACGCATAATTGCATGAGCGTATGGATTACCAGTTGTATTTACTTCATTTTGTCTATATAAGAAGTTATGTTTTGCATGCGCAGCTTGAATTGAATTAAACATTACGGATATATCACCGCTTGTTGGATTTTTCATGCCAACAGGAACATCAATTCCACTAGCAGTAAGTCTATGTTGTTGATTTTCAACACTTCTAGCCCCAACAGCTACATAAGTTAATAAATCATCACAATACATATAATTTGAAGGATAAAGCATTTCATCAGCAGGAGTAAGATATGATTCCTCTATGGCACGAATAAACATCTTTCTAATAGCTAGTAATCCTTCAAGAATATTAGGTGATTTTTCAGGATCTGGTTGATGAAACATTCCTTTATATCCTTCACCTGTAGTTCTAGGTTTATTTGTGTAAATTCTAGGAACGATAAATAATTTATCTTTAACCTTTTCGTTTACTTTTGCAAGTCTGTTAATATAGTCACAAACTGAATTTTCATCGTCTGCTGAACAAGGTCCTATAATAACAACCAATTTATCCTTATTGCCTGTAAAGATTTCTTTGATTTCTGCATCTCTTTCAGCTTTAATCTTTTGCAGATTATCTGATAGAGGGATCATATTTTTAATTTCCTCTGGAGATGGTATTTTTCGTACGTTTATAAAACTCATTTATAAAGCCCCCTTGGTATTTAATGTATACTCAAAATACAAAAATAAAGTTATTTATATATACTTTTAGAAGAAGTATATTCTTTTTAATATTATGTACAATTAAAAGTATACGTAAAATTAATATTTGAGTACTTATATAAATATATAATTATTGAAAATTTAAGTCAAGTTTTAATATAAGCTGTTGATTTAAGATTAGTCAAATAATAATTAATTACAATGATTTTTATTTTAAAAAATTATTAATGCATTTTTTCACAAGGTAATGCATACATTTTCTATATATAAATTTAGAAGAGGTATTTATGTCTATTTATTTTGATTTTAAAACTATTAATGAATTGACAAGTAATAATTACAATTATTATAGAAAAGAAAAAGAATTTACCTTAGAAGAATTAGAAAAATGCGATGGAGAAAATGGAAATCCAGCTTATGTAGCTGTAGAAGGTGTAGTTTATGATGTAAGTGAATTATCAGCTTGGAGAACAGGAAAACATTTAGGGTTTATTGCAGGCCAAGATTTATCAGAGCAGTTTAATGGCTGTCATGGAATAATTGATATTCTTACTAATGCACCTAAGGTTGGTATACTTATAGACAATGAGTATATTAATGGTGGATTAAATACATCTATGAATAGATTAATAAGACAGCAAGATACATCTAAATTTACTCCTGATGACTGGATTAGATATACAGTACCATTGGTTACGTATGCATTAAGAGAGCCTAGTCAAGGAATGAATTTACAGAGAATATATCAAAAAATTATCTTAATGGGTGTATTAGTTGGATTAGGAAAAACTCCTCAAGAAGCTATTAATCAAGTTCAAGAATGGCAAAACACTGGTGCAGCAAAAATGCTGCAAGGAGGAACAGGGACAACCACAGGAGGAATGGGAACAAGCGGAGGACTTGGAACAGGAGGGACAACTACAGGAGGAATGGGAACAAGCGGAGGACTTGGAACAGGAGGGACAACCACAGGAGGAATGGGAACAAGCGGAGGACTTGGAACAGGAGGAACAACTACAGGAGGAATGGGAACAAGCGGAGGATTTGGAACAGGAGGAATAACTGCAGGAGGAATGGGAACAAGTGGGGTATTCGGAACAGGAGGAACAACTATAGGGGGAATGGGAACAAGCGGAGGATTTGGAACAGGAGGAACAACTGGAGGAAGAAATACTAGAGATAGAATTGATATTGATTAAGTAAAAATAAATTATAAAAGGATGTAAATTAAAAATCACATCCTTTTATAAACGTTAAGAATAAGATTTTAACTAGAAATAGTAATTATAATAAAAAATTTATGTCCATTTTTGTTATATTAAATATTTAATTATAAAAAGTTTAATTTAGTAGCTAGTTATGATCTTTTGTATAACTAGTTTATTTTAATTTTGATATAATTACTATATATTAAGCTAAATTATGTAAAAGGAGGAAGGAATGAAGGATTTATTAGGAGAGGCTTTATATAATTATGAAATTAATCAGCCTCAAGTTGAGTTTATAAGACATAATGAAAATGAAACTTATAAAATCAAAGATATGTTATTAAACAAACAATATGTTATTAGGATACACAAATCTAGTGAAGATTTTTCTTTAGATATTTTTAAGGAGGATAAACATTCTATTGATTATTTAACTGGTGAAATAAATATTTTAAATTGTATTAGAAGGAATACTAAAATAGGAGCTCAAATGCCCATAAAAAATAAATATGGTGAGTTTGTAACTATACTAAAGGATGGGACACCAGTCACGCTTTTATCTTGGATAAATGGAAATACAATTGACAATATAAAATTAAATAATCACATTTTATTTAAGTTAGGAGCAATGATTGGAGAATTTCATCAATTTTCAAAAGCTTGGTCGGAAAGCAAAAAAATAAGTAGATATTCCTATGATAAAATGCTCTTAAAAAGAATGAAATGTAAGCTTATAGGTGGATTAAGATTAAAAGCGATTTCAAATGAGCAATTTGAAATTATTGATGATACAATTAATGAGATTAGTAATACCTTAGATAGATTAGATTTGCAGAAAAAATCAAAAGGTATAGTACATTCGGATTTAGCGAAATCAAATATAATTGTCAGTGATAATGAGGAAATAATACCTATTGATTTTGGATTAAGTGGTAATAGCTATTATTATATGGATTTGGGATCTTTATTTAGTCATTTTAATAAGCCTAATCAGCAAAGCTTAATATTAAAAGGTTACAAAAGTATTATTAATGAAGACGTGGAAATAAAATATATTGAAGCCTTTATGGTGTTTCAAATAATTTTATTTATATCTACCCATATAGAAAATGCTTATAAAATTCAATGGTTTAATAGTGCTATAAATCGATGGAGCAAGGAATTTTTTATACCGTTTCTCAACAACATTAGATTTATTAAAAATATTTAAAAACATTATAGTAAAAAAATGAATTATTACGAAAAAAGATTACATAATTAGTATTTTTAAAATATAAATATAGTTTGTATCTCTATATTAAAGCGTATTTGTGATATAATAAAACAAATAAATGTAATTTTTTTAGTTACATTTAATAAACAGCAATAAGTAATATTCAATTATGATAAAGTCAAGAATCAAATTATTAGAAATGAAAAGAGGGAATAAAAGTGGCAGTAAATTTAAGGGGAAGAAATTTTTTGAAATTATTAGATTTCACACCAAATGAAATAAGGTATTTAATAGATTTATCTAAAGAATTAAAGACTTTAAAAAGAACTGGAATTTTACATGATAAATTAAGAGGTAAGAATATAGTTTTATTATTTGAAAAGACATCTACAAGAACAAGATGTTCCTTTGAAGTAGCTGGAAGTGATCTTGGCCTTGGTGTTACATATTTAGATGCAGCAGGTTCTCAAATGGGCAAGAAGGAAAGTGTTGCTGATACAGCAAGAGTTCTTGGTAGGATGTATGATGGAATAGAATACAGAGGTTTTAGCCAAGAAACTGTTGAAGAATTAGCTAAATATGCTGGAGTTCCTGTTTGGAATGGATTAACTGATGAATTCCATCCAACTCAAATGATAGCAGATCTTTTAACAATAGAAGAAAAATTTGGTAGATTAAAAGGAATTAATTTTGTTTACATGGGTGATGCAAGAAATAATATGGGAAATTCTTTAATGGTAGCTTGTGCAAAAATGGGACTTAATTTCACTGCATGTGCACCTAAAGAATTATTTCCAGCTGAAGAATTAGTAGAAAAATGCAAAGAAATTGCAAAAGAAAATGGAACTAGTATTACTTTAACTGAAGATGTTAAAGCAGGAACTAAAAATGCGGATGTAATTTATACTGATGTTTGGGTATCAATGGGTGAACCAGATGAAGTTTGGGAAAGCAGACTAAAAGTATTACTTCCATATCAAGTAAATAAAACTGTCATGAATAATGCTAATAAAGATGCAATTTTTATGCATTGTTTACCTGCCTATCATGATTTAAAAACTAAAGTTGGAAAAGAAGTAGGAGAGAAATTTGGAGTGTCTGAATTAGAAGTTACAGATGAAATCTTTGAAGGAAAGCAATCAGTAGTCTTTGATGAAGCCGAAAATCGTATGCACTCTATCAAAGCAATAATACTTGCAACTATTGGAGCATAATTATTATTAAATTATGAGTACTAATGTATTATTGTATCATGTCATAAATACATATGCTATAAATTAAATATCATAATCCCAAGATAAGGTTTAATTAGCCGTGTTTTGGGAAATTTTTTATTAGATTTAGAACTTTTCAAGATAGTTAAAAAGGACAAGGCGCTATCAAAATCTAATGGAATTAGTTTTTTATACAAACTAAATATCTAAAAATGTTGAAAAACAGTGGAATAAATGGTAAAATGTATAATTAAAGATTAGTATTTTTGATAAAATTATAATCGTTTTCAAATAAAGAATATTAAAATTAATGTAGATTTTACATTATTCACAATTAAATTTTAAGAATTTCAAAGGTATTTCATCCTTAACTGTTAACTGTTGATTGTAAATTGTTAACTACAACATATATGTTAAGAGTTTATTATTAACACATAAACATATAAAATGGTAGATTTGAGGAGAGTTGGATATGAGGTTTACTTTTAGACTAAAAATATTTATATATTTTGTAGCAATTATATTAGTTACGTCGATTCCAATATCGCTAATTACTTATAATTATATATATAATTCATTAAAAAATCATGTATATTTAAATGCAAAATCTCAAATGTTACTTATAGATGATAATTTCCATAATATTATTAATCAATTAAAGGAAGATACTGAATTTTTAGGGAATTCTTATGAAATAAAAAAAGCTGATCAATCAATATCAGCTTTATTTAACATACCAAACATTGAGTTAAATCCCAAATACTCAAAACAAAGCCTCGGAATAGAAGGGACTATTTATAATGAACTTGAGAATTATGGGACGACTCATCCAAGAACAACCTATGTATATGTTGGAACTAAATGGGGAGGTTATGTTCAGTGGCCAGATGGATTAAGTGCAAGTAAATTTGATCCGAGAGAGAGACCATGGTACAATCCTGCCTTAGAAAAGTCTAATGAAGTAATAATTTCAAATCCGTATATTTCTGCAATTGATAATAGTAATAATGTAATAATAAGTGCTTCTACGGCTATAAAAGATGTATCTGAAAATATTGTAGGAGTAATGGGGATAGATATAAGTTTAAAAAATTTATCTGATATGATAAAGAATACTAAAGTTAGTGATAGTGGATATATATTTCTTTTCCTAAAAGATGGTACAATATTAGCTCATCCAGATACTAATTTAAACTTCAAAAATATTTCAGAGCTAAAAATCGAGAACGGAACTAAAGAAACAGAGAGATATTCGAAAAATTTCTTTCAAAATTATAACAAATTCACAGATGGAGATAAGGGAAATTTTGAAACTATAATTAATGGAGAAGAGGTCTTAGTAAGTGTTTGTACTTCTCCTTATACAGGGTGGAAAATGGCATCAGTTATTCAAAAGAGCGAACTTACAAATAACGTAGATGAAATTGGTTATTTAATAAGTGTAATAACTCTTTTTTCACTGTTATTTGCAATAGGTTTTAGTTTTATTGTTACAAAAAGGATAACTAAACCAATTGCAGAGTTAACTCCTTTAATGAATGCTGCTGGAAAGGGAGATTTATCAGTTAAGGCTAATATTAATACTAATGATGAATTAGGTGAATTAGGTGAATCTTTCAACCTAATGATTGGGCAATTGAGTTCAAATTATGATGAATTGTCAGCTGTATATGAAGAATTATTAGCAACTGAAGAAGCAGTTCGAGCCCAATATGATGAACTGGCCTCTAATGAAGAAGCACTGAAAAATAGTGAGGAAAGGTACAAACTGGCTTTAGAATGTGTTAATGATTCGATTTGGGAATTAGATTTAGTTACAGGAAAATTTTTTGCATCGGATAAATTATATGATATTACAGGTTATAAATTATATAAAGATATTGATATATTAAGGTTTTTAGGGGAAAAAATTCATCCGGAGGATGTAGAAAGATCATTTAAAGAATTTCAAGATCATATTAATAATTTAATAGATGTTTATAAATCAGAATTTAGATTTAAAAAAAACAATGGAGATTATGTGTGGCTTTTTGCTAGAGGAATGGCTTTGAGGAATTCTGAAAATAAAGCTATAAAGCTTGCAGGTTCTGTTACAGATATATCATATAGAAAATTTTCAGAAGAAAAAATAAAATTTATGGCTTATTATGATTCTCTTACTAAACTTAAAAATAGAACTTCATTTATTAACAATTTAAATGAACAATTAGAATTCGTAAAAAGTGAAAATTTAGAGGGAGCTGTATTTTTTATAGATTTAGATAATTTTAAAAATATAAATGATACAATGGGCCATGATTACGGGGATAAATTATTAATATATTTAGCCCAAAAATTTGAAAATTGGATAAATGAAGAAGATATTATATGTAGGTTAGGCGGAGATGAGTTTATATTACTTCATCCTAATGCTAATGAATCAGAAGCAAAATTTTATGCTAAAAAATTTTTAAAGTTATTTAATAAGCCTTGTAAAATTGATGGAAAGCAGATTTATATTACAGTAAGCATAGGAATAGCTTTATACCCAAAGGATGGAATAGATTCAAATACTATTTTAAAAAATGCAGATGCGGCTATGTATAAAGCAAAGGAACTAGGAAAGAATCGATTTGTATTATTTGATCAAGATATGTATTTGAAATTAGAGAGAAAGACTCGTGTTGAAAGAATACTTAGAACAGCAATTGAAAATAATGAGTTGAGCATTAATTATCAGCCTCAATATGATGTGCAAAATAATGAAATATTTGGATTTGAATCATTACTTAGATTAAATAGTAAAGAATTAGGGTTTATATCTCCATTAGAATTTATTTCTATAGCAGAAGAATGCGGATATATAACTCAATTAGGACAATGGGTAATTGAAGAGTCTTGTAAACAAAGTGTAAAATGGCTAAAGCAAGGATATAAATTTAAAAGTATAAGTGTTAATATCTCTTCAGTTGATTTACAGCAAGCAAATTTTTTGGAAAACGTTAAAAAAATTATTAATAAAACTTCCATTGATCCAAGGATTCTTGAACTTGAAATTACTGAAACAGTTCTTATGGAATCACTTGATTCTAGTATAAGCATATTAAAGAAACTAATGGATATGGGCATTAGAATTGCACTTGATGATTTTGGTACAGGATATTCTTCATTGAGTTATTTAAGAAAGATTCCAATAAATACTTTAAAAATTGATAAATCTTTTATAGATAATATTACTTCAAATCAAAAGGAAGAATCAATTATTAATAATATTATTCAAATGGCACACAGCTTGGAGTTAAAAGTTGTAGCAGAAGGGGTAGAAACAAAAGATCAGCTTTCAGTTCTAAAAGAAAGAGATTGTGATTATATTCAAGGTTATTATTTTAGCAAACCACTTCCTCCTGGTGAGATTGAAAAATTATTAAGTAAAAAAGAATGAGAGTATATAAATTTGGTTTAAAAAAATTATAAAATCTATTGAAAAATAAAAACATGCATAAAAAGTAATCATTTTATGCATGTTTTTTGTTTTCAGAATATAGTAATCTAATTTGCAGTGGAATTTGAAGTGATAGATATGTATCCATACAATTGCTACAATATTTTTCTGATGCTATAATTACATAGTATTTACATATAAGAATAATATTTTATAGGGGGCTATTATATGGAAAATAATAATTCAAAGATTTTAAAATTAGTTCAGACAGGATTACTTTCAGCACTATGCTTTGTTGCATTTACTTTTCTTTCAATAAAAATACCAGTAAGTGGAGGAGATGCAGTTTCATTACATATTGGAAATGCTTTTTGTGTATTAGCAGCTTTGCTTCTTGGGGGATGGTATGGCGGACTTTCAGGCGCTATAGGAATGACAATATCAGATTTAATTGATCCTACATATGCTATAGGAGCACCAAAGACTTTTGTTCTGAAATTATGTATTGGTTTAGTAACAGGATTAGTTGCTCATAAATTTGCAAAAATAGATGAAAGCAATGATAAAAAATATATAGCTAAATGGAGTATTGTTGCTTCAATTTGTGGATTAGGGTTCAATGTCATTTTAGATCCGATTGTTGGATATTTCTATAAACAATACATTCTTGGACAACCTCAGCAAATAGCAGCTATATTGGCAAAGATGAGTTTATTTGCAACTTCTATTAATGCAGTAGTATCTGTAGTATTAGTAAACTTTATTTATAATGCTATAAGACCGGTTTTAACAAAAACAGGATTATTGCTTCCAGTATCAAAAAAGGAACCATTTTAATTATAAATTTAAAAATTTTATATATAAGATTTAATTAATTTGCTATATTAAAAACAGATACAGTAATTAAGTATATTTAATTTAGTTTAGTTATCATAACATATATAGGCATTTAATTTTTTCATAGATATTGAACTGAAGTTATATATTATTAATATAGATTATTTTACAATATATATTGAAAATACAAAACCATCAAAATTTAAAATAGTGATTTTGATGGTTGTTTTTGCTTTAAATATTTTCTGCATATATCTTAAAAATGATATAATAGCATTAAGTGAAATATTTTAGAATAGAAGGTATAGAAATGAAAGTTTTGGCTTATAATCACAGAAAAGATGAAACAAAATTTTTTAAGGAATTTAGTGAAAAATATAATGTAGAAGTGGTTTTAACAGGAAAATCACCTAAGATGGAAACCGCAGAATTAGCTAAAGGTTTTGATTGTATAAGTATAATCACTACAATAATAGATAGTGAATTAGTTAAAAAATTTCATGAACTTGGAGTTAAATTCATATCAACAAGAACCATTGGATATGATCATATAGATTTAAATGAAGCTAAAAAACTTGGAATTCATGTTGGAAATACAACATACTCTCCCAATAGTGTAGCTGATTATACTATTATGATGATTCTTATGGCAACTAGAAAAATGAAGCTTATTATGGAGAGCAACAATGTTCAGGACTATTCTTTAGTTGGTATTCAAGGGAAAGAATTACCTAATTTAACTATTGGTGTGATTGGAACTGGTAAAATTGGAAGGACTGTAATTAAACATCTTTCAGGTTTTGGATGCACTATATTAGCACATGATATATATGAACAAGAAGATGTAAGAATTTATAGCAAATATGTTGAGTTAGAATACCTATTTAAAAATAGTGATATTATAACTTTACACATGCCAGCTACAGATTGTAATTACCATATGATAAATAAGGATTCCTTGAGTAAAATGAAGGATGGAGTTTATATTATAAATACTGCAAGAGGATCTCTTATAAATACAAATGACTTTATTGAAGCAATTGAGAATGGTAAAGTTGGAGGAGCTGCTTTAGATGTAATAGAGCATGAAACAGGATTGTATTATAAGGATTTAAAAGGACAAATATTAAGTAATAAAAACTTAGCAATATTAAACTCTTTCCCCAATGTTATTGTAACTCCTCATACAGCATTTTACACTGATCAAGCAGTTAGTGATATGATTGAAAATTCAATAAAAAGTTGTATTTTATTTAATGAAAATAAGGACAATCCTTGGATGGTAATTTAAAACACAGATTTAAGAACAGAAATATTTAGATATTATTAAAAAAAATATGAATTTAAATCTTTTTAAGTAACTTATTTGGAGGAATCATAATGATAGTTTTTGGGATGATTTCTACTATTTGAAGGATTGCAGTGCTTTGTTTTTCTTAAATAAATCTATTCATATTGAAAATTGTATGTAGTCACACAAAAAGATGGTAGATAATTTTGTGTAAAAATTATCTACCAGTAATCTTTAACTGTTTTCTTTAAATAATACATCTTCATACTCTTTATTTTCAATAAATTCTTTTTCTGCAAATGAACATTGAGGTATTACTTTTTTGTTTTCTTCTCTTGCAAAATCTACTACTCTTTTAATTAATTTCTTACCTACATTTTGTCCACGTAATTCATTTGATACAAAGGTATGATTGATTATAATTGTGTCTTCGTTATAATCTACATAAGTTACTTCAGCCTTTGGATTTTGTGAATTATCACCCAAATAAAATTTCTTAATATCTTCTTTAAATTCAAGCATAATAATCACTCCTTATTAAAAATATAAACAATTAAAAGAAATATGTGTTAAAGTTATAATAAATAAATTTCGTATATTATAAAATTCTAATTTCTTGTAAAAATAAATAACGCCAATTAGCTTAAATTCAAATTTATTTTACAACATATATACAAAATTCTTATATAATATGTGTAATTCCACATTCATTAATACATACCTTCTTTAATTAAAAATTAATTAGTATTGATTTTCTAAAATATGGAGAGAATATTATTTAAAATTAAACTTATTAGATGAGATAAATAGGGTTATTTGAAGGAGAGACAATAATTATGAGATATGTAATAGTATGTGTAGTAAAAGGTGAAGCAGGAGATTTTAATAATAACTTGAGAAAAGAGCTATTAAAAAATTTAAATGCAAAATCCTCTAAGATGCCAGCTCATTTCACTATAAAAGCACCATTTGAACATAAGGGAGAAATCGATGAGCTAAATGATATTCTTGAAAAGTTTACTAAGAATGCTAAAGCTGAACCTTTTAGTATTGCGGGGTATGATCATTTTGACGACAGAGTAGTATATATGAAAGTAAATATGTCAAAGGAAGCTAAAGCTGTTCATGATAAGTTAATTGAGAATATGAGTACAATATCATACATTAATTTTGAAGAAAAAGATGGCAAAAATAAAATTTTTCATGTTACATTAGCATCGAAAAAATTAAAATTTTTGTATAATAAGATTTGGGATTATATTCAGAAGTATCCTTGCGAATTTCAATGTTTTTTTGATAATGTTACAATTTATAGATGGGAAGAAGAAACTTGGAAATTGTACAAAGAATTTAAATTTAATAGTTAATGCTTTGGTTTTAAAATAAAATTTTACATGTTTAAAAATTAATAATATAAATTGTTTAAGAAGTAATTTTTATAATGAACTTGATTATATTCAATACTATTTGATAAAGCCATTATTGACAGTGTTGAGTTTTAAGCGTAGGATAAAAGTGGAATACATGAATGGGAACTATTCTCAATAATTTCTATAATCTAGATTTTAAATAGAGTTTGGGGGTGTTAATTACTATGAAGATTTATGATATTTTATTTGGACCAAGAGAAAAATCGATTTCGTTAATAATAGAGGAAGGTAATTTAGATGAACTTAAAAGTTTCATAGCAAATGGAGCGGATGTTAATGGAAGATATGACGGTAAGAGTTTACTTCATTTTGCTATAGATAACTGTGAAAACAATTATTTTGAAGTAATAGAATTTTTAATAAATAGCGGAGCAGATATTAATAGTTGTCAGAGCTATCTACAAGAGACACCCTTGCATAGAGTATGTGCAAGAATAAATCCGAAAATGGACGTCGTTGAATTATTATTAGATAGAGGTGCTAAAACGAACCCTGAGAATATAGCAGGAAAAACTCCTGTATTTTACTGTAATTTCAGCTATTCTGTAGAACTTTTAAATCTTCTTGTGAAACATAGAGCAAATATTAATCATACTGATAAATATAAAAATACTATTTTACATGATGATTATCTAAACTATACTACAGGAACTTTTGAAGAGTTTTTAAAAGTACTTATTTCTCTCGGATTTGATGTAAATTCAAGAAATAACTTAGGACATACACCACTTTATTTATGCAAAAATAAGTATATTGAAAAGATATTGACTGAAAATGGTGCTGAGATATAAATGAAATTATTAATAAGTTAACTAAATTTATGAGGCATATAAAATATATAAATGGAAAGGAAGTGAATACTTTAGTGGGTTTAGTAAAAATTATATGACTGCCCATTAAGGGATATATATGACAAAGATAGATATAATTTCAGGATTCCTTGGAGCAGGGAAAACTACCTTGATTAAGAAGTTAATACAAGAAGCTTTTGTAGGCGAAAAACTTATGTTAATTGAAAATGAATTTGGTGAAATAGGAATTGATGGCGGATTTTTAAATAATTCAGGAATTGAAATTACTGAAATGAACTCAGGATGTATCTGCTGTTCTTTAGTAGGTGATTTTGGAGTTGCCCTTAAGGAAGCTATAGCTAAATATTCACCACAGCGTATAATAATAGAACCATCAGGGGTAGGGAAGTTATCAGATGTTATTAAAGCAGTAGAAAAGGTAAAAGATGAAGTTGATATAGTTCTTAATAGTTTTGCTACAGTTGTTGATGGCATAAAGTGCAAAATGTATATGGAGAACTTTGGAGAATTTTTTAATAATCAAATTGAAAATGCTAATACTATTATTTTAAGCCGTTCTCAAAAGCTTTCAGAAGAAAAGTTAGAACTATGTGTGTCTCAAATAAGAAAACATAATAAAAAAGCAGCTATAGTAACAACGAATTGGGAAGAAATTAATGGAAAACAAATTCTTTTAGCAATGGAAAAAGGAAATTCACTTGAAAAAGATTTATTAAATGAAACAAGAGAGCAACATGAAGATGTGCTTCATAATGATGAAGACTTTGGCTGCAGTAACCATGAACATAATCATAGTAAAGATAGTAGTTGTAGTGTTCCTGGACATAATTATAATAATGAAGAATGTAGTTGTAGTAATCATGAACACCATCATGATAAAGAATGTAATTGTAATAATCATCAGCACAATAATAAGAAAAAATGTAGTTGTGATGAACATAATGGTCATAATCACAATACTGAATGTGATTGCGGAAATGAGCATGGTCACCACCATGATAATAATGCAGATGATGTATTTACAAGTTGGGGGATAGAAACTCCTAAAAAATATTCTGAAGAAGAAATAAATGATATATTAAGAGCTTTAGCAGAATCCTCTGATTATGGAGTTATATTACGTGCAAAGGGTATAATACCCTCAAAAGAAGGCGGCTGGATTAATTTTGATTTAGTGCCAGGAGAATATGAAGTACGTGCTGGCGGTTCTGATTATACAGGAAAATTATGTGTTATAGGGACAAATCTTAATAAAAGAAAAATAGAAAAATTATTTAATATAGAGCAAGAAATATAGAACAAGATAGATATAAGCGCTAACATATACAGTTAGAAAAAGGAAGGAACAAATTTATGAAAGATGTACCAGTTTTTCTTATTACCGGTTTTTTAGAAAGTGGAAAATCTACTTTTGTTAAAGAAATATTTAATGATCCAGAATTTGTAGAAGGAGAAAATATTACTTTAATTGTATGTGAAAATGGTATAGAAGAATATGAAAATAGCTTTTTAAATAAAAATAACGTGACGTTAGTTAATGTTAAAAGTAAAGAAGACTTTACTAGTTCATTTTTAATAGAATGTAATAAAGAACATAAACCAAGCAAAATCATAATAGAATATAATGGTATGTGGGAAAATGACATTATAGGTAATATAGAATTTCCTGAAGGATGGGAAATAGCTCAAGTCATAACTACTATTGATGCATCTACTTTTGAATCTTATATGAATAATATGAAGTCTTTATTAATAGATCAATTTAAAGATTCCGATTTAATTATATTTAATCGCTGCAACGAAAATACAAATAAATTGAAATTTAGAAATATTGTAAAGGCTCTTAATGCAAGAACAAATATGATTTTTGAATTAGAAAATGGCGAAATCGATGATAGACCATTAGAGTTACCTTTTGATATAAATGCTCCTGTAATTGAATTTAATGATTATGATTTTGGTGCATGGTATTTAGATGTAACAGAAATACCAGAAAAATATGAAGGTAAAAGCATAAAAATGAGAGGGATTGTAGGAACAAACCCTAAATATCCTAAAAATATTTTCGCCTTTGGCAGAAATGCAATGACTTGCTGTGAAGATGATATTTCTTTTTTAGGACTTTTATGTCAAACTAAGAAACCTATGAAGCTTGAAGACAAAAAGTGGGTTGAAATTGAGGGTATAATTTCTAGAAAGTTTATAGAGCAGCAACAAAGATATATTCCTTTTATAGCAGTTAATAATTGTAAAATGATTGAAAAATTAGAAGAAGATTTAATTTATTTTTAAAGTATTTAATGATCAAAATATTAATAGTTTTTATAAAGAATAATCATGCATAAAGCGTATTTTCTATGCTTTATGCATGATTTTTTATGTAGAGACTATATAAAATCTGTAATGGTGTAAATTATACTATAACAAAATATGAAATGGTGTAAATTATACTATAACAAAATATGAAATAACTTTAAAAATTAGAAATAATATGGTATAATTCATAAGCATTTCACCCAATAAATTAAGGAGGTGTTATTTAATGATAGAAGTTAAAAATCTATCGAAAACATTTAAAGTTTACAAAAGAAATCAAGGGCTTAGTGAAGCTGTAAAAGCTTTATTCAATAGAAAGTATGAGATAGTACAAGCTCTAGACAATGTATCTTTTAAGATTGAGGAAGGAGAAATGGTTGGATATATCGGACCAAATGGGGCAGGGAAAAGTACTACGATAAAGATTATGAGTGGTATCTTAAATCCAGATAAAGGCCAATGCATTATTAATGGAAGAACTCCTTGGAAAGATAGAATTAACCATGTACGGGATATAGGTGTAGTCTTTGGACAAAGATCTCAGCTTTGGTGGGACGTACCTGTAGTAGATTCATTTACTCTTATAAAGGATATTTATAAGGTGCCTGAAAATCAATATAAAAAGAATGTTAAGAATCTTACAGAACTTCTTAATATAGGAAACATAATAAAAGTACCAACGCGTCAATTAAGTTTAGGACAAAGAATGAGGTGTGAAATTGCAGCATCCTTGATTCATAACCCTAAAATTTTATTTCTAGATGAACCTACTATAGGGTTAGATTCCATATCTAAAATTTCAGTAAGAGAATTTATAAAAGATATTAATAAAGAAAGAAAAACAACAGTTATTCTTACCACTCATGATACCCAAGATATAGAGGCACTAACAAAAAGAATAATTTTAATAGGAAAAGGAAGAGTTCTTTTAGATGGACAATTAGATGATTTAAAAGAAAAATTTAATAAAGAAAGAACAATAACCCTTAATTATTATGGTGATTTAGAACAAATATGTAATGGTTTAAAAATTAGTGAGAAATATGATGGCAGAGCAGTTATAGGAGTGGATACAAATATAATTTCAGTTTCAGAAAGTATTGGATACTTATCATCAAAAGTAAATATTATCGATGTTCAGGTAAGTTCAACTACAGTGGAAGATGTTGTTGTAGGGCTTTATAAGGAGTACAAGATATGATGGGTTACTGGAGCTTTTTTAAGATAAGATTTATAAATGGACTTCAATACAGAGCGGCGGCTTATGCAGGAATAGTTACTCAGCTGGCTTGGGGATTTATGTATATAATGCTTTATCATAGCTTTTATAAAAGTAATCCGGAAGCTGCTAATATGAATATTTCAGAACTTTCTAGTTATATATGGCTTCAACAGAGTTTTTTAGCTCTATTTATGACTTGGTTCTTAGATAATGATATATTTGAAGCAATTTCTAGTGGAAATGTTGCTTATGAAGTATGCAGACCTTTAGATGTCTACAACATGTGGTTTGTAAAAAGTTGTGCAATAAGAGTATCTAAAGCTATGCTAAGATGTTTTCCTATACTTATAATTGCTTCATTTTTGCCAGAAACATATAAATTTAGTATGCCACCCTCTATATATTCTTTTATATTATTTTTAATCGCTGTAATACTTGGCACCATAGTAGTTGTTGGATATAGCATGCTAATTTATATCTTTACATTTTTCACTATATCGTCTGTAGGTGTTAGAATGACAATGGTAATGATTGCAGATTTTTTTGCAGGAGGACTTGTCCCGCTACCGTTACTTCCTGAATATTTAACAAAATATATTTATCTTTCTCCATTTGCAGCTATGCAAAATACTCCATTTAGAATATATACAGGAGGAATCCCAAGTAATGAAGCAGTAAATGCGATAATTCTTCAATTATTTTGGGCAGTAGCATTAATTCTAATCGGAAAATTAATTATGGGGAAAGCAATGAAGAAAGTAATAGTTCAGGGAGGTTAGATTATGAGATTATATTTTAAATACTTTTCAATTCATTTAAAATCTGCTATGGAGTACAAAACCTCCTTTTTATTAACGACTATAGGACAAGGGATGACAACAGTATTTTCATTTTTGTGTATGTATTTTTTATTTGATAGATTTGGAAATATAGAGGGTTATACCTTTAATCAAGTACTTCTATGCTTTAGCACAATATTTATTTCATTTGCCTTAGCAGAATGCTTTGGAAGAGGCTTTGATAGATTTTCAGCTATAATATCAAATGGAGAATTTGATAGAATTATGTTAAGACCTAGAAATGAAATTATACAAGTCTTAGGAAGTAAAATTGAATTCTCAAGAATAGGAAGATTGATTCAAGCAATAGTTATTTTTATATATGGAATAATTACCTGCAATGTAGGATGGACATGGGAAAAAATATTCACATTAACACTTATGATAATAGGTGGAGTATGTTTATTCTTTTCGCTATTTATGATATATGCAACCATATGTTTTTATACAATAGAAGGCTTGGAATTTATGAATATTTTTACAGATGGGGGACGGGAAATAGCTCAGTATCCACTAAATATTTATAGCGACTGGGTATTGAAATTTTTTACTTTTATAATACCTTTAGCTTTCGTAAACTACTATCCTTATCTTTATCTAATTGATAGAGTAAATGAAAATAAGGTTTTATATATGATATCACCTGTATGTGCCATACTCTTTATAGTGTTAGCTTATGTTTTATGGAAAATTGGAGTAAGGCACTATAAATCTATAGGTTCGTAATAACAATAACAAAAATAATAATAAATTAGCAAAATAGAACTTAATAATTTTGCTAGTTTATTTTTTATTTTAAATAGCATAAGGGATGTTATACATATATCAAATTTGAAGTTATTATAATTTTATAAAGAATAATGTCATAATATTTAAAGAACTTTAAAATAGAGTAGTAATATGGTATAATTTATACGCATTTCATTTATATAGAAGGAGATAACTATGCCTAATATTTTTGATGGACTTAGACAAATTTCAGATAACGATATAATTGAACAAATTGCATTACTTGAGGCTATGAACATAACTAATATATCAAAGCCTATTTTACAAAAGGCTAAGAAAAAGACTATAAGTATAATTAATTTTTTAGGAAGCAAGCTTGGAAAAAATACTATGATTGAAGAACCAGAAGTAAAGGAATTGTGGACGTTAATTGATGAAAAAAAGGAAGAATTGATAGAGTGCACAAGAGAGGAATTAGAAGAACGATTATTTAATATTCTTAGGGAAAAAACTAAAAGTGGTTCAGAAAATGAATCAGAAGATGCACTATCAGTGGAAATAATTGAAGAGTCAGCTAAATTATATAAACTTTATAAAAATTCAACACCAGGCCAAAAAGCTAATACTATTTATTTAAAGTATAATGAAAAACTTAAAGGGAAAGCTAAGGAATATATAAATGACCAGCCCTTCGTTGATTTACAAGAAACTACTGAAGACATAGAAGAAATTATAAAGAATATGGATGAAGATCAAAAGAAAGAATTTTTGCAGTCAGTAGATGTTGAAAAATTCACATTATTAAATGTTTGGAAAAAGGTAGATAGACAACATTTTTCAAGGCTTATATGGATGTCAGTAAAAGCTTACGGAGGAGAGTTCACTCCAAAAGAGGAATTACTTCCAAGCTTTATAGATAGTGAAAAGGATGTTGAAATAATAGAAAGAGAAGAAGATTTAAGGAAATCACAAGAAGAATTATTAAAGTTAAAAAATGAAATGGAATTATGCCAAGATAAAATAAATTCCATAGAAAATAATTTAAAAAAAGAAAATAAAATATTAAATAATGCAGTTAAAGATAAAAATCAATCAGAAGATGATATATTAGACTTAGAAAAAATAGGTACTAAGTTACAAGTGATGAAGAAATCTAAGGAAGAGAAATTAATCGAAATTAAAGAACAAATGGAAAATGTAATATTAGAAGATTTAGAAGTATTAATGGAAGATTTTAAAACAGTTAAATTTGATACAATTGACATTAATAATAAGATTTCGGATATTAAGATAGAATATGCATATAAAAAGCAACTAATAGAAGACAATATTAAATTAATAGAAAGTAAAGAAAAAGCTATAAAAGAAATTGCTATTGGGTTTCAACAACTCAAACTGGATACAGACAAGTTGATAACGGCTTATAATCAAAAGAAGCTTGAAGTACATAAAAAAGAAGATATCAAAAGAAATGAAATTTATCAAAATTGGAACGAATTTTTTGATAAATTTATCTTTGAATTTAAGAATTTAAGAAATGTTGTGAATTTTTCTAGAAAAGAATTACTTCAAATTGAAGAGTGTTTATATGAATTACATTTCACCAAAGATTCAATGGCTTTAAGTATGGGGATAATAGAAAGTAAAGATGAAAAAGAAGAATATCAATATATAGATTTAAGCTTTTCTGATAAATTTGAAGTTGAAATACAATATAAAGTATTAAGTGGCGAAGAAAAAAATGTGAAGATAGTAGGAATTACTACTGAATTATAATAAATGGGTACAAATTACTCTACAAGTAGCTGTTTGATGCAAATTTTATTTTTCATAAGGGAACGGTGGATAGTTTTGTGTAAAAACAAAACTATCCACTGTTCCTTTTATAAATTACTTTGTTTTAAAGCCTTGTTTGTCCATAGCAGGTTTTACTTTTGGATAATAAACCGATTGATAAATTTTTGAAGTAAAAGTACTCCAATTTGTTTCTTGCTCAGATCTTCCTATATCTTTTAGGTACTCACTCATTTGTTTGTCATATGCATCTATAGATTCTTCAACAACTTTTGTAGCATAAATTTCTTCATGCCTAAAACTATTAAAAGGAACTCTTGGTTTCTGATGGGATTCATCCACTGGATACCCAAGTACTAAACCAACCATTGGGAAAGTATATTTAGGTAAGCCTAAAAGTTCTATAACTTCATCAGGATTTTTTCTGATACCCCCAATAGGCACAATTCCAAGACCAAAAGACTCAGCTGCGATTATTGAAGCACCTAAAGCTATCCCAACATCTACAGATCCAGCTTCTACACCTTCAATATCCTCATGAATTACTTGTTTAAAGCTAGTTTTTTCACCTGCAAGATAAGTTCTGTAGAAATCCATTACGAAAACTAAAAATACTGGTGCTTTTGCAACGTATTCTTGATTCCCTACAAGCTCTGCTAATTTTGCTTTCTTTTCCTTATCTCTAATTACTATGACACTTGTTTGTTGACCATTTATTGAATTAGGCATAGCTTGAGCTGCTTTTACTATTTCATCAACAATTTCAGTTGGAATGTCCTTGTCTAAGTATTGTCTGATAGATCTATGATTTTTTATTGTTTCTACTACATTATTCATAATTAACCACCCTCATAATTAAAATTTATTTTTATATTTTTAATTTGTTTTATTTATAATACGTCTATTGAAAAAGAAAGTCAATAGTATTTAATTGAATTTTATAAAATTTAATTTTAGCTAAGCGAATTCGATTTTAGTTGAATTCATACAAAGAGATAAATTATATATTTGAAGCATACAACAAATAGAAGCATTGTATGTTTACAACCGGAAAAAACAGTGTTAAATACTACTAGTCTATGGGGCAATAATACAAAATATGATATACTTACTAAAGTAAATAACAATATACTAATTTTTATAAATACAATAGTTAGGAGATCAACATGAAATATTATCCTAAATCACTAAAGTTAACAATAATTATATTACTTGCTATTTTTACTTTTACATTTTTTGGCGTAGATGTTTATGCTAAAAGTTCAACCACTTCTAGTGTAACCACTTCAAAATCTAGCGAAAATAGCTTCAAATCAGGAAATTATGGAGCATCAACGGCCAAAAGCAGTACAAGTACTAATAGTCAAAGTTCAAACAAAGATACATCTGCAGGAAGTGCAAGTGGTTATAAATCAGGAAGTTATAGTAGTGGATCGGGGGCTAGCAGTAGTAAGAGTTCAAGTACAAACACTTCGAAGGCTAATGGAAGCGGCTTCAAGTCGGGAAATTATGGAGCATCAACGGCCAAAAGTAGTACAAGTACTAATAGTCAAAGCTCAAACAAAGATGCATCTGTGGGAAGTGCAAGTGGTTATAAATCAGGAAGTTATAGTAGTGGATCAAGGTCTAGTAGTAATAAGAGTTTAGGTACAGACACTTCTAAGGCTAGCGGAAGTGGTGTCAAATCAGGAAATTATGGAGCAACAGTTGCAAAAAGAAGTTCAAATCCTCAAGTAACTAATAACTCAAGGTATGGAAAATCAGGTGTTGGATTAGGAATATATATTATTAATTCAAACGAAGATGATTCAACAGGGGATTACATAGAATCAGATGATGATAATCTAATAGATGACGATAATCCAATAGTTGATGATGATGATGAAAATAATAAAACATCTGTGGAAGTAGATAAATCTAATCCATCAGCTACCCAAAAAACATTATCTAAAAACCAAGTTATAGCAGCCTCATTATTTGGGTTAGGGCTTATAGAAATTATTTGTTCAGCAATAGTAGGACTATTTGTGTATTTGATTCTAAGAATAAAACGAAAATAGTCAGTATAGATTTTTTGAGAAGCTATATTACAAAAAGAATTCTGACTTCTTATGAAGACACAAATTTTCTTGAAACAAAAACGAAAGGGGAATGGAGCAATTATTACATAAAGTAGTTTGCACCATACCCCTTTTAGCTTCGAAAATTATTTTAAAGCTTTGCTTATTCATAGAGTTTTTTACTTTTTGATAATAAACTGATTTATGAATTCTTCAAGTTAAAGTACTCCAATTTGTTTCTTGCTCTGATCTTCTAATATCCTTTAGGTATTCACTTATTTGTTCATTACATGTATCTATAGCTTCTTCAACAACTTTTGTATGATAAATTTCTTTGTGGATAAAGCTATTAAAAGGCACTCTTGGTTTTTTGTGTGATTCGTCTGATGGATACCCAAGCACCAAACCAACAATTGGGAAAGTATATATAATTACGAGAAATGGTTTAGTGTAAAATTAGTTTAAGTTAGTATAAAGTGAAAAAAATAAAATATTTTCTATACGTTTACATAATTTTGTGTTATAATTGAAGATATAGTTTGCGAAGTGAAAAGGAGAGATTTGATGTTGATAGGTTATAAGTGGAGAAAAGTTATAAAAAAATCAATTGCTTTTGTAGCAGCACTGAGTATTTATTTAGGAACAGGAATTGCTTTTTTAAGTAATACAGCTAAGGCAGCAACAGCAAATGAACTAATTTGTTCAGCAACAGCATATACAGCAAGTGATGGAAGCTTAACAGCAAGTGGACGAGCAGTAGAAAGAAATCAAGATGGAATAAGTACAGTTTCAGTGGATCCAAATGTAATTCCGTTTGGAACATACTTATATATTGAAGGATATGGGTATGCAGTAGCTGCAGATACTGGTAGTTCAATAAAAGGAAATGAAGTTGATGTATACTTTCGAAGCTCCAGTGAATGTAATAATTGGGGAAGACAAACTGTTAAGGTTACAGTGTTAGGTGATTCTATAAACTGGTAAATAACACATTGAAATAGATTGTTATAACAAAACAAATTTTATAATACATAATTACTTTATATAGTTTTTTAAGTATGATTTTAATTTGTAGTTACAATTGAATATATGGAGAAAAGTAAAAATAGTAAGTAAAAAATTGATATACACTAAGCATTTTAATTGTTAAATGTTTAGTGTATTTTTGGTTTTATCTTTTTATATAGTATATAAATCTCATTGAAATTAAAATAATATTAAATGATATGTAGAAATGTGTGGAAATTAGGGTGAAAAAAGGTTCGAAAATTAAGAGGGAATGAGAGGTATATGTAGAAATAACTTATATGAGCATGAAAAACTTTGGAGAAATTTATATATATGTTCTAAAAAATTTTGTTCATTAAGATTTAATTTCTATATTAGAGTGATTGGATAAGACAACCAACTAAATTATGAACTTTCTTAATTAGAACTTATATACTTTAGTTTTTCCTGAAATTTTATTAGAAAGCAAACAAATAATTTTGTGAAAACTCATATTTTAGTAAGGAATAATTTGCACGATGAAGAATTCGAATGAAAATATTTCCGAATAAATTATAAATAATGTAAACTTCTGTATATAGAACTATGGAATTGTGATAAAAATTCAACCAGAATTAATAATAAAATTTTAAAATGTATTTGTTTGCGTATAAGAAAAGAAGGACTTGGATAAAATTTTTATTAAACCTTTATAATAAGTTATAAAATATAAAGGACAAAAGATTAGTTACGCAATTATTAGATTAAGTAGCTAATCTTTTTTGAATATATATTTTGAAATATATATGTTATGAAAAGTTTGTTCAGAAAAAAGGAAGTTCTATTTTTAGAAACATGGATAAGATAATATTATTAATTAAATTATATAATTAATAATTATTCTTATGATAAATAGTTTTAATTTATTATAATTTTTAACAATATGACAAAAAAGATAATATTAGGAATATTATTGCTATAATATTCCTCCAAGTGCTATAATTAAAATATTAAATTAATAATATTTGTTAATTAACAATTATTACAGTATACTAGATTAGTAGAAGGAATAAAGGTTGCAGTTATATGTATTAAAAATAAATAGGGGGAATTTTTATGTTTAAGATACCAAGATTGAAAAATCTCATTAAGGTCCTTAGAACAGGTTCAGTAAGACTATTAATTAGTGCTTTGTTTATAACCCTTATGACTACGACTGTAGGAATTATAACTTATATTGTATTTACAAATTGGAAAGTTTCTGTAGATAATACTATAACAAAAATGGAAGAAGATTCAAGTCAGGACACTTTTAATGAAATACAATCACTATTTAGTGTACCTTTATATAATAATGCAATTAATCATAATTTAATTCAATATGGAATTGTAGATATACATAATAAAGAGCAAAGGGATGCCTTTTTTTCAGGAGTAATTAAATCAAGTAGTGAAGAAATTTATAGTTTTAGTTTTGGAACAGAAGATGGAGAATATTATGGAGCAAGAAAAAATGAAAAAAATGAACTGGAAGTATATAGAAGTAATTCTGAGACTAATGGTAATTCTATGTATTATAGCTTAGATGATGACTTAAAGGAAGGACGTTTTATTAAGGACTATGGAGAATTTGATCCGAGAACAAGAGATTGGTATGTAAAAGCTAAGGAAAAGAAAAAACCAGTATTTTCAGCTATTTATAAGCATTTTATAAAAGATGATTTAGCGCTATCAGCAGCTTATCCTATTTATAATAAAGATGGAAGTCTCAAAGGCGTAATGGGAACACATATAACTATTTCAAATCTTAACGAATCTTTAAAAAAAATTGCAGATAATAATTTAACTACAACATATATAATTGAGAAAAATTCAGGATACCTTGTTGCAAATTCACTTAATAAGCTTAATTTTGAAGTGCTTTCAGATGGGAATATTGAAAGAGCCTTAATTGGAAATATTGAAAATAAACCAATTATTGAAGCATATGAAAATTACAAAAATACCTCTAATGAGAGTTTTATTTCACAAATAGAAGATGAAAAGTACCATATAAAAATAGTTGAATATGAAAAAGAGGGTTTAGATTGGCTTATAATAACTTCTATTCCTGAAAGTATGTTCACAAAAGAAATAAAAAATAACATTAATATTGCAATAATATTAATTATGATTGCTTTTATTTTAGCAACTATAATTCACATAGAAAGTACTGCATTTATTTTAAAACCAATTAATCATTTAATAATAATTTCAGATAAATTTTCTAAGGGGGATTTATCAAAGAGAGCTAAGATTTTCAGAAATGATGAAATTGGAAGCCTGTCTAAGGCTTTTAATAGTATGGCAGAAGAACTGTATTCGTTAATAAATAATCTTGAGGAAAAAGTTAAACATAGAACAAATCAATTGGTTATTGAAAAAGAAAGGGCAGAAGAAGCTAACATGACCAAGAGTCAATTTTTGGCAAATATGAGCCATGAAATAAGAACACCTATGAATGGAATTGTTGGTTTTATAAGTCTCCTTGAGAAAACTGAGTTAGATAGCACTCAAAAAGATTATGTTGAAACAATTAAAAGCTCTTCTGATACTTTAGTTGCAGTCATTAATGATATACTTGATATTTCTAAAATAGAAGCCGGAAGAATGGAAATGGAAAATATTCCCTTTGACATTCGATCTATATTTGAAAGTACTATATTCTTATATGATGCAAAAGCAACTGAAAAGGAAATTGAACTTAATATGCTTATAAGTTCGGCTATTCCAAACTTTGTTATAGGAGATCCAACAAAATTACGACAAGTTATAAGCAACTTAGTTAGTAACGCAGTAAAGTTTACACATGAGGGAGAAATATTTATAGAAATTTCATTAATCACAGAAACAGACAATAACGCGGAACTTTTATTTGAAATTAGAGATACTGGAATAGGGATGAATGAAGAAGAGATAAGTAAACTTTTTAAACCATTTAGTCAAGCAGATTCATCTTCTACCAGAAAATATGGAGGATCTGGTTTAGGACTTGCAATATGTAAAAGATTAGTTGAAATGATGGGAGGGTCAATAGGCGTTAAAAGTGAAAAAGGGAAAGGCAGTACTTTTAGCTTTGAATTAACCCTAGATAAGGCAAAGGATTCTGTTATTCCAGCAATGCCAGATTATTCTATGCTTAAAGGTAAAAGAATATTAGTCATAGATGATTATGAAATGAATCGCTATATAGCAAAGGTATATCTTGAAGAAGTTGGAGCTATAGTTAGTGAAGCAGAAAATCTGGAATCTGTTTTAAATAAGCTTACAGGTTTTGAACATTTATATAATGTCATTTTAGTTGATTATCAAATGAGAGGAATGACAGGATTTCAACTGGCAGAAATTATAAAGAAAAAGTATTTGATAGATGATATTCCTTTAATACTTTTAACTTCCATAACTACAAACCTAGAATTAAAAGAGGCTAAACAAAATGGATTTTCAGGATATATTTCAAAACCATATAAGCGAAGTGAATTACTTGATTGTGTTGCAATGGTGATAGAAGGAAATTACTCAAAAGAAGATTTGAGTAATGTTTTTATTACAGAATATACTGCAGTAGAAGCTAAATATAACCATAAGTTAAAAATACTTTTAGTTGAAGATAATGACATAAACAGAAAATTCTTCATTAATAGTTTGAAGTTATTTGGCTTAACGTGTGATATTGCCGTCAATGGGTTAGAAGGTTTAAAAGCTTATGAAAATAAAGAATATGACATAATTTTTATGGATTGTCAAATGCCAGTAATGGATGGCTATGAAGTAACAGGTGAGATACGCAAATTAGAAGATTTAAAAAAGCACATACCTATTATAGCCATGACTGCTTATTCTATGAAAGGTGATGAAAATAAATGTTTAGAAGCTGGAATGGATGATTATTTAAGTAAACCTTTTGATTTTGAACAAGTTATAGACATTATTAAAAAGCATGTTAAGTCTTTTGAAGATAATAGTTTAAATAAGGATACAAATAAAATTAATGACTTAAATATCAGTGAAATTCGTGAAAATAAAAATTCTTATTTTGATGAAACTGTGAAGCTTCTTAGGAAAGAATCAGGATTTGATGAAGAATTTTGCAGGGAACTAGTGATGGATTTTTGTAAACAAGCAGAACAACTTCTTATGGATATTAAAGCGAATATAAATCAAAATAATTTAATTGAAGCTGGTAGACTTCTTCATAAGTTAAAAGGTTCAGCAGGTACTGCAAGAATTAATGATATAGCTAAAAATTCATTAGAAGGCGAAACTGCAATAAAGAATAATAATAAGGAGTTACTAGTTGAAATAGTAGAAAAAACAGAAAAGTTATTATGTAAATTATGGAGAAAAGGAGAGGAGGAATAAATTTATGGGGGGAAATATACTAATTGTTGATGATTCTTCAATTGAAAGAAAAATAATTAGTCAAGCAATTAAAAAGAAATTAAAGGATGTTAATATTTTTGAAGCGGAAAATGGATTAGATATCTCTAATAAACTTATAAAGTATGATATAAATGCATGTATTTTAGATATAATGATGCCAATGAAAAATGGTTTTGAAGTTCTAGAAGAAATTAAAGAAGACTATAATTTAATGGATATTCCAGTAATTGTATGTACTGGTATTTCTGATAAAGAAGCAATAGAGAAAGCATTAAATCTTGGCGTATATGATTATTTTTCTAAGCCATTAAGTGAAGAAGCAATGAAAATATCTCTTCCTTTAAAAATTAAAAATGCCATTGATCTTATGAGAAGAAAAGAAGAGATAATTTATTTAAGTTATCATGATCAGCTTACAGGTGTATATAACCGAAGATTTTTTGAAGAAGAATTAATAAGGCTTAATGACAAAGAAAATTTTCCATTAACAATTGCTATGGGAGATTTAAATGGATTGAAACTTATTAATGATTCTTTTGGACATGTTATGGGTGATGAAATTATTAAGAAGGTAGCAAAAGTCATAAAGTCAGGATGCAGACCCAAAGATATTACAGCAAGACTATCAGGTGATGAATTTGTTATTGTATTGCCTAAAACTGACGGTTCTAAAGCAGAAGAAATAATTAATAATATTAAAGAAACATTAGCAGAAGAAAGAGTAGGTTCCATAGATATTTCGGTTTCCTTCGGCTATGGATGTAAGTATAGTGAGGAAGAAAAGATCGAGGATGTTTTTAAAATTGCTGAAGACAATATGTATGGAAAGAAATTGTTTGAAAGTCAAGCTATGAGAGGAAAAACAATTAGAACAATAATTAATGTTCTCCGTGAAAAAAGCAATATTGAGAAGGAGCATTCTTATAGAGTTTCAGAATTATGCAAAAGTATGGCAGAAGCGCTAGGATTACCTAAGGCTGAAATTGATGAACTTATGTTAGCTGGAGAATTTCATGATATAGGAAAAATTGCTCTTGATGATAAAATAATTAATAAAGAGGGCAAACTTACAGAGGAGGAGTGGAAGGAAGTTAAACACCATCCAGAAATAGGATATAGAATGATTAATACAGTAAATCAAATGGCAGCCATAGCTAATTATATATTATATCATCATGAAAGATGGGATGGAAAAGGATATCCCAAAGGCTTGAAAGGAGAAGAGATACCGTTTGTATCAAGGATTATAACAATAGCAGATGCTTATGATGCAATGGTTAGTAAAAGAAGTTATAAAAATGAATTATCAAAAGAATTTGCAATAAAAGAATTGCAAAGAAATGCAGGTAGTCAATTTGACCCTAAGCTGGTAAATGTATTTATTAAAAAAGTATTAAATTGAATTAAAATTTTTATTAGTACCTACAGACTAAACTAATGAAAAGATGTTTAGATTGTAGGTATTTCTGTAGATTCTATTAATTTGAAAAAGTTTTACAATTTAGTTATTTATCAGATTGTATAAACATATAGTATATGACTTATAGTCTAGGTCCTGTATAACATATTTTATTATTTAAATTTTGAACTATGAAATATTTTCATTTATTTATAAAATTTAAGAATAATAGAACTTTATTTTGTATTGACAAATATTTTAACTGGAATTATAATTATTAAATGTTAGAAATCTAACAAATAGATAGGAGCATGAAATATGGATAAAGAGATACATATTGGTCGAAAAATAATTATATTATCTAAGAGAATTCATAGAAAATTAGATAATGGTACTTCGAAATACGGTATTACAGGTGTTCAAAGTAGGATACTTGGTTTTATAAACCATAATTCTGAAAAAAGAGATATATTTCAAAAAGATATAGAAGAAGAGCTTGACATTAGACGTTCTTCAGTAACTAGTGTACTTCAATTAATGGAAAAGAACGGATATATAGAAAGAGTAAGTGTGTGTAAGGATGCAAGACTTAAAAAGATAATTCTTACAGAAAAAGGTTCAGAAATTCAAAGAAATGTAAAGAATCTTATTCTTGAACTTGAGAAATCTTTAATAGATGAATTAAGTGGCGAAGAATTAGAGGTATTAGTTTCTTTAATTGACAGATTATCTAATAAAATTGCTGATTAATAGCAAATTTTTTTTGAAAGATTATTAGTTAGAAACCTAACAAAAAGGAGGAATATATATGATAAAAAAATTAATAAGTTATGCAGCAGAATTTAAAAAAGATACAATTTTAACTCCAGTATATGTTGCATTAGAAGTAGTGATGGAGACGATTATTCCACTATTAATGGCCGTGATTATTGATGAGGGAGTAAATAAGAAAGATATGAAAACTGTAACTGTTGTTGGAGTAGCAATGTTAGCAGTAGCATTTTTATCTCTTGCATTTGGTGTACTTGGGGGTAAACATGCAGCTAAATCATCTACAGGTTTTGCTAGAAATGTAAGAAAAGGAATGTATTATAATATACAAAATTTTTCTTTTTCAAACATAGATAAGTATTCTACAGCAGGGCTTATAACAAGACTTACTACCGATGTAACAAATGTTCAAAATGCATTTCAAATGATAATAAGAATGTTTGTTAGAGCACCATTTATGCTTGTATCTGCAACAGCAATGTGTATTTACATAAATGCAAAACTATCTTTAATATTTATAGGTGCAATTATATTTTTGGGCGTTATATTGTATTTTATTATGACTAGAGTACATCCATATTTTGTGGAGGTTTTCAAAAAATATGATGATTTAAATGCCAGCGTACAAGAAAATTTAACTTCAATTCGTACTGTAAAAGCTTATGTAAGAGAAGAACATGAAACAAGCAAATTCTATAAAGCTTCTGAAGTTTTATATAAATTCTTTATAAGAGCTGAAAAATTAATTATAATTAATGCTCCAGCAATGCAATTTACTGTTTATAGTTGTATTTTACTATTATCTTGGCTTGGAGCAAAGATGATAGTTTCAAATTCTATGACAACTGGTGAACTTATGAGTTTATTCACTTATACAACTAACATATTAATGAGTCTTATGATTTTATCTATGATATTTGTAATGGTCATTATGTCGAAATCATCAGCTGAAAGAATAAATGAAGTTTTAAATGAAAAAAGTGATTTAACAAACTGCGAAAATCCAGTTTATGAAGTAAAAGATGGCTCTATTACTTTTAAAGATGTTAATTTTTCATACAGTAAAAATTTAGAGAATTCAGTACTTCAAAATGTAGACATAAAAATTAACTCTGGTGAAACTATAGGAATTATAGGAGGAACAGGTAGTGCCAAATCTACTTTAGTACAACTCATTCCAAGATTATATGATGCAACAAAAGGAAGTATTGAAGTTGGCGGAGTTGATGTAAGAAACTACGATATAGAAACACTTAGGGATGAAGTTTCAATGGTATTACAAAAGAATGTACTATTTTCTGGAACAATAAAAGAAAATTTAAGATGGGGAAATAAAGAAGCTACAGATGAAGAGTTGATTTTTGCATGTAGACAAGCTCAAGCGGAAGAATTTATAGAAAATCTTCCAGATAAATATGATACTCATATTGAACAAGGTGGAACAAATGTATCTGGAGGACAAAAACAAAGATTATGTATTGCAAGAGCGCTACTTAAGAAACCTAAAATACTAATTTTAGATGATTCCACAAGTGCAGTAGATACAAAAACTGATTCTCTTATTAGAAGAGCATTTAAAGAAACAATACCAGATACTACAAAGATTATCATTGCACAACGTATTTCATCTGTAGAAGAAGCAGATAGAATTATTGTATTAAATGATGGAAAAATAGATGGATTTGGAACACATGACGAATTATTAAAAACAAATGATATATATGCTGAAGTTTATGAATCACAAGTGAAAGGAGCTGATAATAATGAGTCAAAATAATAAGCCCAGAGCAGTGAGAGGACCAGGCGGTAATGGACCAAGAGGGGCTATGAAGCCTAACAAGGATTCACTAAAAATATTAAAAAGGTTATTAGCTTATGTATTTAAGGAATATAAGTTTCTATTTTTGATTGTATCTGTAACTATTGTTATAAGTTCTCTTGCTAATGTTGTTGGTACATTATTTTTAAGAAATTTAATTGATGATTATGTAGTTCCGCTTATGAATAAATCAGGTGCTGATTTTGGGCCATTACTTAAGATGATAATTACTATGGCAGTAATTTATTATGTTGGAGTTTTATCAACATATGTATATAGCCGTATTATGATTGTAATTTCTCAAGGTTCTCTTAAGAAAATAAGAGATGATATGTTTTCTCATATGGAGACTTTACCAATTAAATTCTTTGATACAAATGCACATGGAGATTTAATGAGTCTTTATACAAATGATACCGATGCATTAAGACAAATGATAAGCCAAGGTATACCACAGTTATTATCTGCAATTATTACTGTTGTTAGTATATTTATTTCTATGATTTATTTAAGTTTACCGCTGGCTGGAATTCAAATTTTAATAATATTATTAATGTTTAGAGTTACTAAATCTATTGGTGGAAAAAGTGGAAAATACTTTGGTCTTCAACAAAAAGATATGGGCGCAGTAAATGGATACATTGAAGAAATGATGGAAGGGCAAAAAGTTGTAAAAGTTTTTTGTCATGAAGACGAAGCAAAAGTTAAGTTTGATAAGTTAAATGATATGCTGTTTGATAGTGCAAATAATGCAAATAAATATGCCAATGTTTTAATGCCGATTATGGGTAACATAGGCTATATTAACTATGTTTTAGCTGCAATAGTTGGAGCAATTCTTGCTATTGGTGGCTTTGGTGGATTTACTATTGGAGCACTGGCTTCATTCTTACAATTAACAAGAAGCTTTAGCCAAACAATAAACCAAATGTCTCAACAATTTAACTTTGTAGTTATGGCTTTAGCCGGATCAGAACGTATCTTTAAGCTTCTTGATGAAAAGCAAGAAATGGATGAAGGATATGTAACTTTAGTTAATGCAGAAGAAGATGAAAATGGAGAATTAACTGAAACTAAAAAACGTACTGGAATCTGGGCATGGAAACATCCTCATGAAGATGGTAAGGTTACTTATACAAGACTTTTAGGTGAAGTAGTATTTGATGATGTTGATTTTGGTTACAATGATGAAAAAATAATATTGCATAACATAAAACTTTTTGCGAAACCAGGACAAAAAATAGCTTTTGTAGGATCTACAGGTGCAGGAAAAACTACTATTACAAACTTAATCAATCGTTTCTATGATATTCAAGATGGTAAAATCAGATATGATGGAATTAATATTAACAAGATTAAGAAAGATGATTTAAGAAGTTCTCTTGGAATAGTGCTTCAAGATGCACATTTATTTACAGGAACAGTTGCAGATAACATTAGATATGGGAAATTAGATGCAACAGATGAAGAAGTACATGCAGCGGCAAAACTTGCAAATGCAGATCAATTTATAAAACATCTCCCAAATGGATATGATACAATACTTACAGGAGATGGAGGAAATCTTTCACAAGGTCAAAGACAGCTTTTAACAATAGCTAGAGCAGCAATTGCCGATCCACCTGTTTTAATATTGGATGAAGCTACATCTAGTATTGATACAAGAACAGAAAAAATCGTTCAAGATGGTATGGATAAATTAATGAATGGTAGAACAGTTTTCGTAATAGCGCATAGACTTTCAACAATTAAAAATTCTGATGTAATTATGGTATTAGACCAAGGAGAAATTATTGAAAGAGGAAATCATGATGCGTTAATTGAGCAAAAAGGCAAGTATTATCAATTATATACTGGTGCATTTGAATTATCATAAGATATACACATATAAAAAAAGCAGCTATGCTGCAACCAAGAACTTTTCAAATATAAAAAACAAAAAGTACCTTATAAGATAGATAATTTAATAAATATTATATGCTCCTCTTAAAGGAAACAGGTTAAAAATTAAAAATCTGTCACTAGAAAGAGGAGTATTTTTGTGTTCTCGAAATTAAATATATGGTAAAAGAAAATTAGTATGAGTAAAAAGGATATTTATGAAAAGCAAAAGAAGTAGTGTTAAAAATCAATATATTTTAAATGTTACATAAATGGTATAATGTGGTATGATTAATTCGTAAAATAAATTTATAATTTATAAGATGACTTAGAATGAAGGAGTTATATAAGGGGATACATAATGAATAGTGAGTTAGAGTTATACTTAGAATATACAAGTAAACCTTGGGGAATGTTGACTTATAGGGCAGTTTGGAGCCAATTACCACATATAGTTAATTCTAAAATTCTTGATTTTGGAAGTGGTTTTGGAACCACAGCAAATCATTTAGCAAAGAACAATGATGTTTTGGCAATAGAACCAAATGCTGATATGGTAGAAGCTAGAATATGTGAAAATAGTTATAAGCAAATTATAGGAAGTATAGAGCAATTAAGAGAGCAAGAAGATAATTCATTTGATGTTATAGTGTGTCATTGTGTTTTGGAATATTTAAAAGAGAGAAAAGATATATTTAGGGAATTTTGTCGTGTTCTTAGACCTAATGGAATAATATCAATTCTAAAACATAATTATGCAGGAAAAATTATGCACCAAGTTGTTCGTGAAAATAATACTGATCAAGCTACATATCTTCTAAATAATGGAACGATTAATATAATGAATTTTGGAGAGGTAAATTATTATGATATAAATGAAATGCTAGAGTGGGCAGAAGATATTGAAATTAGTGTTGAAAAAATTTTTGGAGTTAGAACTTTTTGGGATTTGCAACAAAATGATTCAAATAAATATGAACCTAATTGGGTCCCCAAAATGATTGAGATGGAAATGAAAGTATCTCACATAGATGAGTTTATAAAAATATCATATTTTAATCACATTCTACTTAGAAAAAATAGATGAATTTTTATGTTGATATATTTTTGCTAAATAAAAAAACTGATGAAGTCAAAAAAATTCCTTCCATGTAGGCATTATAGTTTTGTCGAACTTATAGTAAAATTTCTTTACATGTGCATGTTAATAATTTCATGAGATTAGAAGTTAGTAATTAATATTAATTACTGACTTTTTTCATAAAATTAAAAGTTTTATAAAAACTTTTAAAAAACAATTATGATATAATTGTTTATATTAAATTTAATCAATAACAAAGAAAGGAGTCCAATATATGAATGGATATAGTTACCTAAACGAAAAAGAACAAGTATTTACTAAAGAACGCAGAGTTAATAAAAGATATAAATATAATCTTAAATTTAAGGTAGAAAGTATAAATCTAAAACATGCAAATTTGGAGGTAAAGGGAATAGATATTTCAATCTCTGGCATGGGATTTATATCTGATATGAATTTAAAAGTAAATGATCTGTTGGAAATAGCATTTAACTATAATAATGTAACTATTCCAGTTATAATTAAAATAGAACATGTAAACTTATATGATTCGGGATTTTTTGTTGGAGGACAGTTTGTGGCTTTACAGGACTCATATAGAAAAATATTAAATGAAAAATATTCATGTAAGTAAAACATCCATATTATAAGAATATTTGAGCTTCTGACTTGAAAAAACTATACGACTATTTATAAGCTATTTTATAAAAATAATAAAGGTGAAATATGAAGAGTTTTGAGTTTTGCAATGGAGAAATAGAAGAAAGAAAATTACTGCTGGAAGCACTAAAGATTAATATTAATACAAAAAATATAATTTCATTCGTTGGAGGCGGAGGTAAAACAAGTTTAATATATGAATTGGGAAATGAATTAAGCGAACTAGGAAAAAAAGTTATAATAACTACTACTACTCATATGTTTATGCCTAAAAGTAACGTGGTGCTTACAGGTAAAAGATGCGACATTATTAAATTATTAAATAGTGAAAATATGATTACTGTTGGAATGTTATGTGATGAAAAAAATGTAAAATTAGAGCTGAATCAATTGAAAAATGAAGACACATTTAGTAACGTTAAAGAAAAAAAATTAAACAAAATAAGAGGATTGCTTGAAAGTACGGCAACATCCCTTATTGAATTAGCCGATTTTGTACTTGTTGAAGCTGATGGATCAAGAAGGTTACCTCTAAAAATGCCAGCTTTTCATGAACCGGTAATACTTGAAGGGAGTAATTTAGTTATAGGAGTATGTGGAATTGATGCAATAGGAAAAACCATTAAAGAAACATGTCATAGACCTAATTTAGTTTCAAAGTTTTTAGATGTAACTGAAGAACATATTATAAATGAAAATGATATTGCGAAAATATTACTAAGCGATAAAGGTCAAAGAAAAAATGTAAAATGTGATTATAAAGTGATTGTAAATAAAGTAGATAATAGGGAAAGCTTTGAAATAGGTAAAAATATTTCATATGAAATTTCTAAATTAGGAACAGATGAATTAATATTAACAACATTTAAATAAAATATAAAAAAGCTATGTTTTAAGAGTATGTGGCAATAGGAAGCTAAATTAAAACATAGCTAACTTTTTAATTCGCTAAGAATTTAACTAAGGAGAATACATATTATGATATTAATAAAAGGCGCTGGAGATTTAGCTACAGGAGTTGCTCATAGATTAAAAAAATGTGGTTTTAATATAGTTATGACAGAAATTTCAGAACCAACTATGGTAAGAAGAACTGTAGCCTTTTCACAAGCTGTATATGATAAAGAAGTAGAAGTGGAAGATATAAAGGCAGTACTTGCTTTTGAAAAACAGGATATTTATAGCATAATTAAAGATGGAAATATTGCAATATTAGTAGATGAAGAAGCTAAGATTGTAGATCAAATTAGGCCTGAAATAATAATTGATGCCATAATAGCAAAGAGAAATTTAGGAACTAATATTAATGATGCTAAAATTGTAATAGCACTTGGACCAGGCTTTAGAGCTGGGATTGACTGCCACTGTGTTGTTGAAACCAAAAGGGGTCATTATTTAGGAAAAGCAATATATAGTGGAAGTGCAATACCTAATACTGGAGTGCCAGGAGATATTGGCGGATATACGAAAGAAAGAATAATTAGAGCAACTGATGATGGAAAAATATCTCCTGTAGCTAATATTGGTGATTATGTTAAAAAGGGAGAGACTGTCGCTTATGTTAATGAAACTCCAATTTTTGCAGAAATAAATGGAATAGTTAGAGGAATGCTTCAAAAGGATATTAAAGTATTTAAAGGAATGAAAAGTGGAGATATTGATCCAAGATGTGAAAAAGATCATTGTTTTACAATTTCAGATAAGGCTAGATCTATAGGGGGAGGAGTTTTAGAGGCAATTTTATATTTAAAGTCCCAGCAGAAATAGAGATATGCTTATAAACATACAATATTTTAAAGATGTATACTAAATTATAGATTACATTGTTATAAAATGAGTAAAATAAATTCATATGGCTTATGTTATAAGATATATTATAGAGAGGAATGAATTTAAATGAATAAAATAATTGATGCAAAGGGCAAGAATTGTCCAATTCCTGTAATAATGGCAAAAAAAGAAATTGATGGAGGAAATAGTAGCTTTGTAATTGAAGTTGATAATAATATAGCGGTGCAAAATCTACAGAAGCTTGGTAATAGTCAAGGATTTATAACAGAGTTAAAAGAAGATAATCAGATATTTAAGGTTTATTTTTCAAAGACTTCGGATATGTTCAGAAGTGAAGAGTGTAATGAAATATTAGAAGAAAGAAAAAAGGATTTAGGGACATGGTCAGTATTTATAGGAAAAGAAATTATCGGTGCAGGTAATGAAGAACTTGGAAAGTCATTAATAAAAATGTACTTTTATACAATTTTAGAAGGGGAGGATTTGCCAAAATCAGTTTTATTTATGAATGATGGAGTAAAGGTTCCTACATTAAATGAGCAAGCAATAGAGCATTTGAAGGATTTAGAAAAGGAAGGGGTCGAAATCTTAGTATGTGGAGCATGCCTTAATTTTTATGGGCTTGAAGAAAACTTAAAGGTAGGAAAAGTAAGTAATATGTATGATATAACAAATCGTATGAAGGAAGTATCAAAGGTTATTACACTTTAAAAAATTACTTACAGTAAATGATGTTGATAAATAAGTGGAATTTGGTGAATTAGAATTTGTAAATTTTGACGTAATAATTAATGCATTCAGATGTAAGTTATGAAGAAGCTATAGTCCAATTTTTACAGGATAATCGAATAACGATTGATGATTTTGAGTATGTAGGGAAATGTGATTCTGAATGCCATGAATGTGATGCGGAAAGATTTAGTGTCTGGCGTAGGGATATAGGATTTATCGAAGAAGAAAACATTTTTACTTTCGATTTGGATGCGGCTGATGAAACATTGGATTTCGCTATATACTGGTGTAATAAATGCAATAAATGGACTACTTATATTGAGTAACGCATTATTGTTAAATTATTAATCACTAAAAATTAAGTAGCAAATTGTAAAATCGCATTATTCAAGAGATTGAATTTGCGATTTTTTACTGTGCAATTCTAAATTTGATGAAGTAAAAGGAGAATATGCTATAAAAAGGTAATTTTAAGAAAAGATGAAAAGTTTCAATATCAGTGATGATAAAAAGGTGTCAAAATGCAAACATTTTAACTGATAATCAAGGTAAAAAAGGTACTTTATTAAGCAATGCAATATATTTGAAAGAAATTTATTAAATAGTATGTTTACAAAATAATAAATTTATAAAATAAATTAGATTGTTGACAGTTAGAAGTCTAAGTATTATAATCAATTATATCCCTAGTTAGGATAGTAATAATTAATTGAATTTTATTAGGAGAGATAATTATGGAGGATAGAACAAGTAAATCAGGCACACCTTTTTCGAATTTGTTTAGGGTTATTGCAATTAAGTTGAAAAATAAAGCGGATAGCAATATTTCAGAGTTAGGATTAAATTCTGAACAGGGACGTACTATTGGTTATATTAGTGATCATGAAGGAATTATTCAAAAAGATTTAGCAGATTTTTTTAATAAAAGAGGTGCTAGTATTACAAGTATGCTTCAAGGTCTTGAAAAAAAAGGTTATATTGAACGAAGAATTCCTAAGGATAATGAGAGAGAGAAAAGAGTATATGTTTTACCAAAAGGAAGCGAATTAATTGATACATTTAATTCAAAATTTGAAGAAATAGAAAATGAAATCACTTCTAGTCTTTCACAAGAGGAGATTGAAATATTAAAGAAATTATTAACTAAAATAAATAAAAATTTATAGTCTTATTAACACGATAGTATTCTATCTATCGTTTATATTTATAGTTAGAAATCTAATAATTAGTTAGGAAACAGTCTGAAGTGTAAGTGTTGCTATTTTATTATATTAATATTGCTTATAAATTTGAAAAAATTGTAGGAGGTGTTATAAATAAAATCAAAATTAGATAACGCTATTTAGTTTAATTAATATCATAGTGTAGTTTTGATTTAGCTTAATTATTAGAATTCTAATAATTAATTATTAAACAGTTTGAATAGGAGGTATTTATATAATGGAAAATTTAAATGAAAACTTAGATCAATTTTATTTGGAAAAAGCACCAATAAATAAAGCGATAATGCATCTATCAGTTCCTATGATGCTTGGAATGTCAGTTGGGGTAATTTATAATATCATAAATGCTTTTTTTATTGGATTAACTCACGATACTGCAATGTTATCAGCTATAACATTTGGGTTGCCAATAACAACTTTATTAATGGCACTTGGTAGTATTTGGGGTGTAGGTGGTGGTACGTATATATCTAGATTATTAGGTGGTAAGGAGACAGAAAAAATTAAGAATGTATCCTCATTTGTATTGCATGGAAGTTTGTTATTTGGGATTATAGTAGCATTTTTATGTATAGTTTTTATAAATCCGATTACAAGCATTCTTGGAACTGATGCACAAGCGTTTCAACCTACAAAAAGTTATATATTATTTCTTTTTATTGTAACTCCAGTTGTTGTTGCTAATTTTACCTTAGAACAAATAATTAGAGGGGAAGGAGCAGCAAAGGAATCCATGTATGGAATGTTTATTGGTACTGTAACTAATTTAATATTTGATGTACTTCTAATTCTTGTCCTTAATCTTAATGTTGTCGGTGCAGCTTTATCCTTTGGAATATCAAATTTATTTTCTTTAATGTATTACGTGTGGCATTTGCAAAAAAATAGTGCAAATATAGATTTATCATATAAATATTTTTTGTGGGACAAGCAAATTATAAAAGAAATATTTGGTATTGGAATATCAGATTTCTTACTAACAAGTTTTTTGATTGTATCCACGTTGTTACTAAATAATTATGCTGTATATTATGGAGAGGATGTCATTGCGGCTTTTGGGGTATCTCTTCGTATAGTTCAATTGCCTGAATTTTTATGTATGGGATTATTTATGGGGATAACTCCGTTAATTGGATATTCTTATGGAGCAAAAAATAAAAACCGCTTGAAAAGTGCGATGAAGCAAACATCAATAGCAATTGCGCTAATTGTATGTATTTTCTCATCAATAGTTTATGCTTTTAGAGAAGAGGTTTTAGGGTGGTTTACTTCAAGTGAAAATTTAATAGGAATAGGTATGTATATTTTGAGTGTAATGCTTATATCAACTTTATTTAATGGCTTTACAGGTTTAATTACCAGCTATTTTCAAGCAACTGGTAAAGCAAAACAAGCAATTGCTATGTCTATTGCACAAGGAATATTATTTATTCCAACAATCATTATAGCTAATTCTATATTAGGTCTTCATGGTATAATTTTTTCTATGACGATTTCTGAATTTTTAACTTTCCTATTAGGAATTTTGCTATATTTCTATAAAAAGGATACAGATGTTGATGCAGGGGGAGGAATTTTAGAGTAAAGATACAAATGAATAGTATGATTGCTCAATGATAGATAGATTAGAAGGAGGGGGACATTTTAATTACAATTTTAGTATACTAAAACCACTCCTAGAAAACTTTTATAACCAAAATTAAAATGAAAAAATATTTGAATAATTAATATTAAATTAACGTATCGCAGTTCAGAGATGAATTTGCGATTTTTTTACTTAATATATGAATTTGAAGTAGTAATTAATAAAAACGTTCTTAAATATATTTTAAGAAACAGTACTATCACCTATGACTATTATTGTATAATCAGCTTAAAGGAGCTTTAAATTAAAAAGCAAACAACGTATAATTTGTATAAAATAGTTAAATATCGATTAATATAAATAAGGAGACATAAAAATGGCGAAGCTGGTATTTTATAGTGATAAAATAATAAAAGAAAATAGAAAAGTTGATTATGAACTTATAAATGTATTGAATAAGAAAAATCCATCGATAGTATATATTCCATCCTGTTCAGATTTATTAAGAAAGTATTTTACCCCTAAAGTAGAATATTATAATGCATTGAGAATAGAGAATATACTAATTAAAATCACAAGTATTTTAATGTAAACTAATAAAAAATAATTGGATCTTTACTTTAGCTGTTTGTATACTTCTCTTTTCTGTATTAATTGAATCAAATTCTATTATCTTATAGAAATTGTTTATGATAAAATTTATATATAATGTAAGTAAATATATGAATTTAGTAACCAATGATATAGCGGATATTTTAAGGAGGAGACATATTATATGTTAGAAAATATAAAACTTACTAGTTTAACTAAAACTTCAGGATGTGCTGCCAAAATAGGTCCTGGAGTTCTTCATGGGATTTTAAGTAGTTTACCTAAGTTTAAAGATCCCAATCTGCTTGTGGGGTTTGATACTAATGATGATGCATGCGTATATAAAATTAATGATAATATAGTAGCAATTCAAACGGTAGATTTCTTTCCGCCAATGGTAGATGATCCATATACTTTTGGTCAAATTGCAGCAGCTAATGCTCTTAGTGATATTTATGCAATGGGAGGAAATCCTGTTACAGCAATGAATTTACTTTGCTTTCCGTCTTGTTTAGATAAATCTATTATGCACGATATACTTGCAGGTGGATATGATAAAGTCAAGGAGTCAGGAGCAGTAATTGCTGGTGGTCATACTATAGCAGACCCTACTCCTAAATATGGTCTTTGTGTTACAGGATTTGCACATCCAAGTGAAATACTTTCAAATAGTAATGCAAAAACTGGAGATGTACTTATACTTACAAAACCATTAGGTATTGGAATAATGAATACTGCTGCTAAAGCAGAACTGTTGGATGAAAGTAAAATCAAAGAAATTACAGCTATAATGTGTACATTAAATAAATATGCTAAAGAATGCACCTCTGGACTTGAAGTGCATGCATGTACGGATATAACTGGCTTTAGTTTAGTTGGTCATAGCCATGAAATGGCAAGTGGCAGCAATAAAACAATAGAGATTTTCAGTCAATCTGTACCTATTATAGATGGAGCACTAGATTATGCTAAAATGGGAATTATACCTGAAGGAATGTATAATAATCTTGATTATTTAAAAGATAAGTTCACTCTAGCATCAAATATTACACAAGAGCTACAAGATGTATTAATAGATCCACAAACATCAGGTGGACTTCTGATTTCAATTACTGAAAAGAATGTTAAGGAATTTTTATCAAGGATTGAAGAATTTACACCATATGCGAGAATTATTGGTCAGGTTGTTGATAAAGGTGATAAACCTATAGTGATCAAATAACCATATTGTTTTAAGATTAAAATATCCTTTTAAAAATAAATAGTTTTAAAGTCTGTAATAAATATTTACAAAAGGAATATTGGTTTAAAGATAAAAAATAAAAAAGTTAATAATATAATAATTTATAAAGAATATAAGTGGTTAGAGTTTTTTTATAAAAACATATAAGAAAAGCATAAATTTGGAAATTAAATAAAAGAGCAAAACGAAAAAATTATATATTATGAGGAGAAATAATAAAATGGAATTACAAAAGAATTTACCAAAAATATTTGAAGAATTTGCTGAAGGTAGAAGGAATGCTTTTGTTAAAGCTAAGGAACTTAAAGAAAAGGACATACCTCTAATAGGAGTATTTTGTACATATTTTCCACAAGAAATAGCATTAGCTATGGGAGCAGCAACTGTCTCACTTTGCGCTACTTCTGATGAAACTATTGCTGATGCTGAACAAGATCTTCCACGTAATTTATGTCCATTAATAAAATCAAGTTATGGTTTTGCTAAAACTGATAAATGCCCATTCTTTTTCTTTTCAGATTTAATTGTTGGAGAAACTACTTGTGATGGAAAAAAGAAAATGTATGAATATCTTTCGGATTATAAACCGGTACATGTTATGGAGCTTCCAAATTCTCAAAGTGGAGCAGGACTCAAGCTATGGAAAGATGAAGTTATTAAATTGAAAACAAGTTTAGAAGAAATGTTTGATGTAAAAATAAGTGAAGATGATATAAGGAAAGCAATTAAGATAAAAAATAATGAACGCAAAGCTTTAAAAAAATTTTATGAACTTGGTAAAAAAGAACCTGTTGCAATGCTCGGACAAGATATATTTAGTGTTATGAATGGGACAACCTTTAGTTTTAATAAGGAAGAGATTCCAGAGCAAATGGATGAACTTATTGAAAAGATTAATTTAGAATATGAAGCAAAGAAGAAATATAAATCTAAACCACGTATATTAATTACTGGTTGTCCTATTGGTGGCGCAGCTGAAAAAGTTATAAAAGCAATTGAAGATAATGGCGCATATGTAGTTGCTTTTGAAAATTGTAGTGTTGCAAAAGCTGTTGATGAATTAGTAGATGAAGAAAATCCAGATATTTATGATGCTCTTTCTCGTAAATATTTATCAATTGGATGTTCATGCATGACACCTAATCCTAATAGAATTAAACTGCTTAATAAAATGATTGATGAATATAAAGTAAATGCTGTAGTTGATGTGATTTTAACAGCTTGTCACACATATAATGTGGAGACTTTATCGATTAAAAGATTTGTGAATAATGAAAAAAATAAGCCTTATATGAGCGTTGAAACTGATTTTTCTACAAATGATATAGGGCAATTGAATACAAGAATGGCTGCATTTATAGAAATGCTTTAAATATATTTAAGTAAGGGAATTATTCGTTTTAGTGAAGATGCTGTAAAGTATCTTTTAAGCAACAATTGCGTCACCTTAAAATATCTATTGAAACTGCGGATAAATGGAATTATCAATATCCTGTCATTAGTGATAAATATGTGACTGAATGATTTAATAATATTTAAACATTATAAACATAATATGAAGTTTAACAAACTTCAATTTGCATAAAAGACTACGTGGATTATTAATGGGAAGAAATATATTAACGAAAAATGGAGGTAGGTAACATGAATGAAAGACATAGATCTATTTTAAATGAATTGTTATCAAATATAGATGTAAAATATAATTTAATGTTTTTAGAATTGGGTGAATATGCGGTAAACCTCGGTTATAATCCAGTAAGAAATAAAACCAGTGATGTTATCATTGATTTTCGAAAGAATAAAGTTAAAAAGACAATTTTGAAAATGGAGGCTAAAGAACAGAAGCATGACGGATATAAATACGGCGAAAGGAATATTCCAGGGCTAAGATTACGATTCTTTGCAGCAAAGGAATATTCCGATATTTTCAAACATGGTATTAAAAATGTTATTGAAGAATATGACGGAAAATATACTGGATGTTATGGTTGCGGAAGATGTGATGGAACAGAAGGATATGATTTTATTTATCCAGATGAAAGGCAAGTATATCGCTGTGGAGTTGAGTTGATTTCAATTTTTAATTTTACAGAAAAAGATATACCTGAAATTAAGAAACTATTAAAAATACAAGATGATTATTACCTCGAGAAACTATCGAACGTATACAGCCAATAGGTATAAAATTAAAGTGCAAGCGTCGTCTTTTTATTTAAGGAAGGAATATTAAAGCTAAAATTTATAGTCTAATATAGTTGTTAATTATAAATTATTAATTAAGTATATGTGGATAGTTAGAATACATATATTTAGCTTGAATATTCCTATAACATGCTACGCCTAGAGATTAATTTCTCCAGCTACATATCCATTACATTCTACAAGTAACTATTAGAAGATCTAAAGAAACTATTTAAATAAATTGAAATGTAGCGGCATAAATGAGTGTTGTTATATTGTTTAATAAATTTTATTATTATTTCCAGATAATTTTTTGTATGTATCAAGTTTATAGTTTATATTTTTGTCATAGTTAAATTTAAAATAGCATGTATATATACAATCTAAAACATATAACAAAGATAACCTTGTTGAAAAAGATGAAATTTTATTAAAGTGGTTTTCATTTGAACTTAAATACAATTGATAATTTGCATATTTAGTAAGAGGATTTTCATTTGTAGAAGAAATTAAAATAATTGGTGTTTTATTCTTTTTTAGTATATCTGCTATTCTTTGTATTATTATTCCTCTACCTTCAAAGGAAACTATTATCGCAATATGATTTTCATCACTAGTAGATGCAGTTAAAAGTTGATGATACTCTTCTATTGGAACATTGATAAGGGTTCCAATTTCCTGCATTTGAAATTTAAAGTTTTCTGCAAAATAAAGATTTCCAGCAGAGGTATAAAAATCAATTTGCTGTGATTTTTTTAAAACAGCAGAAATCAATCTTAATTGCTCTAGATCTATTAAATTTAATGAAGACATTAATGTTTGTTCATATAATTCTTTCAATTTTAATACAATTTGATATTGAGTTTCATTTTGTTTAAACGGATAATTATAATCTATTGAACTCTTTTCTTTTAAATACTCATTAATAGATACAGATACTTTTACTTTTAATTCTGATAGCCCTGATAAATCTAATTTCTGGCATAGTCTATAAATAGTAGAGGTTGAAATAAAGCATGCTTCACTAATTTCAAGAGCACTCATTTTTGCAAAAGTTTCTGGATTATTTTGCATATAATTAACTAATGTTTTTTCATTTTCAGTTAAGTTGGTTAGTTTATTCAATTTACTAAAAATATTCATGAACATCACCTCATGAACATTATACAATATTTTATTAGCTTTTGGTGTTTTGAGTTTAAGTATAATTTAGTCATAATCAAAAAATAATAGATCAGTATGCTTGTTTATTATTTTTTATTGTGTCCTAAATATCTATATCAGTTATGTACTTACTTAGTGTATAAGCAATACCATCTTCTTCATTAGATAAAGTCACTTCATCAGCTACAGCTTTTAAATCGTGTACGGAATTAGCCATAGCTACTCCGATACCAGCATATTTTATCATTGAGGTATCATTGTGCCCATCTCCAAAAGCAATCATTTCTTCTTTTTTATATCCTATAGGAATTAGCACAGTATCTAACGCTTTAGCTTTATCAATTCCGTCAGCAGTAAATTCAAAGTAGAAAGGTGCTGTAAACATACAACTTAAAGTGTCTTTAAATGGTTCCATCATTTCTTTATAATTAGCCTGTAGATATTCAGGGTCTCCCGCAGTTAAAATTTTATTTAATGGATAGTCAGCAAAGGCTGCTAAATCATCCTTTTCACATAGCTTGAATTTACCGCCACGAGATTCATATTGAATTATGTTTAATAGTGTATCATTGTAATGAATCTCATTGTTAAAAACATCATTAACATACATATAGTCGCCTTTGTCAATCATGGGTTTAACATTAAATTTCTTCATATGTTCAAGGACTGCTTGTCCTTGTTCAACACTCATGGTTTCATTAAATAAAACTTCATTACTCTGACAATCAATAACCTTAGCACCATTAAAAGAAACTAAAAGTCCATGATTTTCATCCATTTTTAATTCTTTAGCAAAATCCATTAATCCAGATGTGGGTCTTCCTGATGCTAGGATTAATATAGCACCATTCTTTTGTGCTTTAATTAAAGCATTCTTAGTCTTTTCAGTAATTACTTTTTTACTGTTAGTTAATGTACCATCCACGTCCATAATAATTACTTTTATATTACTCATATATCTTCCTCCTGGTTTTTTATTTAATTATACTAATACTTCTTTCATAAATGAATATGCTAGTTAAAGAATGAATAATATCTATCAAAAATAATAAAGTTAGTAAATAATAACTGAAACAAGTTTATCATTCTTTTAAATAGTTTGGTTAAATTATGAATAGAAGCGGTATTGTATTACCTGTTTTTTTATATCATATATTAATAATTTAACCTGACAGAGTCTATTTTTTAGTAAAGATTTAGTTTATTATAATTTATATATAAATAAACATTAAGAATATAAGGTGGCAAACAATGGATAAATATACTTTAGGAATAGATTCAGGTTCAACAACTACAAAAGGAGTATTATTTGATGGAGAAAAAATAGTTAAAACAATGATCTTAAAAACTTCTTCAAAGCCAAAAGAAAGCATTTACAAAATTTATAATGAACTATATTCTAAGGCGGTAGGATTACAATAGCTACAGGATATGGTAGAAACTTGTTAGAAGAAGCTGATAAAATTGTAACTGAAATAACCTGTCATTCTCAAGGAGCAGCTTTTCTTAATCCTACTATTAGAGGAGTTATAGATATAGGTGGTCAGGATTCTAAAGTTATTTTGTTAGATGATTCATTAAATGTTGTAGATTTTCTAATGAATGATAAATGCGCAGCTGGAACTGGGAGATTTGTTGAGGTGATGATGAGGACTTTAGAAGAAGAGATGGCTAATATAGATGAGTTTGTGAAAAATAGAAATCCAGTAAATATATCAAGTATGTGTACTGTTTTTGCTGAAAGTGAAATTATCAGCCTTCTTGCAAAAGATGTTCATAGAGGTGATATTGCTCTTGGAATAATTCATTCGATTTGCAGACGAACATCTAATTTCGCACAAAAACTAAGTTTACATGGAGATATATTTTTTAGTGGTGGACTTGCACTATCAGAAGCTTTTAGGGAAAACCTTGAAGGTTACCTTAATAGAAAAGTATTAACCAATGACTTATGCCAATATGCAGGTGCAATTGGTGCAGCTGTTATTGGATATAGAAAAATTAAGATATAATTAATGAATTATATTTAAAATAATGCCAAATCATAAAACGAAATATTAAATTCTTTATTGTAACTTACTTAAAAGATAATGAAAGGAATTATACAATAATAATTAGAAAGTATAATTAAAAATTAAAATAATGAAGATAAATTTAATTTTATTAGCATCAGGAAATAGTGTTAGATTTAAAGGAAATAAATTATTAGCAACAATTAATAATAAACCAATGTATATGAATGTTGTAGAAAAAATTTTAAAATTAAACTTTAATAAAATAGTTTTAGTTACTAAATATGAAGAAATTAAAGCATCATTATCAAAATATAATATACAAGTTATTATGAATGAAAACAGTGATCTAGGAATATCTCATTCCATTAAACTAGGTATAAATGAAGATATTGAAGCAGATGCATATATGTTTTGTGTGTGTGATCAGCCCTTTATATCATTACAGAGCATGGAAAAATTAATTGACAGATTTACAAAAAGTAATAAAGGTATGGCTTGTGTTGAGCACAATGGCAAGTTTGGGAACCCAGCTATATTTTCCGGGAAATATAGACATGAACTGTTAAGTTTAAATGGTGATATTGGTGGAAAATCTATCATGAAAAAATACCTTGATGATTTAGAAAAAGTTCAAATTAGCTATGAGATAGAGCTTGTGGATATTGATACTAGAGAAGAATTGGAGAATTTAAGATGAAAAAGAATTTTTATAAGAAGCTTTTCAATGGACTGAATTTAAATGGAGAAGCTTTTGTAATAAGTGTTATAAAAGGAAGCTATAATGGAGAAATAATAATAGGGCAGAAATTGTCAAAATATAAGGAAAGTATTTCAATAGAAAATGATAACTTAAAAGATTTTTGGAATGAAATTTTAAAAATCGTGGATTTTAATAAAGGAACATATATACTAAAGTTAGAGAATGAAATAGAATTATTTATAGAACATATTATAGGAAATCCTAATTTAGTTATTTGCGGAGGAGGTCACATTGCACTACCTTTATGTAAAATGGGCAAGTTGTTAGAGTTTAATACCACTATAATTGATGATAGGGATGAATTTGCCAATAAAGAGAGATTTCCTATGGCAGATAAGATTATATGTAGCAATTTTGAGGAAGCATTCGAGAAAATAAAATTTGATAAAAATACATACTTTGTAATAATTACAAGAGGTCATAAAGATGATAGAAAGTGTTTAGAAACAATAATTAAAAATAACTTTTGTTATGTTGGAATGATTGGAAGCAAAGGTAAGGTAGCTTTTGTAATAAACAGTATGCTTCAAAATGGTTATACAAAAGAAGATATTGCAAAAGTACATATGCCAATTGGACTTAAAATAGGTGCTAAAACTCCAGCCGAAATAGCAGTAAGTATTTTAGGAGAAATTATTCAAATTAAAAATGAAAAGGATATTAGCAATATAGACAATAATATATTAAAGGAACTTAGCACAAGAAATGAATCTATGGTGTTGTCAACAATAATAGAAAAACACGGTTCAGGACCAAGAGGTGTTGGAACTAAGATGCTTTTATTTAAAAATAAAAGTTTTATTGGAACTGTTGGTGGTGGAAGTGTAGAAAATGCAGTATATGAAAAAGCCTTAGAGATTATAGAAACTAAAAAATCTACTATAGAAGAATATGATTTGTCTAACTCGGCATCAGCTAAACTAGGAATGGCATGCGGAGGAAAGGTAAAAGTACTTTTGGAGTTTAATGAATAATTTATATACATAAAATATTTAAAATAGATAACAAGAACATTCAGAAATAGTATGATATAGGAGGGAAAAATTTGTTTACAATTAAAAATTATGTAGTTGCAGAAAATTTGGAACAAGCATATGAATTAAATCAAAAAAGAAGCAATACTATATTAGGCGGAATTGGCTGGCTAAAGATGGGGAGCCGCAATATTCAAACAGCTATTGACTTATCAAAATTAGGTTTAGATAAAATTCAAGAAGATGAAGAAAGTTTTAAAATAGGATGCATGTGCACTTTAAGAGATATGGAAGTTAATGAATCATTAAATTCTTATTTTAATGGTGTTATAGCAAGATCCTTAGTGCATATAGTAGGAGTACAATTTAGAAATTGTGCAACTATTGGAGGTAGTGTTTATTCTAGGTTTGGTTTTTCAGATATTTTAACATGTTTATTATCTTTAGATACTTATGTAGAACTTCATAATGGTGGAATTATTCCATTATCAACTTATAAAGATATGTATTATGATAGAGATCTTTTAGTAAGGATTATAATTAAGAAAGATACAAGAAAAGTATCTTATTTAACACATAGAATGAGTGCTACAGATATTCCAGTTCTTGCAGTAGCAATTTCAAAGTTAGAGGATAAATGGCAATTTGTATTAGGAGCTAGACCTCAAAGGGCAATTTTAGTAAATCAAGTAGATGGAATTCTTAGTCAAAATCCAACTCAAGAAGAAATTGATTCTTTAGTAGATTATGTAATTAAAGAAGTTAAGTTTGGAACTAATATGAGAGGCAGTAAGGAGTATAGACAAATTCTTGCTAAAGTATTTATTAATAGAGGAATAGAAGAAGTTATGGGAGGTACTCATGAAAATCAAATTATGGATAAATAACAAAGTATTTGAAGATGATATTAAGCCAGATACATTATTAATTGATTATTTAAGAGGCAAGGGCTTCTATAGTGTAAAAAGAGGCTGTGAAACTGCAAATTGTGGTTTGTGTACTGTCCATTTGGAAGGGAAACCAGTTTTATCATGTAGTACTCTTACAGCGAAAGCAAATAAATTACATGTAACAACACTAGAAGGTATGCAAGAAGAAGTAGAAAAGTTTGGAGGATTTATGGCAGATCAAGGAGCAGAACAATGTGGTTTCTGTAGTCCAGGCTTTATTATGAATGTACTAGCTATGAAGAAGGAGTTAGTTAATCCAACTGAATTAGAAATTAAGCAATACTTAAGTGGAAACTTATGCCGCTGCACAGGATATATGAGTCAACTTCGTGCAATTAAGAAATATTTAGAATATAAAAAGGAGGACTAAGGAAATGAAATCAGTAAGCCAAGGAATAAGAAAAAAGGATGCTATGGCTCTTGTAACTGGTAAGCCAGTATATACAGATGATATAGCGCCAAGCAATTGTTTAATAGTAAAAGTACTTAGAAGTCCACATGCCCATGCATTAATTGAGGAAATTAATACAGCTGTAGCTAGTAAAGTGCCAGGAATTGAATGTATATTAACACATGAAGATGTTCCAAAGTCTAGATTTACTATGGCTGGACAATCTTATCCTGAACCAAGTCCTTATGATAGATTGATTTTAGATAAAAGACTTAGATGTGTAGGCGATCCTGTTGCAATAGTTGCAGGAGTTGATGATAGATCTGTAGATAAAGCCTTAAAATTAATAAAGGTAAAATATGAAGTTTTAGAAGCCATATTAGATTTTAGAGAAGCTAAGGATAATAAAATTATAGTTCATCCAGAAGAAGACTTCAAAGCATTATGTGATTTTACAGGAACAGATGCTAAGAGAAATCTTTGTTCAACTGGAAACTTTACCTTTGGTGATGTTGAAGAAGAATTAAGTAAGTGTGCTAATGTAATAGAGCAAACATATCATACTAAGTCCAATAACCAAGCTATGATGGAAACCTTCAGAACTTTTACAGAACTTGATATTTACGGAAGATTAAATATTACAAGTTCAACTCAAGTTCCATTCCATGTAAGACGAATACTCGCTAATGCGCTTGAAATACCAAAGTCAAAGGTTAGAGTAATTAAGCCAAGAATTGGTGGAGGTTTTGGTGCTAAGCAAAGTGTTGTATCAGAAGTTTTTCCAGCGCTTGTAACCATGAAAACAGGAAAACCAGCTAAGATGATTTATACTCGCAAAGAAAGCATGACTTCAGGAAGTCCAAGACACGAAATGGAAATTAAAGTACGTTTAGGTGCTGATGAAAATGGTATTATAAAGGCGATTTATATGTATACCTTATCTAATGATGGAGCTTATGGTGAACATGGACCAACAACCGTAGGATTGTCAGGACATAAATCGATGCCATTATATAATGGTGCTAATGCTTATAAATTTGAATATGATGTTGTTTATTCAAATACCATGGGAAGTGGAGCGTATAGAGGGTATGGAGCTACTCAAGGATTATTTGCTTTAGAATCTGCAGTGAATGAATTGGCAGTAAAACTTAATATGGATCCAGTTAAAATAAGAGAACTAAATATGGTATCTCAAGGAGAAGTAATGCCAGCTTACTATAACGAAACAGCTAATAGTTGTACATTAGATAAATGTTTAGCTAAAGCTAAGGAAATGATAGATTGGGATAATAAATATCCATGTAGAGATATAGGCAATGGTAAGGTTAGATCGGTTGGAGTTTCTATGGCGATGCAAGGTTCAGGAATATCTAATGTAGATACTGCAGCAGTTGAAATAAAATTAAACGATGATGGTTTCTATACTTTAATGATAGGTGCATCTGATATGGGGACAGGTTGTGATACAATCCTAGCTCAAATGGCAGCAGATTGTTTGGATTGTGAGGTAGATAACATTGTTGTTCATGGGGTTGATACTGATCAGTCACCATATGATACTGGTTCTTATGCTTCAAGTACAACTTATATTACAGGTGGAGCAGTGGTAAAGACTTGTGCAACCTTAAGAAATAAGATAGTAGAAGAAGGAGCTAAATTACTTGATTGTTCAATAGAAAATGTAGAATTTGATGGACAAAAGGTATTTTCACTTAAAGATAGTAAAGAAATGAGTTTAAGGGATTTAGGTAATGCTACTTATGTTGGTGGAAGTCAATTATTAAGTGCTAGTGAATCGCATTGCTCAAAAGTTTCACCACCACCATTTATGGTTGGTCTTGTTGAAACTGAAATAGACAAGTTAACTGGAAAAGTGGATATTATTGATTATGTTGCAGTTGTAGATTGTGGAACTGTAATAAATCCAAATCTTTCAAGAATCCAAGTAGAGGGTGGAATTGGCCAAGGTATAGGAATGGCTTTATATGAGGACATCAGCTATGATAAAAATGGAAGAATGAGAAATGATTCATTTCTGCAATATAAAATTCCAACTCGTCTTGATGTAGGAAATATAAGAGTAGAATTTGAAAGTAGCTTCGAACCAACAGGTCCATTTGGAGCTAAATCAATAGGTGAAATAGTAATTAATACACCAGCACCAGCGTTAGCTAATGCTATATATAATGGAACAAAAGTTAATATAAGAACATTGCCAATAACAGCAGAGAAAATAGTTATGGGAATGCTTAAAAACGAAAAATAAGAACTTATTAAACTTTCATAAGGTTATATTAGATTTATGCAAGGGAGCAACAAAAGAAACTGTTGCATATGCTAATATCAAAAATAACTATAAGGAAAACAACAACTACAATAATTCCTAGAGAAATTGCAGGTGTCACAATGAAATCTATTATCAATCCTATTATTAATTCTAATAATGAAGTTGTAGGATTTTTTAGTGTAATCCTAAATATAGATAAAGTAAGTCAGATTGAAGAGGTGTTGGAGGATCTTAGAACATCGATTGAAAATACAAATGCTTCTATACAGGAAATTGTAGCTGGTGCAAAGTAACTAAATAATAGGGTTAGTTCTATTAAGAATAATGCAATAGCTAGTGTTGATGGACAAGGATTTTCAGTTGTTGCTAGTGAGATGAGAAAACTTGCTACACAAAGCAAAAAAACGGCTATAAAAGTATCTGATTCACTTCAACAGATTGAGAAGACAGTAAAAGAAGTAATAGAAGATGTAAATGATGCTGGACATATTTCTGATAATCAACATATAACTACAAGTGAAATATCTAGCTCTATAGATTTAATAACTAAAAGAGCAATGGATTTAGTTAAAATGTCAAAATTTGATTAAGACTAATATATAAAACTAAATAATCAATTTGAAAATCGTATTATTCAGATGAATTTGCGATTTTTTTATGTAAATTATATATTTGCTAGTGTAAATATATTTACGAATGTTTTTTTTTGAAAATAAAAAAACATTCGACTTTTTTAAAAATTATGGTAGAATAATTTTATGGTGGAAAACAATAATTTAGTAAAAATAATCTGTATTTATAGATTATTTTTGTATATTGTTTGTTTATATTTAGAAAATACATTCGAAATTATTTAAATTATTAAAAAGTTTTATTCAAGGGGGTAATTATGTCAAAAAACAATTATTCGGGACAAGATCAAGTAAATGAAATGCTTCCAATAAGTCAGCTTACGGCTTTAGGATTGCAACATGTACTAGCTATGTATGCTGGTGCAGTATCAGTACCATTAATTATTGGTGGTGCTGTAGGTTTAACACCAGAACAGTTAGCATTTTTAGTTGCAGCAGATTTATTTACTTGTGGGATTGCAACTTTAATTCAAGCAATTGGTGTAGGGTCATATGTTGGTATTAAATTACCTGCAATCTTAGGTTGTACCTTTGCAGCCGTCAGCCCGTTAATTATTATTGGTAAAAATTTAGGAATGGAAACCGCTTATGGTTCTATAATAGTAGCAGCACTTATTGTTATATTTGCAGCTCCATTATATGGGAAAATATTAAAATTCTTCCCGACAGTTGTAACAGGAACAGTAGTTACAATGATAGGTCTTTCTTTAGTAAGTGTTGGAATAAAAAGTGCTGGTGGTGGTGCTGGAGCTAAAGACTTCGGAAGTATGCAGAATCTTTTTCTGGCAGCATTAGTGATGATTGTTGTTCTAATATCTAATAAATATTTAAAAGGATTTTTTCAAGCAATTTCTGTTTTAAATGGTATTGTTGTAGGAACAATAGCAGCAACTTTTATGGGCAAAGTAGATTTTACAGTAGTGTTAAATGCAAAATGGATAAGTATTGTTCATCCATTTAACTTTGGACTTCCAAAATTCGATCTTGGATCAATAATCATGATGACCTTTGTCATGTTAGTAGTAATGATTGAATCAACAGGTACTTTTATTGGAATCAGTAAAGTATGTGAAAAAGAAATTACTGAAAAAGATATTGTACGTGGACTTAGAGCAGAAGGGCTTGCAACACTTTTAGGTGGTATCTTTAATTCATTCCCATATACAACCTTCAATCAAAATTTAGGACTTTTAGCTTTAAGTAAAGTAAAAAGTCGTTATGTTGTTATAGCTTCTGGTAGCATTCTTGTGGCACTCGGATTAATGCCTAAATTTGCAGCTTTAGCTACTATTATTCCACAACCAGTTATAGGTGGAGCTACAACTATAATGTTTGGAATGGTTGGTGTTGCAGGTATTCAAATGCTTTCAAAAGTAGATTTTAGCAAAAGCACAAATATGATGGTTGTTGCTGTCTCTCTTGGTTTAGGACTTGGAATAACTATGGTACCTGATTTTCTTGTACAAACACCTAGTATTTTCAAATCAATTTTCAGCAGTGGTATAGTTACAACATCTATAGTTGCTGTAGTTCTTAATGCATTTTTAAATTATAATGATAAAGATGCTAAAAGTGATATAAAATAATATATATTTTCTGATAATAACTATTTTTTAAGCAAATTAGGTAGAAATACTTAATTTGTTTTTTACTTTACGTCTATATTTATTTCTTAGAGAGATTATGTATTTTGCAATATAAATATAATTTGACGAAAATATCCAATAAATAGTATGTTGTTATCTCAAGTAAAATTGTAAGTTAATGAAAAATATAGGTGTTATTTGTTAGTTTTGTGGTATAATTAAGCAGATATACTTAAATGAAATATGCTATTGGTATTTATTTTTAATTTATAGATTAATTGTAGACATGGGAAGAGGATTTTTAATGAGAATAAAATATAAGCTTATGATAAGTTATTTGGTGTTAATTGCATTTGCTGTAAGTCTTTTAGGGTTTTTAATTGCTAAAAAAGCTGATGATGCAGTTTTAAAAGAAGTAAATGAAAAAAGTCAGCGTTTAACAGAATCAATTATTACAACCCTTAGTGTACGAAATGACTTATTAACAGAAAAATCTTATAGTGATCTAAATTTTGCAAATAACTTACTAAACAATTTAACTGATTTAAGGATAAATTATAGTGAAAGTATAAAAGTTGGAGAGTTTAATTTACCTGTTCTATATAAAGGAAACCAAAAATTATCTTTAGATAATACTATACTTGACAAGATTGAAGAGTCTACGGGTACTGTTGCTACTATATTTTTATTAAATGATAATAAGCTTATAAGAGTTTCTAGCACACTTTTTAATAAGGATAATAGTGTAAGAGGCACATATATTTCTAGTGATTCACAAGCATATAAAAAAATAATTGATAACAAAGAATTTATAGGTAATATTGAGATACAAGGTAATGGTTATATAACAAGAATGAAACCATTATTAGATAAAAATAAAAAAGTTATAGGAGCAATAGGCATAGGAAATAAAATTCTTAATGAATACTTAGAAGAAACATTAAGTAATATTAAATTAGGGGAAACTGGCTATGTGTATATATTGAACTCTGAAGGAAATATAATGATTCATCCATCAGAAGCAGGAAAAAATGCTGAAGATGATGATTTGGTTAAAAGAATAAATTCAAATAAAAGTGGAATAATTGAATATACTCGCAATGGAGTTAAAAAATTAGGTTATTATAAATATTTTGGACCTTGGCAATGGTATATAGTTATTACTGCTAATTATGATGAATTAACAGCTTCATCTAAATCAATCATAACAACTACAATAGTTACTGGAGCAATAATAATTGTTTTAGGTGGAATTATAGCATTATTTCTAGCCAATACTCTAGTTAAACCAATTAATAAGTTGAAAAGGTGTATGGAGATAGCTGAGAAAGGTGACTTGACAGTTCACTGTGAGGTTGATAGCAATGATGAAATAGGAATATTAGCAGATAGTTTTAATAATATGTTGGTAGAAAACAATAGACTCTTAGAAGAAACAGTACAATATGATAAATTAAAAACTGAATTTATTGCCAACATGTCACATGAGTTAAGGACACCTTTAAATATTATTTTTTCAACAGCTCAGTTGTTTAATGTTGTCATAAGTAAAGATGAAGAGATAAATACTGATAAAATAAAAAATTATATAAGTAATATAAAACAAAACTGCTATAGATTAATGAGATTAGTAAACAATTTAATAGATGTGACCAAAATTGATTCTGGTTTTATTAAGCTTGATTTAAAAAATCAAAACATAATACAAATTACAGAGGATATAATACAATCAACTGCTGATTATGTAAAACCTATGTTGAGAACTATTGTATTTGATACAGATCAAGAGGAAAAAATTATGGCTTTTGATTCAGAAAAACTAGAAAGAATCTTGCTTAATTTAATTTCAAATGCTACTAAATTTACGAATCCAGGAGATAAAATTAATATTAATTTACATGATAAAGGCGATAGAGTTATTATTTCTGTTAAAGATACAGGGATAGGAATTCCAGAAGAAAAACTGCCACAGCTTTTTGAAAGATTTAAGCAAGTAGATTCATTGTTAAATAGAAGTCATGAAGGTAGTGGCATAGGATTAACTATAGTGAAAGCTTTGGTTGAACTCCATGGTGGAACAATAGCAGTTAAAAGTAAGTATAAGGAAGGCACAGAGTTTATAATAACCCTGCCAGCAAAGGTTATTCCAGAAGAAGAGGAAGCAGAAATTAATCAGGATTGTTCAAAAGAAGCATATGTTCAAAATATAAATATTGAATTTTCAGATATTTATAAATAAGTATAAGAAGTTTTTTAAGATATGTAGAATTAATAGATTCTTGTAGGGGAAGACAAACAAGATCTAGAATTAGACAAATTATAATTGATAGTGTAAAACTATTAATTAAAAGCTTGGGATAGCACTTTTTTCTTGAAAACAATAATAACAATGGTATATAATAAGTCAAAGTTTATTTAAAATTGATTGGAGGAAAATTGATGGCTTATTTATTTGTAGAATATCCAAAGTGTACAACTTGCAAGCGTGCAAAGAAATGGTTAGATGAATATAAAATTGAATATGAAGATAGACATATAGTAGAGAATAATCCAACCTTTGAAGAACTTAAAGAATGGATTAAATTAAGTGGAATTCCAACTAAGAAATTTTTTAATACCAGTGGAAATTTATATAAAGAAATGAATTTAAGTCAGAAGCTTAATGCAATTTCAGAAGAAGAACAAATTAAACTTTTGGCAACAAATGGAATGCTGGTTAAACGGCCAATTGTTGTTGGAGAAGATTTTGTGTTGGTAGGATTTAGAGATGAGAACTTGTGGAAAGAATCTCTTAATAAGTAGTTAATACGGTTATTATAAAAGATATGAAATGGAGAAGAAATTTTTAAATGCTGTTTTTCAGAAGTGTTATATATAGAAATATTTTTAAACACCAAATGGCTGTTTTTTCAATTTGTTATTTAATTTTAGGTAGAACAAAGTGCTAAGGAAGGTAATCTTATGGAAAGAAGTATAATACTTTATATTGCAATGAGTTTAGATGGTTATATAGCAAGAAATAATGGAGCGGTTGATTGGCTAAGTGGACATAATGATGATACTAATGTTGATAATGGATATGATGAGTTTTATAAGACAATAGATACTATTGTAATGGGAAGAATTACATATGAACAAGTCATTAATGAACTATCACCTGGTGTTTGGGTTTATGAAGGAAAGAAGTGTTATGTAGCAACTACAAAGAAATGTGAAAGTTATAACAAAGTAGAATTTATATCGAAAGATATTGCAGGTTACATTAAAAATTTAAAAAAACAGCAGGGAAAAGATATTTGGATTGTTGGAGGCGCAAAATTAATTGATCAATTTATTAAACAAGACATTATAGATAAGTATATTATAACCGTAATACCAACTATTTTAGGAGAAGGAATTCCACTTTTTTTAAAGGAAAATCCAGAAACTAAACTTAGGCTTATTGAAACAAAAATAGTGGATGGTATGGTTGAACTAACTTATATTAAAATATAATTCAAAAAGGTTCCGTTAAGAAAAAATCCGTATCTTTGGTTATATCAACTTTCAAACTGAAATTTGTATTAAAAATATATTAACAAAATTATTGGAATTTAATATACTTATGGAATAAAAATCATAGTGTTTGAGAAGTATACTTATAGTATTTTTCTTAGGCACTTTTTATAAGATCATTAATAAAATTTTAGTAAGAGAATATATGCGTGAAAGAAAATCTATACGTTTGCAAAATGTTAGTAATAAAAAATTTTATTTTGTATTAACTAAAATAGAATGAGGATATTTTTTTAATTAAAACACATCCTAAGATTAATCATTATAATTAAAGACATACTATGGAGGATTGAAATGAGCGTTTTAAAAAAAATAATAATATTTATTATGATTCTACTTACCATAATAGCTCTTCCAGCAGAAATTTCTAAAAATAACGTATATGCTAGTCCTGATTTTAATGAAAAGAAACCAGTTAAGATAGCCGTATTCTTTGATAATTCTAATGCTATGTATATTTCTCTTCTTAAAGAAAATTTAGAACTTATTCAAAAAGAAAATGAAAATAAAGTTGAATTTACTTTCTTTGATGGAAAAGATAATCAAATGTCACAAAATGAAAGCATTGATAATGCTCTTAAGCAAAATTTTGACCTTTTTATTATAGGAATAATTAGTCAAAAATTAAAGGATGTAGAAAGCATTTTAAGCAAAATCATGGAAAAAAATATTCCTGTAATTTTAAATCCAGATCCTGCAGAGGAGATAATAAAATTTATGAAACCTTATAAGAAATTTGTAGTTGTTGGAGCAGATTTTGAGCAATCAGGTACTATGCAGGGGAAAATTTTTGTTGATGAATGGAATTCTAATAAAGAATCTATAGATAAAAATCATGATAACATATTGCAGTATATTATGCTAAAAGGCAGAATTGGGAGTCCATTAACATATTTAAGAACAAAATATTCTATTTTAGCACTTAATGATGCTGGAATAAAAACGGAAGAACTTTCATCTCCTGAGTGTGAATGGATTGAAGATTGTGCCAGAAGTTCTATTGAATCTCTATTTCTTAAACATGGTAATAAAATTGAAGCGATAATTTCAAATAATGATGCTATGGCAGTAGGTGCTGTTAAAGCCTTACAGAAATATGGATATAATAAAGGCGATAAAGAAAAAACAATTCCAGTTGTAGGAATTGACGGAATGCCAGCAGCTAAAGATTTAATACAAAAAGGATTTATGGAAGGAACTGTAGTTGTAGAGCCTCATGATCTTGCTGAAGCTCTTTATGCAATTGGAATGAATTTAGCTTTAGATAGACCTTCTCTTGAAAATACAAACTATAATAGTGCAAAAATGCTTGAATAATTTTACAAATGAATAAAATAAAAAACATTTATGATAAATCCTTGTTATAATTGAGTTTGTACACAAAAATGACAGCAAGGAGCTATACATAAATGTTTC
>NZ_LZZM01000133.1 GCF_002006345.1 Clostridium puniceum
GTCTGATTTCGATATTCAATTGGAGTCAGACCTTTTAAATTTTTCTGTAGCCTTTTTGTATTATAAAAAACTATGTATTCATCGATTGCTTGTTCCAGTTCTTCATATGTATAAAACTTTTGCAGATAGTACATCTCGATCTCGGATTTCAGAGTTCCCCAAAACCTTCCATTGGTCCGTTATCGATACACCTGCTAACACGTGACATGCTCTGAATTGCATTGATATTATCAAGTTTAGCTTTAAAATTTTTATTAGTATACTGAAAATCCTCTGTCACTATGAAAAAGTGGCTTCGCAGTGGGATTAGCAATTACTGCTAAGTCAAATGTGTCAAAAACAAGTTGATTGTTGTTTGAGTGACCGACAACATAAGAAACAATGCTCTTATCAGCCAAATCAAATATTGCGCTGAGGTAAGCCTTTTTGCCATTAAGTAGTTTGAATTCTGTAACATCCGTTAACCATTTCTCGTTTGGTTCTTTTGCATAGAATTCTCTCTATCTAATTCAGACTCAGTAAGCTCGGCAGCTTCTTTACGCTTACCGAGACGGCCCATTAGTGCCTCATATCCATTAGCTTGGTATTTTTTTACCCATGTATAAACTTGTTGATAAGAAACTTTAAATTTATCAGCTGTTATCTGATAATCCTCATTATTAGAAATGCAGAATGAAACAATCTCAGTTCTTTCTTCATAAGTAGTTTTTCGTCCATTAGCCATAATTCTATCCCCTTGCTTATTTTGAGATTTAAATGTTTTATGACTATTATACTTCTTAATCCATTGCTGAAGAATACTATGT
>NZ_LZZM01000134.1 GCF_002006345.1 Clostridium puniceum
AAAGGAAAAGTAAATAATAAATTTCAACAATTTGCAAATGATTATGGATTTAAAGTCCGTCCCTGCATAGCAGGAAGACCGAATACAAAAGCCAAAGTTGAAGCACCTATGAAATTATTAGATGAAATAAGAGCATACAATGGAACGCTAGATTATGAAGGTCTACATAATCTTGTTTCACATTTAAACAATAGAATTAATAGTACATGCCATACATCAACTGGTAAAATACCTATATTACATTTAGAAAAAGAAAAAGATTTCTTATCCGAACTGCCTAAAGAAGTGATAAGAAATCATTTCAAAATAATCACCACAAATGTTAAAGTAAATCGCCAAAGCATGATTTCATATAAATCAAATCAATATTCTGTATCTCCAAAATATATAGGCAAAAAACTAAAGCTTCAAGTTTATGATGATCAACTACATGTGTATTATAACACAAATTTAGTTACTATTCATAAAATACAAAATCAAAAATTAAATTATCATGCTGAGCATTACATTGAAATCAGTGCTTTAACATTTAATAAAAACTCATATGAAATGATAGAAATAGCTAGAAATAATTTAAAAATGATAGGAGAAGTATATCAAAATGAATAGTACATATACTCAGCTTATAAATAATCTAGAATATTTGAAAATGAAGCAAATGATTAATCATTTGGACGAAGTTATTGATTTTACAACAAAGAATAATTTATCTTTTGTTGATGCTCTTATTAAGCTTACAGCTCATGAAATTGACTATAAAGAGGCGAATATGATTAAATCTATGGTTAAGGTTGGAGCTTTT
>NZ_LZZM01000135.1 GCF_002006345.1 Clostridium puniceum
CCGGAAGTTTGAAAGTTATTTAATAGATTCGGTTACTGAAGCTATGAAAAGAAATGGAATTACTAATGCACAGGTAAAAAAGATTAGTGATGATATTGAATTGATATTAAGAAAGAAGGTGCATGGAGTTGAGTAATTTTAAAAGAGGTTATTTAAACTCAGAGGAAAGAAATTTCTATATGCTTTCAAAGTCATTTGTTCAGATGATAAATGGTGAAAGAAATTTAAACAATAAAATAACTAATGAGATATGGGTTGAGTGGAAAAGAAAAGGTATGATTACTCAGTCGATGCAGAAGAATATAAAATTAGTTAAAAGTTATTTGATTAAGTTTTGTGATGAAATTGAGGAAAACTTGGATGAAGCAGAAATAGAAAAGCTTCAAAAGCAGCTAATAAAATTTGATTATAGATTAGTAGATGATTATACACTTAAAAAATTATTAAGAGATATTAATGACAATTTTAAATATGTGATTATGGAAAGAAAGAAATTTGAGCCATTAATAGAGGAACTTGCAGAGATTAAATGCGTTGGTTGTAAAAGCGATTATAAGACATGCCCTTTATACAAAGCATTTGATGATATAAGCCTTATTAGAGTAGAGGAAGAAGCTAATTGTCCTTATGCAGTAGATTTATCAAAATGCAAGCCAGAGGAAATAAAAAGGATTGAAAAAACGAAAGAAAATTTAAAATCTAAGAACCAATTTAGAAAATAAAAATGTGTCCGATTCGGACACAAAATAAGGAGTGAAAATATTGAGTAATGAATATAAGT
>NZ_LZZM01000136.1 GCF_002006345.1 Clostridium puniceum
CCGGAAGTTTGAAAGTTATTTAATAGATTCGGTTACTGAAGCTATGAAAAGAAATGGAATTACTAATGCACAGGTAAAAAAGATTAGTGATGATATTGAATTGATATTAAGAAAGAAGGTGCATGGAATTGAGTAAGTTTAAAAGAGGGTACTTAAATGTGGAAGAAAGAAATTTTTATATGATTGCAAAGTCATTTATTCAGACTATAAATGGTGAAAGAAACCTAAACAATAAAATTACTAATGAAATATGGGTCGAATGGTCAAGAAGAGGTATGCTTACACAATTGATGCAAAAAAGTATTAAGTTAGTAAAGACTTATTTAACCAAGTTTTGCGAAGAGATAGAAGAAAATATAGATGAAGTAGAAAGTGATAAATTGAAAAAGCAGCTACTTAAATTTGATTATAGATTAATAGATGACTATACAGTTAAAAAGCTATATAGAGATTTTAAGGATAGGTTTAAATATGTTGTCATGGAAAGAGAAAAATTTGATCCAATAATAGAAGAGCTTGCAGAGATTAAATGCGTTGGTTGTAAATGTGATTATAAGACATGCTCTTTATACAAAGCATTTGATGATATAAGCCTTATTAGAGTAGAGGAAGAAGCTAATTGTCCATATGCAGTAGATTTATCCAAATGTAAGGCAGAGGAAATAAAAAGGATTGAAAAAACGAAAGAAAATTTAAAATCTAAGAACCAATTTAGAAAATAAAAATGTGTCCGATTCGGACACAAAATAAGGAGTGAAAATATTGAGTAATGAATATAAGT
>NZ_LZZM01000137.1 GCF_002006345.1 Clostridium puniceum
AGCTAACCGCAAGGAGGCAGCGACCTAAGGTAGGGTCAGCGATTGGGGTGAAGTCGTAACAAGGTAGCCGTAGGAGAACCTGCGGCTGGATCACCTCCTTTCTATGGAGAAATCTAGATTAGACAGACGCTCTGACTAGTACAGATACATTATTATGTATCAAAATTTAAATACTTACTCGATGGTTACTTAAAGTATTGATTCTGTTCAATTTTGAAAGACTAGGTCTTTCAAAAAAATTTTCGCTTAAATAAGGTGAAAATAATGTTCTTTGAAAATTGCACATAGATTAATGTATATAAAATACAACAAAGCCAAGAAATATATTCTTTGTGAATGATTAATATAACCAGTTTTGTAATAACAAAACTTTAGAAAGCGAAGCTTAGTGGTGACAAGTACGAGAAAGCAAATGTTTTATGCACGCAGCGTATTTTCATACGTGAGTACATAAAATATGCAGCTGATGAAGTAATTGGCGTCAATAAGCAAGCGAAGGTCAAGCTACAAAGGGCGTATGGTGAATGCCTTGGCATCAGGAGCCGATGAAGGACGCGATAAGCTGCGATAAGCTTCGGGTAGACGCACATAGTCAGAGATCCGAAGATTTCCGAATGAGGAAACTCACATGGGAAACCCCATGTATCATAAAGTGAATACATAGCTTTATGAAGGTATACCCAGGGAACTGAAACATCTAAGTACCTGGAGGAAGAGAAAGAAAAATCGATTTTCTTAGTAGCGGCGAGCGAAAAGGAAAGA
>NZ_LZZM01000138.1 GCF_002006345.1 Clostridium puniceum
CTTAAGAATATAGGCTTGATTTTTTATTTCTATTGAAATATTATTAGATAGGAATAATATCAAAAAATATTAAAATAATCAATGGGAAATTATTTCCATTAAATATTAGGAGTGAATGTAATGGGAAATTATATTTTGACCATAACAGCTTTTTTCCAAATTTTTGTTTTTGCGATAATATGTTATTATTTAGTTTTGGGGATATTTGGTCTTTTTAGAAAAAAAGAAAAGAAAAATTACGAACCTAAAAATAAGTTTGCATTATTAATAGCAGCACATAATGAAGAAGTAGTTATTGGTAGTCTTATTGAAAGCATGCTAAAACTAGATTATCCAAAAGAGATGTATGATGTTTTTGTTATTGCAGATAATTGTACAGATGACACAGCTAAAATAGCTAAAAGTTATGGTGTAAATGTATGTGAAAGATTTGCAGAAGACAAAAGAGGTAAAGGTTATGCATTAGAATGGATGTTTGAGAAGTTATTCAATATGGAAAAACAATATGATGCAGTTGCAATATTTGATGCTGATAATCTTGTACATAAAAATTTTGCAAAGGAAATTAATTCTAAGTTACAGGAAGGATATAAAGTTGTTCAAGGCTATATTGATAGTAAAAATCCAGAAGACTCATGGATTGCAGCATCGTATTCTATAGCTTTCTGGACTCAGAATAGAGTGTTTCAGTTAGCGAGGGCAAATGTAGGACTTTCTAATCAAATTGGAGGAACAGGATTTGCTATAGAAACTAATACATTAAAAAAATTAGGCTGGGGTGCTACTTGTTTAACAGAAGATTTAGAGTTTACTTGTAAGCTTGTATTAAATGGTGAAAAAGTAGGCTGGGCTCATGATGCTATTATATATGATGAAAAACCATTAACACTTAAGCAATCATGGAATCAAAGAAAAAGATGGATGCAAGGTTTTACAGATGTTGCTTCAAGATATTTCTTTAAATTATTTAAGCAAGCTATAATTAAAAGAAAATTTTTTATGTTTGACTGTGCATTATATGTATTACAGCCTTTTGTAACGTTGCTAACAGGTGTCGCAGCTGTGTTAACATTGATACAATCGAATACCAGTGGATTAAATATATTTATTATAAATTATTTATTTGATAATCTAGGTCTTGGAGCAGCAGGCTATCAAGCTTTTGCCGTTATTCAATTCTTAATTACACCATTTATACTGGCATTTGATAAAAAAATTACAAAACCATTTTTGGTTATGATGGTGTTATACTCGAGTAATGTTTTTGTAATTCCATTAATAACTGCAAATATTCAAAATTGGATTGTTGCTTGGGCAATTGGGATATTATATAATTTAGCGTTCTTGATATTAACTGGATTACTACTCGGAAAGAAACAATTAATATTATTCTTTAGATTCTGGTTGTATTCTATTTATACATTAACTTGGATACCAATTACGATCCAAGGTATTTTAAATAAGAATAATAAAGAATGGAGTCATACAAAGCATGTTAGAAAAATAGAAATATGTGATGTATAAATATAGAACTTAAAAAATTTACATTTAATTTTAGGAGTGTATTATTAATTAGGATAATACACTCTTTTGATATATATAATTATAGAATTTTTTATGAGAAAAATGCAAAATATAATTGAAAAGTTTAAGATATACTTAAGTTTCTTTTTGACATTAATGAAGAAAGGAAGTATATTTTTATAGAGTAGAAGAATTACGAATAAATAAGAACTGGTGTTCAATGGAGGTTTTTTATGGAATTAAAAAATACTAATACGTATGATGTAACGGACTTAACATCATTAGAAAAATTAGAGCCTGTAAGGATAAGACCAGGAATGTATATAGGTTCTACAGGAAGCAAGGGATTACATCATTGTATATGGGAAATCGTTGATAATGCCATAGATGAAATAACTAATGGATTTGGGAATAAGATAACTATAATTTTAAATGAAGATAAAAGTGTTACGGTTATTGATAATGGAAGAGGTATTCCTACTGGAATTCATCCAGTAAAAAAGAAATCTGGAGTAGAAATGGTATTTACTGAATTACATACAGGTGGAAAGTTTGATAATAAAAATTATAAAACTTCAGGGGGACTTCATGGAGTTGGAGCAGCTGTTGTAAATGCTCTATCAAAATGGCTTGAAGTTGAAGTATATCAAAATGGGAATATATATAGACAAAGATTTGAATATACTTTTGATAAAGAATTAAAAAGAGATATGCCGGGAACAGCTGTTGGAAATTTAAAAGTAATTGGGAAAACAGATAAAGTTGGAAGTAAGATTACTTTCAAACCAGATGGTGAAATTTTTTCAACAATTGATTTTAAATTTGACATAATAGATAGTAGATTACAAGAATTAGCGTTTCAAAATAAAGGTATAACTTTAGAGTTAATAGATAAAAGAAAGGAACAAGAAATAACAAAAGAATACTATTCCGAAAATGGTCTTTTAGATTTTATTAATTACTTAAATGAAAGTAAGACAACAATTCATGAAACACCTATAATATTTGATGGAGAAAGAACTGTTGGAAGTCTTCAAATGTATGGCGAAATATGTATCCAATTTACAGATTCAACAACTGAATATATTGCAAGTTATGTTAATAATATCCCAACAACTGAGGCAGGAACTCATGAAACAGGTTTTAAAACTGGAATGACAAGATCCTTTAAAGATTGGGCAAAGAAGCTTGGTTTGGTTAAGGAAAAAGATAAGGATTTTGAAGGTGACGATTTAAGAGAAGGTATGACGGCTATAGTGAGAATAAAAATCACAAATCCTATCTTTGAAGGTCAAACAAAAACTAAACTTGGAAATAACGAAGCATATACTATGATGAATGATTTGGTTTATACTAAATTTTCTGAATGGATTGAAGATAATAAGACACTTGCAACAAACATAATAAATAATGCACTAGAAGCTGCTAAGAGAAGAGATAAAATTAAGAAAATAAATGAAGCAGAAAAAAGGAAAATCGGAAAAGGAACAGCACCACTTGCTGGTAAGGTTGCTGTATGTACTTTAAAGGATAAAACTATAAATGAATTTATAGTTGTGGAAGGAGACTCGGCTGGAGGTTCTGCAAAGCAAGCTAGAGACAGAAGGTTTCAAACGATTATGCCTTCTAAAGGTAAAATTATGAATACGGAAAAACAAAAGCTTGAAAATGTATTAGCTTCAGAGGAATTGAAAATATTTAATACTGCTGTTGGAACTGGAACATTAGATAATTATAAAGAAGAAGATTTAAAATATGATAAAATAATAATAATGAGTGATGCAGATGTGGATGGATATCACATTAGAACCCTTTGGATGACTTATATTTATAGATATATGAAACCATTAATTGCCAATGGGCATTTATATTTAGCACAACCTCCTTTATATAAAGTGTATAAGGAAACAAAAGGAAAGAGTATAATTAAGTATGCTTATAGTGATGAAGAATTGGAAAAAACAAAAAAAGAAGTTGGTAAAGGTGCGTTAATTCAAAGATATAAAGGTCTTGGTGAAATGAATCCAGATCAATTGTGGGATACAACATTAAATCCAGAAAGTAGAGCACTTCTTCAAGTTAATATAGAAGATGCGGCAAAAGCTGAAAAAATGGTTTCACTACTCATGGGAGATGTTGTAGAACCTAGAAAAAAATATATATATAAATATGGAGAATTTTAATCGGTTAATAGTTATCAATTAAGAGTTAAGGAGTAAAAGCTAAAGGTTTTTCTAAATTATATATTAAAAAATTCAGTAGGAATTTTCAACTAAACTTTTAACTCTTAATTGAAAGAAAGGGGATATTATGGCAAAGAAAAATAATAATGTTATACCTAAAGATAATAATATAATGGGCATTCTTTTAGAAGAAGCAATGCCTGAGAATTTTTTACCATATGCAATAGAAGTTGCAAAAGATAGAGCACTTCCAGATGTTAGAGATGGACTTAAGCCTGTACATAGAAGGATTTTATATGGGGCATATATGCTTAAAGCGTTTCCAGACAAACCGTATTATAAATCTGCTAGAATAGTTGGAGATATTTTAGGTAAATTTCATCCTCATGGAGATACATCTGTATATGAAGCTATGGTAATTTTAGCTCAAGAATTTTCAACTAGAGTGCCTCTTATAGAAGGACATGGAAATTGGGGGTCAATAGATGGGGATGGTGCAGCTGCAATGAGGTATACTGAAGCAAGGTTATCATCTATTGCAATGGAAATGTTACGTGATATTGAAAAAGATACTGTAGATATGGTTCCTAACTACTCAGAAAGTGAAATGGAACCTAAAGTTTTACCAAGTAGATATCCAAACCTATTAGTAAATGGTACTTTTGGTATAGCAGTTGGTCTTGCAACTAACATACCACCACACAATTTAGAAGAAGTAACTAATGGAGTATTAGCTTACATAGATAATAATGAAATAACTACTTCAGAACTTATGGAGTATATAAAAGGTCCAGATTTACCTACAGGTGGAATCTTAATTGGAGAAAATTCTATGTTGTCAGCCTATGAAACAGGAGAAGGAAAAGTTGCATATAGAGCTAAAACTTCAATTGAAAAATTGGAAAATGGAAGATTAGGGATAGTAATAACTGAATTCCCTTATAGGAGAAATAAAGCTAAACTTCTTCAACTAATATCTGAAATGACAGGCGATAAAAGACATGCAAAAGCATTAGAATCAATAACAGATATTAGAGATGAATCTGATAGAAATGGAATAAGAGCTGTAATTGAACTAAAGAAAAATATTGATGAAGATGCCGCAGATAAGGTATTAAAATATCTATTTAAAAAGACTGATTTGCAATGTAACATAAATTTTAATATGGTTGCACTTGCAAATGGAAAGCCAGAAACTATGAGTTTAAAGGCTATAATTAAATATTATGTTGAGCATCAAAAAGAAATAATAACTAGAAGAACTCAAAAAGAACTTGATGTAGCAAAAAAGAGACATCATATTGTTGAAGGATTTATTAAAGCTATAAGTGTATTAGATGAGGTTATAGCCACTATTAGAGGCTCAAAATCAAAAAAAGATGCATCAGACAATTTAATTAGCAAATTTGGATTTTCAGAAGTTCAAGCACAAGCTATATTAGAACTTATGCTTTATAGATTAACAGGTCTTGAGATAGAAATATTTGAAAAAGAATTTGAACAGCTTGAAAAACTTATTAAAAAACTTGAAAAGATTTTATCTAGTGAAAAAGAACTTTTAAAAGTAGTTAAAAGTGAGCTCAAAGAGGTAAGCGATAAATATGGAAATAAAAGAAGAACTGAAATAATTCATGACGACAATGAAAGTAAGATTGATGTTGAAGAGTTAATTGTCGTAGAAGAAGTGATGATTACAATATCAAAGGATGGTTTCATCAAAAGAATACCACTTAAGAACTACAATAGATCAAGTTCAAATCCAGAGGATATTGAATATAGAGAAGGAGATTCGTTAAAATATTTAATAAGCTCAAATACTAAGGATACACTACTTATATTTACGGATAAAGGATTTATGTATCAAACCAAGGGGATTAATATACCTGAGCAGAAGTGGAAAGAAAAAGGTGAAAGATTAGATGAAATAATCAAAACCGTAAATCTAGATAATGAAAATATTGTTGGAGCAGTATCTTTAGATAGTTTTAATCCAAGTAAAGCATTTAGGTTTATAACTAAACGTGGTGGAATGAAATTAAGTTCATTAGAAAAATTCCAAACTGCTTATGGAAGGCTTCAGGCTTTAAAATTAAGAGATGATGATCAAGTAATTGATGTAGCAATAAGAGAATTGGAAGAAGAAAGTAAATTCTTAAAAGTTAAAAGTAAGTTAGGATTGGATTTTACTCTTGAAATGCCAAAGCTTGAAAATACTGCGAGAAACATATTGCCTATTCAATTATTTAACTTTGCACAGGAAGATGAAGTCATAGAAGTTGAAGATACAGAGCAAATTGAATATTTTGAATTGAGTGTTGGGATTACTGATAAGAACAATTTTAAAATGTATGAAAGAATTAAAGAAGATCCTTTAAAGACAAAAACTAATTCATTAAAGGAATTGCTTATTTTTACGAATAAAGGTTATGTTTATAAATTGCCAGTATTTTTAATGAAAAATGTTATGAAGGAAGAAATATCTGTAGAAGCATTTATAGGAAAACTTGAAAAGGGTGAAAAGATAGTTAGCTTAGTTTCAATCGATTCTTATGACGAAGAGTTAGGAGTATATACTTTCACTAAAAGAGGAATGCTTAAAAAGACATTATTAAAGGAATTTGAAGGAGAGCACATTAAACAAGTATGTCATAAATTTAAATTTGATGATGATCAAGTGGTTTCAGCAGAAATAAATCCAATGAAGCTTGGATATTTAGTAATGATAACTAAAAAAGGTATGGGAATAAGATTTCCTGTTGAAAATGTTAATGCAATGGGAAAAGTTGCATCAGGAGTTACAGGAATAAGCTTGAAAGATGAAGATGAAGTTATTTTTGGTAAATATCATAGTAATTATATAAGCAGTGAAGGAAACAGCATAACTTTATCACAAAATAGACTAGAAGTAATATTAATTTCAAAATCTAAAGAAAAAGCAATAGTTAAAATAAATGACATTAAATTACAAAATAGAGCTGGCAGAGGAACGAATATAATTATGGTTGCTCTTGATGATGAAATAAAAAATGTAACTTTAAATTAATTATACGAGGAGGAAATGATATGAAAAAAGTATGTGTATTGTTAGCAGAAGGATTTGAGGAGATCGAAGCATTAACAGTATCAGATGTAATGAGAAGAGCAAATATAACGTGTGATTTAGTTTCTATTAATAAAGATAAACAAGTTAAATCAAGTCATGGTATCATAGTTGAAGCTGATAAACTTTTCGATGATAATATGGAATATGACTTAATAGTAATTCCAGGTGGTATGCCTGGTGCAACTAATTTAAGAGATGATGACAGAGTAATAAACCTCATAAAAAAACAAAATAAAGAGGGAAAATTAATAGGCGCAATTTGTGCAGGACCAATAGCGCTTGGAAGAGCTGACATTATAGAAGGTAGAAAAGTAACTTCTTACCCAGGATATGAAGATGAATTGCTTAATTGTGAATATTCAGAAGATGCAGTAGTTGTTGATGGGAATATAGTCACTAGCAGGGGACCAGCAACAGCTATAGCATTTTCTTATAAATTATTAGAAAAACTTGGCTATGAAAAGCAGGCAGAAGTAATTTCGGCTGGTATGTTATATAAAATGTTTGTAGGATAAAATTATAGTTTTAAATAGTATAAAACACCTCTAAAATTAAAATTTTTTCATTTGCTTTTGAAAAATTTTATTTTGGGGGTGTTACTATAATGTGCTATGAGAGGAGAAATAATGGCAGAAAGATGGTTTATAAAAAATAAAAAAGTTGATTATAAGCAAATGGCTTATAAATATGGAATTACAGAATTTATAAGCAGGCTTATAATAAATAGAGACATTGTAAATGATGATATGATAAAAAGTTACATAAATCCAGAATTTGACAAACTTCATAATCCAAAACATATGAAAGATTTAGAAAAAACAGTAGAGATACTTCGTGATAAAATAAAATCTAAGCAAAAGATAAGAATTGTTGGAGATTATGATGTAGATGGAGTAATTAGTGTTTATATTTTATATACTGCATTAAAATTATGCAGTGCAAATGTAGATTATGAAATACCTGACAGGATAAAAGATGGTTATGGAATAAATAGTAATATAATAAAGCAGGCTAAAGATGATGGTGTAGATACTATTCTAACTTGTGATAATGGGATATCAGCTATAGAGCCAATACAATATGCTAAAGAATTAGGTCTTACTGTAATAGTTACAGATCATCATGATATCCCATTTGCTGAAGATGAAGATAATAATAGAGAATTTATAAAATTAAGTGCAGATGCTATAATAAATCCAAAACAAGAGGAATGTAATTACAAGTTTGAAAAGTTATGTGGAGCAGGAGTGGCATTTAAACTTGTAGAAGTTCTTTATGATAAAATAGGTATAAGTAAAGAAGAAAGTTATAAGTTTATGGAATTTCTTGCTATTGCAACAGTTTGTGATGTAGTGGATTTAGTTGATGAAAATAGGATTTTTGTAAAAAAAGGGTTGGAGTTTATAAATAATACTACCAACTTAGGTTTGCAGGAATTAATAAGAGAATGTGAAATGACAGGAAAAAAATTATCAGTGTATCATTTGGGGTTTATTATAGGACCATGTATAAATGCATGTGGAAGATTAGATTCTGCTAAAAAAGGTTTAGAACTGTTACTTTCAACAGATGAGGAAGAAGCTAATAAACTTGCAAAAGAATTAGTGAAATTAAATGAAGAAAGAAAAGAAATGACAATGGATGGTCTAGAAAGAGCCATAGAAATTATAGAAAAGAATAATATGATAAATGATAAAGTTTTTGTTATCTATATTTCAGATGTACATGAAAGCTTGGCAGGGATAATAGCGGGAAGAATAAGAGAAAAATATAATGTTCCTACTTTAATAATCACAAAATCAGAAAATGGTGCAAAGGGGTCAGCGAGATCGATAGAGGAATATAATATGTTTGAAGAGCTTGTTAAATGTAAAGACTTGCTTGGAAATTTTGGAGGTCATCCGATGGCAGCAGGATTTTCATTAAAGGAAGAGAATATTGATGAATTTAGAAGAAGATTAAATGAAAATACAATACTAAAAGATGAAGATCTACTAAGAAAAGTTACTATTGACTGTGTTTTACCTCTAGATTTAGTAAACTATGAATTAATTAATGACTTAGAAAGATTAGAACCTTTTGGAAAAGCAAATTCTAAACCTTTATTTGCTGAAAAAAATATTAATTTATTGAAGGCTACAATACTCGGCAAGAATAATAATGTATTGAAATTTAAGCTTAAAACAAAGTTAAATAAGTTTTTAGATGCTATTTATTTTGGTGATGTATATGAATTTGAAGAAATGATAAATGATAGATATGGAAGACAAGAATTGCAAAAGCTTTATGATGGAGCATATAATGATGTGAAGTTAGATTTAGTCTTTTATCCGAGTATTAATGAATATAATGGTAATACAAGCATTCAAATAGTAATACAAAATTACCGATAAATTAGAACAGTTCACAATTAATAATTAAAAGAAAGAGTTAAGGAATCAACTCTTTATGAGTTTGAAAATAAAAAATATAATAAACTCATAACTCTTAACTGAATTAAAGGAGTGGTATTTTTGACAAAATACAAAATAATAATGACAGGTGGAGGAACGGCAGGGCATGTGACTCCTAACTTAGCACTGATTCCTAAATTAAGAGAAAATGATTTTGAAATAAAGTATATTGGAAGCAAAGATGGAATTGAAAATGAAATAATAACACAAAATAATATCCCTTTCTTTGGAATTTCGTGTGGGAAATTAAGAAGATATTTTGATGTGAAAAATTTTACTGATCCTTTTAAAATTGTAAAGGGAATTGCACAAGCATTGGTGATATTATCTAAAGAAAAACCAGATGTTATTTTTTCGAAGGGCGGTTTTGTAGCAGTGCCAGTTGTTATTGCGGCATCTATAAAAAAGATACCTGTAGTAGCTCATGAATCTGATATGACACCAGGACTTGCAAATAAATTATCTGCACCTTTTTGTAATAAGTTATGTGTAACTTTCCGTGAAAGCTTAAATTTTGTAAAAGGAGATAAAGGTGTTCTTACAGGCAGCCCTATAAGAAAAGAAATACTTCAAGGTAATAAAAATAAGGGAAAAATAGCTTGTGGGTTTAATAATGATAAAGAAATATTGTTTATTATGGGCGGAAGTCTGGGTTCAAAGCTTATAAATGATGAAGTGAGAAAAAATTTAGAAGTGCTTTTGAAGGAATTTAATATAATTCATATTTGTGGTAAAGGAAATATAGATGAAAGCCTAAAAAATAAAAATGGGTATAAACAGTTTGAATATGTAAGTAAAGAATTGCCGGATTTTATGAAGGCTGCTGATTTTATAATTTCAAGAGCAGGAGCAAATTCTATATTTGAATTTTTAGCATTAAAAAAGCCAACTCTATTAATACCGTTATCAAAAAAGGCTAGTAGAGGAGATCAAATTTTAAATTCTAAATCCTTTAAAAAAGAAGGCTATTCATTAATGTTAGAAGAAGAAGAAATTACACAGGATGTATTGTATAAGAAAATTTTAGAACTCAAGGAAAGAAAAGAAGAACTTATTAGTAATATGGATAGAAGTCAGGCCCAAAATGGAGTGGATTCAATAATACAAGTATTATTAAATAGTATAAATAAATAAAATTATATAAGGCATATTCTCAAAATAATAAGTCAGCATGTTAACTGATGTCGAGATATACGTCTTAAGTATATTCACCTGATAGCTTCACGATGAGGTGAATTATGCTTCTTTATCTATAACGAAGTATAATTCACATCATTGACTTGTTACTTTCTTTTGTATGCCTAATTATTATTTAAAATAATACAAATTGCAAACAAATCTTGCAAAAAAAAATATGTGAGATATAATAAAAGAGTAAGTTCGTTTTAGTGAATAATAAAGTTAATTATTTAACAAGAAGATGAGGTGCTATTTAAATGAAGAAAGTGTCAATCATTTATTGGAGCTGTGGGGGTAATATAGAATTATTAGCAAACGTTATGGGAGATGGTGCTAGGGAAAAAGGGGCAGATGTAACCATAAAACATGTTGGAGATGCTACTATAGAAGATGTTTTGGAAGCGGATTCAGTTGCATTTGGAAGCCCAGCAGTAGATTCCACTAAAATAGAACAACAAGAAATGAAACCATTTCTAGAACAATTAAAGGACTTAAATCAAGAAAATGAAAGCAAAAATTGCATTTTATTTGGAACCTATGGATGGATTGAAGATACTTTTATGAAAGTATGGAAAGATGAAATGATATCTTATGGGTTCAATGTAATTGGAGACTTAGCAGTTAAAGATTCACCAACTAAGACCCAAACTAATCTTATTAGAAAATTAGGTGGAGAACTAGTTAAATAATATAGAGAATGAAATATTATAAATAGTTTTATTTATAATATTGTTTATGTGTGTAATTTTGGAGAAAAACTTTAAAGGCTAATTATTTAGTGTGTTTATTAGGTGGTCTTTAAGACTTACTTATATAAAAAAATTTAAATTACTAAATTTAAGTTTTAAAAATAGAAAGAGGGGTCAACGCGATGAGAAAAATGAAAACTATGGATGGTAATACTGCAGCAGCTCACGTATCTTATGCATTTACAGAAGTTACTGCAATATACCCAATCACACCATCATCACCAATGGCAGAACATGTAGATGAATGGGTAGCACAAGGAAGAAAAAATATATTTGGACAACCTGTAAGAGTTATGGAAATGCAATCAGAAGCTGGAGCAGCTGGTGCAGTTCATGGATCTTTACAAGCTGGAGCATTAACAACAACTTATACTGCTTCACAAGGGTTATTATTAATGATACCAAACATGTACAAAATTGCTGGTGAAATGTTACCAGGAGTATTTCATGTATCAGCTAGAGCATTAGCTACTTCTGCTTTAAACATATTTGGAGATCACCAAGACGTTATGGCAGCAAGACAAACTGGTTTTGCAATGCTTGCAGAAGGATCAGTTCAAGAAGTTATGGATTTAGCTCCAGTTGCTCATTTAACAGCAATTAAAACAAGAATTCCATTCTGCAATTTCTTCGATGGATTTAGAACATCTCATGAAATTCAAAAAATTGAAGTTTTAGAATATGATGAATTAGCTAAATTAGTAGACTATGAAGCATTAGCTGCATTCAGATCTAGAGCTTTAAATCCAGATCATCCTGTAACTAGAGGAACTGCTCAAAATGCAGATATCTATTTCCAAGAAAGAGAATCAGTTAACAAGTTCTATGATGAACTTCCAGAAGTAGTTGAAAGCTATATGGCTGAAATTACTAAATTAACAGGTAGAGAATATCACTGTTTTGATTACTATGGAGCACAAGATGCTGATAGAGTAATCATAGCTATGGGTTCTGCTACTGACGTTTGTGAAGAAACTATAGATTACTTAAACGCTAATGGACAAAAAGTTGGTGTTGTTAAAGTAAGATTATTCAGACCATTCTCAAATGAAAAATTATTAGCGGCTATTCCAAAGACAGCCAAGAAAATTGCTGTTTTAGATAGAACTAAAGAACCAGGAGCTGCTGGTGAACCACTATACCTAGATGTAAGAAATGCATTCTTCGGACAAGCAGATGCACCAATCGTTGTTGGTGGTAGATTCGGTTTAGGTTCAAAGGATCCAAATCCAGGACATATTGCTGCAGTTTATGCTAACTTAGCACAAGAAGCACCAAAGAATGGATTCACAATTGGAATCAATGATGACGTTACAAATACTTCATTAGAAGTAACTGAAGATATAGATGCTACTCCAGAAGGAACTACAGCTTGTAAGTTCTGGGGATTAGGATCAGATGGTACTGTTGGAGCAAACAAGAGTGCAATCAAGATTATTGGAGATCATACAGACATGTATGCTCAAGGATACTTCTTCTATGATTCAAAGAAATCAGGTGGAATTACAGTATCTCACTTAAGATTTGGTAAGAAAGCAATTAAGTCACCATACTTAATAAACAAAGCAGACTTTGTTTCATGTTCTAACCAATCATACATCCACAAATACAATGTACTTGATGGATTAAAGCCAAATTCTACTTTCTTATTAAATACTATCTGGAGTCCAGAAGATTTAGAAGAAAAGTTACCAGCTTCATATAAGCAATTTATAGCTAAAAACAACGTTAAGTTCTATACTATAAATGCTGTAGGAATTGCTCAAGAAATTGGTCTTGGCGGAAGAATCAACATGATAATGCAATCAGCTTTCTTTAAGCTTGCTAACATTATTCCAGTTGAAGATGCTGTTAAGTACTTAAAAGATGCTGTTGTATCTTCTTATGGTAAGAAGGGTGAAAAAGTTGTTAACATGAACAATGCAGCTATCGATAAAGGTGTTGAAGCAATGGTAGCAATTAATGTACCAGAAGCTTGGAAAACAGCTGTAGATGCAGAAGTTGCGGATACTAAGAAGAAATCAGACTTTGTTAAGAATATAGTTATCCCAATGAACAGACAAGAAGGTGATGCGCTTCCAGTTTCAACATTTGTAGGAATGGAAGATGGTACATTTGAACAAGGTACTGCTGCTTTCGAAAAGAGAGGTATTGCAGTAAATGTTCCTGAATGGGATTCAGAAAAATGTATCCAATGTAATCAATGTTCATATGTATGTCCACATGCTGTAATAAGACCATTCTTATTAACAGAAGCTGAAAAGAATGCTGCTCCAGAAATAGTAACAGCAGTTGCAGCTAAGGGATTAAAGACAGAAGAACCATTATTCTACAGTATGGGAATTTCACCATTAGATTGTAGTGGTTGTGGAAACTGTGCTCAAATATGTCCAGCACCAGGAAAAGCGTTAGTTATGAAACCACAAGAAAGTCAACACGTTAGAATTCCAGGATGGGATTATTTAACTGAAGATATATCAGTAAAGGCTAACCCAATGAATAAGAACACAGTTAAAGGTAGTCAATTTGAACAACCATTACTTGAGTTCTCTGGAGCTTGTGCTGGTTGTGGAGAAACTCCATATGCTAAGCTTATAACTCAATTATTTGGAGACAGAATGATGATTGCTAATGCAACTGGATGTTCATCAATTTGGGGTGGATCAGCACCTTCGACTCCATACACAACTAACAAAGAAGGACATGGTCCAGCTTGGGCTAATTCATTATTCGAAGATAATGCTGAATATGGATTAGGTATGTTCTTAGGTGTTAAATCAATGAGACAAAGAATTGGTTCAAAAGCAGAAGAAGCTATAAAAGCTGGTGATGCTGCAAGTGCTGAATTACAAGATTGGTTAAACAATATTGATGAAAGTGCTGGTACTAGAGAAAGAGCTGCTAAATTAGTTGCTGCTTTAGAAAAATCTGGATCGGATATAGCTAAGTCTATATTAGAAGATAAAGAATACTTCGTTAAGAGATCTCAATGGATCTTCGGAGGAGATGGATGGGCATACGATATCGGATACGGTGGAGTTGACCATGTATTAGCATCAGGAGAAGATGTAAACATATTTGTATTTGATACAGAAGTTTACTCAAATACAGGTGGTCAATCATCTAAATCTACTCCAACTGCTGCAATAGCTAAATTTGCTGCAAGTGGTAAAAAGACTAAGAAAAAAGATCTTGGTATGATGGCTATGACTTATGGTTATGTATATGTAGCTCAAGTTAACATGGGAGCTGATAAGAATCAAGTTCTTAAAGCAATTGCAGAAGCAGAAGCTTATAAAGGACCATCGTTAATAATTGCTTATGCACCATGTATTAACCATGGATTAAGAATTGGTATGGGTAACAGCCAAGAAGAAGCTAAGAGAGCTACTGAATCAGGATACTGGGGAATGTACAGATTCAATCCAGAATTAAAAGAAGCTGGAAAGAATCCATTTAGCTTAGATTCTAAAGAACCAAAATCAGACTTTAAGGAATTCTTAATGGGAGAAGTTAGATACTCTTCACTTGCTAAGGCATTCCCAGAACAAGCTGAAGCTTTATTTGAAAAGACTAAGAAAGATGCTATGGAAAGATTAGAAGGATACAAGAAATTAGCTAATCAACAATAGTATTAAAAATGATTAAATAACTAAATTTGCGCGAAAATAAAGAAGTTACTTATTTATAGAAATTATTCTATAAATAGTGGCTTCTTTTTTATGAATAATTAATTAATCAGTTTTTTTTATTTTAGGGTTTTAATTTTATTCGATAAAGGGTAAAATTGAATTAGGTATAGATACCTAGAACCTAAAGGAGGTCAAATTATGGAAAAAGATTTAGAAAAATGCGGATGTAATAGTGAAGAAGGAACTTGTGGTTGTGGTGGACATAATCATGATGATAAGGAACATGAATGTTGTGGTGGACATGATCATGAACATGAATGTGGTTGTGGATGCAATGATGATGAAGAAAGCTTCGTTATAGATTTAGAAGATGAAAATGGAAATGTAGTTACATGTCCTATAATCGATGAATTTGAATTTGAAGAAAAAGTATATTACTTAGCTCAAAATCCAGAAGAAGATTCAGTATATCTTTTTAGACTTGATGATGAAGAACTTGTAGTTCCTGAGGAAGAAGAATTTGATAGGGTATCAGCTTATTATCAAGATGAATTAGTGGGTGAAGAATAATAAAAAACGGCCTTGGTGATTTTTACCAAGGCCGTTTGTTTATGGAGATAAAAATATAATATAATTTTTGAAGTGATAAATATTAATAAAATAATTTAAAAATGAATGATAAATAGGGAAAGATGAAGGAGGAAATTTAAAAGAGATTTCTATATGTAAAATTTAATGAATTACGAAGTGATTTTATTCTAAATTATTAATTATTCAGTATTAATTGTTCGTTGATTAACAGAAGATGAGCAAGCATATTGTTTACAATTTAATGTATTAATGATATATTTTTAATATGTGACAAGAATATACAAATAGAATTAAGACAGCTCCAAAATAACTGATCAATATGTTAGCTTATTGCATAATATTGTACTCTAAAGTTGCAATTAATAATTTAAGAATAAAAATATAAATTATTGATACCAATATATGCTTATATATGGAAAGTTATTTTTGTGTCTAACTGGAGGGAATAAAGCAATGCAATTATCTAAGAAAGCGGGCAATATGAGTCCATCCATTACATTAGCAATTACGGCTAAAGCAAATGAATTAAAAAGTCAAGGGGTTGATGTGGTGAGCTTTGGCGCTGGGGAGCCAGATTTTAACACACCAGAAAATATAATTCAAGCTGCTATAAAAGCAATGCATGATGGAAAAACTAAATATACTCCAGCAGGAGGTATATTAGAGTTAAAACAAGCTATATGTGAAAAGTTTAGAAAAGACAATAATCTAGAGTATAAGCCAAGCCAAATAACAATTTCAACTGGAGGTAAACAATGTTTAGCTAATGCTTTAATGGCTATTTTAAATCCGGAAGATGAAGTGTTAATTCCAGTACCATATTGGGTTAGTTATCCTGAATTAGTAAAATTGGCTGATGGGGTGCCGGTATTTGTGGAAACATCTAAAGAAAATAATTACAAATATACAGTAGCTGATTTAGAAAAGGTTACTACAGATAAAACTAAGGCAATAATAATAAATAGTCCAAACAATCCAACAGGAACTATTTATCATGAAGAAGAATTGTTGGAAATTGCTAACTTTGCTAAAGAACATGATTTGTTAATTCTATCCGACGAAATTTATGAGAAATTAATATATGATGGAGAAAAGCATATAAGTATAGCGACTTTAAATGAAGATGCATATGAGAGAACAATAGTTATAAATGGTTTGTCTAAAACATATGCAATGACAGGATGGAGATTAGGATATGTAGCTGCAAGTGAACAAATAACTAAACTTATGACTAGTATTCAAAGTCATATGACATCGAATGTAAATTCAATAACACAATATGCAGCAATAGAAGCATTTAATGGGCCGGTAGAAGATTTAAATAATATGATAAAAGAATTTGAAAATAGAAGAAATTTTATGATATATAAGTTGGAAAAATTAAGCGAGATATCAATTATAAAGCCAAGTGGAGCATTTTATATTATGGTTAATATATCTGCATACTTAAAAACTACTTTTAGGGATCAAGTTATTAATAACTCGGTGGATTTTGCAAAAGTGTTATTAGAAGAAGAAAAGGTTGCAGTAATACCTGGATCAGGATTTGGATTAGATGATTATATAAGATTATCTTATGCAACATCTATGGATATAATAGAAACTGGAATAGATAGAATTTCAATATTTTTAAGTAAAATTAAATAATAAATTGATAGATACCTAATGTGAAAATCATACTTATGATAATATCTTAGTGAAATAAATGGTAATTTGATTTGAAAATCCTTAAAATAAATACTCTGTATTTTTATTTTTGGTATATTTGAAATTAGGTATCTATACTATTATGTAATTGTTAATAATATTTAATTCTAAATACTTAGTTATTTTAATAAAATTTAATTAGTAAAAATGAGTGTTTAGAATTAAATATTAAAGGTGGGTATTTAAAAGTGAAAAAACTTGCTATATTTGATATAGATTATACTATTACAAAAAAAGAAACCTTGATGGAATTGTTTAAGTATTCAATAAAAATAGATAAAAGAAATATTCGTTTTTTGCCTAGAGCTATATTTTGTGGAAGTATGTATATGTTAAAATTATATGATGAGAGAAAAGTAAAAGAAAAATTTCTAAAGTTTATAGATGGAATAAAAGAAAAAGATTTAGCGGAACTTGTGAAAGGTTTTTATAATTACAAATTAAAAACAATACTATATGAAGATGCATTAAATATGATAAAGAAACTTAAAAGTGAAGATTATGATATATATTTAATTTCTGCATCGCCTGAATTTTATGTTAATGAATTTTATAATATAAAAGAAGTGGATAAAATAATAGGAACAAAATTTAATTTTACAAATGGAGTTTTTGTGAGAAAAATGGATGGAGAAAATTGCAAAGGTGAAGAAAAAGTAAGGCGATTAAAGGAATTTCTTAAAACAGAAAAAATAGAAGTTGATTTTAAAGAATCATATATGTTCTCAGATTCTTTATCAGATAAACCTTTATTGGATTTAGTTGGGAAACCATATTTAATAAATTACAAAAAAAGTCACCATATAGAAATACTTAAGTGGAAATAAAAGGTGAATGCTGATTGAAGATGAAAAATGGAGTTATTGACAGTAAATTATACAAAAAAGAGAGGGAGAGATATGGGAGAAAAAATAATATATGAAGTATTAAGAGTAATAGAGGGAAAACCTATTTTTTTAGAAAATCATTTTAAACGAATGAAAAATTCGTTTGAATTAATAGATGAAAAAGTTACATTAATTTATGGTGACATAAGCAATAAAGTATATGAGCTGATAAAAAATGAAAATAAATTAGAAGGTAATATAAAAATAACATACGAAGTATACAGTAAGACATTAAAAATATTTTTTATAGAACATTCATATCCTTCAGCTGAAATGTATGAAAATGGAGTTAAAACAATATTATATTTTGGAGAGAGAGAGAATCCAAATGCAAAAATAGTAAATGAAAATTTTAGAGAAAAAATAAATAAAGAAATAAAAGATAATAATGCTTATGAAGCTATATTAGTTGACTCAAATGGATATATAACAGAAGGAAGCAGATCTAATATATTTATGGTTAAGGGAAATAGACTTTTAACATCACCTGTTAAAGCGGTTTTGCCGGGAATCACTAGACAAGAAATTATAAAATTGGCAGAAAAACTAAAGATAGAGGTTGAAGAGGTTGAATATAAATACTTAGATATAAACAAATTAGATGGAATGTTTATTTCGGGAACGTCGCCTAAAGTATTGCCAATAAAATCAATAAATGATATAAATTTAGATCCTAATGCTGGTATCATTAGAAAATTAATGATCGAATATGATAATAAAGTTAATCAATATATAAAAAGTCATTAATAATGATATTAATTGTTATTTTGTGTAAAATAATATGAATTATTAAAATAATGGATATAAAATTAAACTAGGCTGTGGTATACTTAATTTACGAAGTATTTTTTATGGAGGAGATAGTTATGAGTTTAAAGTTTTCTGCAACATCAGTGGATGAATGCCTTGAAAAAGCATCTTCTGAATTGAATATTTCTAAAGAAGCTCTTAAATATAGGGTGACTAAAGAAGAAAAGAAATTTTTTAAAAAGAAAGTGGAAATAGAAATAATAGAAAGCGAAGAAAATGAAAATAAGAATGATAAAAATGAAACTATCGATAATTTGAAAGAAGAACAAAAAATAGAGGGTACAAAAGAATTTTTTGGGGCTAAAGTAGAAGCGGGAAAAATAATAGTAACAGACTCCCCAAATGAAGATGATATTATCACAATTAAAGCATGTCCAGGTGTAAATTTATATATTAATGGTGAAATAAGTAATCAAATAACACCTGTAACATCAAAAGATAAAATTGAATACCAATTTGATGAAATTGAGCCGGTTAGAAGTGCTGATATATCGATTACAACTGATAGAATGGAAGTATATGTAAATGTGAAATCTACACCGATACATATATATGAGTTGGAAGATCAAGAATATAGCAAAAAATTAACGCTTACAAAGAAAAAAGTAGGCGATAAGCATCCGCCTAAATATACTCTAAAAGAATTGAGTGACTTATTGGCAAGCAAAGGTGTTCGTTATGGAATTATAAAGGAAGAACTTCAAATCATAAGTGAGGAATACGAAGCGTTTAATAAATTAGTAGCTAAAGGATTACCTGTTATAGATGACGTATCAGATGAAATTCAACTTTTATTTAAAGAATCAGAAGAACTACATTATAAAGATACAGAAGAAAAGGTGGACTATAGAAATAGATTTTTAATTGCCAATGCTAAGGCTGGCGATATTATAGGGAAAATAGTTCCGGGAAACACTGGAAGTGATGGGCAAGATATATTTGGAACACCACTGAAAAGAAAAACAGCTAAAAAAGTTGTTTTTAAAATTGGCGAAGGATGTAAACTAGAAAATAACAATGTTATAGCAACTACAGAAGGAAAACCTGCTTTTAAGGCCAATACTTTTGTAGTAAACAAGCTATATAAGGTAGATCAAGTTGACTTGAAAAGTGGTAATATAGATTTTGTTGGAAATGTTGAAGTTGTTGGAGCTGTTGAAGAAGCAATGGAAGTTAAAGCAGGAAATGAACTTAGTGTTGGAAAAAATGTAGAAGCGGCATTGATAAGAGCGTCAGGCCGAATTACCATTGGTGGAAATGTATTAAATTCAACAATAACTGCAGGCAGTGAAAATGTAGAAAGAAGACAATATTACGATAATCTAGTAAACTTGAAATCTGTAATAAAGGAATTAGGAGCATCAGCAGAACAGGTAAGGGAAAATAATTTGTTAGGTCAACGACAATATGGGGAAATTGTTAAAATATTAATAGAAAATAAATTTAAATCATTACCTAAATTATCAAGAAATATTTTGAATTATAATATGTCACAAGGTGTTCAACAGAGCGAAATAACTACATTTATAATTAATAAATTATTAGGAATGGGACCATTAAAATTAAAAGAATTTAAAGAAATAAAGAATTTTCAAGAAATAGTAGAAGAAGAAGTTGAAGAGATTGAAAATTTAATAGTGATTCCAGCTGATGTTTATTTAGAGTATGCACAAGGATCTACTATAGAAGCATCAGGAAGTGTTTTTATAACAGGAAAAGGACAATATACATCTAATATAATAGCTTTAAATAATATAGAATTTCTAAGTGATAATTCTGTTTGCAGAGGTGGGACATTATCTGCCGGTGCAGAAATAAAACTAAAGACTGTGGGAAGTGTAGCCGGTGTTAGTACCATATTAAAAGTTCCTAAAAAAGGACGTATTACAGCTGCAGTAGCTTATAATAATACAATTTTTTGTTTTGGTGAAAAGCAAATTATGTTGGAGGTTTCATCAAAAAATGTAGAAGTGTATTTAGATAAAGCTGGAGAAATAACAATTGATAAATTTGTCTTATAGGAGGATTAGTAACAATGTCAAGTAATGAAAATAAGATGTTGATATTTGGTCTTAATGGAGAACATTATGCAACCGATATTAAAGAAGTTGAAAGAATTTTAGGGTATCAAGAACCTACTGTTCTTCCAGATGCACCTATCTTTGTGAAGGGAGTAATAAATTATGAACAAAGTATACTTCCAATAATAAGTTTATCAAAAAAATTTAATTTGGGAGAAGATAGGGATAGTGAAAATAGAAAGATAATAGTTGTAAAACGAAATGAAAATAAATTTGGAATTATTGTAGAAAATGTTTATGAAGTAAGAGATGTTAGTAATGATTTGATGGAAGCTGCACCACCTATAACAGCGACAATAGATAAAAAATATATTGCAGGATTAATAAAATTAGAAAATAATATAGTTATTTTATTAGATTTAGAAAAGATATTGTCTTCAGAGGATGAAGAAAATATCTTTTAGGGGGTAAAAATGGTAAGTACTGAAATAAAAGTTGGAATAGCTGATCTAAATGTTGTACTAGATCCTGGTTCAATTATGACAATAGGACTTGGATCTTGTATAGGAATAGCCTTGTATGATAAGACGATAAAAGTGGCAGGATTAGCACATATAATGCTTCCTGATAGTACTCAATTTAAAAGTAATACAAACCCCATGAAATTTGCAGATTTAGCAATTCCAATGTTAATTGAAAAAATGGAAAAAGAAGGATGCAGCAAAAGAAATATTATAGCTAAAATTGCTGGAGGAGCTTCTATGTTTAATTTTTCTGATAAAAGTATAATAAGCGATATTGGAAAGAGAAACAGTGATGCAGTGAAGAAGGCTTTAAAAGATGAATCGATTCGAATTATGGCAGAAGAAATAGGTGGTAATAAGGGTAGAACAATGATTCTTAAAGCTAACGATGGAAGTGTAATACTAAAGGTTGTAGGGCAAGGAATTATTGAATTATAAAGGAAGGTGTGATATGGATGGATAAAATAAAAATTGTAGTTGTTGATGATTCTGCTTTTATGAGAAAAGCAATATCCGATATGATAGAAGCTGAAAAAGACTTCGAAGTAGTTGCAAAATTAAGAGATGGAAGAGAATTAATTGAAAAGGTAGATAAATATAATCCAGACATTATCACGTTGGACGTACATATGAAAGACCTGGATGGTCTTGCAACGCTTAAAGAATTAAAAAGGTTAGATAAAAATTATCCAATATTAATGGTTAGTAGTTCAACAACAGAAGGTTCAGAATTAACCTTAGAATGTTTAGATAATGGAGCTATTAGTTTTATTACTAAACCATCAGGAAGTATTTCTTTAGATATAATAAAAGTGCAAAAAAACCTAGTAGAAGAAATAAGAAGTATAACAAGTAATATTAAAGCTAAAAGAAAATTTAATAATATAGGTAATAATAATTTTTATGTTAACAGTAATAATATAGTTAGCAATACAATTGAGGTAAAGGAAAAAAGTGTGAATAGTTCATGGTCTATACCAAAAAATAGAAAGATTGATGCAGTTGTAATTGGAGCGTCTACTGGAGGACCTAAGGCACTTCAAGAAGTATTAACTAAATTTCCTGCAAATTTAGGAGTTCCAGTTTTTGTGGTTCAACATATGCCAGAAGGTTTTACTAAAGTATTTTCAGAAAGATTAGATAAGGCATGTGCAATGAGAGTTGTTGAAGCAGCAGAAGGAATGAGGATAAATAAGGATACCATATATATTGCTAAAGGTGGTCAACATATGACTGTTGGAGCTAATAATGTAATACGATTAAATGAAGAACCACCTATATGGGGAGTTAGACCAGCAGTGGATAAATTATTCAATTCAGCTATAAAAGTATATGGCGGAAATCTAGTATCTGCAATTTTGACTGGAATGGGGAGAGATGGCGCTGATGGAACTAGCAATATAAAAGATAGTGGAGGTATAACAATTTCAGAAGATAAATCTACATGTACAATTTATGGAATGCCAAAAGCTGCATTTGAAACAGGAAAAGTAGATTTAGTAGCTCCACTTAATGAAATAGCTGGCAGGATAATAAAAATAGTCAAAGGAGTATAGAAGAAGAATGGATTTTAATGAATTTCATAAATGGATTTATAAAGAATTAGGTATAAATCTATCAGCATACAAACCAGAACAACTTAATAGAAGAATAAATAGTTTAATGACTAGAGTTGGAATAAAATCATTAGATGAATATTCGAAAGTAATAAAAAACAATTCAGAACAAAGACAAAAGTTCTTGGATTTTATTACAATAAATGTGACAGAGTTTTTTAGAAATCCAGAATTGTTTGTTGATTTAGAAAAACAAATAGCCCAAGAATTATTACATAATAATCCGAGTTTAAAAATATGGAGTGCTGCTTGTTCAATAGGATGTGAACCATATACAATAGGAATAATATTAAATAAATTATCGCCAAATGGACGACATAATATAATAGCGACTGATATAGATGATACTATACTTGCAAGGGCTAAAATGGGAGAATATACACAAAATGAGATGAAAGGTGTAAATAATTCAGATTTAAGTAAATATTTTTCCATAAAGGACGATAAATATTATATAGACTCTAAAGTTAAGAATATGGTAACTTTCAAAAAGCATGATTTGATTTTAGATAAATATGATACTGGCTTTGATTTAATTGTATGCCGAAATGTTGTTATTTATTTTAACAACGATATAAAACAAGAAATTTATAAAAAATTTAGTAATTCATTAAAAAAAGGTGGGCTTTTATTTGTAGGAGCTACGGAAAGCATTTATAATTATAGAGATTATGGCTTTGAAAAAGCATCAACCTTTATTTATAAAAAAATATAAAGGAGGAATAAAGATGGATACATCTCAATATATGTCAATGTTTTTAGAGGAATCATTAGATAATTTGCAAACATTAAATGAGTCATTATTAGATTTAGAACAAAATCCAGATGATACAGATAAGGTAAATTCAATATTTAGAGTTGCTCATACAATTAAAGGCATGGCAGCAACAATGGGATTTACAGATCTTGCAGAACTTACACATAAAATGGAGGATGTATTAGCTGAGTTTAGAGAAGGAGATTTAAAAGTAACTCAAGATGTAGTAACTGTATTGTTTGATTGTCTTGATACATTAGAAAAAATGGTTGATAATGTTCAAGAAGGATCAGATGAAAAAATAGACATAGATGGTATAATTAAAGCTTTAGCAGATATTAAAAATAAGGGAAATGTAGAAAAGGCTACTGATATTGAAGCGAAAGATGCAGAATTACTAAGTAATGATGCGTTAAATTTAGACTTAAATCAATATGATACATCAGTAATTAAACAGGCAAAGGAAAAAGGATACAATTCTATTGAAATAAAGGTAACATTAAGTGAAAATACTCTATTAAAATCTGCAAGAGCATTTTTAATTGTCAAAGATCTTGAAGAGCATGGAGAAATTTTAAAATCAGAACCATCAACTCAAGATATTGAAAATGAAGAGTTTGATTTTGAATTGAAATTTATACTAGTAACTAAAAATACTTTAGATGAAATAATATCCGTAGTAAATGGGATTTCAGAAGTAGCAAAGGTTGAAGCTTCTGAAATTGAATTTGAAAATATTGAAGGTATTGAAAAAATACCTGAGCAAAAGTCACTTGAAAAAAATGCACCAGAGCAAAAGATTGCAGAGGTAAAGGTGGTTGAACCTAAAGTAGAACAAAAAGTTCAAACAGAAAATCAACCAGCAGAATTAAATCCTGAAGTTAAAAAAGCACCAGAGAAGAAACAAACTCAAAAGAAAGAAGTTAAAAAAGCTCATCAATCTGTAAGAGTGGATTTAGAAAGAATAGATAATTTAATGAACATGGTTTCAGAACTTGTAATTTATAGAACAAGATTAGAACAAATAGTTGTATCTCATAAATCACAAGAACTAAATGAAACTTTAGAACAAGTAGGAAGAACAACATCTGATCTTCAAGATTTAGTTATGAAAATTAGAATGTTGCCATTGGATACAGTATTTAATAGATTCCCAAGAATGATAAGAGATGTATCAGTAGAATTAAATAAAGAAATTAACTTTGTTATAGAAGGTGCAGATACAGAACTTGATAGAACAGTTATAGATGAAATTGGTGAACCATTAATTCATTTATTAAGAAATGCAGCAGACCATGGTATAGAATCAGCTGAAAAAAGAATTGCTCAAGGTAAGTCTCCAGTTGGAACAGTTAAATTAGTTGCATATCAAGAAGGAACAAAAGCCTTAATAAAGGTAATTGATGATGGTGCAGGTATAAATGTCGAAAGAGTTAAGGCAAAGGCTGAACAAAGAGGCATAAATACAGAAGGAATGTCAGATAATGATATTAGGAACTTGATTTTTGCACAAGGGTTTAGTACAAATGAGGTTGTAACTGATATTTCTGGTAGAGGCGTTGGAATGGATGTTGTTAAAACAAAAATTGCAGCACTTGGAGGTACCGTAGATTTATATAGTGAAGAAGGTAAGGGATCAACATTTGTAATTAAGCTTCCACTTACTTTACAAATAATACAAGCATTGCTTGTAAAAGTTGGAGAAGAAACTCTTGCAATATCATTAGGTTTTATAGATAGAGTAATAGATTATAAGGAAGAAAAAATAAAGAAAAGTAATGGAAAAGAAGTAATTGTTTATAGGGAAGAAGTAATTCAGCTAGTAAGATTAAATGAAACTTTAGATATTGAGGCTAGCGAAACTAATAAGAAATTTGTTATAATAGTAAACGTAGGAGATAAAACTATAGGACTATTAGTCGATTCATTATTAGGACAACAAGAAATAGTAATCAAGCCACTCGGAAAAACATTGAAGAATTTAGATCAATATATTGGTGCAACAATACTTGGAAATGGATTGGTAACACTAATATTAGATGTGGGAGCATTATTATAAAAATATGTATTAGAACAAATTTTAAGGAGGGTTATAGGTGGAGTATTCTAATTTAAGCGCTTTACAATTAGATGCACTTAAAGAAGTCTCTAACATAGGGGCTGGAAATGCAGCGACCGCTCTTTCCATGTTAATAGGGAAAAAAGTAGATATGACAGTACCATCAGTAAATGTCGTAAAATTAGAAGACATAGTTGAAGAAAATGGCGAAATTGAAGTTGCTGGAACAGTTGTTAGAGTACTTGGGGATATTGCAGGAAATATTCTATTAGTATTCGAAAATTCAACATCCGAAAATATAATAAAGAAATTAGTTGGAACCAAGCAATCTCCTGAAAGTGAAATGGGGAGTTCTGTATTGTGCGAAATAGCTAATATAATATCAGCAGCTTATATGAACTCGATAGCACAATTAACCAATCTTGCTATTTTACCATCGGTACCAGCCACTTCATATGATATGTTAGGTGCAATACTCACAACAACATTTATAGAATCTAATCAATATGATGAATATATATTAGATATTGAAACTGTATTTTTAGATGAAGATACAGAAGAAAATATAGGAGGGCATTTTTACTATATACCTATGCCTGGATCATTAGAAAAAATATTGAAATCTATAGGAATAAATTAAATTTGGAGGGAAAAATTATATGGCTAAAGTTTTAATCGTAGACGATGCAGCATTTATGAGAATGATGATAAAGGATATTTTAGAAAAAAATGATTTTGAAATAGTAGGGGAAGCAAATAATGGATTAATTGCAGTTGATCTTTATAAGAAAGAAAAACCAGATGTGGTTACTATGGACATAACAATGCCTGATATGGATGGTATTGAAGCAGTTAAACAAATAAAAGCTTTTGATCCGGATGCTAAAGTTATTATGTGTTCAGCAATGGGTCAACAATCAATGGTTATGGATGCAATAAGAGCAGGAGCAAAAGATTTTATAGTAAAACCATTCCAAGCAGATAGAGTTTTAGAAGCTATAAAGAAAGTTGTAGGGTAAAATTCAGTTAGCAGTTAGCAGTTAACAGTTGAATTTAACAGTTAACTGTTAAGAAACAAATCTCTTTGGAATTTAAAATTAATTGGCACTTGTCAATTGAAAGGGAGGTTAAGAAAATGCAAATAGTAGTTTTCAAATTAGGAGAAGAACATTTTGCAGTGGAAACAGAAAGAGTTCAAAGTATAACTGATACTATGGGAATTACAAAAGTACCCAAAGCTCCAAGTTATATTAAAGGTCTAATAAATTTACGTGGAAGTATTAAGTCTCTTGTTGACATAAATTTATTATTAGATGTACAACCAGGAAAAGAACAAAATAATATCATAATTTTAACAGTTGAAGATGAAGAAATAGGAATATCAGTAGATGAAGTTGAAGAAGTTTTAGATATAGATGAAAAAAATATACAAAAAGTAGATAAAGAATCTGGTAAGGTTCAACAATATATAAAAGGTATATTAAATTATGATGAAAAGCTTCTTACAATAATAGATATAGACAAATTATTAAATTAATTATTGAAATGAGGGAATAATATGGCAGATGTCTTATCACAAAATGAAATAGATGCCTTGTTATCTGCCTTGTCTACAGGGGAAATAGAATCAGAGGAAGTTGGTAAAGAGGATGAAAGGCATAAAGTTAAGCTTTATGATTTTAGAAGCCCTCAAAAATTCTCAAAAGAGCATATAAGAACTCTTGAATTAATTCATGATAATTATGCAAGAATTATTTCCAATTACTTAACGGGTCAAACAAGACAAAATGTTAAAGTGAAAATAGAAACTGTAGAGCAGATAACTTATGAGGAATTTATACATTCTGTGCAAAACCCTACTATTATAACAATATTTAAAATGCCTCCATTGACAGGCACAATAATATTTGAAACTAATCCTCAATTTTCACTTCAAGTAATAGATGTTTTGCTTGGTGGAAAAGGTGATAGAAAAGTAGAAACAAAAGAATTTACAGATATTGATAAAAATATAATGAAACAAATAACAACTGGAATGATTAATAATTTAAAACTAGCATGGGATTCTATATTAGATGTTGAGCCAGAAGTTGAAACGATTGAAACTAATCCGGCAGTAAATCAAACAATGGCACCTAATGATCCTGTGGCATTAATAACTTTTTCTGTAGAGATGAATAAGAGAAGTACGTTTATAAATATGTGTCTTCCATATCTAAGCATAGAAAAAATATTGGATAAATTAGTTGTACAATATGCATTTAGAAGTGATGATGAAAGTTTATTAGCTGAATCAAGAGAAAAATTGGAAAAAGGCATTAATAAAGTTGATGTTGATGTTATAGCTGAACTTGGACATGCTAGCTTAACGGTAGATGATTTCTTGAAATTAACAGTAGGTGATGTAATTAAACTTGATACAAAGTGTTCATCCCCAGTAAAAGTGTATGTAGGTAATGAAGAATGTTACTATGCTAAGCCAGGTATAGCAGGTAAAAATATGGGTGTTGTTATTTTAGATATAACAGATAAGGAAGTGAATGGGTATGAGCAATAATTTTTTATCACAAGAAGAAATAAACGCATTATTATCAGGTGAAGAAGTATCTTCTAGTGAAGAAGAAAATACATCATCAGATGATAATAAATATGCAGCGGATGCAGAAAGTATAACTGATATTGATAAAGATTTACTTGGAGAAATTGGGAATATCTCTATGGGATCAGCTTCAACAGCGCTATATCAGCTTATAAATCAACAAGTTAATATAACTACTCCGGTAGTAACCGTAACAACTTTAAGAGAAATAAAAGAAAGTTTTGAAACTCCTAATATTGTTTTAGATATTCAATATGTTGCTGGTATAATAGGTAGAAATATATTAATTATAAAAATTTCAGATGGATTAGTTATTTCTAATCTTATGATGGGTGGAGATGGAAATATAACTGAAACTCATGAAATATCTGAAATAGAAATTAGTGCAGTATCGGAAGCTATGAATCAAATGATAGGTTCTGCAGCAACATCGATGGCAACTATGTTTGGTAGAAAGGTGGATATATCACCCCCTACATCGAAAATAGTAGAAGATGGAGCAATACCAATTTCGGATGCAATACCAGAAGATGAACCAATTGTTAGAGTTTCGTTTAAAATGACTATTGGAGATATTGTAGATAGTAATATTATGCAAATATTTCCTATAAAGACTGCCAAAAATATTGTTGCAATAATGACAGGAGAAGATAAATTGGAAGAAACAGTAAATGCACAACCAATTATAAATAAAGAAATAAATCAAACACCAGAGCCTGTTGCAATGGCACAATCACAATATCAACCTGAACCTCAGTATCAGCAACAAGTTCAATATCAGCAGCCAGCTCAATATGAACAATCTATGCAAAGAATGCAGCAGCCAGTAGAAGTTCATTCTGCAGCCTTTGAGCCTTTAATTCCTCAAAGTAATGTTCCACCGATAAAAAATATAGATTTAATATTGGATGTTCCTCTAGATATATCAGTAGTGCTTGGAAGAACAAAGAAGAGTATACAGGATATTTTAAACTTAGGGACAGGATCACTAATAGAACTGGATAAACTTGCAGAAGAGCCAGTTGAAATATTAGTTAATGGAAAGCAAATAGCACTTGGAGAAGTTGTTGTTGTTGATGAAAACTTTGGAATAAGAATAACTAATATAGTGAGTAGTGTAGAGAGAATAAAAAGAATACAATAATGAACTCCCGAAAGGGAGTTTTTTTGAAGGGGATATCCTCTTCTTTTTTTATGAGAAAAAGTGTAAACTTAATTAAAAAGTATTCGATAACTATAGTAATAGAGTTAGGAATGGAGAAATGTGTTATGAGTATTGAAAGAATAAACAGGCAACCATATATAAATGCATATAATTCAAACAGCAGTAAAGCTGTAGAAAAAGTTAATAAATCAAAAGAAACTGATAGAATTGAAATTTCTGAACTTGGGAAAAGTCTTAAAGATTATTCCTTAAATAGTGATATAGGAAATATGAAAAAAATAACAGAGATTAAGTCTAGAATAGAGAGTGGAACATACAATGTTGATGCAAGATTGACAGCCAAAAGTTTATTAAATGCGATGAAGGAGAATAATTCATAGATATGATGAATGAACTTATTAAATTAATGCAAAACCAAGATGCTGATTTGAAAGAACTTTTAAAATTATTAGAAACTCAATACAAAATGATAATGGATAAAGATATATTTGGTTTGGAAGGATTAGTTGATAAGATTAATGAATGTGGCAAAAGGATAGCACAAGAAGAAGTGCAAAGAAGAAAAGTGACTGAAAATATAAGTATAAAAGAAATTGTAAATGAATCAAATGATGAAGGATTAAAAAAATTGTATGCTGAAATACAAAACACATTAAATAGTGTGATTTTAAAAAAAGAAACAAACGATGTATTGTTGAAGCAACAAATAATATTTAATAATAAAATGATCCAATTAATGAATCCAAGTAGACAAATAAAAACTTATAATTCATATGGAAATTTATCTAAGTAAGCTTATAAACTTTTAACGATTGGTTAAATCAGGTTTATAATTAAAAATGATAAGGATGTTAAAATTTATATATAACATGGAAGTTGGGATTAAGTGAAAGGTAGGAAAAATAAATGTCAGGATTATTTGACACATTTACTATTGCCAAAAGGGGGTTGAATGTTCAACAAGGAAACATAAATACAACATCTCATAATATAGCTAATGCAAGTACAACTGGATATTCAAGACAAAGAGCAGTGATAGAAACAACAAGGCCTTTTGGAGGAACTTCAAAATATGATGGAACTTTAGCAGGACAAGTTGGAACTGGAGCTGAAGTAAAAACAATACAAAGAATCAGAGATTATTTTAAAGATTATCAAGTTAGAAATCAAAAAACAGAGTATGGTGCTCTTAATAAAAAAAATCAATATTTAACGCAAGCTGTAGATATATTAAATGAAACATCAGATACTGGGATACAAGATGCATTAAGTACCTTCTATAATGCATTTAATACATTATCTTTAGCGCCAGAAAAGACAAGTAACAGAACAGTAGCAATTCAGCAAGCTGCAACTTTAGCTAATGCTTTAAATACTAGATATACGCAACTTGAAAATACGCAAAGTGATGCTCAGGCAGTTTTACAAACAGATGTCACTAATGTAAATAGTATTTTAGATCGAGTTAATGAATTAAATAAACAAATAGCAGGTGTATCAGCAATAGGAATGACGCCTAACGACTTAATGGATACAAGAGATAATTTGTTAGATGAATTGAGTGACAAATTTGGAATAACAATAAAAAGAGAAAACCATGAATCAATAGATGTTACTACTAATACTGCGTTAAGTTCTAATAAATTAAATTTAGTGGATGGAACAGACTTTACTGGTGCAAATTGTAACAGATTATCTTATGTTGAAAGTGCAAATATTGATAGTGCAACTGGAGATTTAAAGGTAACATATTCTGTTTTAGGAGATAAAAGTAATCAAAGAACTATTACAATAAAATCACCTTCTCCTGCAACAGCTACATCAAAAGAGACGCTAGAAAATATAAGAAAAGATTTAACTAAAAATAGAATTCTAGTTGGAGATAAAGATGGTATAATTAGCGACAATGCAAGTAATGCAAATGATTTAAATGGGCTTTCAGCATATACTTCTGGAAATGCAACAATAAGTTTAAGTGATTTTAATGCAGCTAGTTCAAATGTAATATTTGCAGTAAGTAAAGGTGAAATTGGTGGAATTCAATCTGTTCAGGATAATATTCAAAAAGCTATGGATGGATTGGATAAATTTGCAGCAGGATTAGCATATTCGGTAAATGCAATTCAAACTGGATGTACAGGAGGGGTTGGAGATACTTCAAATGCAAACCTAAAAAATCAAGATCTTCTATTTGTTACTAAAGCATCAAATGGTGGAACTACACCAACAGATACAGGTATCAATGCTAAAAATATAGCTGTTAACGCTGTACTACAAAATGATGCAACAAAATTAAATTGCAATGTAACAGATACTAGTGGTGAGAAGGATGGACCTAGAGCGCTAGCTATTGCAAAAGTAGCAACTTTAAAAATGGATCTGACTAAAATTACTGTTACAGACACATCTACAAGAGGTGATTTCTTTAACAATACTACTACTACAGGTTCAGGACTAGTATTCGAAAGTTCTGACAAGTTAAATTTAAAAACTAGTTCAACAGGAGCAACATTAGGTAATTATTATACAAGTACAGTAAGTGGCTTGGCTACAGTGGCTAAAGGGGTATATAGTGACCTTACGACTGCGGGTGAACAATTAGAAACTTTTGAAAATGATAGATTATCAGAATCAGGAGTTTCCTTAGATGAAGAAACAGCAAATTTAATACAATTTCAGCATGCATATCAAGCAAATGCTAAGGTTATGAGTACAATAGATGAATTATTAGATGTAGTTATAAATGGATTAAAGAGATAATTATATAACAAATTAATGTAAGCTAGTCTAGTTAATATATAGATAAAAGAGGTGGAATGAAATATGCCAAGAATAACAAGTTCGATTTTAGTTGCTAACTATATGAATAATATGAAAAGAAATTTAGGGAAGATGAGTACATTACAAAATCAATTGTCTTCAGGAAATGTTATAAAAAGAGCTTCTGAAAATCCATATACAGCAACAAGAATTATGCAATTAAATAGTGAAATTTCTGCAAACAAGCAATATAATTCCAATATAAAAGATACGTCAAATTGGTTAGATACAACAGATACAGCATTATCACAAGCCGGGAATGTTTTGTCAAGAATAAGAGAGCTTATGGTAAAAGCGGGAAATGGAGCTTATGGAAAAGATGAAATAAGTACAATAAAAGATGAAGTAGTGGAAAAAGTGAAGCAGCTTGGGACAATATTAAATTCTTCATTTGATGGAGATTATATATTTGGAGGCACAAAAAGTAATTCGAAGCCTATTATTGTATCAGATGATGGAACTATTAGTTATGCAGATAAAAATGGAAATGCATTACCATGTAAATCGGATGGGACTAAAATAACAAGCACAACTAAAACAGCCACAAAAATAGAGCAGGTTGGAACAGATATTAAAATCTCATATACAAACACAGTTGCACCAGCGACAGGAACAGATACTGTTAGTACGATAAAAAGCGCAGGACCACCAGTTGTTTTATTTACAAATTCAGAATTAGAAACTGAATTAAATACAGCATGGCCAGGAGCTGGCAGCGATTTATTTTCATCATTAACAGATATGAAACAAATAGATACAAGCTTAAAAGCAGAAATATCGCAAGGTGTTGAAGTTGAATACAATAAAACTGCAACTGATATATTAGAATTTACAGATCCTAATACAGGAGCCAGTATAAATGTTTCAGATGTGTTAAATGATATAATAGATAATTTAACAACAGCAAGTTCAACTAGTTTAAGTACTTTAACAGGATCAAATTTAACACAAATGGATGCTATTACAAAAAATTTATTAATGTGTAGAGCAAGTGTTGGAGCTATGCAAAATAGAATGGATTCAGCAGCAGATAATAATGAAGAACAAAATTATAATATGACAAGCATTTTATCAGAAGTGGGAGATGTGGATTTTACAGAAAAAACAATGGAGTACTCAGTGGCTCAAACTGTTTATACAGCAACTCTTCAAACTAGTGCAAAAGTATTAACTAAGACATTATTAGATTATCTATAGAAATGGAAGTGTTTATAAATGGTATTTAATTCAAAGGTTCATGGAGAAATATTATATGAAGAAGAAAATATAATTACTTTTAATAAAGGAATTTTAGGTTTTGATGAATTAAAAAATTTCATTCTTGTAGATTTGGAAGAATATGAACCTTTTAAATTACTTCATTCGCTAGAGGATGATGAGATTGGTCTTATAGTAACTTCACCTTATGATTTTTTTGAAGATTATGAAATAAAATTAAATGAAGAGACTATTGGAAACTTGAGTATAAAATCACCAGAGGAAGTTATGATAATAACTACAATAACTCTAAATTCAGATATAAAAAAAATTACAACCAATTTACAAGGGCCAATTATTGTAAATAATTCTAATAAATTAGGAGAACAAATAATTATAGATAACTCTAAATATAAAGTTAAAGAGCCTCTAGTAAGGGAGTGATGACGTGTTAATTATTACAAGAAAAAAAGGTGAATCACTCATGATTGGTGATGATATAGAAATCACTATAAGTAAAATTGAAGATGGAAGCGTTAAAATTGGAATTAATGCACCAAAGAAAATAACTATATTAAGAAAAGAACTTTATGAACAAGTAAAAGAAGAAAACAGACAAGCAATAAATGTTGATATGAAGTTATTAAAGAATATTAAGAAAAATAAAAAAGACTAATTGTAAAAAATTAATCAAGGAGGAATGCTAAACATGGATGTTAATGCAATTGGAAACAAAGTAAATTCTATTAAAGCGTATAGCAATAGTAGTGATGCAGCACAATATTCTAATAATAATACTAACAATGCTAACAATGTAAGTAAAAATGTAGAAGTTTCAAATTCTAAACAGGTTGAAAAAAGTCAAGAAAATAAAAATAACAAAGAAAATAAAGAGGGGATTGCTAAAGAAAATTTAGATAGAGCTGTTAAAAAATTAAATAAATTTTTAGAAGACGATAAAACACATGCAGAATATTCAGTTCATAAAGAACTTGGTACTACGATGATAAAAATAATAGATGATGATACTAAAAAAGTTATCTTAGAAGTGCCATCACAAAAAATTTTAGATATGGTTGCAAGTATGTGCGAACAGGTTGGGTTGATAGATAAAAAAGCTTAAAACATTATTTTCAATGAAAATAGCTATATTAAGTTTAATCTGATGGAGGATGTCAAGTTGGAATTTAAATTAAATAAAATAGATACTGACATTAGAAAAAAAATGCAAGAGGAAAGAAAAGACAATAAAGTGCATTCTGGAAAAGCAATAAGTGTAAAAAGAGACTTAAAAGAAGATAAAAATACAAATGAAAGAAAAGGAATATTAGAACAAGGAAAAGAAAAAAAATATATGACGATTGATGGTATAAAATATGATAAGGAAAAAATAGAAGTACAAGTTGAAGTACAAAAGGTAGAAAATATCAATGAAGTAAATTCTAAAGGAAGAGTTTTAGATGCAAAAAAATAGGAGGACTAGAGATGTATCCAAATGCTTATAACGTTTATAAAAATAATAGTGTTAATTATGCATCGAAAGAGCAATTATTACTTATGTTAGTTGAAGGTGCAGTTAAATTTACTAAAATTTCAAGACAAGCAATTTTAGATAAAGACATAAAAAAAGCACATTCTAGCTTGATTAGAACACAAGACATATTTACTGAACTTATGGTTAGCTTAGATACAACACAAGGGGAATGGACAAAGGATTTAATAAATATATATGAATTTATTAAGGAAAAGTTAGTAGAAGCTAATATGACTAAAAAAATTGATGTGATTGATGAAGTTCTTCCTTTAATAGAAGATGTAAGTAATTTATGGCATGATGCCTATAAAGAAGCTAAAAAAAATGGTTAATATTTTTAAATGAAATTTATAAATAAAAAAGGAGTGACATTAAATGACTAATAGAATGACAGGGATTTCGGGTTTAATAGATACAGATTCATTAGTTAAGGCAACAATGCTGCCATATAAAACAAAAGTAGAAACACAAAAACAAAAGGAACAAGTTTTAGAGTGGAAACAAGAACAATATAGAGCAATAATGAAGTCAGCAAATTCTCTATACACTAAATATTTAACCTCAGATGGGTCAAGTAGTTTAATATCGTCAAGTGCATATAGTTCAGTAAAATTTACTTCAAGCGATTCTACTGCAGCGGCTGCAACAACAAATGGTAATGCAACTATTGATAATTACACTATATATGTAAAACAATTAGCAACTAATGCGACAGCTACTTTATCTGATAGTACAACAACTGCAAATACAGATCAAACCATAAAAATTGGCGCATCAACTATAACTTTTAAAGCTGGTGCTACTGGAAGCGAAACTGTTAGTAATTATAATACAGCTGTATCAAAAAGAATATCCGATTTGAAAAATTTAACTACTAGAACTGCAGCAGAACAAACAGAATTAAATGATTTAAATAATAATGTTATAACTGCAAAATATAATACAATTGATAAAGGGGTTGTTTTTACAGCTGCTAAGGCTGAGACAGGTGGATTTACGTTAACTAATAATAGTGGGACTAGTACTTCTGCAACCGATAAAGCTCTTGATGCAGAAATAGTAAATAGCAAGGGGAATAGATATAGAATTAGCGCTACTGAAAATACTTCATATAAAAATGAAGTGACTATAGATGGTGTAACGTTTAATTTTAAAAATGTTACAGGTGCTGTAGACGGAACTGGTGCTGATGCTGGTAAATTAACAGGTGGTACGCCAGTTACACTAACAGGAGGAAAAGATGTTACTGCACTAAAGACTAGGATTGTAGCTTTTATGAAAGATTATAATGAGTTAATGGGAAGTATAAATACAAAATTATATGAAACAAGGGATAAGAGCTATTCACCATTAACAGATGATCAAAGATCAGAAATGACAGATGATCAAATTACTAAATGGGAAACTAAAGCTAAAACTGGATTACTTAGAAAAGATGACACTTTGGAAGATTTGGCAGAAGGCATGAAAAGTGCAATGACAGGAATATTTGGCAATAGCTTAATATCATCTTCAGGAATTACACTGGAAAAAATAGGAATAACTCCAATTAAAGACTATACAACTCAAAATGGTATGTATGAAGTAGATGAAGAAGCACTTACAAAAGCTTTGGAAGAAAATTTTGATGGAATAAAGGAAATGTTCATAAAAAATGCTTCTAGTGATGACACTTCAAATTCGGGAATTATTCCAAAGCTTACAAAGGTATTATACGATAATGTGAAAAAGTCAGATTCTGTGTTTAAAAAATTAGCAGGTGACGAAAATGGCGTTAGCTCATTAACAAGTGATTTAAGTAAGCAAATAACTGAGATGAAAAAGAAGATTGCAGAAATGGAAGACGCATTAACTGATAGAGAAAATAGATTGTATACTAAATATTCATCATTAGAAAGTGCTTTAACTAAAATGCAATCTCAACAAGATTCTTTAGCTAGTTACTTTACTTCATCTTAATGGGAAAAGAATATTTGATTAAATTTAAATTAAAAGATGAAAAGAGTGTGAAATATGGATTTAGATGAATGTTTAGAGACATATAAAGCGATAACTTTAGAACTAATAGAGAAAACTAAACATGGAGAAGATTTAGAGGAATTATTAGCTCAAAGATCTAAAGTCATAAATGAAATTGGTAATATTGATTTTTCTAAAGAAGAGTTAAAGAATAAAATAAGTGATCTACTTATTTTGGAATTAGATAGTGAGCTGCAAAGCTTAGTTAAAGCAGAAAAGATAAAAACTAAAAAGCAAATAGATGCTTTGAGGAAAAATCGTGAAGCCAGGAAGAACTATGGAAAGATACAAGAAAAACCTAATTTCTTCAGTGCTAGAAGTTAAAAAATAAAATATTTAGAAAATAATAAAAAAAATTCATAAAAACTCTAAAGTAATTTTATAAGGTCACGAATATATAAATATAAAGCTTATAAGCTATTAACTCTTAAGAGTTGATATAAATAAAAAATAGGACATGGAAGTCCAAATTCAAAAATCAAGGAGGAAATTATTATGATAATTAATCACAATCTTAGTGCAATGAACGCACACAGACAAATGGGTATCAATACAGGAGCTCAAGGAAAAGCAATTGAAAAATTAAGTTCTGGTCAAAGAATCAACAGAGCTGGAGATGATGCAGCAGGTCTTGCAATCTCAGAAAAAATGAGATCACAAATCAGAGGATTAAACCAAGGTTCAACTAATGCTCAAGATGGTATTTCAATGGTACAAACTGCTGAAGGAGCATTAACTGAAACTCATTCAATGCTTCAAAGACTTAAAACATTAGCTACTCAAGCATCTAATGGAACTTATGGTAATTCTGATAGAGCATTAATCCAAAAAGAAGTTTCACAATTAACTACAGAAATTACAAGAATTGCTTCACAAACTGAATTTAATGGTAAAGTAGTATTAAATTCAACAAGTACTGTAGATTTCCAAGTAGGAAATAAGAGTGGTCAAAAAATATCAGTTACTCTTGCAAAAATGGATGCAAAATCATTAGGTGTTAGTGGGCTTTCATTAAGCACACAAACAAATGCTGTAAGTGCACTTAAAAAGATAGAAGATGCAATTGCAACAGTATCAAAACACAGAGCTACTTTTGGAGCAGTTCAAAACAGATTAGAACATACTATTACTTCTACTGATAATACATCAGAAAACTTATCAGCAGCAGAATCTAGAATCAGAGATACTGATATGGCTAAAGAAATGATGGAGTATACTAAGAATAAAGTATTAACTCAAGCATCACAATCAATGCTAGCACAAGCTAACCAAGCTCCAAACAATGTATTAAGTTTATTACAATAGTATAAATGAAATACTAAAGTATCAAAAGACATTCCTGATGTGGAATGTCTTTTTTTTGACAAAATATATGCTTTGTAATCATAAAGTTAGAAGTTAAATATTCGATAATCAAATGAGGTGAATTTATGATTACTGCTAATTTAGAGTTTAAAATTGAAAAAACTAAAGATGATTACGAAATAGTAAAAATAAATAAAGATAACAAATGGATTTATATTGGAAGTAAATACAATATGAAAGCTGAGATAGATAGATTTTTGGAAAAAATAGGTGAAAATAAAGATGATCAAAAAATATTCTTAATATATGGTTTTGCAACAGGAGAGCATATAAAAGCTTTAAAAAGTAAATTTCCTAAAAATAAGATTTTAGTATTTGAACCTAATGAAGAATTAGAAGAATATATAAATAATTTAGAATGGGTCAAAGAAGATGAACTATTAGAAATAATAATTAGTCAAAAAGATAAAATTTTGAGTGTCATGAAAAAAAATATAAATGAGCTTAATTTAGATGATACAAAATTTATACATTTTTCAAATTATGACAAAGTATATATTGATGAGATGAGAGATTTTTTGATTCAAATAAAAAACATTTATATGGGAATTATAATTGAGAATAATACTAGAATAAAATTTAGTGTAAGATGGTTTGAAACCTTAATAGCAAATCTTCCATTTATGATTGATGCTGTCCCAGCGGATTTGTATGAACAAAAATATAAGGATATACCAGCAATAATAGTCTCAGCGGGACCTTCTCTTGAAAAGAATGTAGATCAGTTAATAAAATTAAATGATGAAATGTTAATAATAAGTGGCGGTAGAACCTTGAAAGGTCTTATGGAAAAGAACATAAAGCCACATTTATTAGTTGTAATAGATCCAGGAGATAAGAGTTATGATTTAGTAAAAGGATATATAGAAAAAACGGAAAGTCCATTATTATTTTTTGAATGTACTAATGAAAAAGTAGTAATGCACCATACAGGAGAAAAAATATTTTCTTCTTATGCGAGCATCATTAGTAAAGTGGCAGGAAGGAGACTTCAAATTATTCAATCAGGTGGTTCAGTTGCACATAGTATGACTTCATATGCGGCTATAATGGGATGTAATCCTATTATTTTTATAGGGCAAGACTTAGCTTATACAGATGAAAAAAGTTATTCATCCATTTCAGGAAACAGAGATGGAAGTTGGAAGTTTGATGAAGTGAAACGTGAAGATGATATTTGGGTTGAGAGCATTTATGGAAATAAAGTTAGGACTAGCCTTCCGTTGAATGAGTTTAGAATAGCTTTTGAAGAAATAATAGAAGCATTTCCAAATACTAAATTTATAAATGCAACCGAAGGTGGTGCGAGGATACATGGAACTATTGAGATGACATTAGCTGAAGCGATTGAAAAATATAAAGTTGAGAAAGTAAAACCTATTAAGAAAATTGAGTATGAAGTTGATATGAAAAAAAATGCTATTAATGCTTTAAATGAAACAAAAAAATCTGGAAAAATTATTATTGGAAAATGTAAACAAGCATTAAAATATATAGATAAATTAAAAATTTCATATATTATGAAAAAGGGTAATGAAGTAAATTCTATTTTGAAAAAACTTGATAAAATTGATAAAGAAATAAAAGATGAATATACGGATGTGGATATTGTTGCAACTTTATTATATCCAATTCTATATGAAATTTTAAAGGATAAATCAATAGACACAAATAATCCGAATTTAGAGAAGATTCAATTTATAATAGATCAAAATAAGAAATTATATTCGGAAATTTTAAATCAGCTAGAATATGCACTTGAATATGTAGATGAGACAATAATAAAATTAGAAAATGGTGAATAATGATTACTTGGAGGTAAGAAACATGAATGGTGAAAAAATAGAAGCATTAAGCTCAGCAAATGAATATCTATATAATCTAAAAGGTGGAATTAAAAGCATTGTAGAAGCAATACAAGAAGGAAGAGAGCAAGAGGGAATTAACCTTGTTTCAGCAGTAGCAGAGGGAATAGATTGGGTTTCTAATGTGATTAACTTAACTAAAGATATTCAAAAAAACGAAATTGAAATACAAGATATTAATGAACAAATAGAGGCAATTATAGAAGCACTGGAAAATGAAGATTATATTTTGGTTGGAGATTTATTTAACTATGAAATTTTGCCTATATTAGATAGAGTTCATGATGAAATACAAATATGTATAGCTAATTAAATACTCACACATAAGATATGTTTGTTTTAAATGATTAAATTCAAAACAAACATATCTTTTTTAATAAAATTTTCTATATTAAATAAGATTAAGAGTTTTGTATATTTTACGATAATTATCTAAGGAGTGAAATGTAATTATGAGTTTAGATATACAATTTTCAAAAGATGGGTATAGAATTTTAAAAGTTGATATAAATGAAAAAAAACGGTATTTAGGCAGTAAATATAATCAGAAAAGAGAAATAGAAAAATTTGTTGAAGGTTTGGGGAAGCGTACTAAAAAAGATAATTATATTGTTTTAGGATTCAGCTTTGGAGAACATATAAAGGAATTATTAGAAATAAGTGATGATAATAGTAATATTTTAATTGTAGAATTAAATGATGAATTAAAAGAAATATGTATCAAGGATGAAAATGTAAGAAATATCCTAAGTAACCCAAGAGTTACTATAACAAAAGAAAAAGAACAGATAAGAGAGTTCTTTATAAAACATATAAATGAAGGTAATATAAATTATTTGAAAGCAAGTCAATATTGTAATTATTATAATTTATATTTAGAAGAACTAAAAGATTTATATGCATTTATTAAGAAGGAAATAACTAGAATTACAATAAATAGAAATACATCGATTGCTGGTGGAGAAGTTTTTTTAAATAATTTCCTTTGTAATTTAAAATATATAGCAAAAGCTGCAGAAGTAAATAAAGTAAAAGAAAAATATATAAATAAACCTGCTATAATAGTGTCAGCAGGACCTTCATTAAGCAAAAATATTGATGTACTTAATGATGTGAAAAATGCTTTAATATTAAGTGGGGGAAGAACACTCAGACCTTTATTAGAAAGAGGTATATCTCCAAGTTGCGTAGGAATAGTGGATTCATCAGAAGTATCCTATAAATTAGTAGAAGAATATATTGATAGGGTAGAATGTCCATTATATTTTAATGATTCTACGCCAACTAAAGTTATAGAAGAACATAAATTTAGTAAGTTTTTTTCTATACAAAATGAGTTTGTAGGAAAGATTTTGAAGGAAGAAATTCCAGCCTTATATGGAGGAGGATCTATAGCTCATAACTTAACTCTTTTGGCTATATATATGGGATGTAATCCAATTATTTTTATAGGTCAAGATTTAGCTTATACAGGAGATAAAGGGCATGCTAGTTTTGCAGAAAATAAATGGCAAAAATTAACATTTGATAATTTTTATAAAGATGAAAGTGATATTTATATTGAAGATTTGAATGGTAATCAGATTAGAACTAGCATTACATTAAACAATTATAGACTATCAATGGAAGATATAATAGAAAAACATAAAAAAATAAAATTTATAAATGCGACTGAAGGTGGAGCTAATATAAAGGGTGCAGAAAATAAAAGGTTAGAAGATGTACTGAAGGAGTTGGAAAATGAGGAAATTATTCCTATAGATAAATTTTTAACTAATGAAAATAGAACTAATAAGATGATTGAAAGACTATTAAATACATTAAATGCATTTAATCAATATATTCGATGGTGTGAAAAGGCTGAAAGAATTGTAAAACAATGTAGAATAAATTATAATTTAAAGAAAACCAATTTATTAGAAAAAAATAAAAAAGACCTACAAAATATCGAGAGTAAAATAAAAAACAAGTTAGATGAAATTATTATAATAGATGCAATGATATCAAAAGTAGTATATAGTATAGAAAATTGTGATGAGTACGTGATAGAATTATCAGATAGCGAGAATATTGTATTTAATAAAGAAATAAATAAAATTGAAGCGCTATATTCAGCGTTAAAAAAGGTTATAGTAGACTCTTATGGAAAAGTAGAAATGACTATTAAAGGATTAAAAGAAGAGTAGATATGGTATTTTGTATTACTTATTATATAATTATAATTTTTAATTAATAAAATTCATAATTATGAAGGTCGCCATATATGACAGCTATAAAAACATTAATTCAAGTTTAATTAATAATATTTGTAGATCTTATATATTTAGAAAAATATAAGATTGTAGAAATTAACTGCACTGGAGGATTTAATATGCTTAATGAGAAGTCAATTTTAATAACAGGTGGGACTGGGTCTTTTGGTAAAAAGTTCACAGAAAGAATTTTAAATGAATATAATCCTAAAAGAATAGTGATCTATTCCAGAGATGAATTTAAGCAGGATGTTATGAAAAAAGAATTTGCAATAAAGTATCCTGATAAAATACATAAACTTAGGTTTTTTATTGGAGATGTTAGAGACAAAGATAGGTTATACAGAGCTTTTAAGGATATAGATTATATTATTCATGCTGCAGCTATGAAGCAAGTACCAGCATGTGAATACAATCCTTTTGAAGCAATAAAAACTAATATTAATGGAGCTCAAAACATTGTGGATGCAGCAATTGACTGCAATGTTGAAAAGGTCGTAGCACTATCTACTGACAAAGCGGTTAATCCAATTAATTTATATGGAGGAACAAAGCTTGTTTCAGACAAATTGTTTATTTCTGGAAATGCTTATTCAGCTGGTCATGGAACAATATTTTCTGTTGTTAGATATGGAAATGTATCAGGAAGCAGAGGTTCTGTAATTCCATTTTTCGAATCGATAATAAAAGAAGGTAAAAAAGTGCTTCCAATAACTGATTATAGAATGACAAGATTTTGGATTACATTAGATGAAGGTGTTGATTTGGTTTTCAAAGCCTTAGAAGAATCTAGAGGAGGAGAAACTTATATTTCAAAGATACCATCTTTTAAAATAACAGATTTAGCAAAAGCTATGTGTGATAATATTGATATGCAAGAAATTGGAATAAGAGAAGGTGAAAAATTGGATGAAGTTATGATAACTAAAGATGATTCACGAATGACTTATGAATATGAGAAGCATTATATAATATATCCTCATTTTGATTGGTGGAATTCTCAAAATCATATGACGCCAGGTGGAAAATTAGTAGAAGACGGATTTGAATATAATTCCGGAACTAATAAGGAATGGCTTAGTGTGGACGAATTAAGGAAAGTATTAAAAAAAGAAGGATTATATGATTATAAAAAATATAATTAATTATAAATTTTAGTCGTATAGGATGGATTTCAATATGAATCTTTTAATAACAGCAATAGGGAAAAGAGTTCAATTAATCAAACATTTAAAAGAAAGTTTTAATGTTATTGGAGTAGATGCTGGAGAATTAAATTCAGCCAGATATTTTGTACATAAGTTTTATAAAATTCCTAAGGTAAAAGAAAATGGTTATATAGAATCATTATTAGATATATGTAAAAAAGAAGAAATTAAAGTTTTAATTCCATTATACGAAGGGGAATTTGAGATTTTACATGATGCAAGAGAATTATTTAAGAAAATAGGTACAATCATTTTGCTAAGTAATAATGAAATATTAAACGTATGTAAAGATAAACAAAAAACATATAAATATTTTTGTGTTTCTGAAATAAATATTCCCAAAGTCTATTCAGAAAAAGAAATTAAAGACATTATAACATTTGGTGATATAGATAAATTTCCATTAATAATAAAACCTAAAAGTGGTATGGGAAGTGAAGGTGTTTATAAACTTAATAATCTTAATGAATTATTATTTTTTAGGAACTATATAAAGAATGGACTAGTACAAGAATTTATAGATGGAGATGAGTATACGGTTGATACTTTAGTTGATTTCGAAGGAAATCCAGTATATATTGTTCCGAGAAAAAGGATAGAAGTTAGAGCAGGAGAAGTAGTTAAAAGTTCTACTGTAAAAGACAATGCAATAATAAATGAAACTTTAAAAGTAATTACGAATTTGAATAAATTAAGAGATAAAATGGGAGTGGCATTACTAGGACCATTAACAATACAATTCTTTAAGAAGAGTAATGGACAAATTTATTTATTAGAGATTAATCCGAGATTTGGAGGAGGAGTTCCACTAACATTTGAGGCGGGAGCAGATTATGGAAAGCGAATTTTAGAAATGCTTGAAGAGAAGAAGTTAGAATATATAAAAGAGTTCAAAGAGATTACAATGCTTCGTTATGAAGAAGCAGTTTACATTTCAAATGATAATTGACAACAAACGAAAAATTACATTCATTAAGAAAGGAATGGAAATATTAATGGGAAAAGTATTAGTAACAGGGGCAGATGGATTTATAGGAAGTCACTTGACTGAAATGTTGTTAGAAAAAGGATATGATGTAAGAGCATTTTCATATTATAATTCATTTAATTCTTGGGGATGGCTAGATACCTTATCAAAAGATAAATTAAAAGAAATAGATATTTTTACTGGTGATATAAGAGATCCCAATGGAGTTAGAGAAGCAATGAAAGGAATTGATGAAGTTTTTCATTTAGCAGCTTTAATTGCTATACCTTTTAGTTATCATTCTCCAGATTCATATGTTGATACTAATATAAAGGGAACGTTAAATGTTCTGCAAGCAGCAAGAGATTTAGAAACCTCACGTATACTTATTACATCAACTTCAGAAGTGTACGGTACAGCAAAGTATGTACCAATAGATGAAAATCATCCTTATCAAGGACAGTCACCATATTCCGCAACTAAAATTGGAGCAGATAGATTGGCAGAATCTTTTTGCAGAAGTTTTAATATGCCTATAAGTATTGTAAGACCATTTAATACATATGGACCAAGACAATCAGGAAGGGCTGTTATACCAACAATAATAACTCAATTATTATCAGGTGAAAAAGAAATAAAGCTAGGAGCATTATCTCCAACAAGGGATTTTAATTATGTGAAAGATACGGCTAATGGATTTATTGAAATATCTAAAAGCAGCAAGACTATTGGACAAGAGATAAACATTGCAACTGAAAAAGAAATTTCAATTGGACAATTAGCAGAAGAATTAATAAGACAAATTAATCCAAATGCAAAAATTGTGTGTGATGAAGAAAGAATAAGACCAGATAAGAGTGAAGTTAACAGACTACTAGGGTCTAATAAAAAAATAAAGGAACTTACAAATTGGAGGCCTAAATATACTTTTGAAGAAGGCATAATGGAAACTATAGAGTGGTTTAGGATTAAGAAAAATATGGATGGGTATAAGGCTAATATATATAATATATAGTAAAACTAATTAAGTAAATGTCGTTAGAGCATTATGGTATAGGGAGATAATACATTATTAATAAATAGTTACAAGAATAAAATATAATAAGTAGGTGATTGTATGAATAAATTTATTCCTTTATCAGTACCAAATTTAAAAGGAAATGAATTAAAATATGTTACAAATGCAGTGGAAGAAGAATGGGTATCTACTGGTGGAGCATATATAGATAAATTTGAAAAAAATATAGCAGATTATTTGAAAATAGATTCAGCAGTTGCATGCCAAAGTGGAACTGCTGCACTTCATCTTTCCTTAATAGAAAGTGGTGTAGATTCAGGAGATGAAGTTATAGTACCTACTTTAACGTTTATTGCTGCCGTTAATCCAGTTAAATATTGTAGAGCATATCCAATATTTATGGATTGTGATGATTCTTTAACATTAGATTGGAATAAATTACAAGAGTTTTGTGTAAAAGAATGCAATTTCACAAATGGAATTTTAGTTAATAAAAAGAGTAAGAGAAAGATAAAAGCAATTATAGTTGTGCATGTTTTTGGAAACTTAGCTAATATGGATAAAATAATGGAAATAGCTGAAAGGTATAATTTAAAAGTTATAGAAGATGCTACTGAAGCTTTGGGGTCATACTATACTGATGGAATGTATAAAGGAAAATATGCAGGCACTATTGGAGATTTTGGAGCATATTCGTTTAATGGTAATAAGATTATAACTACTGGTGGAGGTGGTATGGTCATTGCAAAAGATAAGAATGATTTAAAAAAAATAAAATATCTTTCAACTCAAGCAAAGGATGATGCATTATATTATATCCACGATGAAGTTGGATATAATTACAGAATGACAAACCTCCAAGCAGCACTTGGTGTGGCTCAATTGGAAAAGCTGGAGGAATTTATAGAAATAAAGAAGGATAATTATAATTTATATAAAGAATTATTAAATCAAATGGATGGTGTTAAATTATTAGACTTTAAGGAAAATATTAGATCAAATTATTGGTTTTATTCTTTGGTTTTAGAAAAACATAATATAAATAGAGACGAAATGATTAGGAAATTAGCTGAATATAAGATTCAAACTAGACCCATATGGGGACTTATACATGATCAGAAGGCTTATTTGGAAGTTCAAAGCTATGCTATTGAAAAAGCATATTATTATCATGATAACGTAATAAACATACCCTGTAGTTCAAACCTAAAAAAAGATGAGGTAATTGATGTGGTACAAGCTATTAAGAATATCTTATCGGAATAAGAGAGGTAATTACATTGGAAGAGATATTTATAAAAAAGAATACATCAATAAGAGAAGCCATAAAAAAATTAGATATAACAGCAAAAAAAATATTATTGGTAGTAGAAAATGACATGTTACTAGGAACTGTTACTGATGGAGACGTAAGAAGATGGATTTTGAAAAATGGTGATTTTAGTTTTGAAGTACATAATATAATGAACAAAGCACCAATAAGTTTACAAATAGAAGAAAAGTATTTAGCAAAAGAATTGATGAAACAAAAAACTATAGAGTCAGTTCCAATAGTTGATGATAATAATAGAGTTGTAGATATTGTATTTTGGAATGATGATTTGGATGTAGCCGTTAATATGCATAAAAAAATATCAGCACCAGTAGTTATTATGGCGGGAGGAAAAGGGACAAGGCTTTACCCATATACTAAGATTTTACCTAAGCCATTGATTCCAATAGGCGATTCTTCTATATCAGAAAGAATAATAAGTAGATTTACTAAATTCGGTTGTAAGAATTTTTATTTTACTGTGAATTATAAGAAAAATATGATAAAAGCATATTTTGATGATTTAGATAAAAACTATGAAATATCATATGTTGAAGAAGAAAAGTTTCTAGGAACAGGTGGTAGTTTACATTTATTAAAGGGGAAAATCAATGAGACTTTTTTCGTAAGTAATTGTGATGTTCTAGTAGATGCAAATTATTATGATATTTTAAAATATCATAAAGATAATAATAATTTAATTACAATGGTAACGTCACTAAAAAATTATCAGATACCTTATGGAATTATAAAATTAGGTAATGATGGTCAAGTTATAGGAACAACTGAAAAACCTGAATACGATTATCTTGTTAATACAGGCTTTTATGTTTTGGAGGCAGAAACCTTAGAAAATGTACCAGAAGATACTTTCTTTCATATAACAGATTTAATCAATAAATACATAGAAGATGGTAAAAAGGTAGGAACATATCCAATTACGGAAAATGCATGGCTAGACATGGGTGAAATGAAAGAAATGGAGAGAATGTTGAAGAGGTTAGAGTTATAAAGAATATAATTAGTGAAGTGATTGTAAGAGCATATGAAATCATTTTATTAATATTATTAAGTTATAATAAAATTATTCATATATAATTGATTTAAATTTAATGGATAAAGAAACAGGTGGTAAAAATGATAAATAACAATAATATATTAGCAATAATACCAGCAAGAGGTGGATCAAAAGGTGTACCAAGAAAAAATGTAAAAGATTTAAATGGTAAACCGCTTATTGCATATACGATACAGGAAGCTAAAAAAAGCAAATATATAGATAGGATTATGGTATCAACTGAAGATCAAGAAATTGCAGAAATAAGTGATGAGTTTGGTGCAGAAGTTCCATATTTAAGACCTAAAGAACTTGCGCAAGATGATTCAAAGGCAGTAGATTGCGTGATACACTTGTTAAATCAATTAAAAAGCAATGAAAATTATATACCAGATTATGTTTGTTTGCTACAATGTACATCTCCATTAAGAACTGCAGATGATATTGATGGAACTATTTGTAAAAGTATAAATGCAGGTATGGATGGAGCAGTATCAATATGCGAAGCTGAAGTAAATCCCTATTGGACGAATGTATTTGATGGTGATAAATTGAAGTATTTTCTAGAAGAAGGTAAAAAAATAAGTAGAAGGCAGGATTTACCTAAAGTATATAGATTGAATGGTGCAGTTTATGTGATAAAAACAGATGTTTTTTTAAGTAATAAAACATTCGAAACAGAAAATATAACAGGGTATGTTATGAATAATGAAAGCTCAATTGATATAGACACTGAAATAGACTTCCAGTTTGCAGAATTAATTATGAAAGAATGTGAAAATCATGCGTAAAATTGCAGTAGTAACTGGAACTAGAGCAGAATACGGACTACTCAAAAATACATTGATTAAAATAAAAGAAAATAGTAATTTAGAACTTCAATTAATAGTAACAGGGGCTCATCTATCAGAGAATTTTGGAAATACTATCAATGAAATATTAGAAGATGGGTTTGAGGTAGATGAAAAATTACCAATTCTAATAGGTAGTAGTAGTAAAAGTATCATGGCGAAAGAAATGGGATTACTAATGGTTCAACTTTCTCAAACTTTTGAAAGACTAAAACCAGATATATTACTTGTATTAGGCGATAGATATGAAATATTTGCAGCAGTAACAACTGCAATGACTATGAATATACCAATTGCTCACATATCAGGCGGGGAGGTGACAGAAGGTGCTATTGATGAACAAATTAGACATGCAATAACTAAAATGTCACATATTCATTTCCCAGGGGCTGAAGTTTATGTACAGAATATATGTAATATGGGAGAGGAATCTTGGAGAATTTTTAATGTGGGAGATCCTGGAATTGAAAACATTAAAATTACCAAATTTTTAAGTAAAGAAGAGTTAAGAAAAGAATTAGATGTGGTTATTGATGAGGATACATTGCTAGTAACATATCATCCAGTGACACTTGAAATTGATAAAATTTCATATCAGACGGAAAATTTAATTGAAGCATTAAACAAAATAAATAAAAAAATGATAATCACTTATCCTAATGCAGACAACGGTGGTGAACATATAATAAAAAAACTACAAGAATTTGAAAAAATAAATCCAAAAGTTAAATTATTTAAAAATCTAGGAGTTTTAAGATATTTAAGTGTTATGAGATTATGTGGTGCAGTAATCGGAAATTCATCTAGTGCATTAGTTGAAGCACCATATTTGAAAATTCCAGCCGTTAATATAGGAAATAGACAAAAAGGAAGACTCATGGCAGATAATATTATCTGTAGCTATAATGAATGTTCAGATATAATAAGAGCTATAAATAAATCATTAAGTATTGAATTTAAAGAAAAAGTTAAAAATACTAAAAGTCTTTATGGAGAAGGTAATACTAGTGAAGAAATAGTTAAAATTATTGAGAACGTAGAAATAAATGATAAACTATTAAAAAAGAAGCTTGTTTGGAGTTGATAATATGGCAGTATTTATAATTGGAGAAGCGGGAGTTAACCATAATGGAGACATCGAAATAGCAAAGAAACTTGTAGATATGGCAGTGGAATGTGGAGCGGATGCTATAAAGTTTCAAACGTTTAAAGCAGAAGAGAGTACTGGAACATTTGCTGAAAAAGCGCAGTATCAAAAAGAAAATGATCATATAATAGAGAGTCAACTTGAAATGATAAAAAAACTTGAATTGCCTTTTGAAGATTTTAAAGAAATTCAAACTTATTGCAATGAAAAAGGAATTATTTTTATATCTACCCCGGATGGCGAGCAAAGTTTAAATTATTTAGTTAGTATAGATGTACCTTTAATTAAAATTGGTTCTACGGAAGTCACAAATTACGAATTTCTAAGACAGATAGGAAAAACGCTTAAACCTATAATAATATCGACTGGTATGAGTACTTTAGGCGAAGTAGAAAAGGCAATTGAAGTTATATATTCTACTGGTAATAATGATGTGAAACTTATGCATTGTACTACAGATTATCCAACAGAATTAGAGGATGTGAATTTAAAATCTATGGTTACAATGAGGGATGCATTTAAAGTAAAAGTTGGATTGTCGGATCATACAGCAGGATCTGAAGCAGCTATAGCAGCAGTAGCTCTTGGTGCTGAATTTGTAGAGAAACATATTACTCTAGATAGAAATATGGAAGGACCAGATCATAAAGCATCTATGTCAAAAGAAGATTTTAAGAAATATGTTCAGCTTATAAGAAATACTGAAAAACTTTTGGGTGATGGTATAAAGAAGCCAACTGAAAGAGAATTGGCTATAATGAAAGATGTAAGAAGAAGTATAGTAACTACTTGTGATTTAAAAAAAGGAACTATAATTGAAAAAGATATGCTTTCATATAAGAGACCAGGATATGGCATAAAGCCAGAGTTATCTTATGTTTTAATTGGAAGAGAACTTAAAAGGGACTTAGCAAAAGATGAGGTCATAGAATGGAAAGATATTTAAAGCCAATAGGTGGAGAGCAATGGTTTGATATAAACTTATTTGATGATAAATTAAATAAGTTTAAAAGTACAGAGGCAGTATTTTTAAATAGTGGGCAGAGTGCTATTCGATTTATACTTAAAGATATTGGAATAAGAGATGGTGAATATATATTGATGCCGTCTTATTTATGCCCAACCATTTTATATAGCTTCAAAAAATTAAATATTAAATATGAATTTTATAAAATAAATAAAGATTTATCCATAGATTTAGATGATGTTAAATCCAAAATGAATAAATTTAATATAAAAGCGGTATTTTTTATTAACTATTTTGGATTTTATCATAATGAAGATACTATAGAGTATTTACTACAATTGAAAAATCGAGATATTATAATAATTGAAGATGCAGTACAAATGTTGTGGTTTAATAGAAAAAAGTTTATTGGTGATTATGTTTTTAATAGTTACAGAAAATTTCTACCTATAGATGGTTCAATTGTATTATGCAATAAAACGAAAAAAATTGACTTTGAAGAAGATAATTATTATGAAAAAGTTAATTTAGCAAGAGCTAAGAAAACACTTTTTCAAAACTTTAATATTGGAAGTGAAGAAGAATTTTTAAATTTATATGAAGAAGCTGAAGTAGAGTATTATAAAAGAGAAAAAATAATAGGTATGGATTATGAATCTAAAAAAATGCTTTCAAAAGTAGCTTATGAATTCATTCATAAGAAAAGAAAAGAAAATTATTCTTATTTACATAATCTATTAATAGAAAATAAGAAAATACAAATTATGTATAGCAAAAATAGAATTAATGATAACACCATATTAGGATTACCTATTCTAATAAAAAATAGAGATGAAATTAGAAGAAAATTAAGAGAAGTTAGTATATATTGCCCTGTTCATTGGAATATTTTACACGAAGATTGGTGTAATAAATATGCCGATAGTAAATTTGTATCAACACGAATTATCACTATTCCCATTGATCAAAGATATGACCTTAATGATATGGAAAGAATAGCAAATATTATTGAAAATATTGATGATATATAAGGAGGGTCTAAATATGGAGATTTATTTAAGTCAATGTAATCTGAATGATTTTGAAAGTTTTTATTTTTTGAAATGTGATGAAGAAAATATTTATTGGACAGGACATAAAACTAAGCCAGAAAAACAAAATCTTGAAAAGTGGTTTATTGAACAATTGCAACGTAAAGATAGAATTATGTTTTTAGCCAAGAATAAAATAAATGATGAAATTGTAGGATATTTATATTTAGATATAGTGGGAGAGTTAAAAAATATAATTGAAACAGGACATGGAGTTCATAGTAAATTTAAAGGGAATGGATTAGGGACTAGAATTATTTGTTTAGCAATACAATATACTAAAGAAAATTTGAAATTTATTGATGAAGTGGATGGTTGGATATTAGAAAATAATATTGGTTCTATTAAAAATGTATTAAAAAATGGATATTTAGGAACCGATGAAACAAAAAATGTTTTTATAGAAAGCACAAATAAAAATGAGTGTATGCGAAAGTATATTTATAAAATAGAAAGGTAATTTATACTAATATGCAAGATTTATTATATACTAGTTCTCCAAAATGGAATGAATATTTAGAAATAATGAATAAAGATAATGAAGACATATATTTTTCGAAAAATTATTATAATATGTATGAACAAAATGGTGATGGAAAAGCAGAATTATTTGTATATAAAGAAGAAAATGATATTGCAATATATCCTTTTATGTTAAATGAAATAAAAGGATATAGATTAGATAAAAAATATTATGATATTGAATCTGCTTATGGTTATGGCGGTCCGCTAACTAATAATTACGATGAAAAATTTTTGATGAACTTTGAAAATAGTTTTTTAGAATATTGTAGTGCAAACAATATAATTGCCGAATTTATAAGATTTCATCCTTTAATAAAAAATGAAAATATATTTAAGAAAAATATTAAGGTTTTACATAATCGTACAACTGTATATTTAGATTTAACTAAAGGTATACAGGCAATTTGGAAAGAAGATATAAAAAGTAAAAATAGAAATATGATAAGAAAAGCAGAAAAAAATGGTTTAGTAGTAGAAAATAGTGATGATTATGAAGAGTTCCAAAGTATATATTCTAAAACTATGGATAAGGTCGAAGCCAATGATTATTACTACTTCAATGAGAATTATTACAAGCAAATCAAAAACAGTGATAATTATATTTTATTAAATGTTAAGCAAAATGATATGGTTATAGCGTCAGCTATATTTATTAAGTATGGAAAATTTTTTCATTATCATTTAGCTGGAAGTTTAAAAGAATATCTTAAATTCGCTCCAAATAATTTGTTACTATGGGAAGCTATTAAATTAGCTTGTAGCAGTGGGGCGAAAATGTTTCATTTTGGAGGGGGATTAAGTGATTGTATAGACGATAAGCTTTTTAAATTTAAGAGCAGTTTTTCAAAAAATACAACAGATTTTTATATAGGTAAAAGAATACATAATAATGAAATTTATGAGTATTTAATAAATGAGTGGGAAAAAGAAAATGAAAAAAAGGCCACTATTTTATTGCAATACAAATCTTAATAATTAAAAATTACTTAGAAGGTGAAGATATGATAAAAGCACTAATATTTGATTTAGATGATACATTATATTATGAAAAAGAATATGTACTTGGAGCTTTAAAAAAAGTGGCATATTACCTGGGAAATAAGTATAGGAAAAATGAAGAAAAATTTTATATTAGAATGGAAGAAATCCTTAATACATTAGGTAGAGGAAAAATATTTAATATAGTATGTGAAGAAAACAACTTTGCTGAAGATATAAATGATTTAGTTGATTTATATAGAAATTCAAAACCTAAATTAAATCTTTATGATGATAGTAAAGAAATTTTAAAATGGGCAAGAGAGCACGATTATAAACTTGGAATAATTACAGATGGATGTTCAAAGGTTCAATGGAATAAAATTGATGCTTTAAATATAGAAAAATTAGTAGATAAAATTATTGTAACAGATGATTTAGGAAAAGAGTTTTGGAAACCACATGGGAAATCATATTTAGATATGATGAAATATTTTGGGGTAAGTAAAGATGAATGCGTATATATTGGTGATAATCCTAATAAAGATTTTATTGGCGCTAGAGAGCTTGGAATGAAAACCGTCAGAATTATAAGAGAACAAGGAGATCATATTACAATATTTTTGGAAAAGGAATACGAGGCAGACTTTAATATATTAAATCTTTTGGAATTAAAAGAGGTATTAAAGTCAATAAACAATTAATATTGAAAACTTAAATGAGAAAATTCGACTAATCAAATTAATAAAGAAGTTAATTAGCAAAATTTATTTTACTTTTTTGGATAAATATAAAAATATAAGAGGTGAATATTTATGAAAGTCTTATGTATAGTTCAAGCTAGAATGGGTTCAGAAAGATTGTCAGGTAAGGTTATGAAGAAAATAAATGGTGAGCCTATGATTAGTTACACATTAAAGTCACTTGAAAAGAGCAAATACATAGATGAAATAGTTTTAGCTACATCAACATTAGAAATAAATGACCCTTTAGTAAAATATGTTGAAAGTATTAATTTTAATGTATTTAGAGGAGATGAGGATAATGTACTTCAGAGATATAAACTTTCAAGTGATAAATATAATGGAGATGTAATAATTAGAGTTACTGGAGATTGTCCTTTAATCAATCCTATAATAGTTGATAATGTTATAACAAAGTACTTAATATATGATTATGACTATGTAAGATTAGATGTTCCGGATACGTTTCAAAGAGGATATGATGTAGAAGTATTTTCAAAAGAGGCTTTAGATAAAGTATATAATAAGGTTTGCTCTAAAGAAAATATTGAAAAACAAGAGTATCAGCCTTTTAGAGAGCATGTAACTTATTATATTTACAATCATCAAGATGAATTTAAGGTTGGGTATGTTAAGGGAGAAGATAATTATTTTGAAAATAGAGATATAAATATAAGTGTAGATACTGAAGAGGACTTTAAAAGGGTTGAAGAACTATTAAAGATTGAAGAACACTAAATACTTAATTAGGTAGATAATTTTCTATATGTAAAATTTTTAATCAAAAATTAAACTTCTTTTTGGCAATGGTTGAATTGATATAACAATATATTGTCACAAAGAAGTTTTTTTATACATATTAATCCAATGGATTTTTAGTTAAGAAATTAAAACATATTACGATAATAATAGGAGAAATAAAATATTATTATAATATTAAAGATAGAAATTTAAATCAATTAAGAAAGCAGAGCTTTTGTAGAAAAACTAAATCTAGAAAAGACACAACAATATTTAGAATATGACAATTATTTATGGAATGTAGCGTCTATTTTAGAAAAAGATGATGGGATATATGTTATTTCAATTGATATTAGAACATATCAAACTGTGGAAAGATACCGAATCAAAGGTGAAAAAGAAAATATAACTTTAGGAATAGGATCTTATATTGATGGAACTAATAATATAGTGATATTATTTGGCTAACAAATAATTATTGATAGATTAAGTGAAATATTGTACGATCAATCATTTGATTTTATTGTAATTAATTCCAGTTATGTAAAATAAGGAAGGAGAAAATTTATGAAAAAAAAGAAGGTAGTTATGTTTGGAGCTTCTAAAATGGGAGAAGCGGCTTATGCATTATTTAAAGATAGATATAATATTAGTTATTTTTGTGATAATGATGGTCATAAATGGGGAAAAAATTTTTGTGGATTAAGAGTAATTTCTCCAGAATCTTTAAAAAATGAAGAATTTGAAAATACCATGATTATAATAACAAGTATATATCATAAGGAAATTATGAAACAATTAATAGATATGCAAATAAGTGATATAGAGATATTTAGTTATGAATCAAATGGAATAAAACAAATGTATAGTGATGCTAATTTTATACAGAATGTTATTGATAAAATATATGATGATAATAACGATAAATACAATCTACATATAATGATAGATAATTTCTATTGTAGGAGATTTATAGAGTTTACAAATGAGAACTTTAATCCTAGAGAGCATAAATTTATAATTCTAACTTATGAACCAATAAAATTTGTAGATAATATAAATGGTTATGAAAATACAGAAGTTATTAATATAGGAAAATATACAGAGCTAAGATTATGCTATTATATTAAAGAATCTAGTAAAGTTTTTATACACTATTTAACAGACTATATATGCGAGTTTATATGCGATTATAATATAGATAGATATACAGAAATTAATTGGATTTTATGGGGTGGAGATCTGTATGGGTATATAGATAGTGAATTGTATGATGAAAAAACCAAAGAGTTTATTCAGCAAAAGTGCAAAAAATCTAGTTATTTTAAAAGCTTTGGAAACAATGAATATAGGAAAAAGTGCATAAGCAAATTAAAAAATGTGTTAGCTATTGAAGGTGATTATAGAGTATTAAAAAAACATTTTAATACTAATGCGGAATTTAAAAACTTTATTTATCCTAATCCAGTAAATTTCGAAAAGCTAGATAAAATAAATTATATAGAGATTAAAAATAATCAATTTTACAATTTGAAGAGTAAATATAAATATATAATTTTACTTGGAAATTCAGGAACACCAGAAAATAATCATTTAGATATTTTATATGAGTTAAAGTATTTAAAATTAGAAAGTTTTTGTGTTATATGCCCATTATCTTATGGAGATGAAACTTATATTAATGAAATTATTAAAGCAGGCAAAGAAATTTTAGGAGAGAAATTTATTCCATTAGAAGATTTTTTGCAGCCGGAAGAATATTTTAATTTATTAAAATTTGTAGATATAGGAATTATGAATCACAATAGGCAACAAGGCGTTGGCAATATATTAGCATTAGCATATTTACAAAAAAAATTATTTATAAAAGATAATATAACTACAAATGAAATGCTAACGGGCTTAGGTGTAAAATTATTTGATATTAAGGAAATAAAAAATATTAATAAGATACTTATGCTAAATTTAGATAAAAATGAAAAAAGTATTTTAGAGAACTTTGGAAAAGAAAGTATTTTAAGAATCCACAAAGAAATATATTAATTTTAAAGGTTAGAGGTGGGGTTGTTTGCGAAGTAAATTAATGCTTTTTATTGCTACTGAAAAAGGGGAGTGTGTATTAAAAAGTTTACTAAGCTTTGATAAAGATTTAGTGAAAATAGTTATTGGATTTAATGAAGTGAATGTGAAGGAAAATTATTACAATGAGATTAAAGACAGGTGTCAAAATAATGAGATTTTGTTTTACGATTGGAATGATGTAAAGAGCAATCTGGAGTGTTTACTTATTAATGAGGATATAAGTGAAGCTGTTGCAATAGGATGGAAATTTTTCATTCCTTTATCTATAAATAAATATTTAAAGCATAAATTAATAGTTTTTCACGATTCCTTATTGCCTCAATATAGAGGATTTGCTCCAACTCCAACTGCATTAATATGTGGAGAAAAAGAGATTGGAATGAGCGTAATATACGCTGAGAAAGAAGCAGATTGTGGAGACATTATAATACAAAAAAAATTTTGTGTTGATGAGAAAATATACATAAAAGATGTTATAAAAAAGCAAAGTGAATTATATTGTGAAGCAATGTTGGAACTTATAACTAAATTAGAAAATGATAACATAATAACATATAAACAAAATAGTAATAACGCTACATATAGCATATGGAGAAATCCTGAGGATTGTGAAATTGATTGGAACGACTCTTCTGAAAAAATATACAATTTGATACGAGCTGTAAATATACCATATACTGGAGCTTTTACATACTTTGAAAATGAAAGAATATATATATGGAAAGCTGAACCAGTAGATGACTTAAATTTTGCTATACGAAATTCAGGCAAAATATGGAAAATAGACAATGGTATGCCATTGATTGTTTGTGGTGAAGGAGTATTGAAATTAACTGATATTACAGATGAAAATGGAAATGATTTTATTTTTAATAAATTAAGAATAAGATTAGGAAGAAGGTGGTAAAGATAATGATACCATTTAATAAAGCGTATATAACAGATAAAGAATATATATATATAAAAGATGCAGTAAATAAAAATCATATATCGGGTGATGGGCATTATACAAAAAAAGTAGATTCATTTATAGAAAAAACTTTTGATGTAAAGAAATCTTTAATGACCACTTCTTGCAGTTCAGCACTGGATATGGCAGCTATTTTGTTAGATTTAAAGCAAGATGATGAGGTTATAATGCCATCATATACTTTTGTATCCACAGCTAATGCAGTAGTTCTTAGAGGTGCAAAGCCTGTGTTTGCTGACATAAGTGAAAATACTTTAAATATAGATCCGAAAGATATAGAAAGAAAAATAACTAAAAAAACTAAAGCTATATTTCCAGTTCATTATGCAGGTGTCTCTTGTGATATGGATTATATTATGAATTTAGCTAAAGAATATAATTTAAAAGTAGTAGAAGATGCAGCTCAAGGAGTAAATGCAAAATATAAAGGTAAATACCTAGGAACTATAGGTGATATGGGATGTTATAGTTTTCATGAAACTAAGAATTATTCATCAGGAGAAGGCGGAGCTATAAGTATAAATAGGAATGAGAATTTAATAAAAAGGGCTGAAATAATAAGAGAAAAAGGAACTAATAGAAGTCAGTTTTTTAGAGGAGAGGTAGACAAATATACGTGGGTAGACATGGGATCAAGCTATCTTCCTTCAGATATATTAGCCGCTGTATTGTGGGCACAGTTTGAAAAACTTAATGAAATTCAACAAAAAAGAAAAAATATTTATGAAACTTATTATGAAGGATTAAAAAACTTACAGCAAAAAGGCAAATTAAGATTACCTTTTATTCCAGAAGAATGTGAAAGTAACTATCATATGTTTTATATACTTTTAAATTCAAATGAAGAAAGAAATTATCTAATGGATAATCTAAAAGAAAAAGAAATAAATTCTGTATTTCATTATATACCTCTTCATGTTTCGCCAATGGGTAAAAAATTAGGATATAAAATAGGTGATTTGCCTAAGACAGAAAACTTAAGCGGAAGATTATTGAGATTACCTATGTATGTAGATTTAACAAAGGAAGAACAAATTTACGTAATAAATAGTATTCATAAAATTTTATAAGTTATTATAAATTAAGGAGGGAAAGAATGAAAACCAATATTATATTATTTGGTGCATCTAAATTAGGAATAAACGTATATAATATGTTAAGTAATAAATATAATATAATTTATTTTACTGATAATGATGAAAAAAATGGGGAGATAAAATAAATGATGTTATGGTGATATCTCCCAATAAGCTCAAAAAAATTAAAGATAGCACTATAATTATTACAAGCATGTATTATAAAGAAATAATAAAACAGTTAAGTGAAATGAAAATAGACAAATATACTTTAGATAGTGTAGCGCAAAACTGGATGAATCACTATTTACCCCAAGGGGGATTTCATTTAATTGAGGCATATAAGCCTGAAGCAAAAAAGTCTTAGTTATGGCTTGTGGATGTGGAACTTCAGTATTTTATCGATTATTAAATGGATATGATGTTTATGGAATTGACCCAGAACAGTGGAAGCGTGACTTTATAGATATGAAAATCAATGAACCAGGGTTTCCAGTAGAATGGAAAGAGAAATTTTATAAAGGTGTAGGAGAACAATTACTACAAAGATGATTATTTTGATGCAGTAGTTTCATATTATACACTTGAACATGTTCAAGATTGTGGAAAATGCATTTCTGAAATGCTAAGAGTAACAAAAGATGATGGCGCTATTTTTATACAATGTCCAGATTATATAGGAACATATGAACCACATTATAATTTACCTTAGTTACCATTTTTTTATAAAAGAATAGCTAGCATGTATTAAAAAACTATGAGTAGACCATCAAGAGTAGTATATACAATAAATTATACAACAAAAAGATCTATTATAAAAAGTATTAATAAATATACAATTGAAAATAAAAAAGTTACAGCACATATCACAGACTTATTCTACGCAAATTTTGTTAAAAATAGAAAAGATATTTTTCCAAAGACTAGATTTTTTTACGTAGAATAGTAAATTATTTCAAAGCGCTTTGTAATAGGGAAATTCAAATATCTGTTTATGTAAGAGTACATAAACAGTCATAATAGAAGTTTAAATGAACGAGGCTACATAGAAGAATTTTTATAATATAGTAAATTTATATAATGAAACAAAGATAGTAGAAAAGACTCAAAATATAAACTTAACGCAACTAATATAAAATATAAGCTATGGAGATGAAAAAAATTCTAGAAAGAATACTAAATTTTATGAATTAATGAATCAGGCTGATGTGGTTATTATGAATCAGATCAGATAGCAAAGTTTCTGAAATATTTAAAAGTGATAATATACAAAGTTATAAAGAATTATTTAAAGAGAGTTTATCGAAAGAAGTCTCTCTATTTTAAAAGAAGATATGAATGATAGGATTATAGAAAATAATATTATTTTCTATTAGGATTTGTTATGCCATATCTTTAGATTACATAAATTTTAGATTAGTAAGAAAATTATATAAAAAATTATGTGGAGTTAATACTCTATTATGGAGTGGAATATATGAAAATGGGAATAATAGGAACAGGTTATGTTGGACTTGTCACAGGCATTTGCTTTGCGGATATAGGACATGAAGTAATTTGTATAGATAAAGATAAAGACAAAATTAATAAATTAAAAGATGGAATATGTACTATTTATGAACCAGGATTAGAAGCGCTTTTGTTAAAAAATGTAGGAAATAAACTACATTTTACTAGTGAATATAAAGAAGGCTGTAAAGATAGAATGGTTTTATTTATAGGCGTTGGAACTCCAGAACTTGAAGATGGTTCGGCCTGTTTAGATTATGTATATGAAGCGGTAAGAGAAATTATAGATAATATTAACAATGATGCATTAATTGTAATAAAATCGACAGTGCCAATAGGAACAAATGAAAAAATTGAAGAATACATAAATGAAAATAATAGAAGTTCATATAAAATAGAGGTAGCTTCTAATCCCGAGTTTTTATCACAAGGATCAGCTATTAATGATACATTAAATGCAAGTAGAATTGTAATCGGTGCTGAATCAGAAAACGCAAAAAATATTTTAATTGAAGTGTATAAAGATTTTAAAAGTCCGATGATCATTACAAATAGAAAAAGTGCAGAAATGATAAAATATGCATCAAATGATTTTTTAGCATTAAAGCTTTCATTTATAAATGAAATTGCGAATTTATGTGAAATTGTTGGAGCTGATATAGAAGAAGTTACAAAAGGTATGTCTCATGACAAACGAATTGGTGATAAATTTTTAAATGCTGGAATTGGTTATGGTGGATCATGTTTTCCCAAAGATACAAAAGCACTACATTGGTTGGCAAATGATTGGGGTTATGAATTAAAGACAATTAAAGCTGCAATTGAGGTTAATGAAAATCAGAAATTAAAGTTATATAGAGAAGCGAAAAAGAAAATTAGTTCTTTTAAAGGAATTAAAGTTGGGATTCTTGGAGTTACATTTAAACCTTATACTGATGATTTAAGAGAAGCGCCTTCGCTTGTAAATATAAACAGATTATTGCAAGATAACGCTAATATATATGTTTATGACCCTGTAGCATTAGAAAATTTAGAGAATATATATGAAGATAGGGTCAGTTATAAAGACAATATAGATGATACTATTGATAATGCAGATATTGTTTTTATTTTTACAGAATGGAATGAGATTAAAGAATATCCTCTGTCAAAATATAAAGAATTAATGAAAGAACCAATAATATATGATGGTCGTAATTGCTATTCAATACAAGAAGCTAAAGATTTAGAAATACAATATTATTCAATAGGACGTAAATAAATATAATTATTAAAAGTTATATCAAAGATAATATATTTATATGGGAAGAAAGGTGTTTTTAATGAATAAAGAAAAATTAATTATTTATGGTGCATCAAATTATGGAATGAAAGTGTATTTATCCTTACAGAATCAGTATAATATTTTATTTTTTGTAGATAGTGATACTGAAAAACAAGGTACTGTGCTTTTGGATAAAAAGATATGTTCACCAAAAGTTTTATCAGAGTATAAAGATGTAAATATTATAATTGGTAGTAGTTATTTTGAAGAAATTTTTTATGATTTATCAAAGATGGGAATAAAAAATATATTGAAATTTCAAGATTCTTTTTGTGCAATCCCACATACAGAAGGTAATTCTTGGAATGATTTAAATGAGAATAAAACTATTAACTTGGGAGAATTTTTGAAGAACTTTGAAGAAATAAAATTAAAAACATTAACTTTTATACCTGGTGGATCTGGCGTCTTAGATTACGCTTTTAAAAAGCTTTGATTCAAAAATTTAATTTGAAAAATTATTTAGAAATAGGAACATATATTGGTGAGAGCATAAATGTTATTTCAGATATTTGCGATGTTTGTTATAGTATTACTGCACCTATTGATGCTCCTTATTCAATGAAAAATTGGTGCAAGGACGCTAATATTCCAGATTACTCTGAAAGGTTAGCTACATCTAAAAATATTAGACATTATTATTGTGATTCAAAAACTTTTGATTTTAGTAGTATTGATGAAAAAATAGATGTATATTTTATTGATGGAGACCATTCATATTATGGTGTATATCATGATACAAAGAATATTTTTGAGAATAAAAATGAAGATTCATTTGTAATTGGGCATGATTTTAAAAGGCAAGGTGCTGTATTTAATGAAGATGTTATTTTAGCTGTGAAAAATGTTTTAAAACAGGAATTTGATAATGTTTTTGTTACTAATAACAATATATGTGGAATTTATATTCCTAAAAAATATCAAAAAGATTTTCCATTAAAAAAATTAGGTTATAGTGAAGAAAGAGAGGAACTATACACATATGATACATCAATAAGACCTAATATTAACAAATGATTTTTATGGTTTTAAAAGTATAAATAATAAAAAGATTATTATCAGAATTGAAAGCAATTAAAAAAATCAATACTTGTCGAATTATATAAGCGACTATTAGTGATGTTTGAAAATGGAAAAAATTTTTATTTATAATGATGAATGTAAGTAATGTAATATTGAAAACTTTTACTAAAGAATATAAAAAAGAAAGCAAATTAAAGTTTATAAGTTATTATATTGTGTAGACAAGTTAAAAAGATCTGTATTTTTTTAAGAAATTAAAGTTGAATTTAGTGGAGTTACATTTAAACTTAATACTGGTGATTTAAGAGAAACGCCATATAATAGTAAGTATAAATCAATTATTACAAGATTGAGCAAATATTTTTACTTAAATTCTCTGAACTTAGAGAATTTAAAAAAATTATGGATAGAAGATTTATTATGTTAAAGATATTGATGAAGCAATTATTAAGGTTGATATAACATTTATTTTCACTGAATGGAAAATAATAAAAGACTATAATTTATAAAGATATGTTGAACTAATAAATCAACTTGTAATTTATGAAGGTTGAAGTTATTTAATTAAAAATGGGGGGATGAAGTTGAGTATTTTGGCAGTAATACAAGCAGATAATAGATACAGTAACTGTTTTAATAAAATATATGATAAAGAAGTAATTAAGCAAACAATAGATAATATTAATGGAATTGAAAATATTAGAGCAATTGTAATTAATACATATAATTGTAAAAAAATGAGAAGTTGGAAGAATATAATTCTAAAATTGAAATACAGTATTCAAATGAAGAAAATCTAAGTATTAGATTTATTGAGTGTATAAAAAATTATGACTAAGAGATTATTATAAGATGTAGTGCGGAACAGCGTATTTTAGATAGCATAAAAATGAATCAAAAGATTGAAGAATTTATGAATACACAAGGTGATTTTTATTATCCAATAAATAGTGGTTCAAGACGTGATATTGTAAAGAAAGATATTTTAATTGATAATGTTAAAGAAATAATCAAATATGACAGATATTATAAGGCTTTCTTAAATAATACAATTAGATTTAAAAATATGAAGTCAATTAATAAAGCTATTACTTTTAACGACATATTAAAATTAGATAGCATTAATTTATATGCAGGGGATATTCAGAAAAATAGAAAGGAATATTCTAAATATATTGGATTATCAATTACATACGAAGATTATAGACATATAAAGTTTGATATTACAGAAGAACATCCAATTAATGATAATATTGTTGATAGTTATCAAGCAGAAGACGTTTTCGAACACATAGAAAGAGAAAAAGTTGTTAAAGTAATAAATGATATTTATAGAATATTAAAACCTGAAAAAGGTTTTTTGAGAATTTCTATATCTGACTATAGATGCGATATTTTATACAACAGAAGTGAAAAAGATTCAGAGGGAAAGATAATATTTGATCAATATGGTGGTGGAGATTTTATAGATGGAAAAGTAATTAATGGTGGACATGTATGGTTTCCAACGTATGAAATTGTTAAGCAAATATTAGAAGAAAGTTTATTTACAGAATATGAATTTTTACATTATTATGATGAATTAGGTTAATCTATAACTAAAGAAATTGATTATACTAAAGGATATGTGCAAAGAACTCCAGATAATGACGAAAGAGTGAAATATCCAGATAGAGCAATGTCTATTGTTGTAGAGTGTTATAAAAAATAGAGGCAATAATTATATAAGAGAATTATAATTATTAAATTTTGAGGAGATGATTCAATTGGATTTAGCACCTATAATATTATTTTGTTATAATAGACCAGAACATACGAAGAAGACAATAGAAGCTCTAAAAAATAATGAGTTAGCTAAAGATAGTATTATATATATTTTTCTAGATGGACCTAAAAAAGAACACGACAAAGAAAATATCAGACAAGTAGAACGAATTATAGAAAACATATCGGGATTTAAGGAATATCGAATATTTAAGTCGAAGAAAAATAAAGGATTAGCAAATTCAATAATAAGTGGAGTAAGTCAAATAATTAATAAACATGAAAAGGTTATTGTATTGGAAGATGACATAGTTACATCTTTTCAATTTCTAACATTCATGAATGAAGCGTTAGAATATTATGAATATGATGATAAAATATATTCAGTTGGTGGATATAATATACCAATTAAAATACCGAAAACTTACAATGAAAGCGTATATTTATCTATTCGAGCTATGTGTTGGGGATGGGGAACATGGAAAAACCGATGGGAAAAAGTTGATTGGGAAGTAAAAGACTATAGTATTTTTAAAAACAATAGAAGAATGATAGATAATTTTAACCAAGGTGGAGATGATTTATCATCAATGTTAAGACAGCAGGTAGATGGAAAATTGGATTCTTGGTACATAAGATGGACATACAATCAATATAAATTGCAACAATATTCTATTTTACCAACAATATCATTAGTTAATAATATAGGATTTGATAATTCAGGAGTTCATTGTGGAAAGACTAATAGATATGACATTAGTTTAAACGAAAAATTTGAGTGGAAGTTAAATCATAATTTAGAGATTAATGAAGATTTAATAAATAATATGAGAATATTTTTTAGTCCAATCTATGGTGAAAAACTAATAGAACAAAAGGAAAAAATGATCAATACTTATCAAAAAAGATATAATTTTACGAATAAATGGATATCAAGCTTGATTTCTAATAAATGCGTAAGTGAGTTACTCATAAAAAAATATAATATAGATACTGTTTCAATATATGGATATGGAATAATAGGACAAAATTTATATAAGCAATTAAAAAAAGAAAATCTGTTAAATGTTCATTGGATAGTGGAAGAAGAAGAAAAGAAATATACTGATAACATTTCATGCATTTCTTTAGAGAATTATCTAAAGAAAAATAAAGATGAAATTTTAGTTATCTCATTACTTGAAGAATATGATGACATTACTAAAAAAATCAAATCGGAAGATACATCAACTAAAGTTATTTCAATAGAAGAATGTATGAATGAAGATTATTAAAGGATATTTCATATATAAGTTGCAGTAATGATTTTACAATTTAGTATCATAATATAAAAGTAGCCAAGTGATATTTGAATGTAGAAATTTAGATGCAATTTATATATATATGTTGCAATAATAAATCTACATCTAAAACCTTGTAATGGTAATCAGCTGCAAATAATTTATATGTAGAAATCTAATTGCAACATATATATGAAAAAATTAAGTTTAAACATTTTTTGTAAATATAAAAAGTAATTATGATAATTTGATAAAATTAGAATAATAGCGTGAAAAATACACCTAAACTTTGGGAAATGTACTTGAGTTATGGTAAAAAAGTCAATATTAATTAAGGACTTTGGAGACCCCCAAATCATCCATTAGACTCTTGTGTGCAAATATTTTATTAAGCCTTGAGTAATAAGAAGTTTTATAGCTTCTTATCTTGCAGTTCGTGTGGTATATCTTATATAGGCCACATAAATTGAATTCTTCACCAATGGTAAGTATGTGGCAAATAGCGTTGAAAATCATCATTGCGATGACTATAAAGTAGGTGTTTTTTAACCCATGCATTTATAAATGCGTTCGTATTTTATTTTGTAGTAAGGCGATTTATCTGATTTCACGGCTGCATGGACAATTTGTACTAATGTAGATTTGAATTAGGCACTGGCACGCATTGTACGGACGATTTCTTCTCACCAGTAGATTCATTATTGCCTGGCATTAGTCCTGCCAACAACATAAACGTTTGAAGGTGGAACAGTGAGACGTATCAGTGATAATTTCGGAGATAATAGTAATTGAAGATTGTTTGTTAACTCTAGTAATGATTAAGAGAAATATATTGTTTTAAATTGAGGAACAATCTATGACTCACCCAGCTGTGATTTGTAGAATATCTTCTCATCAGTTTTGTTATTGCCAAGTGGTGGAAACCGCAACACCATTTTTCATTGCTATTTGTGTCGTCAGCGGTAGCGGCAAAATGGAGGTTAAAATGGAGAAATGTAGTTTAGAAAAATTTTTGGAAATTTGTGAAGTTAGAGATAAAAAATCTAAAATAATTTTATTTGGTGCTTCTGAATATGGAAAACTGGTTGATAAAATTTTAAGTGATTTTAGAATAGAGATAAATAATTTTGCTGACAACAATATGAAGAAAAATGGAAAAATATTTTGTGGCAAAAAAATAATAAGCATAAAAGAAATTAATAAAAATGATATAGTGTTAATAACAAGTAGTTATTATAATGAAATAGATTATCAATTAAAGGGTAATGATATAAACAATGTATATTATGTACATAATATGTATAATATGCATAATCATACACGTGATTTTATTAAGGTATATGAGCAATATGTAGAAATTGGAGAAAAATCAATTCTGAGTAAAGACTTTAAAATGAATTATAATTCACTAAGCAATGAAAAACATTTTATTCTTGGTAGTAATAGTTTATTATTTTGTAGCCTAGTTTTTCAAAAAGATAGTGGTTTAATTGAAGTTGGAAATAGAAGTTATATAGCTAATAATACTAAATTAATATGCGTGAATAAAATTAAGATAGGTAATGATGTCCTTATATCATGGGATTGTACAATTTATGATAATGATTCACATTCTGTTAAATGGGAAGAAAGAAAGTATGATGTTATAAATATGATTAATGATTATGAAAAGTATGGATATATAAATGAGAATAAAGATTGGAGTAATGTTACAAGCAAACCAATTATTATTGAAGATAAAGTATGGATAGGTTTTGGAGTCACTATATTAAAAGGGGTTACAATTGGTGAAGGGGCTATCATAGCAGCCAAAAGTTTAGTGACAAAAGATGTTCCACCATATTCAGTTGTAGCTGGAAATCCAGCTACAATTGTAAAAGTTTTAGATGATAATTAAGTAGAGGTGAGAGGGAATGAAAAAAGCATTAATAACAGGAATTACTGGACAAGATGGATCGTACTTAACAGAAACTCTCTTAGAAAAAGGCTATGAAGTCCACGGAATAGTAAGAAGACATAGTATGATTAGTACAACAAGAATAGACTATCTTTTTGAAGATCCTGAAATAGGAAATAAATATTTATTTCTTCACTATGGAGATTTAACAGATTCAAGTAATTTAAACAGAATATTGGAAAAAGTAAAGCCGGATGAAATATATAATTTAGCTGCTCAAAGTCATGTTTCTGTATCATTTGAAGTTCCTGAATATACAGCGGAAGCGACTGGCGTTGGAACTTTAAGATTACTAGATGCAATAAAAGATTCAGGATTAAATTGCAGGTTTTATCAAGCATCTACGTCAGAACTTTTTGGAGGATTACCAGAAACAGCACCTCAAAATGAAAAGACTCCATTTTATCCTAAGAGTCCTTATGGAGTTGCAAAACTCTATTCTTATTGGATAACTGTTAATTATAGAGAATCATATAATGTGTTTGCTTGCAACGGGATATTATTTAATCATGAATCACCAAGAAGAGGAGAAACTTTTGTTACAAGAAAAATAACAAGAGCAGTTGCATCTATTATAGCAGGCAAACAAGAAAAGCTATCTCTTGGTAATTTGGATGCAAAGAGAGATTGGGGATATGCAGGAGATTATGTAAAAGGAATGTGGTTAATGCTTCAGCAGGATAGACCAGATGACTATGTATTAGCAAGTAATGAAACCCATACGGTTAGAGAATTTGTTGAATTATCATTTAAAGAAGTGGAAATTGAAATTGAGTGGAACGGATCTGGAGTAGAAGAAAAAGGATATGATAAAAAAACAGGACAATTATTAGTAGATATAAATCCTAGATATTTTAGACCGGTAGAAGTTGATTTATTACATGGAGATTGTAATAAAGCAGAACAAATATTAGGATGGAAACGTGAAGTAAGTTTTAAACAGTTAATAAATATGATGATTGATGCAGATATGAGAGAGATAACTGGGTTTTCAATAGAACAATATATTAATAATAAAACACTTAGATAATATAAAATAACATTTATGTGGAGGATATGAAGTAAGCATCAAAGTATACATATTTGGAACTGGTGATGCGATGGTTAAATTTCAAAGATTTATTAATGCAACTGTAGTTGAAATTATAGCATACGTAGATAATGATACTAAAAAGCAAGGAACCAGTATTAATAATATCAATATTATTTCTCCATCACATATTAACAAGTCAATATATGACTATATTATAATTGCTAGTGAGTATTATGATGAAATAAGACTACAGTTAAAAGAATTGGAAATAACTAAGGATATTTTGTCTATTTTTGGCGACTATTCACTTAATGAATATATATGCCTATTTGATAAAATTTTAACTGATGAAGGAAAGGAAACAGTTAAATTTAATTATGAATGTTATCGAGACATTAATTATAGTTTGATTAATATTAAAGATGAGTATTCTATAGGTAAATGTAATAATATGGTAAATAAGTATTATAAAGAAAAAGAAAATTATAAGATAGAATATAACTGTGACGAAGTATGTGATAATGAATTATGTGTTATATATTTTTCTAGTAATGGCATATATTATCCGTCTACTATTGATGAGTTTAAAAAAAGTATAATAATCGGAGATAATTATGAATGGTTTAAAACAAGAATAAATAAAGCTAAGAAACATATTTTTTGCGTGATATATTTCAATGTTGGTACACAACTGGAATTAATTATGAATATAATAATGTTGATATGATACTAAAATTTTTAAAGGAAGAAACAAAAAATTATAAGATAATATGTATAGGATCATCAGCAGGTGGATACATGGCAACATTAGTAGGATCAATTTTAAAAGCAGAATATGTTATAGCTTTTTCGCCGCAGTTTTCTATAAGTAATTATGTTTTTAAAAAAGAAACAAAATATTTAGAGTTAATAGATATTATTCATAAAAATTTAACAACAATATTTTATTTTTGTCCATTTTATAATTTAGAAGATCAGAATCAATATAAATTGATACAAAATGAAATTAATGTAAAAACATTTACGTTTGACAGTAATAAACATGGTATACCAATTAATAAAATACAGTTAAGAGATGTCATTAATATGAGTTATAATCAATTAATTAGATTACATAGCAAATGGAGTGGGAAAATAACTAATAAAAAAGAATTCATACAGAAATGAGGAATTATAAAAAAATGGAAAAGGAAGATAAGATTTTTATAGCAGGACATAAAGGACTTGTAGGTTCTGCTATTGTTAGGTGTTTACAAAATAAAGGATATAATAATTTGATTTTAAAAACTCATGATGAATTGGATTTAATAAATCAAACAGATGTTAATTCCTTTTTTGAAAAAGAAAAACCAGAATATGTTTTCTTAGCAGCTGCAAAGGTTGGGGGAATATATGCAAATGATACATATCCAGCAGATTTTATTTATGAGAATTTAATGATGGAAAGTAACGTAATAAAAGCTTCTCATAACAATCATGTAAAGAAGCTTTTATTTTTAGGAAGTTCATGTATTTATCCTAAATTTGCAAACCAACCAATTAAAGAGAGTGAATTACTTTCAGGCAAATTAGAACCAACAAATGAAGCTTATGCTATGGCTAAAATTGCAGGTCTTGAAATGTGTAAGTTTTTTAAGAGACAATATGGAGATAATTTTATAAGTTGTATGCCAACTAATTTATATGGAATTAATGATAATTTTGATTTAAAAACTTCTCATGTAATGCCAGCTATTATTCGCAAAATTCATGAAGCTAAAATTAATAATCAAAAGCAGGTAGAAGTATGGGGGTCTGGAAAACCATTAAGAGAATTTCTATATGTTGATGATATGGCAGATGCATGTGTATATTTAATGAATAATTATGATGGTGAAGAACATGTAAACATAGGAACTGGAGAAGAAGTTTCGATTAAAGATTTGGCGTTTATAATAAAAGATATTGTAAAATATGAAGGTGAAATTGTATTTAATAGTAAAATGAAAGATGGTACTCCAAGAAAAATTTGTGATGTGAGCAAATTAACAGATTTAGGATGGAAGTATAGAGTAGGTTTAAAAGAAGGAATTAATAGTACGTATGAATGGTATAAAAATAATAAATGTATTAAATAGGGGAAATGTAGTAAATGGATAAGGTGTTATTTACAATAATATTACCAACTTATAATTGTGAAGAGTATATTATACGGACATTGGACTCTATAGTAGAGCAAGATAAACGTCTATATGAATGTATTGTAGTGGATGGATTATCAAAAGACAATACACTTGGTATTGTTAAAGAATATTCCAATAAGTATTCTAATGTAAAATATATAGCTGAAAAAGATGAGGGTGTATATGATGCGATGAACAAAGGAATTAGAGTTGCCGCTGGGGAATATTTATATTTTATCGGAGCTGGAGATACATTATATCTTGATATATTGAAAAATTTAAAAGATGAAATAAATAATGAAGACTTGATTTGTGGGATGAGTTATCATGTGGGAAGAAAATTTTATTTCATGCCACCTAAAAAGAGAGAAGATGGAATTTATCTCTTATTTAATCATCAAGCTATTTTTTATAAGAGAAAAGTGTTTGATATAGTTGGAGATTACGATTCTAAATATAAAATTTATGCAGATAATGTACTGAATAAAAAAATAATTGGGAACTATAAGTTAACAATAAAAAGTACTAATATTAAAATAGCAAAGTATTTAGGAAATGGTATAAGTGAGAGTGAATCAGATGCAAGTATAAAAAATGATTTTGCTAAAATAGTAATAGATAGTTTTGGAAGAGAATATTTAAAGTCTTTATATATTAAAAAAATTAATATTAATAAAATTAATTCTAAAAAGATTATTGCCTGGGGTACTGGTGGCGAATATGAGAAGTCTTCCAAAATAAAAGAATTTGATATTAACTATTTTATTGAATCTAATCCGAAGAAAAACATATATAAAGATAAAGTAGTCAAGCATAGAAAAGAGTTATTGAAGGAGAACAAAGAAAATATATTGATATTAGTGTATTCGGTAGTATATTATCAAGAAATTAGAGCATGGCTTGAGGAAAATGGATTTGCTGAGTTTAAAAATTTTATTCTAATGAATGACGATATTATAAATTTACTAAAAGAAATTAATTTATTATAATTTTAAATTACTTGTATGAAAGGATTAGTTATGGAGGCATATGAAAAAGTTACAAAAGATTTAGTTAGTATAGTAATTCTTAGTTACAATAATTTTTGTTATTATAAGGAGTGCTTAAACTCAATAATTAAACAAACTTGTAGAAATATAGAGATAATTTTAAGTGATGATAATAGTGAATATTTCAATGAAAAAGATGTAATAGATTTTATAAGAGAAAATAGCAATGGTAATATAGTCAATACAATAATAAATAGAAACTGTAAAAATTTGGGCGTGGTTAAAAATTATAATAAGGCTTTAAAGATGAGCAAGGGAGAATATATATTTTATCTGTGTATTGATGATGAATTATATGATGAAAATGTTATTCAAGATGTAGTGAATAATTTTAAAAATACTAATGAATTAATTTTTACAGGGTATAGATATTTGTACGACAAAGATATGAAAATAAAGTTAAAAATATTACCACGTGAAAATGAAGTTAATTTTATAAAAAATTTACATGGATATAAATTATATGAGAAACTTTGCTTAGGATCTTTTATAGCAGGATCTTGTACACCATTTAAGCGAGAATTATTAAATAGAGGATATTTAAATGAAGAATATTTTCATTTAGAAGATTACCCAAGATATTTAAATTTACTTAAAAATAATATTGATATCGGATTTTTTGATAGAATTCTTATAAAATACAGACAAGGTGGAATTACGACAAGTGGGAAAATAAGTGAAAAACTAAAAAAAGATATTGAACGTGTAGAATTATTTGAAAAAAAAGAGTTCTATAGAAATAATTTTGATATTAATTGGTTAAGTAAAAAAAGAATAATAGCTTGGGGCATAGGGGAATGCTTTACAGATTGTTTAGAAAATTATTCACTTAATATAGACTATTTGATAGATTCAAATAAGAATTTAAATAACAAAGATAAAGATGGCATTAAAATTTATAATCCAGATATATTGGAGACTGAAAAAGGAAAAGATGATAGATTTATATTTATATTTAGTTATTCTAATTACTTCGATATAACAAAAGAGTTACATAAGTTAGGATTTATAGAAAAACATGATTATTATCTTTGTAATAAGCAGATTTTAGATATGATGTTAAAAGAGGAGTAAACATATGAAAATAACAATTGTTATTCCAACATATAACAGTGAGTTTTTTATACAAAAAACAATAGATTCGGTTTTAAAACAAACAGATAAAGTTGATAGGATAATAATTATAGATGATTGTAGTAAAGATAATACGGTAGATTTAGTAAAATTTTATGTAAACAATTATGATAATATTGAATTAATATGTGTAGATAGAAATTTGGGGCCAGCTGGTATAAGAAATTATGCTTTAAAATATGTTAATGAAGATTTTGTTATGTTTTTAGATCATGACGATTTAATAGATGTTAACTTAATAAAAGAATATAAGAAGGCTTTGGAAAATACAAATGATGCAGTTTTTATATATTCAAATGCAGTACAAATTGATATGGATGATAATGTTATATCTGATGCTATTGCTTATAGTTTTGTAGATAGGAATGATATATTAGGAGATTTTATAATAAGAAATAGAATATTGTCAATGACAGGTATTCTTATAAATACTAATAAACTTAAAGTTGTAGATGGGTTTGACGACAAATTAATTTATTCACAAGATTGGGATTTGTGGTTAAGACTTATAAATAAAGGCGAGGTTATACACATTGATAAAACTTTTATAAATATAAGAAGACATTTGAATAATACATCGAGAAATATAGAAAATTTTTTAAAAGATGAATTAACTGTATATAAA
>NZ_LZZM01000139.1 GCF_002006345.1 Clostridium puniceum
TTTTTTCAGTGCATATATTAGTAATAATTTTTTAGACTAGTCCTAAATAAGTATTCTTTCTTTTTTTACCGATTAATGAATAAAACTTATAATTTGCTATCAGTTATTTCTGCTGCATCCTCTATATCTTTATTTCCAAAACCTAAATATAATTGTGTTGTTTCTATACTCTTATGCCCTAAAGCTTTTCTTACATAATTCATATCGTGTTTCTCCTCCCATAATCTATTCGCATATGTTTTCCTCATGCTATGTCCACTTATATGCTCCATTCCTAAATCTTCACCTACTTTCGTTAAAAATTCACTAAACGATTTTGCAGAAATATATCTACCTTTTTTTGACTTAAATGCATATTCTGATTTCTTTTTGTCTTTTAAATATTCTTTTAATAATTTTCTAAGTTTAGACTTTATTGCAACTTTTCTTTTTTTCGGTATTTTTTTATCATACTCTGGATCATTATCTTTTTTATTTTTCCAACGTCTGTATTGCTTTTTTTCTTGAATAAGAAAAAACTCTTCTTCAAGAGCTTCTTTTATTTCTCCTACATTTAAATCAACAATATCATCTGTTCTATATCCAGTTGCAATTCCTAATAAAAAGAGCATCAAATTTCTTTCCGGAAACTCTTTGCTCATTTCTACTATTCTATACTTAAATTGTTTGTATCTATTTTCTGGAATTGGCTCTGATGGTTCTTTCACTTTTCGGACTTTTTCTTCTTCATATTCTAATTCATCTTCATC
>NZ_LZZM01000140.1 GCF_002006345.1 Clostridium puniceum
AGCTCTTAAAGTCTCTACCAAGATCAATACACTCTGAAGCATTCCATTCTTCAAAAGGCTCTCCACTTGCATGGTAATAAAATTTATCATCTTGGCATTCTTGTACTCCTGCAACTTTTGAAATAGCCGATTGAGCATTTCCAGTTATATTAGCTTGATCCTCTGCAGTACTTCCAAAAGTTTTTTCCACTCCATAATGTGCTTTAGATGTAAATCCACCATAAATTATATTCTTACAAAGTAAAGAAACTTCTTCTTTCTTTAAATTTTTAGCTACATCTAATGGAATTTCTGGACACTCTTCATTGGTTATTGTTTTATAATCTGTTGTAGTTATTTTACCATTACAGACATAATCAAATACATCTTCTTTTTTTAATTGCTCCATTGAAAATAACAAGATTATAATTTTCACGTTATCCACAATAATTTTCCTCCTTCTTATTTAATCAATGATTTTAATATAGTCGTCATTTGAGTATTTACTTTTTCTATCTCTGTTAATGGTATATCTTCGTATACTGGAATATTCGGCTTTGCTGTCGTATCTATACTTTTTAATGTTTTCCCCTCTGGTATTTCTACCTCTAAATATAGAATTCCTCCTTGTGGTGTTCTATAGCTTCCTGCCATTTGTAAATAAATATATCCAGTATTATCATACAATGCTAGTGTTTTCACAAGATCACTCCTCTCTATTTATTCCCAAGCCATATAATCAAATGTTCTTCCGCTAGTGGTGCACGAAA
>NZ_LZZM01000141.1 GCF_002006345.1 Clostridium puniceum
TCTGAATAAATATTTGTTTGTATAATCATAATTACCTCCGTTAAATCTTGAGTAATTATAATTTATAAAAACTAAATTGTACATTCTTATATGATCATTTCCTTACATTCTTATCGTATCATTTATAATGCCTTTGTACGTGAAATGAAATGTATTGCGTGTGGAGATATGACCGTCGATTATAAGGTCATTGAGGAATACATATTAGCAATTGAGGAAACTTACGGAGTTAATGTCGTGGGCATTGGTTACGATAGATACAATTGTTTAAGTACCGCCCAAAAGCTAAAAAATGAGGGCTTAAAAGTTGTTGAAGTTAGACAACATTCAAGCGTATTACATCCACCAACCAAGCTAATAAAAGAATGTGTTGAAAGTAATAGATTCAAATATGTTGAAAATTTATTACTAGAGATTAATTTCCAAAATGCAAAATGTACAGAAGATACAAACCTTAATAAATACGTCAATAAAAAGAAAAGTAACGGTAAGGTGGACATGGTGGTCAGCATTATTAATGCGGTTTACCTCATGCAACAGGACGTTATTTTTAATGATGATGGGGGCTTTGTAATTCAAACAGTATAGAAAGGGGGTGATTATATTACTATTATTGAACTATAATAGTGCAAAAATGCTTGAATAATTTTACAAATGAATAAAATAAAAAACATTTATGATAAATCCTTGTTATAATTGAGTTTGTACACAAAAATGACAGCAAGGAGCTATACATAAATGTTTC
>NZ_LZZM01000142.1 GCF_002006345.1 Clostridium puniceum
AACTTTATTATGTATCTTTTTTGTAGCACCTATAATTTTACTTTTTTTATTCTTAGAACAGTCTGCTCCTAAGATTATTATCCAAGTATATGCCATGCTTACACATAAATATAGGTTTTTAAAGTATACTATGTTTTCAGTCCATGTATCTTCTATGTTAAATCCATTGGACTTTAAATCTTTAAACATTTCTTCTATAATAAATCTTTTTTTATACTCCATTACTGCATATTTACTATGCATATTAGTTGCTAAATACCATGTATCATCTGAACCTTCAGCTTTACATACAGCAAGATTACATTTATATTTTTCAGCAGTTAGCAAAACTCCATTAAACTTCTTTATATGACTTTTTATAGGGGTTATATCCCTTAGATATTTAATTTTCTTTTTTCCTTCAATTTTCACAAGTATATCATTAGTGCATCTTATGCAGTATTTCCAGCCAAGTTCATTTATAAATTTAAATAGATCTATGCTTTTAAAACCTCTATCTCCAAGCAGTATGACTTCATAATTAAAAGCTGTAAAAAACTCATTTAATTCTGATATTCCTTCTTTTATATGTTTAAAGTTCTTGTTATTTTCCTCATTATATTGAAATATTTTATACCATAAAGGGATTGCTCTTTTTCCAACCTTTAACGAAAATTGTAATATAAGAAATCTATCATCAAGAGTTGTATGGTCAAATATTATGATTATTTTTCTATCTCTGCTTCGCTTGACGT
>NZ_LZZM01000143.1 GCF_002006345.1 Clostridium puniceum
AATCTTTGGTGATATAATCATATTTAAGTCATTCCTTATGTGATGTATTTGGATTTTTAGCGAAATTATTATACCACAAAGGAATGGCTTATTTATTTTTTACAAATTTTGTTTACTCAACAACCTAGTATATTAAATAAACATATGTAGTTTATTTATCGAGCATATATATTATTTTAAGTACTATCTTATTTTATATTAAATAATTCATCTCTTTTAGGTGGTTTAACCTTAATTTCCTTATTATCCTCAACTAAGATTCCATCTTTTTCACATATTGTTCCTATTATGCTACCATCAATTCCTTTATAATTAAGTTTTTTAATTAATTCTTCTCCGTTTTTAGTAATAATAAGCATACTTCCAGATGATATAAGTCTAAGAGGATCTATTTGAAATTCCTCACAAACTTTTTTAGTTATATCAAATATAGGTATCTTATCTTTAAATATTTTAAACCCTTTATCTGATGCCATAGCAACCTCAAATAGGCCTCCTAAGAGTCCGCCTTCTGTTATGTCATGCATTGAATTAACACCAAATTCTCCGCCTATTTTTCCCTCTTCTAAAACACTTATTTTATCTATCAAGCTTTTACCAAAGTCTATTTCTTCTTTTGATAATACATTTTTAAGTCTTTCTTCATAATCATTTATCAAAATATGAGTACCTTCCAAACCCATGGCTTTCGTTACAATTATGTCATCACCTAATTGCGCTCCTGCCGTCTTTATAGATTTGCCTTTTTTATTTTTTCCTATTACAGTAACAGATATAACCATCCTATTCACTGCACTTGTGACTTCTGTATGTCCGCCTATTATTTCAACCCCAATTTTTGCTGCTTCTTCATCAATTTCATGCATAATTGTATTTATTTCTTCTATACTTGAAGATGTAGGTGCCAATATTGTAATTAAAATCCCTATAGGTTCTCCACCTGAGGATGCAATATCATTACAATTAACATGTACTGCTAGTTTTCCAACATTCTGATTTGCGCCTGTTATTGGATCTGTAGAAAATATTCCTTCACAATCTCCAAAATCAATTATAGAACAATCTTCTCCAACATCATTTCTAACTTTTACTTCATTTCTTTTTATAGTTTTATTATTTAATATAATATTTTTCAAATCATCAAAATCTAATTTTCCTTCCTTCATTTATAAAAAATCTCCTTTTATTTATATTTTATGCACTTTTCATTTATTAACTTCATATTAATGAATAAGATGAGAATTTTATGAGAGGTGTATATTTTGAGATATATAGGACCATTTTTTAGGATGAATAGCCTTTCCCAAAAAGAGATTAGTGGTCAACTTTTTCATTTAGCAAAAGAATCAATAAAAACTTTAGTATTAAGCTCTAAATGTGGTCTTCTGGCACAAGTTAGAGTACCAAAAAAATCTTCTATAAATGATATTAGCATATTAAATAATTTTTCTCCACTATTATGCTTATATAGGAAAGCATCACCTATGTTTATCCATAACAAAACCAGTCATGGATTTGATGAATCAAGCTTTAAAAAGGAAATAAACCCTTCTACAAATGCGCTTATGACTTTGTGTTTGCTTGAACTAGGCGAATATTATTCTCATTATGAGGAAGGAAACAGAAATGTATTATCTCTTGAAAAACCATTTAAATATCTTGCAAAAGAGCAATTACAATTTTATTCTGAAAATTTAAGAAATAATGAAGGTTTATTCATTGATAAAAAAAATATTTCTGATGGTAATTCTAAAGGCTTTTCTTTAATGGAAAAGGACAGCAACTTTAAATTTTCTGATCAAGCTTTTATGATGGCTGCTTATTTAATGTATTCATATTATAATAGCGATGATGAAATTAGTAATGATTATATTAATTTTTCATATGAGATTTTGGATATGTTAAGAGATTATAAATCAGCCTTATATGATTTATCCTTTGGAGAAATCACTCAAATATTTCTCGCACTAAATGTATTCTATAAATACTCTGATAACAAAGATGCAAAGAAACTCATTTTAGATTTAGGTGATTTTTTAATTACTAAGTTTCAAGAAAAAGATTACTATTTAGATTCAATTGATGATTGTTCACTATTTTATATTTGTTTAATGGAAGCTTATAAACATACAGAAATTATTTCTTTTAAAGAAATGGCTAAAGAAATAATAGAAAAATTAACTAACCTATATGATTCTGATAAAAATATGTTTATTAAATTAAATGATAAAAAAGAAAGTAAATATTCATGTCTAGAGATTAATTTTTATCTTCTTGCGTTAATTATCAGCTCTCTTGAAGAAGACAACAATATGGAATTAAAGCCTCTTATTTCTGGTATTTATAGAAAATTCTTTATAAATGGTGGTCTTTTAACTAGCTGGCCTGAAGCACCTACTTTAGATGAAGTTGAAAGGTATAAAAAATTAAGTTTGCGCTCTGATGATATGTTAGATGAAACCTATTTTAGAATGCCTATATGTCCTACTCCAAAAAGTACAGGATTAGCCCCTATATTTGTTAAAAGTTTGAATTATTCAAAGAAAAAAGATTCCTTAAGCATCAATAAAAATTCCTTCGATAGTAATAAAAATATGCTTAATTTCTTTTTAATTATTTACCTCCTTAAAGATGTAGTTAAAGACTTTATGGAATTTAGATCTTATTCTAATTTTGAAATTCCAATAAGCGTAAGAAACGTTGATTCAGAAATTGATAACACTACTTCTAACATTACTAACAATGATTCATCTACACAAAATTCTTCTGAAATTATTAATTCAACCATTGCTTTAAATTCTTCAATTATTAAAAATTCTAATTCCTTAGAAGAATCTGAAAAAAATAAAATTATACTTAAAAATCCTTCTAATAATCTTTTATCAAATAAAAATAATTTTCCTAAAATAAACTCTTCATTAAAAAATAAGAAATATAAAAAAAATAAAACTAAAAATCGTCATAATGCTAAAAAAGCTTAAATTTATAGATACCCAAAGAAAACTATACTTATGGGTATCTATAAAATTCTTTTTATTATTTATTTAAGTGTGGCAAAATCTACGTTCCCATTTCCATCTAATTTTAGTTCGGATATTTTATTAGAAATAGCTATATTTTCATTATAAAATACTAATGGAACAATATTGTAATTATCAAATAAACTTTCTTCTAAACTTGAATAATCATACTTTTTTTCATTAGTTTTTATCTTTTCTAAAATACTTTTCTGTCCCTCCGTCAAATATTCCTGAAAATTTGAATAGAAACTTTGTTTATTATTTATATTTGCCTCATTATTAATCAAAATCATATCATATCTATTTTTCAATTCTTCATCTTCAAATTCTTCTTTTACTAGGCTGTATTTTACAGTTATGTTTGTATTCTCTCTAAACCATTCCTGAATATTTCTACACAAAATTTTATTTTCATTATTATCCTTACACAATAAAGTCAACACTTCAGGCTTATTCCAACTTCCTTCCTTATTACTAAAAACTTTTCTAGCTTGTAATTTGGTTAAGTCTTTTTTATCTTCCCTAAAGAAACTTCCCTCAGCAAGATCAAATTCATTATTATTCAAATTTTTATAAGCTTCAATAGCTTTACATATATTGTTATAAATCTCTCTTCTACCTTGAATTGGAATAGAATTTTCCTTACTATTGATAAATAAATATGTTCCTTTCGACTCTGGAATTGTTATTAACTTTTTTCCTTCAGCCAGCTTATTAAGTTCACTTTCAGGTGGATTTATCACAAGATCTCTTTCTGAAACCTCGTATGATGCCATGGACACTTCAACACTATCATCATTTACTATATTAATATTAGATATATTTACATCATTGCTTATTACACTTCTTTTCAATGTAATCTTATTTTTATTAATAGAATTAATTTTATAATCTCCAGAATAAACTAAGGTATCGTAATTCTCCCTTATATTTCTCCACATTATTAAATATTTTCTTAATCTATATTGAGGTTTAGTTAATTCACTTAAAAAGTTATCTTCTTTTTTATTTAACCTGATAATAACAGAATTATCAGTTCCCTTTATAGCAACTCCATTTTCAAATACTACTTTTCCTTCTTTGAATTTCTTTGCTCCATAAACTTGCAGTAATGCTTGTATGTTTTGTTCATCTTCTTCTTTTAATAGTTCTTTAAAAAATACAACTATATCCTCAGTAGTTATTTTGCTGCCATCACTCCAAAAAATATCATCTCTAATTTTAAACTCATACTGAATACCCTCTGAGTCTTTTATAACTTCACTTGCTAAAGAAGGTATTATTTTATTATCTTGATCCTCTGAAACTAATCCTTTACTCACAGCACATATAATATCCTCATGACGCTTAGATAAATTAGTCACCTTTTCTAAATCTTCTGGAATTTGATCTATGCCATAACTTAATGTTTCATCTAAATTGTTACTAGTCATATTGTCACTTTCTTTATTTATAAATCCTAAGCAAAATACAATTATATATAATAGAATGATTACATAAAAAAAATATTTTTTCATAGCTTACACCCTTTACTTTCATTTATACATTGTATTATTGCCAAAACTATTTCTTCTAATCAAAAAGCTGACTCCAAATAAAATCATTTTGAAGTCAGCATATGAATTACATATTATTTTAACAAATAAGTGAGTATATTTATTTTATTTCTAAGCTAATAATTTCTCCAATTACTATCAAAGAATATTATAAACTACTATTATTTAACAAAATTCAACATAAAGAAAATCAAAGAGATTGCTATTACAAAACTAAGTGTAGCATATAATATTCTCTTTTTCCCAGTTTCATTAAGAAGAAATCTAACACCTAAAATTGTCATAGTAACACAAACTCCAAGTTGCATTGGCAAGTATGAATTAAAAATTTGACCAACATAATAAAATTGATATGTTGTTGTAAAAGTACAAATTATTAAAATGCTTGTTATAAAAGCTGCTATAAATCCAAGCAAATTCACTAACCTTTTCATACTTTACCTCCTTAATATTTCCTCAAATTCTTCCTCAGAAATAACTTTAACTCCTAATTCTTGCGCTTTAGTTAATTTTGAGCCAGCAGCTTCTCCTGCTATTACATAGTCTGTTTTCTTACTAACACTACCAGCAACTTTAGCACCTAAACCTTCTAGTTTATCTTTTATTTCAGTTCTAGAATAATTTTTAAGCGAGCCGGTTGCCACAACAGTTTTTCCTTCAAAATGGTTTTCCACAACTTCTTTTTCATTAAATTTAGGATTAACACCTAAATCTAATAATTCTTGTATTGTTTCCATTAATTTCTCTTCACTAAAAAATTCCATAACATCTTTTGCAACTATATCTCCAACATCTTGAACGCTTACTAATTCTTCAAAAGTGGCATTCTTCAATCCTTCTATAGATTTAAACCTATTAACTAAATCCTTCGCAGTCTTTACCCCTACATTAGGAATACCTAAAGCGTATATAAATGAATACAATTCACATTCTTTACTTTTTTCAATAGCATCCAAAAGATTTTGTGCTTTTTTAGGTCCGAATTTTTCTAAATCTATTAATTCTTCTTCTTTTAACTTATATAAATCAGAAATAGATTTGATATTAAGCTTTTCAAATAATTGTTCCGCTGTTTTTTCTGAAAAACCTTCTATATTCATCGCTTCCCTGCAAGCATAGTGAACTATACTTTTAACCAATTGCGGTTTACATGATAAAGTATTTTCGCAGAAATAATGTGCTCCATTTAAAATCAAATGGCTTCCACATGCAGGACATACGTCTGGTACTTTAATTTCCTCTGATTCCTCTAATGATTCTGGTACAATTCCCATTATCTCAGGAATAACATCATTACTTCTACGCACAAATACTTGTGCACCAATTCTAACGCCTTTTCTTGCAATATCATCCATGTTATTTAAAGTTGCTCTTTTAACTGTAACTCCTGCAAGTTCTACTGGCTCTAATATAGCTGTTGGTCCAACTCTTCCACTTCTTCCAACATTCCATTCAACATCTATAAGTTTAGTTATTGCTTCCTGTGCTTCAAATTTATATGCAATTGCCCATTTAGGAAATTTAACAGTGTATCCCATTAATTCTCTTATTCTAATATTATCAATTGCAATTACTAAACCATCTATATCATAATCTAAACCAAATCTAATATCTTCTATTTTTTCTATTTCTCTTTCAATTTCATCTATAGATGTACATACTTCAAGATAATTATCAACAGGGAGTCCTTGTTCTTTTATAAATTTCATCATTTCTAAATAAGTCTTAAACTGGGTTCCTTCTTTATACCCTACATCATAAAAAAATGCTGAAAGGTTTCTTTTCGCAGTTTCTTTCACATTAAGATTTCGGAGTGCTCCAGCTGCACCATTTCTTAAATTCTTCAATGGGGTTTCTGAAGTCTCATTATATTTCTTAAAAGCTTCTTGAGTCATTACAGCTTCTCCATGAACTTCTAACACATCCTGGTTAGTAATTTTAAGTGGAATTGATTTTATTGTTTTCACTTGTGCTGTTACATCTTCTCCAATACTTCCTGTTCCTCTAGTTGCTCCAATTTCAAGTATACCTTCATTATTATATGTCAAATTAATTGTCAGTCCATCGAATTTCTTTGTAAGTACATATCTTAAATCTGGTAAGTCTTCACCTTTATTTCTTGCCTCTTCAATAAACTTAATATTCCTATTATGCCAATCCTTAATCTCCTGTAAACTTTGAGCCTTATCTAAACTCCAAAGCCTTGCTTTATGGGTATACTTTGTAAATCCATCTAAAACTACATCTCCAACCCTTAGCGTGGGTGAATAAGGAAGTATATATCCAGTTTCTCTTTCTAGCTCTTGAAGTTCATAATATTTTTCATCATAATCCTTATCACTTACAGAAGGATTATCTAAAGAATAATATTCATATGAATATCTATTTAATTTTTCCACAAGTTCCTTTATTCTTTCAACTTTATCCACAACTACCTCCAAATTAATCAGTTGAAATCTAAAATGAAGATTTCTAAACTACTATATATTTTTAAACCAATGCTTTTTTATTTATTACCGTAAGATTTTCAAAATATTATAGTTACTTCTGATTTGCAAATCAGTATTAAATTTATTAGATCATTTTTAGTTTTGCAAATGATAATAACAATGATTTAATACCTTGCTTATCAAAAGCAACAGTTAGCTTTTTATCATTTCCTGAATCTTGAACCGCCACAATTGTTCCTACTCCAAACTTATCATGTACAACTTTTCTGCCAAGAGTAGCTTCACTGGCTGTTATAAATTCTGCTGCAGTTGCTGTCATAGAACTTTTTTCAATTATATTATTAATTCCACCATTATTCAGAGTATATGCTTTATTAGCAATAATGCTATTTCTTAAACTATGTGGATTAGTATAAGAATTACTCTGAATCACTCTATCTCTACTTTTAATATTTGCCTTTTCTACACCAACATATTCCTTAAGCTCTGACTTTATTTCGTTAATAAAATCAGATTGAGAATATGCTACAGTTTTACCAAATACTCTTCTAACCTCAGCTGAAGTCATAAATAGCGTTTCTTTTGCTCTGGTTATTCCAACGTAACACAATCTTCTTGACTCTTCCATCTCAGAATCTTTTTCAAAGGATGCCATCCCTGGGAAAATTCCATTTTCCATACCAACCATAAATACTATTGGGAACTCTAACCCCTTAGCACTATGAATTGTCATTAATACTATAGCATCATCCTCTTCTTCAATTTTATCAGTATCTTGAACTAAAGATACCTTTTCTAAATATGCAGATAAAGATTTATCCTCGCTATTTTTTTCAAAATCTACAGCGTCAGATACTAATTCTTTTAAATTCTCAATTCTACTCTTGTCTTCAATTTCATTAGACTCTTGTAATTGCTTAAGATATCCTGTGTCTTTCAATATAGATTCAATTAACACAGATACTGGTACAGTTTCACTTAATGTCATTAAGTTTTCTATTAAGGCAACAAAGGGCTCTATAGTTGACACATTTCTTGATGTTAATGTTGGTATACTTTTAACTTCTGATAGCGCATCCCACATATTCAATTCAAAATCAGCAGCAAAATCTTGCACTTTAGAGACTGTTGCATCTCCAATGCTTCTTTTAGGAACATTGATAATTCTTTTTATACTGATATCATCTTGCGGATTAACAAGCACTTTTAAATATGCTAACATATCTTTTATTTCTTTTCTATCATAGAACCTTGTACCACCTACTATTTTATATGGAATTCCTTTTCTTCTCAAACTTTCTTCAAAAATTCTTGATTGCGCATTTGTTCTATATAAAATAGCAAAATCATTATATTTCTTATCTTCTTTAGTTTTTATATCTAGAATTTGTTTTCCAACGAAATCTCCTTCATCACTATCCGCATATGCTCTGTATATCTTAATCTTGCTACCCGGTTCTTGCTCTGTTCTTAATACTTTACTTTTTCTATTTGCATTATTAACAATTACAACGTTAGCTGCATTTAATATGTTTCCTTTAGATCTATAATTTTGTTCTAATTTAATTACTTTTGCACTTGGATAATCTTTTTCAAAATCTAAAATATTGGTAATATCTGCACCTCTCCACTGGTAAATACATTGGTCGTCATCCCCTACAACACATATATTCTTATATTTAGCTGCCAATAATTTTACCAATTCATATTGAGCACCATTAGTATCCTGATACTCATCAACCATAATATACTTAAACTTATTTTGATAAAATTCTAATACTTCAGGATTACTCTTAAAAAGTTCAACTGTTTTAAAGATCAAATCGTCAAAATCTAATGCATTATTTTCTTTCAATCTTTTTTGATACATTTCATAAACATCTGCAATTTTTTTTTCTCTAAAGTTAGATTCATTTTCTAACATATAGCTTCTAGTTCCCTGCATTTTATCTTTAGCTTTTCCTATCTTCCCCATAATCTCCTGTTCAGTTATATCCTTGTCATTAATATTGAGAGTTTTCATACACTCCTTAACTAATATCTTTTGGTCTGAACTATCATATATAGTAAAGCTGCTTTTATAACCTATCTTATCTATTTCTCTTCTTAAAATCCTAACACAAGTTGAATGGAAAGTGGATATCCACATGTTATCAGCTCTTTCACCAATAAGTGCTTTAACTCTATCCTTCATTTCCTTTGCGGCCTTATTCGTAAATGTTATTGCCAATATACTATAAGGAGCAATTCCAAGTTCTTCAATCATATGAGCCATTCTATGAGTCAACACTCTTGTCTTGCCTGAACCTGCTCCAGCCAAAATCAGTACCTGCCCATCAATTGTAGTTGCTCCCTCATATTGTTCTTTATTAAGTAATGTTTTTAAATCCATTTACCTATTCCTCCTTTCCTAACCTTTAAATATTATACCATATGTAATAATATTTAAATAATTAAGGAATATAAATTTTGTATTATCAACATAATAGCAAAAACTGAATGAAAAAAATCACTAATTATAATTTATGATTTTTTTCATTCAGTTTATATAAATTTTATAATTTTATTATCTACATATGATTTTTTATTAGATTTCATTATGATATCGTATTCATTTCTGTAGTAAACTTTTTCATTTTTTTACACAAAAAAACGCAACCCTTGGGGCTAGGTTGCGCTTTAGCAATAAGCAATAAGCAATAAATAAAAAGGGGGCTATATATTCCTTTTATTTATCCTTGCAACAATATTATAGGGTATTATTATTAATAATGCAAGTCATTTAATAAAATTTATGAATATTTTTAGAATAAATGAATTATTTTATTGCAAAATAATTTAATATTCGTTAATAACTCTTTAAAAGGGCTAATTCTTCATCTGTTAATTCTCTATATTCGCCTTCTTGTAATTCTGGATCTAATACAAGACCTCCAAATTCTTCTCTTTTTAGATATATTACTTTTTTCCCAACAGCTTCAAACATTCTTTTTACTTGATGAAATTTTCCTTCTTGTATCGTAAGTCTAATTTCTGCTCCTTCATCACTGCTAGTTAATATTTCAAGTTTTGCTTCTAAACATTTATACCCGTCATCTAATGTAATTCCATTTTTAAAAGCTATTATATCTTTTTCATCAACCTTCTTATCAATTTGAGCATAATAAACTTTATCAACATGCCATTTAGGTGCTATCAATCTGTGATTAAGCTCACCATCATTAGTTAATAGTAATAGACCAACAGTATCCTTATCTAAACGTCCTATTGGAAATGGTTCAAATACTTGATGATCCAATTCTAACAAATCAATTACAGTTTCATCTTTATTATCTTGAGTTGCAGATATAACACCCTCTGGTTTATTCATCATTAAATATACATACTTACGATATAATATTTCTTCCCCATTAACTTTTATAACTGATTTTTCCGGATCAACACTCATTCCATTATCTTTTACTATAACTCCATCAACTTCTATAAGTCCTTTTTTAACAAAAGATTTCACATCTTTTCTACTTCCATATCCTAAATTAGAAATTATTTTATCCAATCTTTCCAACTTCATCACTCCAATCTTTTCTATTCTACAGCTAACTAATTTATTTTTTCCTATCTTGACTTATTTTATCATAGTATTGAAAAAAGTCTAGAATGCAAAGCATTCTAGACTCCACTACCATAATACCCCATTACTTTTGGGACATAATTTCGAGTTTCTTGTGGCATTTTATATAAATCAGCAGCTGATGAAACACCTCTTTTTTGCATAGTACCTGGACCACCATTATACGCCATGAGTGCTAATTCTGTATTTCCATCATATTGATCCAAATACTCCTTAAGCAGTTTAGTTCCACCATTAATATTTTGATCTACATCATACGCATCTGTAATTCCTAAATGGTTAAAATTTTCTGGCATAATTTGCATTAGTCCTGCCGCTCCAACACCAGATGTTGAATAAGGATCAAAATCAGATTCTTGCTTAATTATGGCTAATATTAAATTAGAATCTACTCCATAATTATTAGCTGCAGTGCTTACTGCACTATATATTTTTTTTATATCAACATCACTTCTATTAGCTAATATGGATCCTGAACTTTTACCAACGTTAGAATACCTATTGTTTAAAATTAACGGAATATCTTCTAACCTTTGTCCTGCTGCATATTTTTGTATTGCTCTAGCAGCAACACCCTTACTTGCAGCATTTAAATCTGCACTATTACTTGCCACATCAGTTTCAGACGCTTTATTATCATTATTGTTTGCTTCTTGTGCTTTCTTATTTATTTCCGTAACAGTATTTTTATTAGAATTTTTTTCTGTTAAATTTTTCATTACTAATTGAAATGCTAAGTTTGTTTCATCATTAGTACTACTATTTGAACTAGAGTCATTGGTTACTTGTCCATTTGATAACATATTCATCGCTAGTAGTTGTTCATTTGAAATTTGATTTAAGCTATCTATTGCCATCTTTAAATACCTTTCCTCCTAATTTTATCTAAAGTTATTATCGAACTATTTTTTTTAACCTTTAACGAAAAATACTATTTGATCATAATCTTCATAGCTAACTTTTTTATAATAACTCTTTGTTAATGCTAAAATTTTATATTTTCCTGAAGCAAACGGTATAAAGCTATAGTGATGCTTTCTACTATATTCTTGTACCTTCTTCCATTCATTATTCTCCATTAAATAAAATTCATAGCAAACATCCTTTCCTCCCCTACTTATAGCTTCAAAGGTAAATTCTTCATTTATATTGCCTTCTAATTTATTAGTTATTATTTTAGTTTCTATTACTGGTGAGGCTTCACTTATATTAATATTTATTTGCTTCTTCGAATCATATTCATCCTTGCATTTTATATTTTTTACATATACATCTATTGTATATTTACCTGCAATTTTAGGAATAAATCTTAATTTTTTATTTTTCGAAAAGTCAGTTTCTTCTACAAGATGTCCATTAATTTTAGTTTCATATTTAACTAAAACACTCTGTGTATTTTGGATAATACATTCAAATTCTATAGTATCTCCAATCAAATAAGTTTCTTTATAAGGTAATATAATATAATCTATTTCTCCTGGTAAATATTCCATAGCTTTTAAATATACAGTTGCATTGGTATCATAAGGTTTATCGGAATATCTATCCCTAACCATTATTTCTATTTGGTATTCTCCAACATCCTTCGGAATATAACTAATCCAATTAGATTTTTTATATTCTATTTTTTCTAAATTCCTATTATTCTTCTTAATTATAAATGCATATTCAAGCCTTGTGCCACCTTCTCCTTTAACCATTATGTTAACCGACTCTCCAATTATAATTTTCTTTTCTTTATCAATTACAATATCCAAAATCTTTACTGGTCTGCTTCCCTTTTTTTCAATTGTAAATGCAATTTTTTTAGTAGCTTCATATTCTCCAATGTAGTTAATATCTTTAACATATAATATAATTTCATATTCCCCTGCATCCATGGGATTCCATATAAATTGATCTTCACTTATAAAACCCGTGTCCACTTCAATAGGACCATTAACCTTATATCTATATAATAAACTATTTCCACCTTCTACTTCTGAAGTAAATTTCAACTCTGTTTCAGTTGTTTGAGGAGAATTTAAACTAGCTACAAAACTATTAATTTTAATATTCTTATAAGGCTTTACATTATACATTAAAACAGCCCTATCATCATATTCTTTGTTAGAAAATATATTCTTTACAAGGCACAGAATTCTATAGCTTCCTGCTTCCATTTCTTTGTAATATACATGATTTTGGGTAGAGTAATCCTGTATGCAAATAGATTTTCCATCCTTGTAAATTTTATAAAACTTGTATAATAGTATGATCTGATCTTTTTCTTGTTGCTCCTGTCTAATATTAGTTTCCACTTCAAATTCAAGCTTTTGACCAACAATTAATGATTTGCTCAAACATTTAAAGTTTGTTATTTCTATTTTTCTAATATTTTTCACCATTACTTTTATAGTTCTATAATCCTCAAAACTTTCAGTAGATTCCATTTTTTTGCACTGAATCAAAAATTCTTTTTCTCCTGCTTGAGTTGCTGTATATTTTAAAATATTACTTGCATCATAATCTCTAACTATATCCCAATCTTGATAACTTTTAATATAAAATCTATATAAACATCCATTTTCATTCTTAGGTAGTACTTCTATAAAACACTGTTCTCCAACTACAACTTCTGTTTTATCAATTATTATATCCTTTATGAGACTTCTTTCTATTTCAAGACCATCTTCTGATTCTTTTTGAGGTAATATATTATCATTTTCACCTAATACTACTCCATCAAGAAATTTAACTTTCTTCCCCTCAACCTCTCCATTACCAACCAAAGTTTCTTCTTCCTCCTTTGACAGTTCTTTTACTTCAAGAAATAAAACATTATCTTCTAAATTAGTTATTGCGTTTTTAAAATCTATTTTACATTCATTATAATCCTCTTTTTTCATTTTCACTAAAGTTTTCTCCTCACAACCAACTATCTCACTAAAATCTACTTTTAATTCTCCTTGATTTACAGCTTTTTCAATAGACACTTCTTCATGCATAGTATTTATTACATTTCCATCAACTATAGAATAATCCTCTTTCGCTAAATAATCTAAAGGTTTTTTTCCGAACTTTTCCCTAGCTTGTACCATGACCATATACTCTCCTTCTATTTTAGGTTTCCATGCACACTCATTCTTTCCTGAAAATTCTTGTATAGTATTCCAGACTCCACCTCTGCCTACGATAAATTTATATTCTAAATTTCCAACTTGACTATCTATTTTACTTGAAATATTTATTTCTGTTCCAATATTTTGTGGTGTTGGCTTATCAAAAACAATCTCAACATATTTTAACTGAAGCTCTTCCATGTAATTCATTCCCCTTTCTCTACTATACTCAAACCTGCTCTTAATATTATATTATACATTTATACCATAATTTGTAAATAACTTCAGTTAAATTTTTATTTTAATTATATCATACTTTTTTTTATAAACTCATACTTAAAATCTATGTTGACACTAATATTAGAACTTTTATTCTATCGTAAATTTTGATATATGTTCTAAAAAATTTTGTTCATTAAGATTTAATTTCTATATTAGAGTGATTGGATAAGACAACCAAATAAATTATGAACTTTCTTAATTAGAACTTATATATGCTAAAATATTAATATGCAATTTTTTCTTTTCTGGTAATTAATTTGTGTTATATCCATATTTATGTATTAAAAATATATAAATTTCTACTTATTATATAAAATTACTCCTCCATCTCTTAATATACAACAAAAAAGAAGCTTCTAATATGATTAAGCTTCTAAATAAAAATCAACTCATAATGAGTTTTATTAAATTTTTTTCTAATCGAAAATTATCTTCTTCAGTTCTTTTTTTAGGATTTGAAGTTTTCCCTCCACCTCTTCTAATTTTTTGCGAGAGATGTCTTTCTTCTAATAATCTATCAATATTTTCTTCATCATAAATAAACCCTTTAGGATTTATAACCTTTGCTTTTTTTGACAAACATATTGCAGCTACACCATAATCTTGAGATACAATTATATCTCCTTCTTTAGTTTCATTCATCACATACATATCTACACTTTGGAAACCACTATCGACAATTTTCACTTGTGAATAATCACTTTTAATAAAATGATGAATATCACAATAAATTGTCACTGGCACTTTATGAGTCTTTGCTAATTTTTCAATAATAGAGATGCCCGGACAGGCATCTCCATCAATTATAATCTTCATATTTAAATTAAAGTCTCTTTTCAAGTTCTGCTTTGATTTCTTCGTAGCCTGGTTTCCCTAAAAGAGCAAACATGTTCTTCTTATATGCTTCAACTCCTGGTTGATCAAATGGATTTACACCTAAAAGATATCCGCTTATTCCACAAGCTTTTTCAAAGAAGTAAACCATATATCCAAAATAATATGGTGAAAGTTCTGGTACATTTAATACCATGTTAGGAACTCCTCCATCATTATGAGCTAATAAAGTTCCTTGGAATGCTTTCTTATTAACAAAGTCAACAGTTTTTCCAGCTAAGAAGTTTAATCCATCCATATCATTTTCAGCTGCTTCTATATTGATTTCATATTTTGCTTTTTCTACATTTATAACTGTTTCAAAAAGTACTCTTCTTCCTTCTTGAACATATTGTCCCATAGAGTGAAGATCAGTTGAGAAATCAACTGCTGCTGGGAATAATCCCTTGTTATCTTTTCCTTCTGATTCTCCATATAATTGCTTCCACCATTCATTGAAGTAGTGAAGTGATGGTTCATAGTTTACTAATACTTCAATTGTTTTACCCTTATTGTATAATGCATTTCTAACTGCTGCATATTGATAAGCTTGATTTTCTTTAAGTGATGGGTTTGAATAAACTTCTCTTGCATCAGCAGCACCCTTCATCATTTCATCTATATCAATTCCTGCTGCAGCTATTGGTAATAATCCAACTGCTGTAAGTACTGAGAATCTTCCTCCGATATCATCTGGAACTACAAAACTTTCATATCCTTCTGCATCAGCTAATGTCTTTAAAGCACCTTTAGCTTTATCAGTTGTTGCATAAATTCTTTTTCTAGCTTCTTCTACTCCATATTTTTTTTCTACATAAGTTCTTAAAATTCTAAATGCTATTGCAGGTTCTGTAGTAGTACCTGATTTTGAAATTATATTTAAACTTACATCTTTTCCTTCAATTGCTTGTAAAAGTTCAGTCATATATGTAGAACTGATATTATTACCTACATAAAATATTTTAGGAGCCTTTCTCTTGTCACTGTCTAATGCATTATGAAAATTATTTGTTAACATTTCAATTGCTGCTCTAGCACCAAGATATGATCCACCAATTCCGATAACTATTAAAACATCTGAATCTGATTTGATTTTTTCTGCTGATTTTTTTATTCTCGCAAATTCATCTTTATCGTAATTCACTGGTAGGTCAATCCAACCTAAAAAGTCATTTCCTGCCCCTGTTCCATTGTGTAATTTATCATGAGCACTTTTAACCATATCCTCCATATAGTCGATTTCAGTTATAGCTAAATAAGGTGCAACTTTTGATAAATCTAATGATATCCCTTTATTCATTTTCTATTCTACCTCCATATACAATAAGAATATTTTTTCTTTTTTTATTATATCACAATTTATATAAATCTTGACTTATGTTTGTATTTTTTATTATTTGCTACAAAATAAATGATTATTCTTTGTTTTTTCTAATTGTTAATTTAAAATGAGGACTATATTTCTATAATCCTCATTTTTTTAATTATTTTATTTTTTACATACATTCTATTAATTTAACAGCATCTGAATCTACGGCGTTTACAACAACATCTTTTTCTCTTAATAAGTTCTAAAATTTCTTGTTTTGCCTTCTCACGTCCGTCTCTTACACCATCACAATATCCTTCACGATATCCTTTTTCGTAACCTTCCTCATATCCTTTACAATAACCTTTCTTATAACCTTCATTAAAAGCCTCTTCTAAAGCTTCAGCAAGGCAGTCACGTTCCCTATTCCTACTATTATAATTACCTTCGCGCTCTTCTTCGCACTCAAAATAATCTTTTCTATCTTTTTTGTTATCCATGTTCTTCTCTCCTTTGTAAAAAATGTTTTTTATAAAGTATTATGGATTTCAGTAATTGCCTAGTATTATATTATGCTGATTCGTTGTATTTGTTATTGATTAGACTAAAAATATAAGTAATTTAAGTTATACTTTTTTATTTTTATATAAAATTTTAAATTGCACATTTCTGTTCTTTACTTTATTTTAAATCAACTGAAATCTTAGTTTTATCTTATATTAGTTGATAGTAATTATTAATTTTATCTAATATTTACATTGAAATTATATAATAAAAAGAACTTAACAAAGCTTATATCAAGTTCTCTTAATCTATTTTATTCTCTTATTCATTTTATATAAAACAGCTACAATTAGAAATATATTTAGCTTTACAAAACTAGTCATTATAAATATTTTGTCTTATTTTATTATAATACATATCACAACATATGTAAATATTGTATAAAAAATAGGAAAATAACTCTATTTTCTGAATAAAAAGTCATATATATATGGCAATTATATATGAAAAATGTATTTTTTTAGCGTAAAAAATACATTAATAGATATTTTAATAAGACAAAATATTTATAATGTTCCAATAAGTAATAATTATGTTTCTGTTTAAAAAATATGATATTGCAAGTTTAAATTAAATATTTGCACAAATTTCATATTTAACTTTGTAAAGAAAGGAGTATAAATAATCTGTTAGTAAAAAAAAATAAGGGGTGTATTTATGATCTGGTTTAAAAATTTAAAAATAGCACAAAAACTAATATCAGCTTTTATCATAGTTGCAATATTAATAGGGATTGTTGGATTCATCGGAATACATAATATGAATAAAATTAATACTAATGCTATTACTATGCATGACTATAATTTAGCTTCTATAAATAATTTAACTTCTATAAAACAAAATCTTACTGACGTTCGTGCTAATTTATTAAAACTTGTCTATCAACAAAACAAAGACGGAGAAAACAACAGTATAGAAAAAGAAATTAATGAGTTAGTTAATGAAACCAATGCATTAATCGATACATATGAAAAATCATTACTTTCAAAATCAGAAGAAACGACTTTTTCTAAACTTAAAGAAGATGTTAAATTATATAGTTCTGGATCTACTACAATAATAAAATTTGCTAATGAAAATAATTATGATGAAGCCGAAACTAATCTTCTAAAACTTACTGAAACTAGAAAAAGTATAGCTACAAACACTAGCCAATTAATAGAAAATAATATTCATCAAGCTGATGATTCCTATAAAGCAAATAACTCAACTTATAAAAGCTCGTCATATATTACTACTTTAATAATAATTTTAGGTTTTATTATTGCCATTACACTAGGTTTATTAATATCACTTATGATTTCAAGACAAGTAAAAAAGGTTTTATTATTTGCTGAAGCTCTTGGAAATAACGATTTAACTAAATCAATAGATGTTGATTCAAATGATGAATTAGGCAATCTTTCAAGAGCATTAAATAGTGCAAAATCAAATATACAAAATTTAGTAATTGAAATAATGAACAGTGCTAGTGATATAAGTGCTACAAGCGAAGAACTTTCTGCTACTACTGAAGAAATTTCATCTCAAATGGAAGTAGTAAATGAATCCACAGAACAAATCGCTAAAGGAGTTCAAGATTTAAGTGCTACTACTGAAGAAGTAACTGCTTCAACAGAAGAAATAAGTGCTACTACAAATATACTTGCTAAAAATGCAAGTGATGCAACAGTATCTGTAAATGAAATAAAGAAACGTGCTATTGATATAAAATCTAAAGCATCTGAAAATATCGAAACTAGCAATTTAATTTATAATGAAAATCGTTCAAATATTTTAAAGGCTATCGAAGATTCGAAAATTGTAGAAGACGTTAAAATGATGGCTGATTCCATTGGAGATATAGCAACACAAACTAATCTGCTTGCATTAAATGCAGCTATAGAAGCTGCAAGAGCTGGAGAACATGGTAAAGGTTTTGCAGTAGTTGCTGATGAAGTTAAAAAGCTTGCAGAACAGTCATCTGAAGCAGTTATTAATATTCAAAATATGGTATCACAAGTTCAAATTGCGGTTGGAAGCCTTTCTAAAAGCGGACAAGATGTACTTGAATTCATGTCTAATAATATAAAACCTAATTATGAACTTCTCATGAATACAGGTGTTCAATATGAAAAAGATGCTGAATTTATTAATAATCTTATGAAAGAGTTTGCATCATCATCAAAGCAAATGGATGAAGTGGTTATGCAAGTAAGTAGTGCTATACAAAATGTATCTGCTATAGCTCAAGAATCCGCAACAGGTAGCGAAGAAATATTGGGTAGTGTTAATCAAATAACTTGCGCTATCACTGATGTTGCAAAATCATCACAAAGTCAAGCTGAACTTTCACAGAAGCTTAATGAAATGGTACAAAAATTTACGATATAGCTCAAATTTCTAAATTCTTAGCTGCAAGAAAATAAACTGGTTTAAGAGTATCGTTTCTATGTAAATTTCCTGAAGTCATCCTTACGTCTATTCGTACTCAATTATTATGGCTTAAAACGTAACTTGTACATACGTTTTTAAGCCATTTAATACAATATAAATAAGTCTAAGTAATTCAATTTTATATAAAATTGAGTTAAAGTGGATTCATGGAGTCAAAACATTTTTAAGATAATGGGTTTTCATTTCCAAATCCTCAATCTTGAGAATTTCACATAATACATAGCGTGGTGATGGTATATCTGGGATTCTAGTTATAAGTCCTTCATATTCATAATTGCATTTGTTGAAAAAACACCTCTCTACTAAGTCTTATATACTTAATAATGTTTTTTCCACATTAATCCTCTTCCTTCGTTTATTATTATAAATAATCCGTAATTTAACTGAAAAAGACGTAGCATTTTGCAATTTGAAGAGCAATTATCACATATACTAACTTTTTAAATTATAATTTTTTTAATCCACTATTTTATTTGTAACAACTTTCGATACTTTATAGCCTTTTGCTTGTGCCTCTGATAATGACATAGTAGTATAATTCTTCATTTCATGAGCATTAGAACTTTTATGATATATCCTCTTATCAGATACATAAACCATTTGACTTTGATCATTTATAACATTACTATTATTAGAATTATTATTTATGTTTGTATTTGTTGTAGTACTTAGTTGCCCACGCTTCATCACTATTTAAGCAATATCCTTCAATTGTTGTATTATGCACTATATGGACACCTTTATCCACAACATCAATTTGATGTAGCAAATAATATAAATGACCGCATTAAAAATTCAGAAAAAATAAAACGGGGTTAAATGTAGGTCAAAGCACTACATTTAACCCCTAAATATAAATATTCAAGCCAATTATTTAGAGTAAAATACTATTCCCACTCAATAGTAGCTGGTGGTTTACTTGTTATGTCATAAACAATTCTATTTACTCCCTTAACTTCATTAACAATTCTTCTGCTCACTAAATCTAATAATTCATAAGGGATTCTTGCCCATTCTGAAGTCATTGCATCACTTGAAGTTACTGCTCTTAATGCTATTGTATGACAGTATGTTCTTTCATCTCCCATAACGCCAACTGATTGTATGTTAGGTAAGCATGCAAAGTATTGCCATATAGTTTCATCAAGATTAGCATTTGCAATTTCTTCTCTAAATATTGCATCAGCTTCTCTTACTATTTCAAGTTTTTCTTCAGTGATTTCACCTAATACTCTGATAGCAAGACCTGGTCCCGGGAAGGGTTGTCTCCACACTAATTTATGAGGAATTCCAAGTTCTTCTCCAACAGCTCTAACTTCATCTTTAAACAGTTCTCTTAATGGCTCAATAAGTTCAAAATGCATATCTTCTGGAAGCCCACCAACATTATGGTGTGATTTTATTGTAGCTGAAGTTTTAGTTCCACTTTCTACGATATCTGGATAAATTGTTCCTTGAACTAAGTAATCAATTTGTCCAACCTTCTTAGCTTCTTCTTCAAAAACTCTTATAAATTCTTCACCAATGATTTTTCTCTTAGTTTCAGGATCTGATACACCTGCAAGTTTTCCAAGGAATCTATCCGCAACATTAACTCTCTTAATGTTCATATCAAATTCTTTCTTGAATACTCTTTCAACAGTATCTCCTTCATCTTTTCTAAGTAAACCATGATCAACAAATATACAAGTTAAGTTATGACCAATAGCTTTATGTACAATCATAGCTGCAACTGACGAATCAACTCCACCTGATAAAGCACACAATACTTTTTTATCTCCAACTAATTCTTTTATTTCCTTTATCTTTTCTTCTGCAAAAGAACCCATAGTCCAAGTATTGGCTAAACCACAAATCTCATGTATGAAGTTTTGCAACATTTTTTGACCAAATTGAGTATGTTCTACTTCTGCATGGAATTGAACTCCATAAAGTTTTTGTTCTTCATTCTCCATAGCTGCAACTGGGCAAACTTCTGTATGTGCTATTATCTTAAAACCTTTTGGTGCTTCAGATATATAATCAGTATGACTCATCCATGCAATTCCTTCAGCATCAATTCCTTCAAATAATTTAGAAGTATTGTCTAAAGTCACATTTGTTTTACCGTATTCTCTTACTGGTGCTGTTGAAACTTTTCCACCTAGTAAATGTGCCATTAATTGATCTCCGTAACATATTCCAAGAACAGGCACTCCTAAATTGAATATTTCTTTATCTACAGTTGGAGTATCTTCTCCATAAACACTGTTTGGTCCACCAGTAAATATTATTCCTTTAGGGTTTTTAGCTTTTATTTTTTCTATAGTATAATCATATGGAATAATCTCACAATATACACCACATTCTCTTACTCTTCTTGCTATTAATTGATTATATTGCCCACCAAAATCAACAACTAAAACTAAATCTCTTTTCATGTTTTCCTCCTAAATCGTTCTTATATTATCTATTATCAACTAAATAAAACTTTTTATCAATAAATTCAGACATTTTTCAATTGAAAATTTATGAATAATTAAAGTTTAACTAATTACTTTAAATAAATTAATTAATGCACAGTTCAAATTATTAGAAATCTTATGACTTTGAACTGTGCATTTTTACTATTGTCCTACACTATAGTTAGGTGCTTCCTTTGTAATATTAATATCATGTGGATGACTTTCTCTTTGTCCTGAAGCTGTTTGAACTACAAAATTAGCTGTTTCATATAATGTATCAAAATCTTTTGATCCTAAATATCCAAGTCCTGATTTAATCCCTCCCATTAATTGGAATATAGTATCTGAAACAAATCCTTTATATGCTACTCTTCCTTCAACACCTTCTGGAACTAATTTTTTATTCCCCTCTTGGAAGTATCTATCCTTAGATCCACATTCCATGGCAGCTAATGAACCCATACCCCTGTAAACTTTGTAACTTCTTCCTTGGTATATTTCCATTTCTCCTGGAGCCTCATCACATCCCGCAAATAATGATCCCATCATTGCAACAGATGCTCCAGCTGATAATGCTTTTACTATATCTCCTGAATATTTAAGTCCTCCATCTGCAATTACAGGAATTCCATATTTTCTACCAACTTCTGCACAATCCATAACAGCCGTTAATTGAGGAACTCCAACTCCTGCCACTACTCTAGTAGTACAAATTGAGCCTGGACCAATTCCAACTTTAACACAATCTGCTCCAGCTTTTATTAAATCTTCTGTAGCTTCAGCTGTAGCAATATTTCCAGCTATAACTTGTAATTCCGGAAATGCTTTCTTTATTTGTGTAACTGCCTCTAAAACACCTTTTGAATGTCCATGTGCTGTATCTAACGTAATAACATCTACTTGAGCCTTAACTAAGGCTTCAACTCTTTCCATCATGTTTCCAGTAACTCCTACTGCTGCCCCACATAATAATCTACCTTTATCATCCTTAGCTGCATTTGGGAACTTTCTTACTTTTTCAATATCTTTCATTGTAATTAAGCCTTTTAGATATCCATCCTTATCAACTAAAGGTAATTTTTCAACTTTATGCTTCTTTAAGATTTCTTTAGCTTCTTCAACTGTCGTATTTTCTGATGAAGTTATTAAATTATCCTTTGTCATTACTTCTGAAATTTTTCTTTGGAAGTTTGTTTCGAAAATTATATCTCTGTTTGTAATTATTCCTATTAACTTTCCTTCTTTGGTTGTAATAGGCACTCCTGATATTCTATATTGTGCCATTAAATTTTCTGCATCTTGAATAAGATGATCTTGTGATAAAAATATAGGATCTGTAATAACTCCATTTTCTTGTCTCTTAACCCTATCAACTTCTTTTGATTGTTCTTCAATAGTCATATTTTTATGTATAATTCCGATTCCGCCTTCTCTTGCCATAGCAATAGCCATCTTCGACTCAGTTACAGTATCCATCCCAGCACTCATTAAAGGAATATTTAACTTTATTTTTTTAGTTAATTGTGTATGTGTACTAACTTCCCTTGGTAATATCTCCGATTTATTAGGTACTAGTAACACATCATCAAAAGTGTACGCTGTCTTAATTATTTTTGCCATTATAAGTCCTCCTCGGTTTTTTTGAATTATTTATTTCATTTTTCATTCATTATGATTTTAAAGTTGCATATTTCACACTATTTTTATGTACAAAAAAAGCACATTAACCTTCTAAGTGACGTTAATATGCTAATAAAAATATAAATTTAGCGTATACTAATATCACTCATAGTCGGAAATTTACGGCTTCCGGTAGATACTCCTTGCCATATTCAAGGTATATACAAGTTTTTAAATGTGCTATGTTTTGAATTAAAACTATTATAATGTATGTATAATCTAAAGTCAATAAATTTGAATTTAAAATTGCAAATTGAATTTTATATTATGATTTCAATTTGATTTACTTTCATCATTTTCTATTGCATAGTTTTATCCCTACTTTATTTCATCTAATCATTTCTTATTATCTATAGTTATTGTTGATGGATTTAAAATATCTGTATCTTTTAAAAAATCAAATTCTGCACCATTTATTATTTCATAACAATTTTTTATACTTGTGCTTTTAATATTCAAATTATCTAATTTAACTCCATCTAAATATTTGCCCACACCTTTATTACTTATCGCATCAGTTACAATCATATTTTCATTCAAAGAAGATTCATGCTTCAGATCATAAGATTCAACTGCCATTATAACTTTTCTTGATTGATCAACCACCTTGACTTTTTTAGCTTCTTTTATATATCCATTTACATTAGGTAAAATTACAGCAGCTAGAATTCCTATGATTGCTATTACTGCTATTATCTCAATCAAAGTAAAGCCTCTTTTTCTGTTATTCAAAGTACTTTTACTACAAATAGTTCTAATTCTGATAATTTTACTTTCGATTTTAATACTGAAATAACGCATAACTTATCATCTCCTTCACATCTTTTTATTATCTAAATTATTCCTATCTTATGATTTCTTATACATATTTAACAGATATAATTTATGATAAATTTCAAGAAAAAATGAAAAACAAAAAAGAAAGCACTTATAACAAATGCTTTCCCTAATATCAAATTAATTATTAACAAATATTTTTTAAACTTATTTATCTTAGTACATTCCGTCCATTCCCATTCCTGGAGCACCTGGCATTGCTGGTTCCTTTGCTGGAATATCAGCTACTGCTGCTTCTGTTGTTAAGAATGTTGAAGCTACTGATGCTGCATTTTGAAGAGCTGATCTAGTAACCTTAGTTGGGTCAACTATTCCACCTTTTATCATATTGATATATTCTCCATGTAATGCGTCATATCCAACACCCGGTTCACTATTTTTGACTTTTTCAATTATTACTGAGCCTTCAACCCCTGCATTAGCAGCTATTTGTCTTACTGGTTCTTCTAATGCTTTAACAATTATGTTTATTCCAACTTGGGTATCTGTAACATCTGAAGTTAATTTTGCAACTTCATTAATTACATTAACATAAGCTGTTCCACCACCAGCTACTATTCCTTCTTCAACTGCTGCTTTTGTTGCATTTAAAGCATCTTCAATTCTAAGTTTCTTTTCCTTAAGTTCAGTTTCAGTTGCTGCACCAACTTTGATTACTGCAACACCACCAGCTAATTTTGCTAATCTTTCTTGTAATTTTTCTTTGTCAAATTCCGAAGTTGTTTCTTCAATTTGAGCTTTGATTTGATTAATTCTTTCTTTTATTCCAGTAGAATTACCTTTACCATTAACTATAACGGTATTTTCTTTATTTACTTTAACGCTGTCAGCTGTACCTAACATATCAAGAGTAACTTCTTTTAAGTCTCTTCCTAATTCTTCTGCTATAACAGTTCCGCCAGTTAATGTTGCAATATCTTGTAACATTTCTTTTCTTCTATCTCCAAAACCTGGTGCTTTTACAGCTACACAAGTAAATGTTCCTCTTAATTTATTAACTACTAATGTAGCCATTGCTTCGCCTTCAATATCTTCTGCAATGATTAATAACTTCTTACCTGATTGAACTATTTGTTCAAGTATTGGTAAAATTTCTTGAATATTTGTAATCTTCTTATCTGTTATTAATATATATGGATTATCTAAATTAGCTTCCATTTTTTCAGTATCTGTAGCCATGTAAGGTGATACATATCCTCTATCAAATTGCATTCCTTCAACTACATCTAATTCAGTTCCCATTGATTTTGATTCTTCTATAGTAATAACGCCTTCATTTCCTACCTTTTCCATAGCATCTGCAATTAATTGACCAACTTCTTCATCAGACGCTGAAATTGCAGCAACTCTAGCGATATCTTCTTTTCCATCTATTTGCTTAGAAATCTTTTGGATCTCTTCAACAGCTTTATCTACTGCCATTTTAATACCAGTTCTTATTAAAATAGGATTAGTTCCAGCTGTAACATTCTTTAATCCTTCTCTAATTATTGCTTGAGCAAGTAATGTTGCTGTTGTAGTTCCATCTCCAGCTACATCATTAGTCTTTGTTGCAACTTCTTTAACTAATTGAGCTCCCATATTTTCATATGGATCTTCTAATTCTATCTCTCTTGCAATTGAAACTCCATCATTTGTTATTAATGGTGATCCAAATTTTTTATCTAATACTACGTTTCTTCCTTTAGGTCCCAAAGTAACCTTAACTGTATCTGCTAATTTATCCACACCTATTTGCATAGATCTTCTTGCATCTTCTCCAAATTTTAACATCTTAGCCATTTATATAACACTCTCCTTCTTATACATTCTTAATTATTTTTCTAATTTTTATTCTACATTTAATAATAATATTTCATTATATAAATTAAATTTATTATTCAACTATAGCTAATATATCTTCTTGTTTTAAAATAGTATATTCTTCACCATCTACTTTTACTTCTGTGCCAGCATATTTAGAGTATAAAACCTTATCTCCAATTTTAACTTCCATAGCTATTCTATTGCCATCTACAATAGCTCCAGGTCCTACTGCTACCACTTCCGCTTCTTGTGGTCTTTCCTTTGCAGTACCAGTTAAGACTATTCCACTTTTAGTCTTTTCTTCTGCCTCTAATTTTTTAATTACTACTCTTTCACCAAGTGGTTTAATGTTCATGAAAAACCCTCCTTAAAATATATATATAGTTTTTTTGTGTTTAATTCTTCTGTTAGCACTCATTAATGTCGAGTGCTAACATAAATATAATATCCTTTATAACCATTTAATTCAAACATTACTTCTAATATTATATCCCTTTATTCAGCGAATATTACTATTTATATTAAATTATATTCGATTTGCTTAAATTTTCTTCATTTTATGCGATATTACATATATTTTTTATTCACTTCCTGTGAGATGGCTTTATATTTAGCATACGTAAAGACTTATATAAAAAATTTTATAAAAAACTTCAATCAAGCAAATTAATGTTGATTGAAGTTTTTTATTTCTAGCTTTAAAAATTATATTTTTTAATATTATCTTTCTAGATTTATACCGTGGTATTCTTCTAATACCTTATTAGATAAAACACTCTTAATTGTTGATTGTTGATTTATTTTTGTAAATGGTGCTTTAGCCTTCATTACAGATACAATTTTAGCAGCACCATTGATGCAGCCACCTTCACACATCATACCTTCAATAAAATTTCCATCTAATTTACCGGCTTTAGCCATAATCATAGTTTTCTTAATTTCTGCTCCACCAGAAACTTTAACTGGCTTAAAGTCTATATTAACACCTTTTTCTTGAACATAGTTTTCTATAGCAGCAGTTAATCCTCCACCCAAAGCAAAGTTTCTACCAAATATTGAAGCTTGATTAACTACAATATCTTCACAAGCTGCCGGATCTACTTCAAATGCATCAAATAAAGCTAATAATTCTTCAAATGTTAATGCATAATCAACAGAATCTTTTATTGAATCTATTAGTATCTCGTTTTTCTTAGCAGTACAAGGCCCTATAAACACTACCTTTGCATTCTTATCCTTTGCTTTTATATATCTACCTGTCGCCACCATTGGTGAAACAGTTCCTGAAATTTTATCTGCTTGATCTGGCATCATTTTTTCAATATAACTTAAGAATCCTGGGCAGCATGAATTAGTCATGTAGCTATTTCCATTTTCCATTCTTTCCACAAATTCATTACTTTCATGCACAGTAACAGCATCTGCTCCGCAAGCTACTTCTACCATATCTTTAAAACCTAATGCTTTAATTGCATTTTTAACTTGTCCATAAGTTATCTTTGGCCCAAATTCTCCAGTTATAGCTGGTGCAACTATAGCATAAATATTTTCTCTGTCTGTTAATCTATTAACAACCTTAACCAACGAACTTTTATCTTCTATAGCTCCAAACGGACATGCTGACATACAAGCTCCACAATTTACGCACTTATCTTCTGTAATTTCAGCACTTAAATCTTCTGAATTATAACTTAACGCTCCTGTTGGACATGATCTTTTGCAAGGTCTCATATCTTCTGCAATAGCATTATAAGGACACGCTCTATTACACATTCCACATTCTTTACATTTATCCGGATCAATATAAGCTCTTCCTGCAACATATGTGATAGCACCAAAATTACATACACTTTGACATTTATGAGCTATACAGTTTCTACAAGCATCAGTAACTTGGAATTTCTTTGTTGAGCATCTATCACATGCTGCTTTTATAACATATAGTATTTGTTTTTCTTCATCTATATCAATTAATTCTTGTGAATCCTTGCCATTAGCCATGTATCCTGCTGCAAGTTTTGCTCTTTCTAAGACTACTTCTCTTTCGTGTTCAACAGTATCTCTATAATTTGCAACTTCTCCCTTAATCATAGCATAAGGAATTTTTTCTAATTCTTCTTTACTAATCTTATTCTCCTTTGCTAGTACCACAACTCTAGTAAGAACCTCATGTTTTAACCTTAAAAGTTGATTATCCAATTGAAACATTATACACACTCTCCCATGAATAAATTTTATCTTAATTTTTCTCACGAGATAATTATAGCATATTATTGTTAAAAATATAACAAATATTATGTAGTTCTAATTTTCTGAATTTTCCCAAATTAAATTCTGTTTTACAATTCGATAATTCAACTATTCTCACATATGATTAATAACTCTAAATAAATTATTAATCGATTTTTATTTTATTTTCACGCGCATAATAGAAAAGATATTGCTGTGCAAATCCGGCTAAATTCCCCAATTTATTTCTTGCAAAAATTCTAATTTTATTTAATGACGAATCTTCTGCTCCATAAAAATGAATCATTGCACGTTTAACCCATACATCTACTGGAAATGCTGAAGTCTTTTCCATTGAAAATAACATGATACAGTCTGCAACTTTTGCTCCAACACCTTTAAACTCCTGTAATGCATTATGGCAGTCGTCATCACTTAAATTTTTTATGTAATCTAAATTGTATTTTAAGGATAAATTATCTTCACACATCTTTGAATTTTCCTTTGTAGAATTATATACATTCTTTATTGTATCTATTATATATTTACTTCTAAAAGATGCTCCTGTTTCTTGTATCTCTTCTAATGTAGCATCTTTTATTTCTAATATATTGGGAAAAGTATAATATGTATTACCTTTGTATTGGACTTCTTTCCCCCATTTTTCTGAAATTTTGTTTACAGTCTTTTTTATTGATGGAATGTTATTTCTTGCTGAAATAATAAAGCTTATTAACATTTCAAATGGATCTTGATTTAAAACTCGAACTCCATATCCAAATTCAATACTTTCTCTAAGCAAACTATCCTTTGATAGTTCCGTTTTTATTTTTGAATAATCTCTATCTAAATCAAGATATTTTAACCATATATTTCTTACCTCTTCTTCTGTAGAATTATATATTAATACATTATTGCCATTTTCCTTAAGTTCTATAATTTTTCCAAACGCAATTACAATGAAATCACCATCTGAAATTTCTTCGAACCTAAAAATTTGACCACATTCAAATATATGCTTTAATTTTAAATTTTTAACTTCTTCTATTATTACATAGTCATCATGAGACTTTATAGATTTATAATCCATTTTCCACTTCCCCTTTAACATAAATATAGAACTAGACTTTCATATGAAAATATATTTTTATATTAACCATTTTATATTTAAGTTGCAATAATAAACTGTATATGTTCATTTACTATGCAATATTTTAATACAACAAATTAGTCATATTTTAATAGTTAATACAAAAAACATTTTTTCTTTAATGATAATCTCTTCTAAAATATCTGTGCCTGTTTCTATTATTAGTGTGCACTTTTTTACATTTACATATTCCCTTTTTAAATCAACACATTTAATATACCCAAATTTTTTAACTTAGTAATAAATTATTTTGTTATTTCTTTCACTTTGAAGCTTTTATACTATCTTACTTCAGTAAACATTATTCTAATTACTCCAATAAAATCTGTTATTACTCCACTGAAATCACCAATTACCATCCACCACTAAAGCCTGATTTAATCTTTAATGTTTCTTTTGATAAATTTAAATCGTATTCTTCTGTGCAATATTTTTTAGCTGTTTCTTTTAATATGAAAGTTTCACCTATTAAAAATAATTATCTTTTAATATATTATATCACTTAACTATAAATCATCAATAATTAGTTTGATAATTTCTAATCTAACAAAAAGCTTTCTAAACTTAATAAAAGGTTTCAGAATTATTCCTCTGAAACCTTTTATCTTATATTTGTATTAGGGATTAAAAATCGACTTTATTTCCATAATATATACATTCAAATAGCTTTTTCATTTCATCTTTGCTTAATTGTCTTGGATTTGATCCTGTACAGGCGTCTGCAATTGATCTTTCTGAAATCATATCGACTTTTAAATTAAATTCTGTTTCATCAATGCCATATTCTTTTAAAGTATTTGGAATTGACATTTTCTTATTAAGTTCTTTTATTGAACTTGTTAATGAATCAACTAATTCATCATCTGTTGTTCCACTTAATCCAAGTCTCTTAGCTATCTTCACATATCTATCTAATGCAGTTTTCTTATTAAAATCAATTATATATGGTAGATATATAGCGTTTGCACATCCATGAGGTATATGGAATACTGCACCTGTCTTATGAGCCATACTATGAGTTATTCCAAGTAATGCATTTGAAAATGCCATACCTGCTAAACATTGAGAATAATGCATTTGTTCTCTAGCATCATTATCTCCTTCATAAGATTTAATTAAAAACTCATAAATCATTTCAATAGATTGTAATGCTAATGGATCTGTGAATGGTGAATGTAATGTTGCTACATAAGCTTCAATTGCATGAGTTAAAGCATCCATACCTGTATGAGCTGTTAATGTAGGTGGCATTGTTTCAGCCAATTCTGAGTCTACTATAGCTATATCTGGAGTTATATTAAAATCAGCTAAAGGATATTTTATTTCTGTCTTATAATCTGTAATTACAGAAAATGCTGTTACCTCTGTAGCTGTACCACTTGTTGATGGAATTGCTATAAATTTAGCCTTCTGTCTAAGTTCCGGTAAACCAAAAGGAACTACAGCTTTTTCAAATGTAAATTCTGGATATTCGTAGAATATCCACATTGCTTTTGCTGCATCTATTGGTGATCCTCCACCCATAGAAATGATCCAATCAGGGTTAAATTCTCTCATTAATTCAGCACCTTTAAATACTGTTTCAACTGATGGATCTGGTTCTACACCTTCGATTAATTTAACTTCTATACTAGCTTCTTTTAGATATTCTAAGGCTTTATCAACAAAACCAAATTTTTTCATTGAGCCCCCACCAAGTACTAACACTGCTTTTTTTCCTTTAAGCATCTTTAACTGCTCTAGTGATCCTTTTCCATAATAAATGTCTCTTGGTAATGTAAATCTCATCATAATTTTAATAACCCTCCTTAAAATTTTTACTCTTCTCATAGAAATATGGGTATTTATTCTTATCATTCCTATATTAGATATATTTCTATATTAATCCTTAAACTCCTTTATAATTTTAAATAATTTCAATAAAAAAAATTCTCAAAAGCAAATTTCTTTTGAGAATTTTTTAAATCTATATATTATTTAGAATAATCATAGAATCCTTTTCCAGTCTTTCTTCCAAGCCATCCAGCTCTAACATATTTTCTTAATATGCTGCTAGCTCTATACTTATTGTCTCCTGTTTCAGTGAATAAAACATCCATAATAGCTAAACATACGTCTAATCCAATAAGATCCCCTAAAGCTAAAGGTCCCATTGGGTGATTAGCACCATATTTCATAGCTGTATCAATATCTTCTACTGACGCAATTCCTTCTTGTAATATGAATGAAGCTTCATTGATCATTGGGATTAAAATTCTGTTTACAACAAATCCTGGAGCTTCTGCAACTTCTACTGGTTCTTTTCCTATTTCAACTGATAATTCCTTAACAGCATCAAAAGTTTCTTGAGAAGTGGCTATTCCTTTTATAATTTCAACAAGTTTCATTACTGGAGCTGGATTAAAGAAATGCATTCCTATAACCTTATCTGCTCTCTTTGTTGCTGAAGCAACTTCAGTAATTGATAAAGATGAAGTGTTTGAAGCTAAAATTGTTTCAGCTTTACAAATTCCATCTAATTCAGCAAAGATTTCTTTCTTGATTTTCATGTTTTCGATTGCAGCTTCAACTACTAAATCACAATCAGCAGCTAAGTTCATATCAGTTGTTCCTGAAATTCTTGAAAGTATAGATTCTTTATCTTCTTCAGTCATTTTTCCTTTAGCAACTTGCTTTTCTAATCCCTTAGTGATTCCAGCTATTCCTCTATCAACAAATTCTTCTTTAATATCTCTAACGATTACTTCACAACCTTTTTGAGCGAATGCTTGAACAATACCAGCACCCATAGTTCCTGCTCCAAGTACAAAAATCTTTTTCATGGATAAATCCTCCTCAAATTTTTTATTATAGATATCCTTAGTTAAAATAACTTATTACTTTAACTAAGGATTAATTATTCATTATAATTAATTATCTACATGTTATATTATTAACTTTTCAAAATAACAATATGACAAATTAATTTATTTTAATTATTCAGCGCTCTTTATTTCTTTAACTTGAGCTATTAATTCTGGCACCACCTTAGCAAGATCTCCAACTATTGCATAATCTGCAATCTTCATGATTGGAGCTGAATCATCCTTATTAACAGCAATTATTAAGTCTGAATCTTGCATACCAGCAACGTGTTGAATAGCTCCTGAAATACCACAAGCTATATAAATTTGAGGTCTTACAGTTTTACCAGTTTGACCTACTTGATATGCTCCATCAATCCATCCTTTTTCAACAGCAGCTCTTGAACCTGCTACTTTTCCTTCTAAAGCAGCTGCTAATTCTTCAAGAAGTTTGAAGTTTTCTTTACTTCCAACCCCTCTACCACCAGAAACGATAAAATCTGCTTCTGCTATATCTACAATATCTTTTTTAGCTTTAATAGTTTCTAAAACTTTAGTTCTAACATCACTATCAGCTAATTTAACTTCAACTTTTTCAATTTTGCAATTTGCTGCATCAGTAGTAATTTTTGCAAATACCCCTGGTCTTACTGTAGCCATTTGTGGTCTATGATCTGGACAAGCGATTGTAGCCATTAAGTTACCACCAAATGCTGGTCTTGTAGCTAAAAGAGCTCCATTTTCAACTTCAACATCAATAGATGTACAGTCAGCTGTTAGTCCTGTTGATAATCTAGCAGCTATTCTTGGACCTAAATCTCTTCCTATAAACGTAGCTCCCACGAATAATATCCCTGGCTTTCTTTCATTTGATAAGTCACAAATAACTTTAGTATAAGCATCAGTTGTATAATGTTCTAAATTCTTATCATCAGCAACCAAAACTTCATCTGCACCATGTTCAGCTAATGTCTTTGCTAATCCTTCTATGTTATGTCCTAATAATAAAGCTGTTAACTTTACTCCTAATTCATCAGCAATTCTTCTACCTTCTCCAAGTAGTTCTAAAGATACTTTTTGTAATTCGCCTTCTCTTTGTTCAGCAAAGACCCAAACGCCTTTGTAATCTGCTATATTCATAATAAATTACCCTCCTATTATCTTAGATGTAGTGTTTTTCTTTTAATTTTCCAACAACATAATATGCTGCATTTTTAGGTGATTCTCTAACAATTTCTCCTGCGCCCTTAACTTCCTTAGTCATTGACTTCTTAACCTTTGTAGGTGAACCTTTAAGACCTAATTCAGCTACATCTACATCTATATCAGCTGCACTCATAACTTTGATTTCATCATCAGAAGTTGCGAAAATATGCGCAACATTCATATATCTTGTTTCATTTAATTCTTCAATTGCAGTTAATAGACATGGAGTTTTAACTTCCACTACTTGGTGTCCATCTTCTAATGCTCTATTTACTATTAATGAATTTCCTTCAACTTTAACATTTTGAACATATGTTACTTGAGGAATATTTAAATGTTCAGCTATTTCTGGACCAACTTGTGCAGTATCTCCATCAATTGCTTGTCTTCCTGCAAATACTAAATCATAATCTAATTTTGCAATAACTCCAGCTAATGCTTTTGAAGTAGCTAAAGTATCAGCTCCTCCCATTGCTCTATCTGTTAAAAGAATAGCTTCATCAGCACCCATACATAATGCTTCTCTTAAAACTGCTTTAGCCATTGGAAGTCCCATTGTAATAACTGTAACTTTTCCTCCAACAGTTTCTTTTAATTGTAATGCACCTTCTAATGCATGTTTATCCTCTGGGTTCATTATAGATGGAACACCATCTCTAATTAATGTACCAGTTTTAGGATCTATCTTTACAGCTGTAGTATCTGGAACTTGTTTTACACAAACTACTATATTCATTACAAAAGTCCTCCTATCTTAAAATGCTTCCTGCGATAACCATTTTTTGAACTTCTGAAGTTCCTTCATAGATTTCGCATATCTTAGCATCTCTCATCATTCTTTCTACTGGATATTCTTTAGTGTATCCATATCCACCAAAGATTTGAACTGCTTTAGTTGTAACTTCCATTGCAACATCTGCAGCAAATAATTTAGCTCTTGCAGCATCAACTGAATATGGTTCACCAGCTTGCTTTTTACACGCTGCTTTGTATACCAAGTATTTAGCTGCTTCAATTTTAACATCCATTTCAGCAATATACCATTGTAATCCTTGGAATGCTGATAATGGTTTTCCAAATTGTTTTCTTTCTTTCATATAGTTAACAGCTTCTTCAAAAGCTCCTTCTGCAATACCTAAAGCTTGAGCTGCTATACCAATTCTTCCTCCATCAAGAGTCTTCATTGCTATTCCAAATCCCTTACCTTCTACACTTAACAAGTTTTCCTTTGGAATTATGCAGTTTTCCATAACTAATTCAGTAGTTGAAGATGCTCTGATACCCATCTTATTTTCTAATTTTCCTATTGAGAATCCTGGGAAAGATTTTTCTACGATAAATGCAGAAATTCCTTTAGTTCCTTTGCTCTTATCTGTCATAGCAAATATTATGAAAGTTTCAGCAACTCCACCATTTGTTATGAATATTTTTGAACCATTTAAGATATAGTTGTCTCCATCTAATACAGCAGTTGTTTGTTGTCCTGCAGCATCTGTACCAGCACCTGGTTCAGTTAAACCGAAAGCACCAATTTTCTTCCCACTACAAAGATCTGGTAAATACTTTTGTCTTTGTGCTGGAGTACCATTTTCATTAATTACTGATGCACATAATGATGTATGAGCTGAAAGTATAACTCCTGTAGTACCACAAACTTTTGATAATTCTTCTACAGCTATTATGTATGAAAGAACATCTCCACCTGCTCCACCAAATTCTTTAGCAAATGGTATACCCATCACTCCTAGTTTAGCCATTTTTTCAACATTTTCCATAGGGAATCTTTCTGTTTCATCAATTTCAGCAGCGATTGGCTTAACTTCATTTACTGCGAATTCTCTGATCATTTGTTGTACTAATTGTTGTTCTCTAGTTAATTGGAAATTCATTAAATTACCCTCCTTGTTACTTAAACCTATTTGATAACAAACTATATTTAAATCTCTAATAGATTTTTAACTTAATCTTAAAATATTATTTATCATTTTAACAATTATTTATTTTGAAAATTCTTTTCTGTTCTTCTTTCTAAGAACGCAGTCATTCCTTCTGTTTGATCTTCTGTAGCAAAACACTTACCGAAATCTTCTGCTTCTATTAATATAGCTGCATCAATATCTACTTGCATTCCTCTATCAATAGCATCTTTACAATATGCAACTGCCTTTGGAGCATTATCTGCAATCTTACTCGCCATAGCTTTTGCTTCATCCATTAAGCTTTCTAATTCAACTACTTTATTTACTAAACCTATTCTATAAGCTTCTTCTACATTTATTATGTCACAAGTATATATTAATTCCTTAGCTTTCCCTGGTCCTACAATTCTAGCTAATCTTTGGGTTCCACCAAATCCTGGAGTTATTCCCAGACCTACTTCTGGTTGACCAAATTTTGCTTTTACTGAAGCTATTCTTATGTCACATGACATAGCAAGTTCACATCCACCACCAAGAGCAAATCCTGATACAGCCGCGATAACTGGCTTATCCAATTTTTCTAATCTTCTAAAAACATTGTTTCCTAAGATTCCAAATTCTTTACCTTGTTCTTCATTAAGGTCTTTCATTTCAGCAATATCTGCTCCAGCAACAAAAGATTTTTCTCCTGCACCAGTTAATATAACTGCATACACATTACTGTCTTTTTCTAAATCTTCTAAAACAGTATCTAAATCTTTTAATGTTTCTGAATTTAATGCATTTAGTGCCTTTGGTCTGTTGATTGTAACAATAGCTAAATGCCCTTCCTTTTCAAGAATCACATTTTTTAATTCCATGTTAAGGTCCTCCTTCAAACTTGCTTATTTATTTTTTTAATTTTCTTACTATTTTTAATATTTTTAATTCATTTGTTAATATTATAACAAATGAATCTAAAAAAACATTGAGGTCGAAAAACCCCTAGTTAAAATTATAATACGTACTTAATTTATTTGCAATAAAATATTATGCCTTATTGCAAGTTTTTTACTTAAATAATCCTTATTTTCTTAAAAAGGAATTTAGAAACACAGTTTTGTTTGTTAAAAAAATAATAAACTTGCCAACTAAAATTAACTTAATAGGCTAGTTTATCATTTTACAACAAAAACTAATATTTAAATTTTATTTTTTAATTATCACTTTCATTTAACAAGTAAATTAAAGTCATTAAACTTTCACTTAAATGTACATTTTCCACCTTAACATAATCTGGAACCACCAAATCTACAGGTGCAAAATTCCAAATTGCTCTTACTCCACCTTTTATTAATTCATCAGCAACACTTTGAGCATTTTTTGTAGGTACACAAATTATTCCTATATCAATTTTGTGTTCATTTAAAATAGGTGCCATATCATCTATATCCATAATTTCAACATTTCTAATTTTCATTCCGATTAATTTAGGATTTGCATCAAATATAGTTGTTATTTTAACTCCAAAATTCTCAAATCTTGAATAATTAGAAACGGCTTGCCCTATATTTCCAGCCCCAACTAGTGCTGCTTCATACCCTCTGTTGAGACCTAATATAGAACCAATTTGACTATATAATTCCTTGACATTATATCCATATCCTTGTTGTCCAAAGTCTCCAAAACAATTTAAATCTTGGCGAATTTGAGATGCTGTAAACCCTATTTTTTCCCCTAATTCCTTTGATGAAATTCTATCTATATCATTTCTCATAAGTTCTTCAAGATATCTATAATATTTAGGCAATCTTTTAATAACCGCCATAGATATATTTCTATTTTTTTCCATATATAATTCTCCCACTTCTATAATTTTAATTTCTATATTAAGTTTACTTATGTAATAATATCATAAAACATCCTAACTATAATTTATTCTATTTTTAACGTTACATATATTAATTATAATAAGTCATTTATATTTATATTCATTAATTACATACTATGATTTATAATTTTACCATATTTCTATATTTTTATGTCAAGGTTAATAAAATTATTTTATTAAAAAATAATAAATTTCACATTTTTTTATTCAATAGACTTTATAAAGGATTTATAATATAAAATTCTAACCTTTCCTAATCATAAAAAAATACCTCAAAATAATTTTTTACTATTTTGAGGTACTTTACTATAATCAATTAAATTGCTTTACTTGATTTACTGTCATTTAAGAATACATTATCTAAAATCATATTTAATACACTATCACAAACATAGTATGAAAATGTTAAGTCAATATGATAATCTAATGATCCATCATATTGTTTTTGTAATTGTACTATAAAAGCTTTTACATTGCTTGGTTCTATATCAGTATTTATAATACCAGTCAACTCAAATTCTTTAGCTAATTTAGCTAATTTTTTTTCGTACATCATATGATGTTTTACAGCACTTGTGCTTTTAAATTCCCATCTATAATAATGAGGTGCACAGAAAAAATCACATAAAAAATGACATACTACTCCAAGTTCTTCACTAAATTTTCCAATAGTCATATTATAATAAACATCTTCCAATGTTAATGAAGATAAATATATAATTTTTTCAACTATCATATCTATGCTTTCATTAAAATAATGCTTTTTGAATTTATATTTAGGCGTACAGTCTGGTTTCACATTCCCCCATATAAATCTTTTATCATTAATCAAGTAAATACTCTTTGTATTCGCATATTTTATAATATTTTCGCCCATAACTTTGTGAGTATTAATCATCAAAGTTTAATCACATCCTTATATTTTAGTTATTTTAAATCATAATAATTTTTCTAATGACTAAAATTTATTTTATACTCTTATAATAATACTCGAAGTACAAATTTACAATACTCTATTATATAATTTAAAGAAATATTATCTGTATAAATCCCCAAAAATATGAAGTCTCATATTTTATTAACCTAAACTTAGTATAACAATACTTTTTAATCTTCTTCTAAATTATGTGTTTTCATTTTTTTGCTACTAATATGTAATAAAAAAATGTTTATAACTGATATTTTAATCCTTCACAAACATCTTTTCATCTCTCTAGATATATAGTAAAATATTTTACCTATTTATTCATACCTTCATAATCGTTTAAAAACTTTTCAATTCCTGCATCTGTAAGTGGATGTTTTATCATCTGTACTATCACATTGTAAGGTATTGTAGCTATATTAGAACCTGCCTTAGCACAATCTAATACATGAATTGGATTTCTAACACTTGCTGAAATAATTTCTGCGTCTATCCCGTGAATTTCAAATATTTCCGCAATATCTTGAATTAATGTAATACCTGTACTTCCAATATCATCTAATCTACCTAAGAATGGGCTTACATAACTAGCACCAGCTCTTGCTGCAAGTAATGCTTGAAGCGCTGAAAAAATTAAAGTTACATTTGTTTTTATTCCTTCTTTATTAAGAATGCTTATAGCTTTTAGCCCTTCTTCGCACATTGGAATTTTAACTACCATATTTTTATGCATTTTAGCTATTGCACGAGCTTCAGCAACCATTTCTTCACTTTCCATTGAAATTACTTCTCCACTAATAGGTCCATCAACTATACTAGTTATTTCCTTTATTACTTCTGTGAAATCTCTGCCTTCTTTTGCAATAAGTGATGGATTAGTTGTTACTCCACAGATAACCCCTAAAGCATTAGCTTTTTTTATTTCTTCTATATTAGCTGTATCTACAAATATTTTCATTATTATCACTCCTATTTTTAATGGATTTATATTGTTTTTAATTACGCTTACTTAAATTAAAATGTCCGCTTCTTATTTATAATCTTCATTCTTTTTGATTAATCTTGAGTATTATTTTAATATTGCTTTTACTTCTTCAATAATAGCTTCACTTGTTAATTTATATTTTTGCATAAGCTCATCTGGTGTTCCTGATTCCCCAAAAGTATCTTTTATTCCAACCATTTTTACGTGAGTTGGATATTCTGCACATACAACTTCTGATACAATAGCTCCAAGTCCACCTATAATTGAATGTTCTTCTGCTGTAACTATTGCTTTTGTTTCTTTTGCAGCCTTTATAATTAATTCTCTATCTATTGGCTTTATAGTTGAAATATTTATAACTCTTGCACTAATGCCTTGGATTTCTAATTCTTTTGAAGCTTGAATAGCTTTTTGAACCATCATTCCTGTTGCAATAATAGCTACATCATTCCCCTCTCTTACTTGAACACCTTTACCAATTTCAAATTTGTAATTTTCATTAAATATATCTTCTGTATTGCATCTTCCAAATCTCAAGTAAACAGGCCCTTCAAATTCCGCTGCCGCTTTAGTTGCTGCTATTGCTTCTCTATGATCTGCTGGCACTATCACAGTCATATTAGGAAGCGAATTCATAAGTGCAATATCTTCAATTGATTGATGTGAACCACCATCTTCTCCAACTGTTATTCCAGCATGAGTTGCTGCTATTTTTACATTCATCTTTGGATAGCAAATTGAATTTCTTATTATCTCAAAGGATCTCCCTGTTGCAAACACAGCAAAAGTACTTGCAAAAGGTATATTCCCTACATTTGCAAATCCTGCTGCCATTCCCATTAAATTCTGCTCTGCAATTCCTGCATTAAAAAATCTATCTTTAAATTCCGATTTGAATCCATTTGTCTTAGTTGACTTTGAAAGATCGGCATCTAACACAACAACTTTTTCATTTTCACGTCCAAGTTCAACTAAAGCCATACCGTATGATTCTCTTGTAGCCTTACCCATTCCTTTAATCCTCCTAGCTTTTATTATGTTCTATGATAATAGAATTTGGTTCTATAAGTAGAGAACCCAAAAAGTGATGCTCCAAATTTAATATTTGGTTAGCAGAACTTTCTCTTTAGAGCTTTTATATTTGGCTCCTCGAACTTTCACACCATGCATCTATGATTTCTTACTATTCGAGCACTCAGCGAACGAATGCAAGTCGTGTTTACTTATTTCCCCATAATATCTTTTATTGCTTTTTCCTTTTCTTCTCTATTAGGTGCTTGACCATGCCATTCTGCTTTGTTTTCCATAAAGCTTACCCCACTTCCTTTTACCGTTTTAGCAATTATTACAGTTGGTTTTCCTTTAGCTTTACCAGCATTTAAAAATGCTTCATTAATTTTGTCATAATCATTTCCATCATCACAACATACAACATTCCATCCAAAGCTTTCAAACTTTTTATCTAATGGTGAAATACTCATCACTTCTTCATTAGCACCATCAATTTGAAGTCCATTATTATCAATAATAGCAACTAAATTATCTAATTTATAATGAGCTGCTGCCATTGAAGCTTCCCATACTAAGCCTTCTTGAAGCTCTCCATCTCCTAATAGTACATATACTTTTGAATTATTTTTTTGATTTCTAAGGCCTAAAGCCATACCTACTGCATTTGATATTCCTTGTCCAAGTGAACCTGTTGAAACATCAACACCTAATATATGTTTAGAATCTGGATGTCCTTGAAGAAGAGCTCCTATCTTTCTAAGTTTTTTTAATTCTTCCTTAGGAAAATATTCTTTTTGTGCAAGTACAGCATAAAGTGCTGGAGCTGCATGTCCTTTACTTAAAACAAATCTATCTCTCTTAGGATCCTTTGGAGCTTCAACACTTACATTCATTTTTTCATAATATAAATAAGTTATTATATCGGCACAAGATAATGAACCACCTGGATGTCCTGATTTTGCTTCATAAATCATTTCAATAATATTTTTCTTAATTTCCTTTGATATAGAAATCAGTTCTTCTTTATTCATATTTCACCAACCTATCTATTTTGTTCATACTTATAACCCTAAATGAGTAAATTTATTACATTATAATTTTAAAATTTATATGATAAATGTTAAAATTTTCACTTATTTAGATGCTGTATTTCATTTTTTTTATAATTTATAAATCAATATTTCATATTCTATCCTATAGCCTTTTTGAATTTTTCATCCATAAAGACTTTTGTATTTTTAATTACATCTTTCCAATCATCATTTCCAATATACCAAAATTCTGCTGTAAATTTTCTAACACCAAGTTCCCACGATTTTTTAATTATCTCTTCAAAATTTACATGTCCTGTTCCAAAAGTAATTTCTCTAAACTTTCCAGGAACAGTTTCTTTTAAATGCACTGCTGAAATGTGCCCTCTTCCTGTTTCAAAATCTTCTATAGGATTTATGCCATAATCTAAAGATGCATTAGTTACATTACCGCAGTCTGGGTAAATTTGAAGATATGGTGAATTAACTAAATTTACAAATTCCATTGCTTTTTCAACTGTATTCATAAATTCGGTTTCCATAGTTTCAAATGCAAGAATTACACCTTTATTAGCTGCCATTTCTACAGATTCTTTTAAGTTTTCTTCAAAATATCTTCTAGTTTGGTCATTTCCTTCTTCATAATAAACATCATATCCTGCTAATTGTATTATTCTAACTCCTATGTCAGAGGCTAAATCAATAGCTTTTTTCATAATTTCCATACCTTTATTTCTTGTAGTCTCATCTGTACTTCCCAACGGATATTTTCTATGCCCACTTAAGCACATTGTTCTTATTTCAGTTCCGCATTTGAACATTAATTCTACGAGCTTCCTTCTTTCTTCTTCAGTCATATCTAATCTAGCCAATTTTTCATCTGTTTCATCTATGCTTATTTCTAAAGTATCAAATCCGCATTCTTTAGCACAATTTAACTTTTCTTCCCAAGATAAAAAATTAGGCATAGATTTTTCATATAATCCTAACGTATATCCCTTCATAAAATCACCAACTTTCTAAAGATAAATTTATTGTCCGTAATATGCATTTGGTCCATGCTTTCTCATAAAATGCTTTTCAATTAATTCCTTTGGCATAGTTTCAATATTATGATTTGCTAAAACTTCTGTATTCCAAGCCATCATTGCAACTTCTTCTAAAACAACTGCATTGTGAACTGCTTCCACAGCATCTTTTCCCCATGTAAATGGTCCATGATTTTTAACTAAAACTGCTGGCACATGTATTGGATTTGCGTTCTTAAATGTCTCAACAATAACTTCACCTGTATTATACTCATATTGTCCCTTTATTTCCTTTGGTGTCATATCTCTTGTACAAGGAATTTCATTATAGAAATAATCTGCTTGAGTTGTACCATATGATTTTATACATTTTCCTGCTTGAGCAAATATAGTTGCCCATCTTGAATGAGTATGTACAACTCCTCCAATTTCACTAAATTCATTATATAACTTTACATGTGTAGGTGTATCTGATGATGGTTTATATTTTCCTTCAACAACATTACCTTCTAAATTAACTACCACCATATCTTCTGGTCCCATTTTTTCATAATCGACACCTGATGGTTTAATTACTATTAATCCTGTTTTTCTGTCTATTGCAGAAACATTCCCCCATGTAAAAGTTATTAATTTATATTTGGGTAAAAGCATATTTGCCTCATAAACTTCTTTTTTTAATTCTTCTAGCATCTAACATTCTCCATTTCAAACTATTATGATTGTTTTAATCTGGTTTGAATTTATATTCAAACAATATCTTTCTCTAATTTTTAAGTATTAAATTTGATAAGTCTCATAATTATCCTGGTACAAAAACATATATACTACTCATTTATCACTGTATATACTGCTGCCTCATTCTTTGTATGGTTAGCTGAAACAATTAAATCACAATCTTTTAAATTTATAACTGTTACATTAGCTGGGCCAGCACCCTTTTCAATAATTGTTTCTTGGCACTTTCCATCAACCCATTGAATATAAAATAATTCGGCATCTACACGTCTCACTCCACCAACAAAGCTTGGCACACCACGAAGTGTTGTTCCAACTAAAGTATGTGCAAAATCAATCTCATATGGATAAACATAAATTTCAGTATACTTTCCATCAATAAACTTATAGATTTTCATTGAATTTCCATGGAATGGTTCAATAGTCATAAGTTCATCTTGACCATCACCATCTAAATCACACCAAGCGACTTCACTAATATTACCTTCCATTAAGTGATTAACTTGCCATTCTCCATCTTTACTTGGAATAACTTCAAATATTCCTTGATCACAGCCAAAAGTGCCGCGTGGTTTACCATCAACCATATGACGAATATATCCATGATTTTTATATAACCCTTTTTTAAGAACTTTAAGATCTAAACCATCAGTTGGTATTTCTGATAATTTACCATAATAGATAGTTCCTGAATGACTCCAGTCATCTTTGGAAACTTTAAGATCAGCTATAGTAGCTGCAATAACATAGATTTCTCCATCAACATCCCATACATCAAAACGATGTAAATAAGGTAATTTGATAACTGTTTCAATAACCCATTCTCCGTCCACTAAATGGCCCCAAACTAAACGTGCACCACTTGGACTTTCTTTTAAATAGAAATCTCTAACAGCTAAAAATTCATTTTTACGATTTGGAATAGGAATTATTGACATACATCCTCCACCATTATTCCAAACTGTATGACGATGAGTAAAATCCTTACCACTATATGCGTAACAAGGATATCCCTTTTCTTCAGATGCTACTAGCAAATTTAGTTCACCGTCTATTTCTATTGAACCTGCTGAATATGCTCGGTACATTTCATCTAAGTGCTTTTTTATAATTTTCATATTCCATTCACCTCAACTTGCATTAGCCTATTTTTAATTTTTATGTTTCTGATATTCTTTGATTTAGATGAAATTTACTTATTAAATTTCATCTAAATCTTAGAATACTAAATATTCATTTTATAAAATTCTCTATATCAATTTCAATTTATGGTTATTTATAATTTTTAATAGAAGTTATTTCTTATTTACTATTTGTTCTATAACTTTTTCTTCCATTTCTTGCTCTGATAATATATTTTTTAACCCTATAATTATAGTTCCTGATTCTTCTGCTCTTTTAAAATTTGATTTTAATACTTCTGAGCAAAATACTACATCAAAGCTTGACGCTTGGCTTTTAGCTTCTCCAACACTATTATGTTGAATTGTTACGTCTATACCTAACTTTTTAAAAACTTTTCCTATTTTCATCTTTATTATTTGGCTTGATCCCATACCACTTCCGCAAGCTGCTATTACTTTTAACATTTTTACGCACACCCTTTTCAATTTATTTTTTATTTAATTCCACTTAATTTTATTTTTATATCTTATTTACAGTTTGAGTCTTTTTAGAAATTTGTCAATCATATTTCATATAAATTGTAATATTAAATCGAATACTTGTAGTTAAGTAGCTATTTCAATAAAACTAACTAGTTGTTAATTTTCATAAATCATTTTTATCTGTTATGCCTTTTCCATCTCTTTAAGATATTCATCGTAATCTTCTGCTACTTTGAAATATCCCTTTTTATTTTTTAAGTATTGAATTTGTGGTATTACAAGTAATGCTATAACTGCAATACCAAACCCTACATATTGGAAGTTTTTCATTAACACTCCAATTACTGGCCATACTGTGTCAAAATCAAAGTTTCCATGCCATCCTCCAAATTGTGATAATCCAAAGTAATAAGCTGCGAATGCTCCACCTAGCACTTGAATAACACCTGATGCGAAAGGAATTATACAAGCTGCTTTTAAACCACCTTTTCTATTTGCAAATACTGCAAAAGTTGCGTTATCAAAGAATACTGGTACGAAACCTGTGATTATTAATACTGGACTTTGGAATACTACTAAACCTATAATTGATATAAATTGTCCTAATGCTCCAAATAAGAATCCAATTGTTACTGCATTAGCATGACCGAATCCATAAGTTGCTGCACAGTCAACAGCTGGCATTGATCCTGGTAAAATTTTATTTGAAATACCTTGGAATGATTCTGTAAGTTCTCCAACGAACATTTTAACACCAAGTTGTAATATGCTTAAGTAAACTGCAAAGTTTAATGATTTTTCCATGATATAGAATAAAAAGTTTCTATTTGCTGCAAATCCTGTCTTATCTATTTGATGTAATAAGTCCGGTCCTAATATTCCCATGATTGCTCCAAAGAATAACATCATTAGTATACCAGTTGCAACTACGTTATCATTGAATATTTGTAAAAATCCTGGTAATTGAAGATGTTCTATTGATTTTTCTTTATTACCAATTTTTCCTGAAATTTTATCTGTAAGCCAAATTCCAAACATTTGTTGATGACCAACTGCAAATCCTCCACCTTCAGTTAATTCTTGAGTTGCTTCAACTGTAAGATTTGCTGATACTGCCCAATAAGTTCCCAGTAATAAACCAAGCATAATTACTACTTGCGTATCAACTAAATTAGGGAAACAGAATAATACCATCCATAAAGCTGTTGAAGATTGTTGCACCATTATATGACCTGTAATAAATACTGTTCTAATCTTTGTTTGCTTTCTAAACAATACTAATAATATATTGAAAATAAATGCTATTAGTAATACTATCATCATAAGAGAAAATGATCTACCAACATTTTCAATAGCTGATTGTGCTGCTGTTTGACCAAAATAAGGATCAATAACTGCAGCGGTTAAATTGAAACGATCTTTTAATCCTGCTAGTATTGGACGGAAGTTACCTACAAGTCCTCCAGCTGCTACATTTAAAATCAAATAACCAACTGTTGCTTTTATAAAGCCTGCTATTGCCTCATATATTGGACGTTTTAATAATAAATAACCTATAAGTACTATAAAACCTATAAAGAATGCTGGATTTGTCAAGATATTTATTTGAAAGAAATTCCATATACTTAATAATATATTCATTTTACTTCCCCCTATAGTTTTAATTTTTATTTTCTTTTGCTTATATTTGTTGCAATAATTATTTTACAATAAAAACATACTAGCATTAGCATATGGAAGTAACTTTAGTGTATAAACTTAATTGCAGCATATATAATAATTTCTTTACATAAGTTTTTCTACAAAAATAATATCAAGTAAACTTACGTTATATATTTTTAAACACATTTTGCTTTTAACATTTCAACAATTTCTTCTAAATCTTCTTTACATTCAGCATCAAGTAATTTATTTACTACTGCATCATCTTCGATTAATCCAACCATGTTCGATAAGTTTTGCAAATGCACCTCATTATCCGTTGAAGCTAATACAAAAAATAATCTTGCATCTTGTTCTGGATCATTGCTAAAATGAACTGGATTTTTAGTTCTCATAAAACACATTGCTGTTTCATTAACTCCTACAACACCTTCTTGAGCATGTGGTATGCAAATATTAGGTGCTATAACTATATATGCTCCATACTTGTTAACATTTGATATTATCGCTTCTACATAAGTACTTTCTATTGCTCCATCATCTATTAAAGGTTTACAAGAAGCCTCTATTGCTTCCTCCCAAGTATCGAAACCTTCATGAAATGAATATCTTTTTTTATCAATTAATCCTTGTAACATTATGCTCTCCTCCATATTTTATTTTATAGAGGGTTAAGTTTTAACCCTCATTAATTTTATTATAACATTGACTTAAATGGTAGATCTGGTTCTATTGCAAATGCATCATGGAAGCCTCTATCGTGGTGATATTCCATTTTATCCTTATCGTTTGGATAAATAAATTTACCGCCTACTTCCCAAATAAATGGTTTAAATTTATATTGTAATCTATATTTTCTCATATTCCATAAAGTTATAATTTCTTGAGTATCAGCCATAAAGTTTGTCCAAATATCATGATGGAACGGAATAATAACTTCAGTATTTAAACATTCAGCCATTCTTAACATATCAATAGATGTCATTTTATCTGTCATACCTCTTGGATTTTCACCAAATGATCCTAATGCAACATCGATTTTATGGTCATTACCATGTTTTGCATAATAATTAGAATAATGTGAATCACCACTATGATACAAGTTTCCGCCTGGAGTTTTGAAAAGATAATTTACAGCTAATTTATCCATATCTCTTGGCATTTTATCTTTTAATGTTGTACCTTTTGGTGCCGTAACAAGCTCAGTACGGTCAAAAGAATCAAGTGCAACAATTTCTGTATCTTTAATTTTTACCACATCACCAGGTTTTACAACTATACATTGTTCTTTTGGAACTCCCCAGCCTAACCAAAGATCTATACAAGCTTGTGGTCCAATAAATTTAACATCTTTAGAACAATTTTGAATTACTGCTGCAGCCACATTAGCATCAATATGATCACTATGATCGTGTGTAGCTAAAATTGCATCTACTTCTTTAATTTTAAAAGGATCAATAACACAAACTGAGTTTCTTAAGTTTGGTTGCATTGCTACACAGCCAATCATTCTTTGATGTTGATGTTGTGATGCCATTAATGGATTCGCTTTTGTTTTCTTTCCTGAATTAACCCACAAATCAACACATATATTTGCATTACCTTCAGATTTAACCCATATACCTGTACATCCTAACCACCACATTGCAAATGTACCTGGTTTCACTTCTTCTTGTTCTATTTCTTCGTTAAGCCATGTTCCCCATTCTGGAAATGTGTTTAATATCCAAGACTCTCTTGTGATTTCGTTTACTTTTGACATTCTAATCTCTCCTTAAATATTATAATTTGTTTTCTATATTTTCTATATTTTTTGATTTTTTATACATTTCATATTTTTCTTGTTTGATTTTAGAATTATAAACGTTTTGTATTTTTGAACTTTCTATTTTATAATTTGTGAATGTTTTGTTTGTTTCTGTCTTTATATTACATCAAACATTCATATAATTCAAGTATTTTTTTTGAACTTTTTATTATTTTTATTTTTCGAATGTTTTTATTGAACTTTTTGAATGTTTGTTTTATAATTAGTATAAATAAATAATATAAATAGTTCTTTAAATGTTAAATTATTTTCTTTATAATTTAAATAAATGATTTTAACGTCTTAAAATTACATTTATATCAAAAAGGGGGACAAATATGAAAAAAGCTCAAGGCATAGTCGCTAAAAGAAGAGATAAAATTTTAGATTATATAAGTAAAAATGAATCAATTAATACTAATGAACTAGCAGAGAAACTTAATATCTCCCCACTTACCTTAAGACGGGACTTGCAATCTTTAGATGACGAAGGATTAATAATCAGATACTACGGCGGCGCAAAATTAGCAACTGATATAGATTTTGATGTTAAAAATGATTCTGAAGAAAATGCTGTTGATTCAATATATAATAAGAAAAAACACATAATTGCAAAATATGCAGCTGATTTAATAAATGATGGTGATACAATTTTTATAAACTCTAGTTCAACCGCTCTTTTAATATTGGACTATTTGGAGAATAAACGTGTATACGTTGTTACTAATAATGGTAAAGCTCTTCAATCACCTATTGGTTCTAATGTTGAATTAGTATTAACTGGCGGGCAGGTTTATGAAAGGAAGCAATCTTTAATAGGAGAATTTGCTACTTATATACTATCTAAAATAACTGCAGATAAATGTTTCTTAGGAGTTAGTGGAATAGCTTGTGATTCAGGAATCAGCACTTCAGTTTTGCAAGAAACCCTTATTAATCATGAAATGCTAAATCGGTGCAATGGTCATGTTTATGTATTAGCTGATAGTTCCAAGGTTGGTAGACATCATAATTTTTCTAGTGGTGATATAGATGAAATTTCTCATCTTATTACCGATTCTGATATTAGTGAAGCTGATATTAATGAGTTTAAAGATAAAGGTGTTACTGTAATACCTTTAGAGTATAAATAGCCACTTTGTATATTTGTATTTATTAATTTTCTCGAATAAATATTTTAATTCATAAAGCTTGTGCATAAATCTTATTAACTCTCTGATAGCAAATAAGCTGTTACAAAATAATCAAAATATTTTGTAACAGCTTATTTTTTATAAAAATTTATTATATCGATTTTGCTCATTAAGTTTATTCAGTAAATGTTTTATTTCTTGATCTTTATTTTTATCCATAACAAGTATAACATCACCTGCATCAACTACAACTAAATCTTTTATTCCAAATCCTATTATTAAGTTCTTATCTCCAAATATAGAACAATTCTCACATTCATCAATATAGACATTTTGGGAAATATTATTATTCTTATCATTATAAAGCAGTCTGCTTAATGCGCCGAAACTCCCCATATCATCCCAGTTGAAATCACATTTTATAACATATGCCTTTCTTGTTTTTTGCATAACGCCAAAATCTATAGATATTCCATCGATAAGCTCATATTGTTCCTCTATAACCGCTTCTTCATTTTCTTCCCCTAGACTTTTATATATTTCTATCAATGGTCTATGCAATTTAGGCAGATACTTCTCTATTTCTCTTAAAATAACATCTGCTCTAAATACGAACATTCCAGAATTCCATAAGTAAGTCCCCTTTAATATAAAGTCTTTGGCAACCTCTGAGTTAGGTTTTTCAGTAAATCTAGCTATCTTGTAAGTTGGTATATTCCCAGTAGTTCTCTCACCCATTTCTATATATCCATATCCAGTTTCTGGCCTATTAGCTTCTATTCCAAGTGTAACAATACACCTTCTCTTATTTGCTATCTCAATCGCCTGAGATAACGTATCTATATAATTCTTCTCACCTTGAATATAGTGATCTGATGGTAATACAACCATAACTGCATTAGCATCTTGTTTTAAGAGCTTTACTGCAGACAAACCTATGCATGTAGCAGTTGGTACATAGGTAATATTGGTCTTTTTATTATAAAATCCATTCAACTTCTTTTTTTCAATAACAATTATTAATAATTTTTTCATATGATTTACATCATATGAAGAAGATAATTTCCTACTGATACTATACCTTCTAATTTACTTTCACCTATTAATGCTTTTAATTCCTCTTCTGAAAACCAAGTATTTCCGAATTTTCCAATTAAAAATACCTCTATATGATATTAACTTGAAATTTGCGTTTCAAAATTATTCTATGTTATTGCCCATTTAAAGATAAATGAGTATAATAATTTACACTGCATATAGTAAACAATCTTGATATTTTTAATATCTATTAAATTTATAATAGATATCAACACTCTTGTCCTTAGTTTTTGAATCTTCATTAACTATAATCTTATCTATAATTGTTTCCACAAAATTTCTTTCTATTTCTTCTAAGTTGAAAAATTTATTAAGTTCTTCTTTATATATTCTTTCGATATAAGTATTATGTTGTGAATTATTCACCATATTTTCTAGTTGCTCTTTTCTCTTAATTAACTTTTTCTGTTTTTCTTGTATGACATTAAGAAAATTTGTAAAATTTCTCTCTGAAATTAAGTCATTTAATTTATCTTCATACATTTTACTGAATTTCGCATCTAACTTTTCTAATTCATTCTCTATTTCATTTAATTCCTTTGTATTATTTTGTTCAATCTTTATATTTTCTACCCTATTGTAATATTTCTCTTTATTAATATTTTTATTTATCATTTCTCTTATATCTTGCTGTATTCGTAAAATTAAGTCTTTTTCTTTTATGCTATGGCAAGTACATCTTTTTGCCCCACTTTGAGATAATGTACACTTATATCCTTCAAATTTTTTTCTATAAGATAGACTTCCTCCACATGTTCCACACCCTAGCACCGAACTGAAAGGATGTATAACTTCTCCTTTATACCTATATCCACTTGATCTTTTTTCTAGTAATTCTTGAACTCTATTAAATGTTTCTTTATCTATTATTCCTTCAAATTCTCCAGACCAAACCCAATCTTTCTTTGAAGTTTTTTTAATTTCTTTCATTTTATAACTAACTTTTTGATATTTTTGTTGCACCAAGAATCCGCCATACTTATGATTTTGCAAGATTGAAAATATTGTATTGTTTGTCCAAATTCCAAATTTAGAAAGAGCATAATTTTTTAGTCTTGAAGATGGAGTGGATATACCTTTTTTATTTAAATATGTTGCTATTTTACCAGCTCCCCATCCTTTTAAATATAAAGAAAAAATTTCTTTAACTGTTTCTGTAGTTTCTCCACCTTCTGGAACTAGCAAAATGTTTTTTTGTTCACCATTATAAATTTTTTCAAACTTATATCCATACGGAGGTTTTGATGCTATAGATGATCCTCTTTCCATTCTTTCTTTTAATGCACTTTTGATTTTTCTACTTGTATCTCTAATATACATTTCATTTATCATATTTTTAAAAGGCACAATATCATCATCTTGTCTTTTTTCAGTATCCACATTGTCCAAATATGCCACAAATCGGATATTATTTAGTTTAAAATATTTTTCAATGTAGGCTCCTGCTTCCAAATAATCCCTTGAGAATCTAGATAAGTCTCTTGTTAAAACCATGTTTATTCTTTTACTTTCTATATCTTCTTTCATTTTTTTAAAAGCACCTCTGTTAAAACTAGAACCCGAAATACCGTTATCTTCATAAGTATCTATAAGATTATAAACATTATTCTTGTCTTCTTTAGCCATATCTCTTATCCATTTTTTTAAATTTCCAATCTGTGCAGCAACAGATTCACTTTGTTCACTCTTTTCTGTACTTACTCTAGCATAAATACCTATATTCCATACTTTATTCATTTACATCCACCTCTTTTTGTGTGGATAAATAGTATTTATTACTTTTGTTATTGTGTGTATTCTTAATATTTTCTGTTACATTTTTTATTTTATCTTCAATCAAGTTATCAAATAATTTTTTGAAATCTTCTGTGCCATAAAACACATTGTATTTTATTTCCTTTTTCAAAAAAGATCTCCTCCTAAATATCCTTATTAACATTTTAATAAAAATTTCTATTTTTATTACTTAAATTGGAAAACTTATACTGGTTATAAAATTCAATTTTGTCTTATGAGCATATGATAACTTGTTTTTTAGGCTTTATAAAAATTTTTTTCATTTCTATCAGATGAAAATTTAATTTTTAAATTTATTTTTTAAGTGCTTTAGGAATCTTCTACACCATTGCTAAAAATAACTTATAATATCACTTTTATACATAAAAAATCCCCCAGCATACTGATTACTTATATCATTTTATATGCTATAGGGGGAGGTAATTTTGTTAACCATTCATATTTTTAACTTTGTCGTTAATTATTCATATTATCTAAAGTATGAGTGATATAATCTCAATCAATTGCCTATTTTTTGCATTTTTTAAAAATAATATAACTCAGTGCAAATCCTATTATAATAAAAGCAAAACTGAAATAATACAATTTTCTAAGCACTATTTCTATAGTTCCTTGTCCTGTTTGGTCCGTTATGATACCTGTAGTTACTCCATTTAGTTTTAAATTTCCCCTATCTTTGAAATCCCCTAATAAAATCTGCCATAATGGATTAGACGATTCAGTATAATTTAATAGAATTCTATCATTATTAGGATTATTTATTTTAAAATTTCTCTTCATACTATCAATGCGCTCATACTCAACTTCATGATTTTCTAAATTACTCTTAAAAAAGGCATTAATATCATTTCCTTCAAAATAAATCATATTATCAAATGTAATAAGATCTTTATATTTAACTATACTATAATTCTTCATTTCAATGAATCCTTGTGCAGCTTTATTCCCAAGACAAAGAATGTGGAATTGCATATATTTTGCTTCTGTTGGAACTTGAATAACTTGTTGATAATTGTTCCATTGATTTTTTTCGCTCTCATCTACATCATTTATATAGGTCACATCTATTAGTTTATAGTTTTCATCAAGAAATTCTAATTTCATATGTCTTTTTCTTATGTTTTCAGAAATAGCATCAAAATTAACTAAATATTCTTCATCTGGTACTACTGATATTTTCTTTGAAGCATAATTATACCAGTTGCTAGAGCTAGTTTTATCAAAATCAAAGTGCAATGTGTTTCCATCTATTCGATCTCTCATCATGTCATTACTTATAATACTATTATCACCGTTACTTTCATCATAGACATCTTCAATGTTATTGGGTACTTTAATCTCATTAGGATCAAATTTGTGAATATCAGAAATTGTACTTGTAGAAGGCACATTACTATCAAATAAAATTCTGATTTTATATTTTCCTTGCTTAAGAAAAATATTATGAATTGTAAAATTATTATAATGATTAATAATATTATCTATATATTTGATAGTTTGTGGAAATGTATCACTTAATGGTATTTTATCTATAACAATATCCTTTTCATCACCATTTGAAACTAAATCTGTTGTAAGTATTTCTTTATTAATTACTATATTATTTTGTTCATCTAAAATCATAACCTTCAGTTTTCCATTATTTTTACCATCACCATTGATATTTAATGAAAATGAATAATCACTGTTCTTTACAATATCAATATTTCTTTCTAATACACCACTTTGTGAACTTATTCCTTTTCCCATGCTTAGCTTAGGATATGCCCTTTCACTTTGAACATTTCCTGAATAATTAAAGTCATTTTCCGCTTCTAATACAGCAAAAATATTACTTCTGTTTATTGCTGAGTTTATCGGAAAAGAAAGTTTATCAAAATCCTCATCAGGAATACAAGCAAATAAATTTACAGCATTAAAACCTTCTTTATTCTCTACAGAAATTTCATTATCTCCAGAATGAAATTTATATTCTCCAAGATCAATCCATTTAAATTGTGTAATAGAGTTATCTTTAGTATTTATTTTTACTGCTTCATCATTGATTTTAACCTCAAGATCTCCACCTTTAGCAGAAACTAATGTTCTCATATACACTTTTGCTTTTTGATCTGTCTTAACATTTTTTGTCATTGTAAAAATATTAGGTTTTTTATACTCGCCTAAATCATATATATTTATATCATGAATCCACCAATAGTTTTTTTGCTCTGGCTTTTGATAACTCAAAAGTTCTATACGCATATATGCGCTTCCACTAGGCGATACATAATCTCCTTTAAAGTTGACTGAGTCAAAGTTCACGTCTTCATGAGATGACACTACATAATTTATACCCAAATCATTCATTTGCTTATCAAAAAACCTAACTTTTACATGCATTTTATTAGTTCCCCTACCAGAAATCACTATATTGAACTTGTATGGATTATTTTCCTTTGCATCAATCAATCCTGCTTTAGCAACCTGCCAAATATTTTGTGGTTCACCTTTCATAATTTCTCCATATAAGACTGGAACTGAATTATTATCTGTTTGAGGATTAGCTAAAACGCTAAATATTTTAGGATTATCAGGCACAAAGAACTTCTCTGTTCTTAACATAGAATCAAAATCAGCAATAAGTTTTCCCTTAATAGTATCAATTTTATTTGCTGGCACATCTAATCTACTAGTCGCGTAAGTAAGTGCTACTCCAGCATTACAATCAAAGTCAAAAGGATAATTTTTTAAACCTTGAGAAGACAAATACCATTTCCAATCATTGTTACTAACTAAAGTTTTACTCCATTTTAAAAAAGCATCGCCATCATTAATAACATTAAAAGGATATATATAATTTTCTTTTTGAAGATTAGAAAGTAACAAATCATTGTAGTCATTTACCTCTATATAATCTTCTTTATTTAAATCTTTAATATAACTTTTATCTTCAAGCGAAGAAAAAATCACTCCATAATCTTTAAAATTAAAATTTGGAATATTACTATAGCTTTCAAGCCTACTGTATCCATAAGGGGTAATTATTTTTTTAGGCACATTATATAAGTAAGGTAAATTATCTTCGATATTATATAGACTAAAAATTCCATTCTCATATGTTTTTTTTAATCCAGTCTGATTTTTTAATATTTCAAGATTAAATTTCTGCCTTGCTTCTTGTCCATTATATTCATTGTGGTATGCAAGTTCATTCACCCCAAAAGCTGATACAAGTTTACCCACATTTTTACTAGTCCCATTATCTAGCATAGCCTGAATAAAATTCATATAATAATTAATGCTTAAACTATTGCCCTCATGTTGAAAAATCGTATTTTTTTGTGAAGAATAAATTTGAATATCACCCGTAGCCTTTTCTACTCCACTAACATCATTATTCTTATTCCAATATGGCGTAGCAACTCCATTATAGTTTTGTATCATATTATCTGCAGTTGGTATATAAAGTACTTTACTATCAAACTTATCTTTTTCTTTTAAGTGATTTTGTACATCTAAATAGTCTTTAGGTATTGTAATAGGACTATAAAAACCATTAATAAAATGATTATAGAAAGGCATTAAATAAAAACAGAAAGCTGTAATAACTATTAAGATAGATGCTATCTTTATAGCATACTCATATCGTTTATATTGAAACTTCAACATAAAGTTTTGAATACCAAATGTTAAAAGTACACTAAACCCAACAGCCATTAATCCTATAAATTTATTAGGATCTCTAAACATCGATCCAATAATAGGCGTTTTTGAGACAATAAAAATGAAGGTTTCAGAAAAAAAATCAAGGCTAACTCCAGTAGAAGCTATTAAGAAAATTACTGTACACAAAGCAAAAAATGCTATTATATTATATTTATATCCCTTACAAATCATTGCATAAAGCACAAAAATAATTATTATTGCTCCACCTAGGTAAAAAGAACTCGGTAAATTAGATATGTCAAACATTGGCCACCAGTAAGAGATAAAATAAATAACATTTTTAATTGAACTATTTCTGCTAAACAACGAAAGAGTATCAACAACATTAATATTGTGCTGTGAAGCTTGAGCTTTAAGTAAAATGCTTCCTAAGTATGCTGATAGCCAATAGGCACTAAAGCATCCAAAAATTGATGCAAATAAAATTATTTTCTTTATATTGTTTATTAAAATGCTTATTATTCTTTTTTTATGCTGAAATCCAGTTTTAATAATAGTTTTTCCCACAATTAAAACTCCAATAATAAACATAAAAATTATGTCATAAAAAAAATAATGGATAGCACCTGCACTTATTGTAAAAAAAATACTCAAAAAAAATATATCCACTACATTTCTTTTATACAAGTTCTTAGAATAAATATAATAACCTGGTATAAGTTGTTCTTGAAACTTTGGATCAAATGCATTAAAGAAAAACATTAGAACTAATGGAATCAAACTATATCCACAAAGTAAATATATATGTTGTATTCTTATTACTACCCATGGATTAATGGCATAAAAAATTGCTCCTGTTATTAGTGCAAACACCTTAAAAAAATCAAACTTTTTTAAAAAATAAATACTTACAATTCTTTTTGAAAATAAATACATTGATATTGCTGATGTTAATATTAGAACTGTTATGAAGCTTTTTAAAAAAAAGGGTCCACTATAATTAAACATTTTAGATAAAAGGTATAGTGGATAAATAAATGCTAATCTTGGTACATTCAAAAGCGTAGAAGTGCTCCACCTTTCATTCCAAGCTCCAAATATTTCATTCATGTATCTTTCAGATGTGAAGCCAAAAGCCATATCACTAAAAACAATTTGCCCTTGTTTATATATAGGCGCTAACATACACAGAATAATTAAAACCATAATTATTATTGAAAAAATATCATATCTATATATATATATATTATCTCTAACTTTCTTATATATTTTTAATTTCCTCATTAATTTTATCCTCTTTATCTTTAATCTCAGTGTATTCTCCTAATAATTTGGTTTTCATTTCCTTCAATTCATCTAATCTGTCAACAGAATTATTTATTAATTCTATAGTTTCTTCAACATTTGGTAGAATCAAACTAAAAATCTTATGAAATTTAGGTGATAAATTTTTAAAAATATTATTCTTAATATAATTTTCTAAGTATTGTATAAGTTTTATGGCAACTACCACAGCAAATACTAGGCATAACACAAAGAAAATAAATATATATATGATTGAATTATTAATTGGACTATAAATTTGACTTTCATTTTTAGATGCAATAATATATAAAGAATTGTCTTCTAAGTCAATAAAGCTATAAGATACTCTAGTTTCATCTGATACTTCAGTGTCTGTATCACCACTTAGCATTTTTTTTGTATATTTATCAATTTTAGTACTATTCACTTTATTTTCAAGGGTCGATGCAACAACTGTAAAATCCCCATTGTAAATATCAACATCAATACCAGTGTTGCTACTTAACAAATCATAAAAAAACATTTCATTTAATTCAAATACAGAAAATCCAATTACTTCACCATTCTTTATAATCTTGTAGAAAATAAATTGATACCCTTTTTCATCTTTAACATAAAAATCTGTTATAAAATATTGTTTGGAGAATTTTGTTTGTTTTATTATTTGACTCAAATCATTGTTAAATTTATCTGACTTAAAGGTATATAACTGATTAAAAGCCTTATCTAATACATACACATTTTCTATATATTTAACGTCTTTTAGAACACTCATATCAATAGACTCATTAGAATTACTTTGATTTAAATAATTCATTGCCTTAGTATTAGAAAAAACATCAATATCAAGCTTTATAAATTCATAAAAGTTCTTAACACTTTCTACTTCTTCATTTCTGATACGTTCTATCTCCTTAGTTCCAGACTCATTAAGATAGTTTCTTGCTTGAATTGTAAAAAATACATTAAATGCAATTAATGGTAGTAAAGTAGCTGTCAATACTGTTAAGAAAATAATTATTCTTAATTTTAATGTCTTTTTTTCTCTTCTTCTCATGATTAACCTCGTATACTCTTATCTTTATATTATAAGTTGTTGAATAGCTAGTTTTATAAAAAGACTACTATAAATAGTTATCTCTATTACAAATTTTCAAATTTTCAATTACTTTTTTAATATTTTGAGTATCTTCTTTATTTGCAATAAGCAAAACATCATCAGTATCTATAACTATTGCATCTTTTATACCTATTGCTACTATAAGTTTATCTTGTCCTTGTATTATTGATTTTTTAGTATCAATAGTTATTACATTTCCTTTTACTACATTTCCATCATCATTAGTTTTATTTATTCTTTCAAGTGCAAGCCAATTTCCAACATCATCCCACCCAAAACTTCCTGGAATAGTATATATATCATTAGCTTTTTCCATAATGCCATAATCTATTGATTCTGATTGCATTTTTTCAAATTCTTCCTTTAAAACAATTTCTGCATTATCGCTAGCTATAGTTTCATATATTTTTTCTAATCCTTCATACATCTTAGGAAGCAGTTCTCTCATATTTAATAATATGCTTGAAGTTTTCCAAACAAACATACCACTATTCCAAAGATATCTTCCAGAAGCTAGATATTCTTTAGCAGTCTCCAAATTAGGTTTTTCTACAAAACGATTCACTTTATATATATTGTTTCTTCTTGAATTATCAAAATTTCTCTCAAAATTAATATATCCATAACCAATTTCTGGATATGAAGGCGTTATTCCTATTGTTATAAGATTATTATCTTGTTTTGCAATATCTATTGCTTCTCTTAATGTATCTATGTAAAATTCATTATACTTTATTAAATGATCCGATGGCAGAACAATCATAATAGCATCTTCATATTTCTTCTTTATGTGCATTGCTGCCAGACCAATACATGGGGCAGTATTTCTTGCGATTGGTTCTAAGAGTATATTTTCTTTTGGAATATTCGGTATCTGACTTAATACCAATTCTTTATAATCTTTATTAGTAACTATAAATATATCTTCAATATCAATTATGCTTTTTAATCTCTCTACAGTAAGTTGAATCAGTGTTTTCCCATCATCCGTTAAACTTAAGAATTGCTTAGGCAAGGTTTTTCTACTTCTTGGCCAGAATCTTTCACCTTTTCCACCAGCCATTATAACTGCTGTATTTTTCATTTTAATCCTCCTAACAAACTATTTTTATTGTAAATACTTCCTTATATTATTAGGTTATATAGTTTACAAAATTCAAAACTTTATTTTAGAAGTCTTGATACATATATTATAATATAAATATACCATGATGTTACATAATATGATATATTTATATTATAAGTGTACCCTGCAACACAACATCCATAATTCAGCAATATCTACATATAACTTAAAAAACGGAGGTTTAAAATGGAAACAATTTTAATTATAACTGACTTTAAAAAATCTATACTTTATGAATCTATTATTACCTTCTATGACCTTAATATTATAAATTCAAGTTTGGTAGATTCCATTCACGAAATAACAGAACTAGTTGTAATTATTGATGTAGAAAACGCTTCAAATGGAATAAAAATTGCAAATAAGTTACGTATGATTAATCCTTCCTCAAATATACTCTTTATTAATAATTTTGTTTCATCTGCAGAACATTTATTTTTTACAAAAATAAAAGGATATGGAAAAACAAAAATACTAAGATGGAGAACAACATATCCAGATGAACTTCTTATAAATATTCAAGATTTAATCCATCCCGAATACCCTAGTAAAGTTTCTGATATTGCTATTATTATACCTGTATATAATGAAGAAGCTCGTTTTGAAAAAGTATATAACTTTATTAAAAAATTGAAAATTCTTGTAAATCAAAGCTTTACAAATGCAAGTATTTATTTTGTAAATGACGGAAGTAAAGATAATACTCAAAAGCTTATAGATAAGCTATTAGAAGCCGAATATGAAGAAACTAATATAATTTCAAACCAATCTCAATTAAATACTTATGAACTTCAATACAATACAAGAAAAGCTGGTACATATGTTGAAGGAATTAGTTCAATAAATGCTAGTGTTATGATTTTCGTAGATGCCGATGATTCTTTTGATATAGACGATATTGCAAAAATAATAAATATTTTAAATACAGGCTACTATGATATTGTTGTTGGTACAAAGGATTTTTCAGCTGCTAATCGCTCCTTTTTAAGACGCCTAGTATCGTTTTTCAAACGACTTCTTACAAAACCACTTTTACCAAAAGGCATTTATGATTCACAAACAGGCTTAAAAGGCATAACTTCTAATTGTTCTAAGTTACTTCTTCCACACCTACATGAAAATACTGGATTGGCAATCGATCTTGAAATGATGTATATTGCAAAAAAACTTAACTTTCGTGCATTACAACTTCCTGTTAAATGCATTGATCAAGAAGGTTCTCATGTAAATATTATAAAAGATTCTATATCTTTTATAAAAATTATCCTAAAACTTATAACAGTCAACAGAAATATTTCATTTGATAAAAATGATATTAGTTTATGAGGTGGCTTATGAAAAATAATTTATTTCAAAATTCTACAAATGCATCCTTATTTGAAAAAAATCCATTGCTAATTTCACACATATTGGATACTATTTGTTCAGGAATTATAATTTCAGACCCTAATCGCATGGGAAATCCTATTATTTATGTAAACTCTTATTTTTTAAAAATTACTGACTCTAAAAGAGAAGAAGTTATAAATAATGATTTATTTAATGTAATATTTAATGATTTGGATGAACTAACTAAGAATAGTTTAACTAGTTTAATTGAAAACAATGAAATTATAAGTGATAAAATTTTAAGTTACAAAAAGAATTATAGTGATATATATATTAGATTTAAATTTAATCCTATTTATGATTCAAACAATACTTTGTTATATTTCATTTGTACCTTTGAAAATATTACAAATGAAATAATTTTTAAGGAAGAAGCTGAAAAGGCTCTAGAAACTGAGTCCAATTTTTTATCAACTATAAGTCATGAAATAAAAACACCTTTAAATTGTATAATTGGAATTGTTGATCTTCTCTTAAACGTAAATACAGATGAAATTGATCAAAAATATTTAGATGTACTAAAAAAAAATAGTACTTACTTATTAAATTTAATAGAAAATATGCTTAACTTATCAGAACTATATTCTAGCAATGAAGGCTCAAGTAACAGTTTATTCAATATTGGTGAACTACTAAACCAATTGGTTAATGACTATCAAAATAAAATATTAGACAAAGGTTTAATTTTTAATTATCACTATGATAACGGAATACCCCAAAATTTAATCGGAGACAGCATAAAACTAAAGAAAATTATATCTTCCTTAATAGATAATTCTCTTAATTTTACTGAAAAAGGACAAATAAATCTTATTGTAAAGTTGAAGAAAAAAGAAAACACTAAAATATGTGTTGGCTTTACAATAAGCGATACTGGTATTGGAATTCCTAAAGACCAGTTATCTAATGTTTTTAGAGTTTCTCCTGCACTAACTAACTTTGCCAGCAAAAAACATAATATATGCCCCATAGGTATTGCTCTATCAAAAAAACTAATTGATTTACTTAATGGTTCCATTTCTATAGCAAGTGACCTAAACGTTGGAACAACAGTAGATTTTAATTGTGAATTTGAATTAATACCAAAAGTCAGTCCTGATATTAATAATGAAATAAAAAGAATATTATTAGTAGAAGATTCAGAAGATAATAGATTTCTAATTCATTCTTATCTGAAGAAAACAGATTATATTTTAGATGATGCTGAAAATGGTCAAATAGCATATGAAAAATTTAAAAGTACTCCTTATCATCTTATCCTTATGGATATACAAATGCCTATTATGGACGGTTATACAGCAACCAAACTCATAAGAGACTATGAAAAACAAAACAATCTACCTCGAACAACAATTATCGCCTTAACTGCATATTCTTTTAAAGAAGATCTAGATAAAACTATAGATGCAGGTTGTAACTTTACCTTAATGAAGCCAATAAAAAAGTCTCTTCTACTTGAAACATTAAATAATATTTTATGAAAGGTGTTTTATTAAATGGATCTTAACATTGTAAATGTAAGCAGTGAACTTAAAGATTTGCTTCCAAACTTTTTAAAAAATAGAGCTATTGAAATTAACTCCTTAAAAGAAGCTACTATCACTTCAAATTTTGAAACTATAAAATTTTTGAGTCATAGTTTAAAAGGAACTGCTGGTGGATATGGTTTTGATTATATGTCTCTTTTAGCGAAAAAAATAGAGTTAGCTACTATGAATAAATCTCTAGAAGAAATTGAAGCATTAATATTTGAGCTTGAATATCATTTTAATAATATGAAGATTATTTATGTGGAGGAATAAAATATGAGTTATAGCCATTCTGTACTTTTTGTTGATGATCAGGAGGATCTTCTAATATTAATAAATCGTATATTAAAAGATGAACATTACACTAAGTTTTTTGCAAAGAATTCAAAGGAAGCCTTAGAAATAATCGAAAAAGAAGCTATTGATATAATTGTAACAGATATGTTAATGCCTGATATTGGTGGCCTTCAGCTACTTGAAATCCTAAAGAGTAAATATCCAAACATTGTTAGAATTGTACTTTCTGGATACTCTCAGGTGCCATTTATCGTTGAAGCTATTAACAAAGGTGATATTTTTAGATATATAATGAAACCTTGGAAAATAAACGATAGCGGAAAAATGATTATACGTGATGCAATAGAATATTCTGATTATATTAAAAGAAATGGTACATATTCTAATAAAAATTCTAGTATTTCCTTTACTGAAGATAATATAAAAAATATTCTTTCTTATTATGACAAGGATTTTTTTATAACAATTGACAATAAAGTTATTTTAAAGTCTGATATTAATAATTTAGCCTTAGACGAACTAATTGATGATGATATTTATTTTTACTACAATAAACATGATGTTAATACTAATATATGTTTATATATAAAGAAATAATCTGTATTTCAGATTATTTCTTTATTTTTTTAGATTTTAACAATTCTACAATTCCAATGAAAGATAAAACTATATACATATAAATCATACCTAATGTCAGCATAGGATGTTGAATGTATTTCTCGAGATTTTCTTTTCTATATAATACTGGTCTAAAAAAGTACCACCTTGAAAGTGTCTTTTTGAAACCACTTTCCTCACTCTCAATCGTCTTATTCATAACACTAAAATAATATTTCTTTTTCTCAACAATTGCCTTTAATGTTGCTTTTTTCTCGTTATGATCAATTTGCGTGAATACAGCTCTCTTTATAAGTCCACCATTCTGCATATATCTTATGGTAGGTTGTGTTTCCTCAAAAGAAATTTGATTTATATTAATGCCGCCTGTAGAATCATATTCCTGTATTCTCCAGAATCTTGCTCCTTCCACAGAATTACTTCCAACATCTTCTCCAGCACTATTTATAATATTTCTCTCAAAAACCTTTACCTGTGAATAAAAATTTTTATAATCTGAAAATGAAGCTTCTGGTATAACAAGTCCTCCAACTTTTTCATTTTCATCTAGAAATTTAATACAATCTTTTATAAGGTTATTTTTAAGAATCATATCAGAATCGATTATATAAATATAATCTGACTTTAACTGCCTAGCCATTTCTATTGCCTTTGATCTTGCTATTCCCCGTTCTCCATGAGGAAGACTGATAACTTTAAAATTACTATGTCCATTTGCTGCTTCCATCATTTTATCTATAGTATTATCTGTAGATCCATCATCTGCCACTACTACAAAAAAATCATCATACTCTTGAGTAAGGCAACTTTTTAAACACTTAGTTACATATTCTGAACTATTAAAGGTAGAGAAAACTATTGATACTCTTTTATTGCTCATATATTGCCTCCTAGTCTGTCTAATATTATATCATTTATAAATTTATCAAAACTTTTTGCAGTTTCATCCCAGTGAAATTTAAGTGAATATTCATATGCTTTACATACATAATCTTCATATTCCTTCTTATCCTCTATAACTCTTTTCATCTGAATATAAATATTTTCAACGTTATTTTTATCACATAAATATCCTGATTTTCCATAATCAACTGCATCAATTATCCCTGGGGAATTATATACTATACTAGGCGTACCCACAGCAGCAGCCTCAGTTACAATCAATCCCCATCCCTCTCTTTGAGATGGAAATATCAGTGCATGAGACCTACTCATTAATTCTAATTTTCTTTCTTCACTTACAAACCCAAATAAAGTTACATCACTGTTTTCCTCTTTATCACTATACGTAATATTTTCTTTTCTAAAAATAGGCAATAAATTTTCTTCAATATATTTTTCATTTTTCTTTCCAACTATGTAAAGTTTAGATTCAGGATATTCTTTCTTTATTTTGGCAAATGCAAGTACACAAGCATCAATTCCTTTATAGTTAACAAACCTTCCTACATAAATAAAAGTAGGAACTTCCTCTTTTCTTTTAAATTCTTCTTTTTTCCAGTGTTTAAATTCTATTCCTTCTGGAAGTATTTTTACTTTTTCAATATTGAATCCAACTTTTATTAAATCTCGTTTTGTAGATTCTGAAACTGTCATAGTATAATCATTTTTTGAAAGCTTCAAAAACGGAGTTTCTGTAATATAGCCTATTATACTTATGGGAAACTTTGCATTCATAAACCATATTTCTCTAGTAAGCTGGTGTATAAAAAAAATTCTTTTTTTAGATTCAACCCAAAATTTTGTAAAAAAACGATGTGTATTACACTGATCAACTACAAAATCAATACTTTTCCTATTCATAATGTAATAATTTCTAGCATCCTTTATAACTGAAAATATATTTCCACTTCTAATATAAGTAATATTATCGATATTTTCACTTTCTTTTGCCCCTTTTAAACTTGGAGAGAAATGTATAATTCTGTATTTGTCAAAATCTATTCTTTTTAACATTTCGTGAGTATAAACTTCAGCTCCTCCTTTATTAGAAGACTTTATATCTCTCCAAGAAAGAAATAACAACGTAGTTTTTGTGTCTTTTTCTAACCTGTATTTATTTAAGTTCACTTAATTAGCTCCTTTCAAGTTTAAGTTGGGCAAATAAAGTTATCATCAAACAGAAATATAATACTGATTCAATAATAAGAATATTTTCAATATTTTTATGAAAAATCGAAATAAAAATTGTAATAAGAATAGCTGCAATAAGTAAGCTCCATAAATAACGTGTTCTCTCTAATATCACATTGATGTTTATTATTAAAAATGTATATATCATAAAGATGTATGGTATGAGCCCAATCCAAAGATATTTTCCTGCTTCCTTATACACTGTTCCAAAGAATATATCCACAGTAAAAGGTGCTACGTACCTATAAAAAACCAAGGCTAAAATACTCATACATAAAATTAAAGAAAATAGCTTTCTAACTTTATCATTAAATTTAGTTCTATTATTTAAATCTTTACTTAACATAGTAACAAATACCGTCATAATGCTTAAGGATGCAAATTGAAGAACTTGACTATATTTTAGTATTACTGCATAAATACCTGATTCATTAGGAAGATAAAAATTAACCATAATCATATCGATAGAAGTAAAAAAATAAAAGAAAAAATTTGCTATTATAACCTTAAATATTTTTTTATAATGCTCTTTTATGTTAATCTCTTTTAAAGTATTTATATCAAATTTTAATTTAGTTCTGTTCTTTACTAATCCATATATTGTAGATATGGTCATTCCCAAAAGAATTGATAATAAAACTATATTAATATTATTAAATAACTTTAAAAATACAAATATGAAAAATATCTTAGAAATTACCTCAATATAAAAACTTTTGTTCAAATTAAAAAATTCTCCTGTACCTTGAAATATTCCCCTTAAAATGCTGAGCAATATATTCATAAAAGAAATAATCATTATAAGGAAAATTGATATATAGCTACCTCTTGTAAATATTTTTATAAATGGGCTACATATTAATAGTATTATTAATAATAATCCTATATAAAACAGCGCAGATTTAAATATGCTCAAAATGTTAAATTCTATTAACCTACCTTTTACAATTTCCTTTGCAGTATAAGTTTGGAATGCAATTCCTGTAACTAAAATAATTGATAAAAATGATAATAATGAATTTAATATTCCATAATTTTCAGGTATTAGATACCAGCTAACAAAAATTTGAAAGAAATAGTTCAGCCCATTTAGTGCTATATCAAAAAATGGGAAAAATATTGCCTGATATTTTTTTATTCTACTATCACCCATGCTTGTTTACCCTATATTTAGGTATTGTAAATAAAACACAACTTCCTTTTCCATATTCACTCTCAATAAAAATACTACCACCATTTCTTTCAACAAATTCTTTGCATAATATAAGCCCCAAACCTGTTCCTTCTTCATTTTGAGTTCCTCTTGTCGTAAAATTTGAGTCAATACTAAATAATTTCTTAATATTTTCCTCCTTTATTCCTACTCCAGTATCTTTTACAGATATTTTACAATAATCTACTTCTACATCAACTGTAATTAAAATGTCCCCATTTTTATATGTAAATTTAATGGCATTTGATATAAGATTCCTCATCACAGTATTTAACATATTAAAATCTGCACAAACCTCTATATCATCTTCTATTAATACTATTATGTTAATATGTTTTTTCCTGGCATTTAATAAAAGGAGCTTAACACTTTCATTTACTACCTCTCGCAAATTTAGCATTGTAGGCTTGTACTCTATTTTGTCGCTTTGAACTCTTGCCCACTCAAGTATGTCTTGTAATAATTGGCAAACCTTATCCGAATTTCTTAGTATTCTTTTTGAAAACTCTTTTATTTCATCCCTATCAAGTTCATTGATATTCTGTACTAACTCATCAGCTAACCCTTTAACTACACCAATTGGATTTTTCAAATCATGACCTATAATTGAAAGAAATTTATCTTTTGTTGAATTTGACTCTTTTAACTTTTTTCTTGTACGTTGTAATTCTAAATGTATTTTTATACGAGATAATAATTCCTTTTCATTAAATGGTTTTGTAACATAATCCACTGCACCATCTTCAAAAGCTTTTACTAAACTAACACTATCACCTCTCGCTGTTAGAAAAATAATAGGTATATCCTTTGTATCTTTATTTTGCTTAAGTATCTTATTTACTTGATAGCCATCTACTTCCGGCATCATAACATCAAGAAGAATTAAATCAATTTTATTTTTTTTCACTTCCAAAATAGCTCTTACACCTGACTTAGCAGTATAAATATCATAACCTGCATCTTCAAGTATCTTAGTTACAATTCTAATGTTAAACACAGCATCATCAACAATTAGAATTTTACTCCCCTCAATCCCCATTTCTACGCTCCCCTTACCTCAAATTTTATAATATCGAATTGAGATTGTAATTTTATGTATATTTTTAGTATACATGTTTAAATATTACATCAGTTTATATATTTATCGACACTTTCTCTTTCAACTTTATAACTACTTTTATTCGGATGTGAATTGACCTATATCATACATAAAGCAGTTTCCTTATTTGAAGGCTCTACAAAAATATTATTTTCTTTTATTCCTACAAGTTCATTTTTAACTTTTTCCCTGTAATCCATATTGGTCACAACATAAATATTATCTCTATCTATTATTGGGATTATCCTATCAACAGTATTGACTAAAAAACTTTTATCATTAATTAATTTTAAAAATTGTTTTGGTTCTTTTGCTCTTGATAGAGGATATAGTCTACTTCCCTTACCTCCGGCTAAAATCAGCCCGTATATCACGCATTTTCAACTCCATGTAATGATATTAGTTCATTATATGTTGAAATATGAGTATTGGTGAGTCCTTACTTAAAAAGAACATTGATATAATTAATTCTTTTATATTCTCTTTTAGTCTACAAAATAGCAGGCCTATATATTTTAATATTAAGCCTGCCATTTTTTCATTCTTTAAAATAACTTTATTACATTCCCATCCCTAGCACAACAATCTTTATATTTCTTACCACTTCCACATGAGCATAAATCATTTCGTCTTGTAGTTTTTTTATCATTAATTACATCAATTTTATTTTCATTAATACTAGCACCTTTAAATCTCCATAATCTGATACTTTTCAAAAACTTCCCAACACTAGTAATCATAAATTCTTTAATATCTCTGCTGTCATCTTCCAATTGTTCTAATATTTCATTAATAACATCTTCAAATTCGTTTTCTTGAATTTCTAAATATAGAGATTCCATAAGTCCTTCTAATATTTCTATTTCCATATTGAACATGCTTATAAATTCTTTGAAAAATGTATCTCCAAAATTAGCATCATAAATATAATTTGCTTTTGCCATGCACAGTAATTCTTCCTTTGAAATCATAGCATAGTCAACATCTGTTTTTTGTTCAATTTCTCTTAATAAATCTACCCAGTTATCTATAAAACAATTTATGAAAAACATTCCTTGAATCTCATATTCTCTATAGTAATCTTGTGCATTTGTTATTAATTCTTCTATTTTTTCTTCATAAGATGAGTTGTTATCTAAGTGCTTCTCACCCTCTTTATAAGGTGCATAGTTTTTAAATATTTCTTTTATATCCTTTAATTTAAGAAGTCCGTAAGCTTTATTCATTCCCCTATAGATATTCACTATTTCACTATTGGCTTTTATCATGCTTCTATATTGTATATTATTTTTTTCTTTAACTAATTTTTGAACAATTTCTGGCATTAAAACTACCAATTCTTCATCTTTAACTGATGAAAAAAGCATACCGCTTTGCAGAAAATATCCTAATTTATACGCTGTACTTTCATCCACTTGATTAAGCATTTTTACTCCATTATTATCTGCGTAACTCTTTAAAAGTTTATATCTTTCCTCATCAAATAAGGACATTCTTTCTTCTATTAATATTTCATATTCATCAATTAATTTTTCAATTAACTTACTTTTATTTAAACTCGATATTTTAGTCATACCAAGATATTTAGCTATGTCATATATATTTTCCTTTGATAGGTTATTTATTAATTCCTTTATATCAAATGAATATATTGCTTTATTAAATGTATTATTAACAATCCCTTTGCTTTTACTTATTAAATCATCAAATGCATATTCTACATCTGATAACTGCTCAAAAAATTCATCTTCATACAAAAATGTATCTCCATTATTTTCTGGACTTTTCAATTTCTTTTTAGAAATCTTGTATTTTTTACAATTACCTGGTAAATATGTATTCTCATCTTTTTTATGTCCTTCATAACAGCAAACACCATCTCTTGGTGAATTGCAATAATCAAATTTTGATATCATATCATTATCTTTATCAATACATTTTTTACATAACCACTGATCATTTTCGTAATTAAAATATTCAGCTTTAGTTCCACATATTTCACATAGGTGATTAACCTCATGATTTCTTGCTATTATCTCTATTTGAGAAAAACTATTAGGCACTTTTATTATATTCACTACTTCTAAAGTTAAATATGTTGTACTTCCAAAGTCATATTCATATTCAAATTTCTCATTAACTGCCAAAATATCTTTTAGCTTTGTATTCATTGAATAATCTTGATAAAACCTCCCACCAATTTTAAAAGCACTTAAATGCCCACAACATTCCAACCAAATGTCTCTCATAAACTGGTCTATATGTATTAAGCTTAAATTTTCATCAATCGATAAATATATACAGTATTCATCTCCATTATACTTATATTTAATAGCTATTATAAATTGATTTCGCTGCTTTTTATCTATTGAACTAAGTTCTTCTATTTTTCTTTCTATTTCACTGCAATTTTTCATATGTCTTTTAATAGTCTTTTCAGTTAATTCTTTATTGCAATAGTAACATTTTGCTTTCAAGTAACAGCCCTCCTTTTTGCCTATATTATTTGTAAAATTAGATATATACTTTTCTACATTAATATAACACTGATTTTATAAATATATTGCATTAAGTCTATAGTCAAATACCTCTGCAATGCTATACCTTGTTACATTTTACATATACATTGCATTTAAGTCAACAAATCTTGGCTTCTTTAAATTATATGATATTTCTCTAATTTGTTTTCATTTACTCATTCATCTTCTATTATTCTAATAGTATTGTTGTTAAAAATATAAATCATTATAACCTATACAAAAAAGTTCAATGTATATTTTTAAACAATCTACATTGAACTTAAATACTTAATCTATTAAAGCTTAGCTGCATTTCTACAAAACAATACACCAATATGTTTCCACAAGTATTTCTTCTACATTCTTAAATCTTTATAAATTAATTTTCTATTCTTATCAATAGTTGCCATAAAATCTTCTTTTATTTGAATAAGTTTTCCTTCATAATACATTGTCGTAGATTTCCCGCCGTCTAAATTAATTGCATTAATGTCTCCTAATTTATACATTATTTCTTGTACTTCTGTATATGTTGCACCCAAACTAGTTAGACTTCGTCCATCTATAACCATAAAAATTATTGTTCCATCTTCTTTTTGTCCTATTGCTGTTCTTAGTGCAATCCCTCCATCTATAGCAATATTAGTCTTATTTCCATTTATTATAAGTACAGGACCAAAACTTAATGCTTCTTCTGAGCCTAGTTTTGATAACTCATTTATTGAATATTTATCAACAATTAATCTCCCTTTTTTAGTTATTGCAAATAAATTTGTTTTTTTATCAGCTTCTAAATCGCTATAAATAACTTTTCCACCGGTCATTATAATACCAGTTGGAGTTGCCCCCTTTCCTGCTAATTTAGCTCCCTTGGATGAAGCCTCCTTTAAATCCACCACTATTAATTGCTGCAATCGCATGATTATTTTTAGCAATTTGGCTTGTAGTTTCTCCTTCAGTCATCAGTTTTGATGTATACCCTATTTTTACTCTTGTTGGATCTTTTATTCTAATATAATATCCTTTGTATTTTGAATTATTAAGTTCATATAATTCACTGGCATTTTCTTTCCTGTACTAACTTGTACTTTTTCCTCAACTAAATTATTATCTGACTCTGGAACTTGGCTATTATATTCTAAATTTACAGTATCTTCTTCAATCAAAGTATTTGCTAAACTTTTGGTTGAGATTGCTCCAAATGAACAAATAGTAAGTATTATTGCCAATACTACAATTAATATTCCCTTTTTACTTTTCTTATTAAATATTCTATGAAATCTTTTTTTTAATATTTTCTTATTTCCAAGCTTTGTTGCTAAATTATTTTCAAGAAAATTATTATTTTTATATTTTAATGAACTTATAAGTGTCAATGCATAATTTTGTCTCTCTTTAAAATCGCAATTATGAAGTATACTTTCATCACATGCTAATTCACAGTCAATATTTATATTTCTGTTCATTAAATAAATCAAAGGATTAAACCAATAAATTGAAGTTACAGTCATAACTAAAAACTTATATAATATATCATTTTTCTTGTAATGCATAAGCTCATGCTTTAAAATCCATTCAACTTCTTTCTCCTCATAATTAATGTTTGGCAATACTATATAAGATTTAAAAAATCCAATTCCAAACGGTATAGATGTATAATCTGAAACTTTCAATGAAATATTTTTATTTATTTTCATTTCTCTAAGTAATTTATTATATATTTCTTCTATTTTAGTATCTTTAATATTCCATGATAAATCTAATATAGTATTTTTATATTTTATATATGTAAAAATTCTATATGTCATAACTGCTAACGTTACGGCTAACCATAAGTAACATATAACCTCTAAAATATTAATATTGCTAGTGAATTGTTTTGCACCTTCAATAACTTGATTACTACTAATGGAACTATTTATAGCTTTTATATCACTCACTTGTTTTTTTGCCAATTCTACATTATTAATTGCATCATCAATTCCTACTTTATTATAAACCATAGGGTTTATATTCATATATATTGGAATTTTAAAGGGCAAAATCATTCTAAATATAACTATTAGCCATATATAATAGTTAAAGTTTTTAGTATATTCTTTAAATAAGGTTTTATTAAAAACTAAAATTAAGCTTATTCCTATGCTACCAATTACTGCTATCCTTAGTATATTCATAATTAATATCTCAATCATACTCTCCCCCTAATTTTATAATTATTCTTCCTTATTTCTAATCCACTGTTCTAACTCTTCTAAATCCTCATTAGTAATTTCATTATTTTCATGTAATGCTGTAATTAAACTCTTTAATGAATTTTCATGAATATTAGTAAAGAAGTATTTTGTTTCAAATTCTAAATACGTTTTCTTACTTATTAATGCTGTGTAATAAGTATATAATTTAATCTTTTTTGCACTTAAAAATTCTTTTTGAACTAATTTTGATAATAAGGTTAATGTTGTTGTTCTCTTCCAACCAAATTTTTCTTGTGATTCGCTAATAACTTCTTTTGATGATATTGGTTTGTTATTTTTCCAAATTACTTTCACAACATTTAATTCAGATTGTGGAATTTTTGATATACTCAATTTAAAACATCTCCTTAAATTTATACTGTCTATACTTATAGACAACATTTAAATCAGTTTATCATACTTATACAAATTTGATAATATTTTGTATTAACTTAATTCTGTTTATAAGTTAATACAAAAAAATATCTATGACACTCCTCTTCTTAAAAATTATTAATAACTAAAATAAAGAGCGTCTCAAAAAGAAAG
>NZ_LZZM01000144.1 GCF_002006345.1 Clostridium puniceum
ATAATCAAAATGCAATATTAGAACTAGAATCAGCAATGAAAAAGACTAAAAATGTACGAATGTATAAACGATATTCTGTTGTTTTAAAGCACTTTCAAGGTTTTAAAAATAAGACAATTGCAGAAATGGAAGGTTTAGAAGAACATGCTGTTGGTAGTTATATCAAAAAATATAAAACCAAAGGATTAGACGGTCTTGCGATGAAGAAAGCACCTGGTGCCCCTAGAAAATTAAGTAATGAGCAAGAACAAAAACTTATATCTGTAATAACAAATAATACGCCTGACGAAGTGGGCTTTGAGTGTAGAAAAAATTGGACTATTGAATTAATACGTCAATGGGTCATAGTCAACTTTAATATTACTATAAAACATAGTAGTATGGCAGTTATTCTTCACAGATTAAATTTGAGTTATACAAGACCAACATATGTTTTAAAAAAGGCTGATAAAGAAAAACAAGAAACTTTCAAGAAGGATTTTGAAAATCTAAAAAAAACACCTTGATGGCTTAGTGAATACAATATTATTTCAAGATGAATCAATGATAAGAGATTATCAAGCTATTCAAAAGACCTGGTTTATAAAAGGACAGCAGCGAAAAATACCCACTTACGGAAAGAATGCAGGTGTAAAATTAATAGGAATACTAGATTACGAAAGCGGTCATGTATATTGTGAAGAACACGAAAAATATGATGCTGTGGTATTCCTTGAGTT
>NZ_LZZM01000145.1 GCF_002006345.1 Clostridium puniceum
GTACGAATTGTTTCTAGACAATCTGCATAGAAATATGCAATAAAACTAGAGGATTGCATAGCAATCTAACTTTATATCTGAATGAATAGGTGAAATTCCTATGGTGTCTTAATGTTGGAAGGCACACTCTAAGACTCCGACATGCATTATATCTTATCAATATAATGTATGAAGTCCGGTGAAGGCGGTGAAAATCAGACCTGAGAAGTGGTTAGAGAAATAATCGGGAGGCTATAAAATTACCATGGTTAGGATGTTCAAAAAGAACCGACGAACCCTTGAGATAAAGGCTCGAGACTTTCCATAGAATTCAAAACGAAGAATCTAAACTCCAAGAGAGTTTCAGTCGCCAAGGCAATTAGGTGACGTTGCCGAGGAAAAGTTTAGGTGCGGACTTATCTTCAAAGCCCTCCAACTATGGGTTCGAAGAGGCTGACGGGTTAAAGAGGGAACCTAAAGTAATATGTAAAGCTAAGATATGAGGAACAATTGAAGTTCGGAAGGAAATGACAAAACTGATAAGAGTTAATGTTCCTAAATGGTAGGAAATGGCCATTGAATCCGAGCGGCAGCAGCCCGTAGTAGTGATGAAATAAGGTAATTCTTATGGAGCGAAGGGGCATAGTCAAGTTAGAGAAAAATTTATTAAAGACAACGTATTGTTAGGAAGCCGATGAGCATAACTGATTAAAACCATTTATCCCCGAAAGGATG
>NZ_LZZM01000146.1 GCF_002006345.1 Clostridium puniceum
ATTTTGCGTAGCAACTAATAATAATGATGTTCTTTGAAAAGTGAATAATGCGGTACTTATAAAATATGTTATAATTAATAAGGGAAAGATAATTACATTTAGCAGAAAGGGTGAACTTGATGGATGTATTCGACTCTTATTTTTAATATTTTAAGAAATTGAGGAGAAGAGTATGATTAAAAATTTTAATTTAAGCCAATTAGATGTAGTAATGAAAATTTGGATTGACACTAATATAGATGCCCATAATTTTATAAAAAAGGAATATTGGATTAATAATTATGATTTGGTTAAACAAATGTTACCGTCAGCGGATATTTATATATTTGAAGAAAATAATGTTATAAAGGCTTTTATAGGAGTTATAGAAGGAAATTATATAGCAGGACTTTTTGTAAAAAAAGAATATCAAGGAGAAGGGATAGGTCAGAAGTTAATAGAGTATTGTAAGTCTAAATATTTTCATCTTAAATTAGATTTGTTTATAAAAAACAAAAATGCAGTAAATTTTTATTTAAAAAACGGTTTTAAAGTTTTGGATGAGCATTTTAGTGAAGAAACAAAGGAGATTGAATATACTATGTCTTTCGGTAATAAATAATTTAGAGTATAACAAAATATGAAATTAAGAGAATACCGCATTATTCAGAAATGAATTTGCGGTATTTTTTGTTGTACGATACTACGCAATACAAATA
>NZ_LZZM01000147.1 GCF_002006345.1 Clostridium puniceum
ACGTAAAAATAAACATTTGAATTTTGAAGAACGTATGCTTATCCAGCTTCGTCTAAAAGATGGCTTTTCACCTTATAAGATAGCAAAAGAGTTAAAACGACCTATAAACACTATCTTAAATGAAATTAGACGTGGAACTACCACTCAAATTAAACAAGAAAAATACGTTGAAGTATACCTTGCCGATACTGGCGAAGCCATATATAAAAAGCATCGTATAAACTGCTGCCGCACTTTTAAGCGCTTAGAATGCAGTGATTTCATAAACTATACTGTGGATAAAATTAAAAATCATTCATGGTCACCAGATGCTTGTGTTGGCGAAGCTATCGCTAACGGTAGATTTAAGCGCTCTCAAATGGTCTGCACAAAAACATTATATAACCATATAGATCTTGGTTTATTAGATATAAAAAACACTGACTTGCCAATGAAGCTACGTAGAAATACAAAATCTACTAGAGTTAAAAAGCATAAGAAAAAACTTGGTTCTAGCATATCAGATCGCCCAGTAGAGATAAACACTCGGCACGAGTTTGGTCATTGGGAAATTGACACTGTTATTGGTCAAAAATCCAATAATGATAATGTACTACTTACAATAGTAGAGCGTAAAACTAGATATGCTATGGTAGTCGATATTATAGCTAAAACCGCTGAAGCCGTTGCTGATGCTCTTAATAGAGTG
>NZ_LZZM01000148.1 GCF_002006345.1 Clostridium puniceum
ATAAAACTGCATACATTTGTTGCCGCCCGAAAGGGTGAAGAAATGCTTGAGCCGTATGAGCTGGAAACTCTCACGTACGGTTCTTAGATGAGGGAAAGGGAGAAATCCCTTTTTCTTAATCGATTATGCTTCCTACGATTATCAAGATTTGTTAAGAAAAAATAGTTTCTTTCAAAGCATGAGTGCTAAAGGTTGTTGTTTTGATAATGCCTGCGCTGAGACATTTTTTGCATCTTTAAAAAAGGACAAATTGTATGGAATAAAATTTAAAACTAGAGCTGAGGCTAGAACAACTGTTGTTGAATATATAGAGTTATTCTATAATTCAAGAAGGTTACATTCAACTCTAGACTATAACTCTCCAAGAGAATTTAAAAAGGATTACTACCTTGGTCTAAAGGCCGCATCGTAATAATTGAATCATTCTTGGGTAGGGCAATTACAACTACAAGTTTACTAATATTTGAATTATTTTAAATATTATGAATAACAAATAGTGATTTATAATATTCTACGGAAATCAAAGAAAAACGTACTTTCTATATGTCTATTCTACTCAGAGCACTCCAATATATTATGTATTAATGGAAAACTACATAACTGAAGGTAAGATTAAAACTATGTATAAAAATATATTAGTAGAAAAAATGATTTAAGGCATATAGTTGATTTATTAAATAACGTAACATTAAATTTGCATAAAAAGAATATAAACCAATGGACATATCTATGAGAGTTTGATGAAATAAATACGTATATAAAAAAATAAAAATATATATGTTGCAAAAAATAATCTATATTAAAATTAGTTAAGATCATTGAATCTTGTTGAAGAATTAAAATTGCAACATAATGTAAATTAAAAATAAAAAGATGAAGGTGACAAAATTGATTTATATAAATACATTTAAATTATCAAATGAAAAAGTTTCTAATCCTAATATATATCCTTATAATGTATTTGATAAGAAAAATGAGAAATGCCTTGTTTTTGATAAAATCACAATATTTTATGGGAATAATGCTTGTGGAAAATCCTCGTTATTAAATATTATCGCTAATAAATTAGAGTTAATTGGGAAGGAAGAAGTTGTTGTAGTTAATGCAATAAAATCTTATTTCGAAAGTTTTGTAAAGGAATGTATTTATGAACTTGGCGAAAATGAAAATGGACAAGTATTATATAAGATTCCTTTAAATAGTTGCTATATTAAAAGTGAAGATATAATGTATGAGGTTAAGAAAATTCAACAAGAAGCAATTTTGCGAGAAGGGTATGTTTATGAATATGCCAAAAGAGGATATAATAAGGAACAACTAGAAATATTAAAGCATTCACCAAAGATGAGTGAGCAGATAGAAAGAATGAAATTTGGTCAAGAAAAATATTCAAATGGTGAAATGAGTTTACAAATATTTGATGATTTATTGCAGACAGATGCATTATATTTATTAGATGAACCGGAAGTTTCATTATCACCTCAAAATCAAGTACTTTTAGCTGAAAAAATTAATTTTGGTGCAAGATATCTAAACAATCAATATATTATTGCAACACATTCACCATTTATGCTTAGAACCTTAGATGCAAAAATATATAATCTTGATTTTAAAGATATTGATGTTTGTAGGTGGAATGAATTAGAAAATGTGAGATATTTCTATGATTTCTTTCAAAAATGTAGAGAAGAATTTGAAAATTAGAAAAAGTGTGGGGTATTAAATTGTATTATATTTAATATTGTGCATATTTATTCAAGAAATAAAGAATTAGCAAATATCACTCAACTTTAAACTAATGTTTGACATAAAAAAACATGATGTATTATAATGATATGATAGAACAACGTATATTAAACCATATAAAGTTCAGTAATTTGGTAATTGTATAAATTAACATTTAAATGTATATATATTCCTACAGTCAAATAAAATCTAATATAAATAACAATGGAGTTGAGCATCTATAAAGTAGCTCTAATTTTTTTATGTATTATGTATACAGTGTTCAGTGATTGATATCGGGAAGGAGAAAATATTATGGGTAAACTAGGCGTTATAAAAAAGGATAAATCATTATCAGATAAAGCATACGATATAATAAAAGAGGCGATTATTTCTAATAAATTAAAGCCGGGTGAAATATTAGCTGAAGAAAAATTAGCTGAAGAATTGCAAATAAGCAGAACACCAATTAAGGCAGCTTTACTTAAGCTTGTTTATGAAGAAATTGCTGAAATAAACCAAAGTAAAAATGTTGTGGTTTCAGATATAACTCAAAAGGAAATAGAAGATATAACTTTAGTTCGTGAATCGTTAGAATCTCTAGCAGTCCTGCTTTTAAAAGATAATATAACTAAAAAGCAGATTGAAGAAATAAAAAATAGGTATATAGAGCAATTGCATATGGTAGAAGATCATAGAAATGAAGATTTTATTGAACTTGATTATGAATTTCATACAAAAATTGCAGAATATGCAAATAATTCTTTCTTAAGAGATATGATAAAAAAAGCTAATCTAATTACTAAACGTTTTTTGATTTTATCAGGTACAGTTGATAAATATGGAAGTATTGCAAATAAAGAGCATAAGGAAATAATTAATTATATTGAAAAGGAAGAATTTGAATTAGCTAGTGAAGCAATGAAAAGACATTTGCAAAATGTTAATGAAAGAATGCTTGTACATAAATAAAGAAGTAAATTTATAGTTATAATTGTATTAAACTGATTAAGCTTAATTTATTAAATATTTTATAGTTGTAATAGTGTAAAATTAGTTTAAAATTTAATAGAAAATGTAACATGAAGAAATATAATTAATTGTAAAATTTGGTTGACATTAGCAATAAGTGTTAATATAATCAAATTATAATGAAGGTGTCGAAGATGATAATCTTTAGATTTTTTTACAATTATATTGTATACAGAATACTAAATTCGTAAAAGGTGAAAATAAGCCACAAAATGCAAGGAGGATAAGTATATTAAAGCTTTGAGTTTTAACGATGATGTTGTGGTTACTATTTGATGTATTTTCTTAGACTAATGGGGTAGCAATATTGACTGATGAGAATAATATAAATATTAAGGAAATCCTATATGACTTTTAATATTTATGAATCAGTTTTACTTAGCATTGTTATTTTACGTCATAAAACAATCTGAAATTTCAAAGAAAAAAGTATAAGACAAAGACAAAGGCGTCTAATTAATTAAAAGAAAGCCATGTCTTTGTCTTTTTGTTTATAATATATTTTATTGAAAGTTTTAGGAGGAGCTAATATGGAAAACATGTATGTTAAAAATTCAACTGGTGTATTAAAGAAAGTATTAATGTGTAGACCAACTTATCTTAAGCCAGTTCCTATAAATGAAATAGCAAAAAAATGGCAGAATACTACTTTAGATATTGAAAAAATGGAAGCTGAACATAAGTTAATGATAAAAGCTTATGAAGATAATGGAGTTGAAGTGGTTCTTTTAGACACAGATCAAAGAACGACTAATTCAGTATTTGCAAGAGATTTTGGTGGGTGCATTAAAGAAGGATATATATTAGGTAGATTTAGAGAAGAAATACGTTTCTTTGAAAGAGATGTTTATAAAAATAAAATGGCTGAACTAGGAATACCAATAGTTGCAGAATGTACTGAAGGTTTATTTGAAGGTGGAGATTTCACATTTTTAGATGATAATACAATTGCAATTGGAATAGTGGCAAGAAGTGATATAAAAGGAATTAAAGAAATACAAGATAAATTGGAAAAGTATGGATACAAAATTATCGGAGTACCTTGTGATGAGAAATATTTACATTTTGATTTATGTTTTAATATAATAGATGAAAAACTTGCATTAGCTTATAGAGATGCTCTCCCAGAAGATTTTCTTAAACTTATAGAGAAAAAAGGAATTGAAACCATAGATGTGCCAGCAGAAAGTATATTTGAATTAGGATGTAATGTACAAGCACTTGGAAATAAAAGAGTAATATCCTTAAAGAAAAACAGTTATGCCAATAAAGAAATGAGAAAAAGAGGGATAAATGTAATAGAAGTTGATATTACTGAAATAGTAAAAGCAGGTGGTGGTCCGCATTGCATGACATTTCCACTTAGTAGAATATAAAAATGGTTATATATGTTGTAAATAATTTTATGCAATTGTATATAGAATATGAAGAAATTTTTTTAGTTAATATTGTATACAGTATTTTTTAGTCTGTATAGAAGCAAGGAGGATGAACGGTGTTTAAAGAAATATTAGAACTTACAAAAAAACTTGTAAGTATAGCCAGTGTAAATACAACTTCTGGAGAGCATGATATTTCATGTTTTATTGAATCGTATTTAAGAGATATACCATATTTTAAAGGACATCCTAATCAAGTTATTATACAAAAACTCAAAAATGATTTTTTAGATAGAAGAAATGTATTTGCTCTTATAAAAGGGGAAAAAGGAAATAGCAAAGAAACTATAATATTTCATGGGCATGTGGATACAGTTGGTATTGAAGATTTTGGGGAACTTAAAGATTTTGCTTTCAATTGTGATGAGCTAATGAAAAAACTCAAGAATGTGAAGTTAGACCTTGAAGTAGAGAAGGATTTAAATTCAGGGGATTGGTTATTTGGACGTGGAGCATGTGATATGAAGAGTGGTGTTGCAGTTTTCATGGTGATTTTAAAACATTTATGCGAAAAAGTAAAAGATATAGATGGTAACATTTTGCTTTCTGTAAACCCAGTTGAAGAAAATCTCCACACAGGAATAATCGAAGGTTTGGAGGTATTAGAAGAACTGAAAGAAAAAGAAAATTTAAACTATCTTATTGCTATAAATAATGATTATATATGCCCACTTTATCCTGGAGACACAAAAAAATATGTTTATACAGGAGCAGTTGGAAAAATACTACCTTGCTTTTATATTCAAGGAAAAGAAACTCATGTGGCCCAATGTTTTGAAGGATTTGATTCTTCTATGGTTGCAGCAGAACTTGTTAAGCTAATTAATTTAAATTCAGAGTTCTGTGATGGATATAAAAACGAATATACACTTCCACCATCGGTATTAAAAATGAAAGATTTAAAACCACAATATAATGTTCAAACATCATTTACTTCATTTGTTTATTTTAATTACTTTATTCATAACTTATCGATAAAAGAAATTTTAATAAAACTTAGGGAAATAGCTCAAAAGGCTTTAAGCAATGTGTTAAAGGATATTAATGAAAAATATAAAAATTACTGTAAACTAACAAAAGTAAATTATAAGGAAATAGAATATATAACTCAAGTTCTAGAATATGATGAAGTTTATAAGATATCTAAAAAAAAGTTCCAGGGAAATATTGACACATATATTGAAGAAATAACCAATAAATGTATAAGTGGAAATATGGACAAACGTGAAATTCCATTGGAAATAACAAAAAAATTATGTTCAATTGCTGGAATAAAAATTCCTACAATAGTAATATTCTTTGCTGCTCCATATTGCCCACATAATACTTTGAAAGATGAAATAGTAGAAGAAAAGAAAACTTATAATGAAATTTTAAAAATAGTTAAAGAGTTTAGTGAAAAGAGCAGTGAAGAATTTGAGGTAATGCAATTCTTCCCAAGCCTAACTGATAGCAGCTATTTGAAAATAGATGATGATAATGAATCAATAGATATATTAATTGGAAATTTCCCAGAATATAAAAAACTTTATAATGTTCCTTTACAAAAAATAAAAAAACTTAATATACCAGCAATTAATTATGGATGCTACGGAAAAGATGCTCATAAATGGACTGAACGTGTATATATGCCGTACACATTTAAGATTTTGCCAGATCTTGTCATGAAAACATTAAAAAACTACTTTTTAATATAGAGAAAGACTAGTTACAGAAGATGATTAGTTAATTAAAACTGAAATCAAAATTAAAAATGTGATAATTTATTGGAGGATAAATAATATGAGTACTTTATTTGAAAGATGTCAAAAAGTAATGCCACCAGTTGCGGGGAGAGCAACTGATCTTGGAATTGTAAAAGGTGAAGGCTGTTATTTGACAACTGAAGATGGGAGAGAAATACTTGATTTTGCAAGTGGTGTAGCTGTCTGCAATATAGGTCATAATCATCCCAAAGTAGTTGAAGCAGCAGTGCAGCAAGTAAAAATATTAATTCATGGAGGCCATAATGTTGTATATTATGAGTCTTACGTGAAACTTGCAGAAAAGCTCGTTGAAATTACTGGTGGAGATACAATGGTATATTTCAGTAACAGTGGAGCAGAAGCTAACGAAGGAGCATTGAAGCTTGCAAAATATATTACAAAGAGACCAGCAGTTATTGCATTTAAAGGATCTTTTCATGGAAGAACAATAGGTACAACTTCGATTACTTCTTCAAATTCAGCATACAGAAAAAATTATGAAGGGCTACTTCCAAGTGTGTATTTTGCTGAATATCCATATATTTTTAGGACACCATATAAGGAAAATGGAAAGGAGTGTCCAGAAGAATATTTTGAACAATTTCAGGATATGTTTAAGCAACTTATCGATCCATATAGTGTAGCTGCAATAATTATGGAACCAATACAAGGAGAAGGTGGATATATAGTACCTACAGTAGAATTTGTAAAGTATGTTAGAGAAATTTGTAATAAATATGGAATAATGCTTATTTTTGATGAAGTTCAAACTGGTTTTGGAAGAACAGGAAAGATGTTTGCACAGGAACATTTTGAAGTAAAGCCAGATATATTTACAACAGCTAAAGCAATAGCATAAGGTTTTCCATTAAGTGCAGTGATAGCAAAGAAAGAGTATATGGAAAAATGGGCTGCTGGAGCACATGGCGGAACATTTGGAGGAAATCCAGTAGCTTGTGCAGCAGCGCTTGCAACAATAGATGTGCTTGAAAATGGAGCGCTTGAAAACTGTGCTAAGATGGGTGGATATTTTAAAGAGAAATTAATGGAATTAAAGGATAAACATAAGGTTATTGGTGAAGTTAGAGGATTGGGATTAATGCTTGCAATTGAAATAGTTGATAAAGATAAAAATCCTAATACAGAATTAACAAAGAAAATAATAGAAAGAGCATTAGATTTAGGACTTCTATTATTATCTTGTGGATGCAATAAAAATGTTATACGTTTTATTGCACCAACAATAATAGAAAAAAAAGATATAGATAAAGCAATACAAATAATAGATGAAGTTTTAAACAAAGAGAATATCTAAATTTTAAGGGATAAGTTAATAATTTTAATTAAATTAAATTGGTAATTTAATTTAATTAAAGCATAAAATTTAGTTTAGTAATTGGGGGACTTTAGATGAGTAAATTTTTAAGTAAAAAATTATGTAATTTAGAACCATATGTTCCAGGAGAACAACCAAAGAATAGGGAATGTATTAAATTAAATACAAACGAATCACCATATCCGCCAGCACCAAAGGTAATGGAAGTAGTAAATAAAAAAGCAGTAGAGGGATTAAACCTTTATTCAGATCCAGATGCAAAAATACTAGTAGATGAACTTGCTAAGTTCTATAATATAAGGTCTGAACAAGTATTTGTAGGAAATGGATCAGATGAAGTTTTGGGATTTTGTTTCTTAGCCTTCTTTGATGAAGAAAGAAAAGCGTGTTTTCCAAATATAACTTATGGATTTTATAAGGTATACTCAAAATCTTTTAATATAGATGCAATTGAAATACCTTTAAAAGATGATTTTTCAATTGATATTAATAATTATATAAATTGTGGACGGAATATAATAATTGCTAATCCAAATGCGCCTACAGGATTAATTCTTACTCATCAGGAAATAGAATTAATCTTAAAGACTAATAAAGATAGAGTAGTTATAATAGATGAAGCATATGTGGACTTCGGAAGTAAATCATGTATAAGCTTACTTGATAAATATCCAAACTTAATAGTAGTTCAAACTTTTTCTAAATCACGTAATTTGGCCGGTGCTCGTTTAGGTTTTGCACTTGCATCCAAAGAAATCATTGATGATTTAAATAAAATAAAGTTCTCTTTTAGCCCATATAACATTAATGGACTATCATTAGTTGCTGGAGTTGAATCAGTAAAAGATAAGAAATATTTTGAAGAATGTAAGAACAAGGTCGTTGCTACAAGAGAAAGAATAAGTGTTGAATTTAGAAAATTAGGATTTATAGTAATTCCATCTAAAACTAATTTTATATTTGTGACCCATAATCTAATTAGTGGAGAAGAATACCATAAATCATTAAGAGAAAAAGGAGTGCTAACTCGATATTACAAGCAACCGAAGATAGATGACTATGTAAGAATAACAATTGGGACGGATGAAGAAATGGATAAAGTAATTAAGATAACAGATAAAATTCTTTCAGAACTTCTACCGATTTGTATAGGTAAATGAAATAAATAAAGGTGGTGGAATTGATGAAAATAGTAATTACAGACTATAAAGATGTGCTAGAAAGAAATCTTGAATATGAAAAAAATATTCTATCAGAGGGACTTAAGGATGTTGAGATTGTTATATATGAATATAATAGTGACCAAAATGAATTTTTAGAAGTTATTAAGGATGGTGATGCAATACTTACAGCATTTCTAGATATTAATAAAACAGTCATTAATAGATGTAAGAATTTGAAATGTATATCTATTAATGCAGTAGGATATGATTGTGTAGATTTAGAAGAAGCAGCTAAAAAGAATATTGCAGTTTGTCATATGGGGGAATACTGCACCCAAGAAGTTGCTGAACACACTATGTCACTAATTTTATCTCTAAGTAGAGGAATTAAGCATTATATAAATGATATAGATAAAAAAGGAATATGGAAATATCAATCAATCAATAACCTTCAAAGAATAGAAGGGCAAACTCTTGGAATATTTGGTTTTGGGAAAATAGGAAAAGCTGTTGCAAAGAGAGCACTTGCCTTTGGAATGCAAGTTGTTGCTGTAGATCCTTATGTAAAAACTGAGGAGGCTAAAGCTCTTAATGTAAGGTTAGTTGATTCTGAATATGTATGGAAAAATGCAGATATTGTTTCTAATCATATGAATCAAAATAGTACTAACAATAACTTCTTTACAATTAATGAATTTAACAAAATGAAGAAATCCCCTATTTTTATAAATACAGGTCGTGGAAGTAGTTTTAATGAGAAGGACTTACTTATAGCACTTGAAAAAAATTTAATTAGGGGAGCAGGTTTAGATGTGCTAGCCGAGGAAAATCCTAATTTAGAAAAAAATAAATTAGTAGGAAGAGAGAATGTCATTATAACACCTCATGCAGCCTTTTATTCAGAAACATCCATGAGAGAATTGCAAAGAATATCATGTGAAAATATAGTATATTATTTGAAGGGTGAGAAAGAAAAGGTTAATAGAATTATTAGATTAAATAGTTAATTAAATTTATCGTAGGAGTGTCGTAAAATGATTAAAGCTTAATCAGAAGCGATGCTCTGTTTTAGTTTTAATTAGGAAATTTCAAAATAACAGAGCTTAAAAAAGCAATTATATCAGCAATCAGAAAAGTAGACAGTTTTTTACACAAAATTATCTACTTTTCCTACTTTACAAAGATATAAACAAGTTAACTGATAAACCATGCTTCCTTAAGCAGGCGTATACCTTCAAAAATATCATTTTCAGACATCCCGCCAAAACCAAGTAGAACCATATTATTAGGATATTTATCTTTTCTTATCCAAAATGTAGATACAGGATAAACCTTAATACCACGATTTTTAGCTTTTGTTATTAGTTCTTTTTCAGTTAATCCATCTTTTAATTCTAATAAAATATGTATACCTGCATTTTTAGCATGAATAATAACCTTGTCACCCATGAATTCTTGAATTGCATGAATTAGGGTATCATGTTTCCTTTTATTTATAAGAGATATTTTACGTAAATGTCTATCAAAGTGGCCTAAATGCATAAATTGGTGAATAATTTTTTGTAGTATTATGGGGGTTGATACTTGATACGTTTTAAAACGCTCATTATATTTATCAAGCCATACTTTCGGTAATACCATATAACTTAAGCGCAAACTAGGAGATAAAGCTTTTGAAAATGTACCTATATATATTACAGAGCCATTGGAATCAATACTTTGGATTGATGGAATTGGTTTTGAATTATATCTTAATTCACTATCATAATCATCTTCAATAATAATTCCATTGTTTCTCATGCCCCAATCTAGAAGTTTTAATCTTTTTGCAATAGGCATCACATCTCCCATTGGAAATTGATGTGAAGGTGTTATATATACTATTTTTGCTAAACTATTTTCTAATTCATCAAGATTTATTCCATCTTCTTGTAAGTTGATTGGGATAACATTATATCCGTTATTAATAAAAATATCCTTTGCGCCAATATACCCGGGGTCTTCTAAGGCTATTTTATCAAAATCTCTTCTAAATAGCTGGCAGAGTAAGCTGAGGGAGTGGTCACTGCCAGAAGAGATAATGATTTGCTCAGGACTACAAGATACACCTCTTGATTTTCTTAAATAATTCATAATTTCTATTTGTAATTCAAGTTCACCTTTACTTGCACTATATGATATCATATCTTCAGCGCTTATGGTTGATAAACATTTATTTGATATTCTTTTCCACGTACGTAAAGGAAAATCTGGGGCACTAAGTTTCCCATATTCAAAATTATACTTATAATAAGTGTTATGAGTAGTATCTATATAATCTAAATGGAGAGGGAAATTTTTACATGTTTTAATATCTTCTTTTTTCAGTTTTGATATTATGGAATTATCCAATTTTAGGACAATAAAGCCACTACGGGCTTTTCTTGAAGCATATCCTTCAGAAGAAAGTTGCATATAAGCACTTTCAACAGTATTTCTACTTACATTTAATATGGTTGAGAGTTTTCTTGTTGAAGGAAGTTTTTTACCTTTTGGAATTTCTCCTGAAATTATTTGTTTTTTTAATTGATCGTAGATTTGTAAATATAAAGGATGTTTTGAATCAGTATTTAAAATAATCATTTTAATAACAATCTCCTTATAAACTGTATCCTAAAAAATCATATAAAGTGGCACTTTTTATGATTACACTTTGATTGTATAATTACATTAATGAAAAGTCAATTTACAATAAATAAAGCCTTTTCAAAGATATGTACATAAATAAATTAATAAAATTTCAGAGGAGGAATATAAATGATAAACGAGAAATTACTTGAAGTTATTTCACATGAAGGGGTAGTAGCCATTGTATCTTCCAGTAATAATGAAGCTCATGTGGTTAATACTTGGAACTCATATCTTAATGTTACTGAAGATGGTAGATTATTACTACCAGCAGCAGGAATGAGAAAAACTCAAAAAAATATAGAAGTAAATAATAAAGTTAAGGTCACTTTAGGTAGCAAAGAAGTTATGGGACATCAATATATGGGAGCAGGATTCTTAATTGAAGGAACAGCTAAATTTGTTGAATCAGGTTCTGAATTTGATATGATGAAAAATAAATTCCCATTTTTAAGTAGAGTGTTAGAAATAACAATTACATCTGCAAAGCAAACAATATAGAGAGAATATTTTATACAATATTAATAAAAATTGGAGTGACCTAGCATGTACTTTATAGAAGATGCATGCTAGGCTACTTTTAATTATAAATAAACATGTATCTAGATTTGATTGATTTTGTTCACAAAAATATTTATTTTAGAATATCTTAGAAATATACAATCTATAACAAGCCTATTAATAAAACTATTGTGAATTTATAATAAAGATAATTAAGATGCTAATGTGATTTAGGAGAACATATATCAACTTATAAACTTTATGTTGAAAAGATATTTTAATGATATATGTATGTATAAGAATTATAAATGGCCAAATCAACGTTAGTAAACATTATTTTATATTAAATTTATATGCAAATAGGAGTTGAACTAAATGGGTAAATATGAAAAGTGCACTAAATGTTCATGTGAGTTATGTGATACTATCAAGGCTGAACCAGTGGATATAGAAAAACATGGTGCAAAATTGTTAACTGTACGAATTAAAATAAACAATGTATGTCCAGACAAAAAAGTAGCGGTTGCATCCATTATATATGATGAATGTAATAGAATACTTGCGTTTAAGGGTTTTATTACAATGGCATATAGAAAAAATGAAAATTGTGAGGATTCATGCGGAACTATTGAACGTAAATTAGTGTTTGTAATTCCTGATGACAATGAATTTGACCCTTGTAAATTAAGAGCTTGTACTATAAGCAATTATATATATCCATGTGAGTCAAAATAGATAGGTAACAGAAGAAGTTCTTGCAGGGTAGGTAATTGAAAATGCCTACTCTTCAAGTGCGTTTATTTTAATAAAAGTTATTTTTAATTTCTATCTTTGTTATTAATCAAGTTTATGAGAACACTCAACTTAGCAAAGTAATTGAATAGTATATAAAGTAGAGATAACTATAATTAAAGGAGTATATTAATGAAAGTGATAATTATAGGTGGGGGATGGGCAGGGTGTGCTGCCGCACTGGAAGTAGCAAAGCTAGGAGTGGAAGTTGAGCTATATGAAAGAACAGATTTATTACTTGGAGTGGGTAATGTTGGTGGGATAATGAGAAATAATGGAAGATTCACTGCAGCAGAAGAATTAATAAACCTTGGTGCTGGTGATTTTATTAAAATTATGGATTCTATATCTATTCATAGGAATATAGATTTTCCAGGGCATAAACATGCTTGGTTATGTGATGTAGGAAGGGCTGAACCAATTATTAGAAGACATTTGCTTAAGTCAGGAGTAAAGCTCTTTTTTAAGAGTAGAATAATAGATGTGGAAATGGAAAAAAATAAAGTGAAAGCAGTTATACTACCCAATAAAGAAGCTATAATAGGGGATGTTTTCATAGAAACGACAGGGTCTACAGGGTCAATGCCTAACTGCGTAAAATATGGCAACGGATGTGTAATGTGTACATTAAGATGTCCTAGCTTTGGTGGGAGAGTAAGTATAAGTGAAAAAGCAGGCGTAAATGATTTAATTGGAGAAAGAGCAAATGGTATGAAAGGTGCAATGAGTGGTTCTTGTGAGTTTTCCAAAGAGTTTTTATCAAGGGATATAGTTTATGCTTTAGAGAAAGATGGTGTTGTGGTTATTAAAATTCCGAAAGAAGATATACATTTAGAGAAATTAGAGCAAAAGGTATGTCAGCAATATGCAACTTTAGAGTTTGGAGAAAATATTATACTATTAGATACTGGACATGTAAAGCTTATGACTTCTCATTATCCAATAGATAAATTAAGAAAAATTAAAGGCTTAGAAGATGTAGTATATTTAGATCCGTTAGCGGGAGGGAATGGTAACTCGATTAGATATTTATCATCGGCTCCTAGGAGCAATTCAATGCAAGTAGATAAAATAGAGAATTTATTTTGTGGTGGTGAAAAATCTGGATTTTTTGTGGGACATACTGAAGCTATGACGACTGGAACTTTAGCAGGATATAATGCAGTACAATATTTAAAAAAGAGACCTTTGTTAGAATTATCAAGAAAGCTTGTTACAGGAGATATCATTGCGTATGCAAATGATAAGGTTAAAGAAGGGAAGCTAAGTGAAAGATACACATTCTCCGGTGCAGATTACTTTGAGAGAATGAAGACTTTAGGATTGTATACTACTGATAAAGATGAAATAAAGTCAACAGTAGAAAATTTAAATCTTACAAATGTTTTTTCTTAAATTAAAGTTGAGGTTTTCTTGAATTTAGAAAGCCTCAGTTTAATTATATTAATGAAATTTATTTAAGGTGTTGTATGCGAAACTTTTTTGGCGTTATGCCTGTTTTTTTCTTAAAGGTGCGTATTAAGTGGCTACAATCTGAAAAGCCAGTTTCTTGACTTATGTAGTTAAGGTCAAAGTTTGTAAATAGGAGTAAATCTTTAACTTTACTTAATCTTATAAATTCAATATAGTCCTTGCAGGATTGACCATATAGTTCATGAAAGTTTTTTGCAAAGTATGAATAACTCATGTGGCATTTTTCAGCAAGGGCTTCTACCTTTAAGGATTCGTGTGAATGTTCATCAATATATTGTAAGATAGTGTGCAATGAATCTGTATCATAAGGAATTAAAGCAATGTTATTTGTATCAAATCCATTTTGCCTCCATATTCTAAGAATTTCAATCAATAAGGATGAGATTAAAGCTTGAAGCTGAATATCATAACCATAATCTTTAGTTATTATTTCTTCAATACAGCTATTAAATAAATTATCTAATGAAAAATGTTTAAAGTTTGTTGAGGTAAGGTAAATAGGTGCACAGGAATCATCTATTGAATATTTGAAAATTGCACTAAGTTTTGGTGTATAGCTACTATTTATATGAAGATTATTTATATCAAATTTAAGTACATCATATTTTAATGGTTCAGGAGATGATGTAAAAATTGAATGTATTGCTTGAGGATGGAATAAAATTAAATCTCCGGATTCTAATACATATTCTTTATTATTACAATTTATTATTGCAGTTCCTTCAAGCATTAAAATAATTTCCATATAATAATGCCAATGGGCTTTGATTGGGAAACCATCGCGATTTGTATCGCATAAAAAGGCTTCGTAAGGTGAAGTTAAAACGTTTATTTCTTCAAATAAATAATTCATAATAGGCCTCCGCAAAATAGATTTATTCTATTTTTAAACAATTGTATTATATCAGATGAAAAATAAAATTGATATAGTTAATTAAGTTAGCAGTTAAGAGCTAACAGTTAAGGAGGAAAGACCAAAGGAAAGTTCATGTTTCCCAATATAAAAGATCTAAAAAGGAAGTTCTGCTAAATTAATATAAAAGTCACTAGGTGAAAGCTCAAAAACCAAAATGTAAAATTTTGATTCTCACCTTTGGTACATTTACTTTTCTTGCAGAATTTCTAAAATTTAAATCAGGAATTATGTGTATATGCTGCAAAACGATTTGTTTATAGACTTTGAAGTGTATAGATTATGTGGATTTCTATTTGCAGGATATATAGCTAAATAAAAATGAAAGGAATGTTTTTTTTGAATTTTATTAAAGGTTTTACATTTGCACCTTTTGCTAAAAAAGGTAGTTATACAAAAAAAGAAGCTTATAAAAGTTTGGACAATTTAAAGGAAAGAGTTGGAGTTAATTTTGTTATATTTGTACCTAATGGTTTGCAGGATACTCCACAATCAGAAGAGATTTGTTATACTTCTAACTCAACTGTATCAGATAAAGAATTGGAAGAGATAATAGCTTATGCTAAAAAAATAGGTCTTAGAGTAGCACTTAAGCCAACTGCAAATTGTAAAAATGGAACGTGGAGAGCTCATATTAATTTTTTTGATGAAGATGTTCATTGTGAACCAAAGTGGAGCAAGTGGTTTGAGTCGTATACTAATTTTCAATTACATTATGCAAGTATTGCTGAAAGAACAGGCTGCGAAATGTTTATTGCAGGGTGCGAAATGGTTATGTCAGAGCATAGAGAAAAAGAATGGCGTAAGCTAATTTCAGATATTAGAGAGGTATATCATGGGCTGGTATCTTATAATACAGATAAATATCAAGAGCATAATGTGAAATGGTGGGACTGCATCGATGTTATTTCTTCAAGCGGATATTATCCTCTTTCTGATTGGGAGACGGAATTAGATCGTATTGAAGAAGTTGTTCATAAATTTAATAAGCCATTTTTCTTTGCAGAAGCTGGCTGCATGTCTACGAAAGGTTCTTCAGCAGTTCCTAATGACTGGAGTGTTGAAGGCAGGGTTGATTTAAATGAGCAGGCAGAGTGGTATAAGACTATGTTTGAAGCTTCACTTAAGCACAAATGGGTATATGGATTTGCAATGTGGGATTGGTCATGTAAGCAGTATTCATTAAATAGTGCTGAAAGTAATAAAGGCTATGAAGTATATGGAAAACCAGCAGAAAAAGTTATAAAGAAGTATTATGATATGGTGACGGAAGGTTAACTAAGAGAAAAAATGTGATCTGGTATCTAATAAAGAAATATGATGAGCTGTATAAAAGTCATAATTAATAAAAATAGATGTGGTGGTGAAAAAGTGACAGAAATAGAAAATAAAGAAAGTGATAGACTAGAACCAAAAGAAGAAGCACTTTTAAAAATTTTTAAACAAAATGAAAATCATACTTTAAAGACCTTTGTTGGATTATATAAAGGACATTATTTAAATTTGTTCCTTTCAATTATTTTTTTCTTATTGAAAAGTTCTCCTGTATGGGTGCTGCCAATTGTAAGTGCAAACATTATTAATGCAGCAACGGACAAAGATACAAATGCAATTCATGTAATTATAATTAATATTATTGTAATTCTTATTATGGTATTTCAAAATATATTAACTAATTATATACATACAGTGCTGTATGCTAAAACTATAAGAAGCGTGGAAAGAGACCTTAGAAGTTCTCTTGTAAAAAAGCTGCAACAGCTTTCTATTGCATATTATAATGAAATGCAGTCAGGAAGAGTACAATCAAAAATTATACGGGATGTAGAGCAGATTGAAAATTTATCATCTCAGGTTTTTATAACTATCTTAGGTATTGTATTAAATATAGTAGTAGCTTTAGGAGTTGTTATTTTTAAGAGTTTAACCGTATTTGCATTTTTTATTGCAACTATACCTGTAGCAGTAATTATTATAGCTGTTTTTAGTGGAAAGATTAAGAGATATAATAGTGATTATAGAAAAGAGATGGAAGAAACTTCTGTTCGTGTAATGGAAATGGTAGAATTAATTCCAGTTACAAGAGCGCATGGATTAGAAAAACAGGAAGCAAAAAAGATAGATAATCAATTGATAAGTGTAGCTAAGAAGGGATTAAAACTAGATCTTATTCAAGCATATTTTTCGTCTATAAGCTGGGTAGCATTTCAAGTTTTTCAGATAATTTGTCTTGGATTTACAGGATATATAGCAGTTAAGGGATATATTACAATAGGTGAAGTTGTATTGTATCAGACTTATTTTGGATCTATAGTGGCACAGATTTCTGGAGGTATTACATTATTACCTACTATTGCAAAAGGTTTAGAATCTGTAGCCTCAGTTGGAGATATTTTGCTTTGCCATGATGTAGAAAATAATCGTAAGAAAAAGAAGCTTAAGAATATAAAGGGAGAGATTATATTTAAAGATGTTAATTTTAAATATAAGGACAGTAAGATTCCAGTTTTGAAAAATTTGAATTTTTCTATAAGTCCTGGAGAGAAAATAGCTTTTGTTGGAGCTTCAGGAGCTGGAAAGTCAACAATTTTAAATCTTGTAATCGGATTTTTTCAAGCTACAGGAGGACAAGTTTTAATTGATAATCAAGATATTAAAGGTTTTAATTTACAAAGTTATCGTTCCCATATTGCAGTTGTGCCTCAAAATGCTATTTTATTTTCTCATACTATTCGCGAAAATATTATTTATGGAACAAATGATATTTCAGAGGAAGAATTAAATAAAATAATTAAAGCAGCAAACTTAGAGGAGTTAATAGAGTCTCTCCCAGAAGGGTTAGATACAAAAATTACTGAACATGGAAAAAATCTTTCTGGTGGACAACGCCAGAGAATTTCCATAGCAAGAGCATTTGTAAGAAATCCTAAAATATTAATTCTTGATGAAGCTACATCTGCTTTAGATAGTGTTTCAGAGAAGAAGATACAAGAATCAATTGAAAATTTGGTAAAAGATAGAACGACTTTAATAGTTGCTCATAGATTGTCTACAATAAAAAATTCAGATAAGATTGCAGTTATTGGAAATGGCGGATTACAAGAGTTTGGAACTTATGATGAGCTTATGGAGAAAAAAGGTGAGTTTTATAACTTAAAGAAATTGCAAATGTAATTAGCTAGTTTTAAGTTAGATTGTTTTTTATTATAAATATGCAGGGAGGAAAAGATAATGAAAGAAAATGAAAAGCTAAAAGTATATAAATTATCTGATATGGAAAATTTAAAGGTTCATGGTAGAACAACGGAGTGTCTTTCGCCCTTAACATTGTTTTGGACAGGAAGTGGTATAGAATTAAATGCTAAGGGATCTGAACTTTGGATTGAGGTAGAGTCTGATTATGATATATATGAGCCTTGGATCAGCATAGTTATTAATTCTGTACCTGTAAGCAGACAAATGTTAACTGGAGGGAAACAATGGCTTTGCGTATTTAGGGGAATGAATGAAAGCGTTGTAAAGAATATTCGTGTGGTTAGAGATGTGCAAGCTATGAGTGAAGATCCTAGTACTCTTATGCAGATACATGCAGTGAAGTTTGATGGACAATTTTTACCTATTGAAGAAAAGCCATATAAAATTGAATTTATAGGTGACAGCATTACTTCAGGAGAAGGAGCAATAGGAGCTAAACAAGAAGAAGATTGGATTTCTATGTGGTTTAGTGGAGTGAACAATTATACTGCAATGACATCAGAAGCCATGAATGCAGAACATAGAATTATTTCTCAAAGTGGATGGGGAGTACTCACAAGCTGGGATAATAATCCAAATTCAAATATTCCTGAATATTATGAAAAAATTTGTGGGCTTCTCACAGGCAAAAAAAATAAGGCATTAGGAGCCTTTAAAGAAAATAATTTTGAGTCTTGGCAGCCAGATATTGTGGTAGTCAATCTTGGAACAAATGATGCAGGAGCTTTTTATTCACCAGAATGGAAAGATGAAAAGAACGGAAAAATTTATAAGCAAAGACTAAATGAAGATGGTACATTTAATGAAGAAGATTTAAATTCCTTTGAAGAGTCAGTTTTAAATTTTCTTGTTAAAATTAGAAGATATAATAAAAAGGCACATATAGTTTGGATATATGGAATGCTTGGTATACCAATGATGCCAGCAATTTATAGAGCAGTAGATAAATATATTAAGAAAACAGGAGATATAAAAACTTCAGTGTTCCAACTTCCAAATACAACAGAAGAAACAGTTGGAGCAAGAAGTCATCCAGGAATCTTATCACATGAAAGAGCAGCAAAATCATTAACTGAATATTTAAAAGAGATCTTAGGAAATAAATAGAAGATACTTTATCTATATTAGAAAATTCTATGAGTAAAGGGAAGAAATCTATCAATAAATAGTTATTAAAATTTGAGATAACACAAATTACATTTTGTGAAATTAAGCAAATAAGCAGAGATAGATAGATAGATAGATAGATAGATAGATAGATAGATAGATAGATAGATAGGATTGTCACACAACATCAATAACAAAATGAAATGGCACGGCAGCTTCAACAGCTGCCGCTTTTACAGAAAATAAATGGTTAAAAGGTTTCTGGTGGTAAAAATTGTAAGTAGATCAATAAATAGTAGTTTACAAAAGAATAAAATTCCTTATAAACTTTTTGTATTGATATAATTAGAAATATTAACCATTTGCCCATGGTCACCAATCCAGTAGTTAATGTTTGGATATTTTGCTTCAATATAATCTGAAAATAATGATGGGTCTTCACTATTATTGCTAAACATTTCATAGTGACCAGGAACAACAAGTTTTGGTTTAATAGAACCTGCTAGATCTACCGCCTCTTGATATGTAATATTTCCTATGAAGTTTTCACGATACCTTTTTCCATCTCTGCCGTTTATGGGAATAAACATGACATCAAACTTATTCCATTTCTTTAAGTTGGAATAAATATCTTCATATAAGCAGGTATCACCTGAATGGTAAAGGGTACATCCGTTGCCTTCAATGACATATCCTAAATATGGATAACATCCAGAGTCAGGATCTTGATCTAAAAATTCATGAGCGGATGGAATCCCAGTTATTTTTAATCCTTTTTCTGAGATAGATAAACCATCATCAAGACCTATAAAACGATTTCTTGGAATGTTTAAGCTATTCGAAAGATTATCAACAAGTAGCTTGGGAACTATAAACTTTGCATTTGGTGAACTAAGTGATAGTTGATGCCAAACTTTTCTATCTATATGGTCATCATGATCATGAGTACCAATTATAAAATCTGCATTTTTGATTTCTTCTGGTTTTAATAAAGGAGGAATGTTTCTATTAGGAAAGTCTGCATATAAAAATGCATCTAAATAAATAACTGTTTCACCTATTTTAATAACATATCCTAATTGTCCAAGCCACCAAAATGCAATATTTCCATTTTCTAAAACACAATTATCAATATCATTTATTAATTCAATTCCACTTTTCACATGATCATCGCCTTTCCTAATTAACTAATTTTAATATTATCATATAAAGTACTTAGTTTGCTATATCTCTTAATAATTAATTGAATTCTTAATAAGTGATTAAATTGTACTATTGAGAATTAATAATTATATTTGTAAAATGATTTTCATAAATAGGTTGAAGGGAAGATAAAAGATGTATGATATAATTAAATATATTATTATAGAAATTAATGATAGGATGATAGAAATGGATTTAAAGCAATTAAGTAGTGGAGAAGTTGAATTTATATATAATAAACATATGATAGTGGATTTCCCTACAGAAGAACTAAAGCCAATTGATGCTATACAAAAGCTTATTAAGAGAAAAATTTATAAATGTTATGGTTTATATGATAGTGAAGAATTATTAGCTTATGCATTTTTTAATACTTCAAAGTCATATTTGCTGCTTGACTATTATTCAGTATGTAAAAAATACAGAAATAAAGGGATTGGAAGTAAATTTCTAAGTATTTTAAAGGAAAACTTTAAAAATTATAGTGGAATCATAGTAGAAGTTGAAGATATTAAAGCTGCTTATACTGAAGCAGAAAAAATAATTCGCAAAAGAAGAATAGATTTTTATAAGAAAAATGGAATGAAAATGACAAATGTTTTATGTGAATTATTTAATGTTAATTATTCTATTATGTGTTTAAGTAATATTGAGCTATATGACTCAATTATTTATGAAGAATTGCAAAATATTTATAAAGAAATGATTCCAAGTAAATTTTATTCAAAGTATGTAAAATTCGGTTATAAAGAAATTAAATAAAGATTTTTAAGACCTAACATGCATATTGACAGTAAGGGACATATTAGGTTATTTTGCTAGAATTCGTTATTTCTCTTGACTTAGAGTTAACTAGAAGTAGTATTATAGTATTGTACTTTAAGTTTAGATGATCTTGTTTTAGATAAAATAATTAGAAGAATAGCTACTAAATTATTTTATGAATTTACATATTTTGTCTTGTATTAAATAGTAATTAACATGTTAAAGAAGAGAAGAAAGTGTAATAGTCTTATTAAGGTTAATGTAACACGTTAGCTATTTAATAAATAAAACTTGGAGATATTTTTAATAAGGAGGAAAAATTTTAATGACTGTCACTAGAAATTTAACAAAAGGGAATCCGGCTAAGTTAATATTGCTGTTTACTATTCCTTTATTAATAGGGAATATTTTTCAGCAGTTTTATAGTATAGCTGATACATTTATTGTTGGACGAACGATAGGTGTTAATGCTTTAGCAGCTGTTGGCTGCACGGGGAGTATAATGTTTTTGATTTTAGGATTTGCTCAAGGTTTAACAGCAGGTCTTTCAATTATTACAGCACAGAAATTTGGCGCAGAGGATACAAAGGGTGTTAAAGAAAGTTACGTTGCTGGTATAATAATTAGTATGATAGTAACTATAGTTCTTACAATTATAAGTACAATTTTTGCTAGACCTATATTAGTATTAATGAATACACCACCAGAAATTATAGATGATGCGTATCGTTTTGTATTTGTTATATTCCTTGGAATAATAACATCTATGTTTTTTAATTTTTTTTCAAATATTATTCGTGGCTTAGGAGATAGTAGAACACCTCTAATATATTTAATATGGGCGTGTATTTTAAATGTAGTTCTAGAGTTTGCTTTTATTTTAATATTTAAGATGGGAGTTACAGGAGCAGCATGTGCAACTGTTATAGCGCAAGGAGTTTCGGCTTTATTATGTATGTGGCACATAAAAAGAAATTTACCAATACTCAGATTAAAAAAGAGTGATTTGAAAATATCAAAAGAAGTTTTCTTAGATCATATAAATATTTCACTACCAATGGGTTTTCAAGCATCTATAATAGCAATTGGAGCTATTATACTTCAATTTTCACTTAATAGCCTTGGAGCAACCGCTGTAGCTGCATATACAGCAGCTCAAAAAATTGACAGTATTGCAATTCAGCCTATGATGTCTTTTGGCATAACAATGGCGACTTATACAGCTCAAAATTTTGGAGCTAAAAAAATCGATAGAATAAGACAAGGTGTGAAGCAATGTGCTATTATATCAGTTGCATTTAGTATTGTAGTAGGACTTATAAATATATTTGCAGGGCATTTTCTTACAGGAATGTTTGTTGGATATGATCAAAAAGAAGTTATTTCATTATCACAAACTTATTTAACTTCTAATGGAATATTTTATTTCCTACTTTCATTGCTTTTTATATATAGATATACACTTCAAGGGTTAGGTCAAAGTTTTATTCCAACAGTAGCAGGAATAATGGAATTAATTATGAGATCATTTGCGGCAATTATATTATCAAGGCCATTAGGATTTTTAGGAGTATGTTTATCTAATCCTTTAGCTTGGTTGGGGGCATGTGTTCCACTCATTATTGCATACTATGTTACTTTCAAGAAAATAAATAATGAATATCTAAAAAGATCAGATTCTTAATATGAAACTAATACAAATACATAGTCTTATATTTTATAAACAGGAAATTATTATTTAAACATTCTTCAATAACATAATTTACATAGCTACTATATAGGTAATAAGCAATTGAAAGTTTTATAAATCTTAATGCTTGCCCCATATCATATTCAGTTGCAATATCAGTAGATTGAGAAATATTTTCATTTGCTTCAGTAGAAATTTTATCTTTTCTAAAGATAATTTTTTCCAAAGCTCTACCTAAAAGTGAAATTTTGATTTTATTTTTTTTATATGGTAGCTAGTATCCTCAAGAATAGTTAATGTATAACCTTCAGGACTTTAATAGTTGGTATAATTGTCGTCTTATAAAGCTTGTCCTGTGGAAGTAGCAATATACCAATTAATCCATGTCCCGACTCATGATATGCAGTAAGAGGCTTTAAGATAACTTCTTTCTTTTTCATGTACAGCTAAAGTTATGGAGTATTCACTTTTTGTATGAGCGGAAGTGATAGAATTATTATTATCATTTATGAGCTAAAATAGCACTTTCATTTATTAAACTTTTTAATTTTGCGCCTGAGAAGTATATAGTTTTTTTCAATATTTTTTATATGAAAATTTTCATAAGGCTTATTTTTTAAATATAAAAATAGAATTTTTTCTCTAGCAGTAATATCTGAAAGCGATACTTCAATATATCTATAAAATCTAACTAATCTTAAAAGAGCCTTATCTAGCATATCTAATTTATTTATAGTACCAATTACTATTATACTTTCTTCTTGTCCTAAATCAGACATTTCTGTTAAAAGAGCATATAACAGAAATAAGTGCAGGAACTATCCACGGAAATAGACCAATAATATGTAGTCTTTATATCTGTAGTACGAAAAGTTATAGATATAGTGTAATTAGAGAGCTGTAGGAAGCAGATATAAAAAAACACTAGTACTTCAATATAAAATGAGAAACAACAATTTTATAGAGACAATTGTTAGTAATTATAAAAGAAATTCAACAGTTTCTGTTAAATATTACAATATATCTTTGGAAGAAATATTTAATTATGTTGAAGAAGAAGGATGGCTTAAAGAGAGGATTTGTACAAAAACAGTCACCAAATTATGATAAATTAAATCATTTATCAGCGCACAAAAAGGAGAAGTTTGTATATAATATATTACAAAGCATTCACATTAGAAAAAATGGAGGGAACATTATAATGAGTGACGATAAAGGAAATACAAATTGTTCTAAGAGTGCAGAATATTCTCGTGAAAGTGTTGAGCGTTGTGCTATCGTTAAATCTCAAGTAGAATCACTAACTGAACAAGTTGCTGTAAATCCTACTGTTATTGAACCTGGACCTGTATTTGTTAAGATTCCAGTTGTATTGGCAGAGACAAATATAACTATTCCTGTTGAAGCTACTATCAAATTGGACCAAGCAGCTATAGAAATTAAACGAATTAAAAAGAATGTATTTTTAACTCAATCCCGTATTATTCCATTTTCTCAAGATGGGCGATTTGGGACTGGAATACTATTTATAGAAGGTTTTATAAGAAAGAATATTGAGTTTGCAACTCAAACTTGTACTACAGCCAGAACTCCAAATATTTGTGGAGATATAAGACACTGTACAGTTGAAGTACCTTTTAATTTCACTACAAGAATTACTTTCCTTAGACCACCGATTTTTATTGAAAATACTACTCCAAGTGAATTAGAATTTTTTACAGATGAACTTCAAGGCTGCGATGTTTGTTCAGATCCAGTGATTGGACGTAATCCTTGCGATCGTAGTTCTTTTGTTACTGAATTCTTTAATGAAAAACCTTTTACTGAATTAGTAAGAGCAGATATTACTGAAATTGATATTAACACAAATACAACTTCCAGTTGCAAAACTCCTACAGAACAAAAGTTTACTAAACTTACAGAAAAAGTAGTAGTAAATTTAACACTAAAAGTATTACAAAAACAACAGGTAAGAGTTACAGCAATATGCTAATATAACCTATCCTAAATTGATGTTAAAATATAAAAAAACAATATGAAATAAAGCAATTTTTTATAAAGGAGATAGAAGAGCTATTTAGCAATAAAGAAGTTAAATATATTATATGAAGATTTTTTATGTAATTTCATGTTATTTAAAATTATTTAAAATTAAAAACTCAGACAATTTTCTGGGTTTTAGTGTCAATAATTCTAATAAGATAGAAATGAAATTAAGTATTTATATTAATAAAAAGATAAAATTTCAAAATATAAAGTTTTTAGATGTGAATTTATAACAGTTAAGTTAAGAAAATAATTTCTAAGCAAAAATTTAATTGTTCTTCAAATATTATGGGACAGTATATAGTTTTGCTTTTATATAGAACTATATACTGTCCTGTTAAATAGCTCTTATTATTTTTCTTAAGATAACTTCTTTCCTTTTTCTCATGTCCAGCTAAAATTATGGAGTAATAAGCGCATTCTATATGTCTATCAAATCTAGCATGTCTGATCTACCTGTAGCATTACTACTACACCTTCTTCTTGTCCCAAACTAGACATTTCTATTAAAAGAGCATATAACAGAAATAAACGCAGAAACTATCTGCGACAATAGGTCAATAATATGTAGTCTTTATATCTGTAGTATGAAAAGTTATAGATATAATGTAACTAGATAGCTGATAGAAAGTACATATTTAAAAGCACATGTACTTCAAGATAAAATGAGAAACAACAATTTTACAGAGACAATTGATAATAATGATAAAAGAAATCCAGTGTTTTTTCTAAAGATTACAATATATCTTTAGAAGAAATATTTAATTATGTTAAAGAATAAGAATGGCTTGATTATTGATGAAAGAGAGGATTTGTACAAAACAGTCATCAAATTATGATAAATTAAATCATTTATCAGTGCACAAAAAAGGAGAAGTTTGTATAGTATATATATTAGAAATCATTAACATTAGATAAAATGGAGGGAACATTATTAATGAATGATTATAAAGAAAATACAAATTATTCTAAGAGTGTAGATTATTCTCGTGAAAGTGCTGAGCCTTGTGCTATCGTTAAATCTCAAGTAGAATCACTAACTGAACAAGTTGCTGTAACTCCTATTGTTATTGCACCTGGACCTGTATTTGTTAAGATTCCAGTTGTATTGGCAGAGACAAATATAACTATTCCTGTTGAAGCTACTATCAAATTGGACCAAGAAGCTATAGAAATTAAACGAATTAAAAAGAATGTATTTTTAACTCAATCCCGTATTATTCCATTTTCTCAAGATGGGCGATTTGGGACTGGAATACTATTTATAGAAGGTTTTATAAGAAAGAATATTGAGTTTGCAACTCAAACTTGTACTACAGCCAGAACTTCAAATGTTTGTGGAGATATAAGACACTGTACAGTTGAAGTGCCTTTTAATTTCACTACAAGAATTACTTTCCTTAGACCACCGATTTTTATTGAAAATAGAATTACAAGTGAATTAGAATTTTTTACAGATAAACTTCAAGGTTGCGATGTGTGTTCAGATCCAGTAATCGGACGTAATCCTTGCGATCGTAGTTCTTTCGACACAGAATTTTTCAATGAAAAACCTTTTACTGAATTAGTAAGAGCAGATATTACTGAAATTGATATTAACACAAATACAACTTCCAGCTGCAAAACTCCTACAGAACAAAAGTTTACTAAACTTACAGAAAAAGTAGTAGTAAATTTAACACTAAAAGTATTACAAAAACAACAAGTAAGAGTTACAGCAATAGTATAATAAAAAAATTTAAATCTAGAGATTTAATTAAAGATTAAATATAAAGTACGTTTGCTGAATTACAAATTAATTACTATGGTGCAGACCTAAAGCTTACGAAGATAGGTTTTAGGTCTGTTTTTAGGAGAAGATAAATATTGGTGTATAAGATAGAACAAACTGTAATTATTACTAGAAAATCAATATACTAATATAACCTATCTTCAATTGATATTAAAAAATAAAAAAACAATATAAAGCTAATAATTTAAAATCGATATTGTAATTGAATTGATTTTATGGAAGCTTATATACTTAAATTTATTAAATTCTTAAGTGGAGGAGAAGTTATGATAAGAATATACTATTCAAGACAATATTATAATCCAATTAAGAGAAAACAGTATGAAGAATTCTTAGAAGAAGATAATATTAAAACTGATAGTATAGAAGATAATAAGATAAATGACAATAACATAAAAAACAATGCCTATGGTTCTTTAGAAATTAATAATGATAATGAAGGATTAAATAAAGAAAATACAAATGTTTCTGAGTATGTAGAAGCTTGTCGTGAAAGTGTTGATTCATGTGAAATTGCTACTGATCAAGTAGAATCACTAACTGAACAAATTTCTGTAACTCCTACTGTTATTACACCTGGACCTGTATTTGTTAAGATTCCAGTTGTATTGGCAGAAACAAATACAATGATTCTTGTCGAAGCGACTATCACATTAGATGAAGCAGTTATGGAAATTAAACGAATTAAAAATAACGTATTTTTAACCGAATCCCGTATTGTTTCATTTTGTCAAGATGATCCACTTGGTACTGGAATAATATTTATAGCAGGTTTTATAAGAAAGAATATTGAGTATGCAACTCAAACTTGTACTATAGCTGGAACTCCAAATGTTTGTGGAGATATAAGACACTGTACAGTTGAAGTACCTTTTAATTTAACTACAAGAATTACTTTCCTTAGATCACCGATTTTTGTTGAGAATACGACTCCAAGTGAATTAGAATTTTTTGCAGATGGGCTTCAAGGTTGTAATGTTTGCTCAGATCCAGTGATTGGACATAATTCTTGCGATCAGAGTTCTTTCGTCACCAAATTCTTTAATGATAAACCTTTTACTGAATTAGTAAGAGCGGATATTGCTGAAGTTGATATTCACACAGGCCCAACCTTGAGTGGTACAATTCCTATAGAACTAATGTTTACTCAACTCACAGAAAAAGCAGTAGTAAATTTAACATTAAAAGTATTACAGAAACAGCAGGTAAGAGTTACAGCAATAAAACTATAAAATTTCATGCAGAAATTTAATTGTTCTTAAAATATTATGGGATAGTAAAAAGTTTCGTTTTTATATAAAACTATATACTATCCCATTAAACAACTTTTACCATTTATTATATAACTAGTTTATACATTAAACTTTCTTTAGCTTCTTTATTGCCAGCTACAGCTTGAAAATCTAAAGCATCTTTTTTCATTTTACCGTAGTTAAAAAATTTTTGAGAATCAAAAAAACTAATTTTTAGATTATTTATTGTGAAGATTTTATAAGAATTATTTTCTAACTTTGATTTTTATGTTAAGATAAAATGTAAGTAAATTTATTATATGAAGAAATATATATTCTAATAAACAGACTACACATACTTCTATTACTGTATATAGTTTTACTGTAGAAAATTAATTAGAACTTATATATAATAAACTTTATATTAGGTTTTCAACAGATATGTGTTATAAATATCTTCTTTTTGAAGAAGTGATATCATATTATGGGTGTTAACTATTAATATCAAAATAAGTTAAAAAGTAGACAATATTAAAGTAAAGGTGAGGAACAAAATGGAGAACGTGCAAGATAAGATAAATCAATTCTTAACTGAAAACAAAATAAATGTAAAAGGTGGCACAATAACAAATGAGAGACAATTGTCAGCAGTTTTAAGCGACCTTGCATTAGGAGATCTTAAGAAAGGAAAAATAGATAAAGCAATGTACTTTGTTGAAAAGGCATTAGAATTTAATGAAAAAAATTATTATTCATATTTTGTAAAAGGCTTAATCAATAGAAATGCGAATAAAATTAAAGAAGCAGTTGAGGCATTTGAAATATATGTGTCTAATACAGGTTCAGATGACTCTTTAGCTCATATATATATGGGACTTTCATATGCGGAATTAAATGATGTTGAAAATGCATTAAAGCATCTTAGAAAAGGTGAAAAGGGTCTTTCAGATAAAGAAAAGGAAGCTCATTTACCTTTAATAGGTGTAGCTTACGAATGTATAGGAAACATATATTTAAATAGAGAAAATATAGTAGAATTTACTGAAAGAGATAAATATAGCCTTAATTATAAAACAGCAGCAAGATATTATAAAATGTCACTAAAAATTTACAGAAAAAATTGCGATTTAATAAATAAATTAGCAGCTTGCTATTGTCATTTAGAAGATCTAAATAAAGCATTATACTGTTATGAACAAGCAGCTAAAATTGCACAAGATAATACTGTGTATTTAGAGGCAATAGAACAAATGAAGGCAGAAGGTGCGAAATCTGAACAAGCAGGATTTTAATTTTTAAATAGATAAAGTTAAACTAAATTAGCTTTACAAAAAAAGTTGTCAACTATTTTTGTAAATGTTCTATAATAATTTTAACATTAGGCGCCGTTGCACTAATTGTGATATGCTCTCTCTATGGTAGACAGTTAAAATAAGAAAACTATCTACCATAAAAGGGAGCATTTTTTATGCTGAAGAAATCATATCAAAATAACAAACTGCTGATATAAAAAATATTGGTAGTTTTCTTTACGATAGAATTCAGAAATAAAAAATGTTACTATAGCATTATGAAAAAATAATTAATAGAAATACGATAAAAAATGAAAGGTATAATAAAGATGAGGGAGATAGAGGTAAGAGAAAAACAATTATCAATTAAAAATAAACTAGCAATAAGTGGAGTATTACTTGGAATCAGTGCGATTCTATTTATTGTGGCACAATATATAGATAATTTTGCTAACCTTTATTATAAATATATTTATATAACTTTATTAAATACAATTGCACGAGGATTTTCTTTAATTCCTTTTTCTATATATGAGATGATTTTATATGTATTTATAATATTTATTTTTATTAGAATAATAATGTATATATACTTAGGTTTAACTAAAAAGCTCTCAGTTAAGAAAATAATAACAAGATCTGCAGTTAATTTTTTTATGTATATATCAATATTTGTATTTTTAAATATGATAACTTTGGGAGTAAATTCTTTTAAATCAGATTTTGTTACACTTACAGGATTAAAGATGAAGGCTAGTTCGGAAGAAAAGTTAATTGAGCTTTGTGAGAATCTAAAGGAAAAGCTTAATGAATTAGATGGAAAAATAGAAAAGAATGAATATGGATTTTTGAAATTGGATGAGAATGTAAAGCAAGAAGGAATAGATAGTATGAAATGTTTAGGAATAATTTATCCTAGTTTACAAGGTTTTTATCCAAATCCTAAACCATATATTTTTTCAGAAATAATGTCATATCAATTATTGGAAGGTGAAACAGATTTTACAATTGAAGCTAACTATAATAATCATATGCCTCCTATTAATATTCCAAGCACAATTTGCCATGAATTAAGTCATGTAAGAGGTTTTAATAATGAGGATGAAGCAAATTATATAAGTTTTTTAGCTTGTATTAATTCTAAAAATTATGAATATCAATATAGCGGATATTTAATGGCATATTCTTATTGCATGAATGATTTATATGATTCTAATTTGGAAGTATTTAAAAAAATTAATAATGAACTATCGGAAAATGTAAAAAAAGAATTAAAAAATGATGCTTTGTATTGGAATAATTATAGGGGAAAAATATCTAAGATGCATAATGAAGCATACGATAAATTATTAAAAGCAACAGGTCAAGAAGAGGGAATAAAAAGTTATAATTCTGTTGTTAAATTACTTATTTCAGGATATAAAGAACAATTTCAATAGGGATATATACAAGTTACAAAGCATCAAGAATGCACAGTAGTAAATTTCATACTTATGAATAATAATTGAAACGTAGTGAAAAAATACCTTTAACTAATTAACTAAAATGGAGGTATATTTTATGAAGATAGAAAGTTATTTCAGTGGAATTAAAGCTGCAAATGAAGCTGTAGAAGCATTAAAAAAAATTGGTATAAATAAATGCTGCGGCAGATTTAAATGATCATTATACAGGTAATAATAACTCAGGAACAAATCTACCAGGTACAGCTAGCAGCTCAAATAGTTTGTCCAGTTATGTGTTGTCAAGCGATGAACCATTAAGTGATCCGATGCTTTGACCACTAGCTGTTGCAAGTCCAATGGTAAGTGGCATGGGTGGCTTTGAGGAAATTGCAGATGTAAACTAAAACTACTTACAAAATGAATTGCGGAGTTTTAGGAATGGAATCCAATGTTAAATTAAGATTGGATAACCTAGAACTTATGCGGTATGTGAATTGAAGCTAGTTTTTCCGATATTGTGATTTAAAGGCTTTATTGCAAGATAAGTAGACATTAAAAAACTTTGTGTAAATGTAATTGAAAATTAAAGTTGAGTATTAGTATTGCTATATATTAAAATATAGCAATACAACATTATTAATAATACAAACTCACAAGTTATATTGTATAAATTTATAAGAAAATTTACGTACAAGATGATTCAAATTATATTGGATTATTTATTGCTTTTTGATTTTTTATTTTTGTCTTCTTTATCTTTTCCGTTACCGTTACCGTTTCCCCTGGTTTGTGGTGCAACCTGGGTAATCTTTTGTCCTTGGCTTATAACTAAATCTATTTTTCCATTTTTATCATAAGAAGTATCCACTATAGGTGATTGACGAATAACTAAGCCCTTTGAAAAATCATCACTATATTCAGTTGTGATATTGCCGAGCAAAAATCCATTATCAACTATAACGCTTTCAGCCATCTCTTGAGTTTTGCCAATAAGTGAAGGTACAAGTTTTTTTTCTTCTGCTTTCGGTAATGTTGCATTTTTTTCTGGAACAGTGTTTTCGGCAGAGGTTATTTTTTTATCTGCATCTGCAGAAGAATCTTTAGAAATATATTTCCCTAAAATACCAATAATTATAGCCAAAATAATTAATCCAACTGTTAATAGTATCTTTTTATTTTTGATGATACTATTATTAGATAAACTTTCTCTGTTATTTTTAATTATTATGGTTTCTGGGATTGTTTCTTTATTAATAACAACTGTGGAATCAATTTGTGTATCACATAATGTTACATCGGGCTTCATCATCATAACTGTTGTAGCATATATTGTCTTATCATTAAAGTTAACTTCTAAATTAGAATTCTTCTTTAGTGCCTTTAAAACTTTGGTAAGTTCCTTAGCTGTTTGAAATCTGTTTGTAGGTTCTTTCTCCAAGGTCTTTAAAATTATTGTATTTATATTTTCAGGTATATCTGTAATGACTTTAATGGGTGGAATAACAGGCTCTTGAATATGCATAATAGCTACAGAAATGGAAGTTTCTCCGTTAAAAGGTACTTGCCCAGTAATCAGTTCGTACATCACAATACCTAAGGCATATATATCAGTTCTACAATCCACAAACTTTCCTTTGGCTTGCTCTGGAGAAAAGTAATGTACAGAACCTATAATCTTATTAGAATTAGTTAGGGTTCCTGCATCTGCAACTTTTGCTATTCCAAAATCTGTCAGCTTAACTATATTCTCTTCTGTGATTAAAATATTATCTGGTTTTATATCACGATGAATTATATTATTTTTGTGAGCATATTGCAGTGCTTTAGCTATTTGCAAAGCTATATTTACAGTCTTTAAAGAATTAAGTCTAACATTTTCCTTTATTAACTGCTTTAATGTTTTTCCATTAATATACTCCATAACTATGAAATTAATATTGTTTTCTGAACCAACATCATAAACATTAACTATGTTTGTATGTGACAAACTTGCAATTGAATTAGCTTCTCTTTTAAACCTAGTGATAAAATCTTCATCATCACTTAATTCTGCTTTTAATATTTTAACAGCTACAAATCTATTTAACAAAGTGCATTTTGCTTTATAAACAATTCCCATGCCACCTTCACCAATTTTTTCTAATAACTTATATCTGTTTAAAAGTAATGTCCCTATCATAGATGTCCCCCTATAAAAAACAGTAATATATGTATTATATCATATATAAATATCTACATTAAAGTGGAAAAGATTTATAGTTTACAAAAAAATAAATTTTTTTGTCATCATATAAATTGGACTGGCAAATATAAAATTTGAATTACAAAAAGAAAATTGGGGAAAATAGTTAAAGCTAATTAAGGAGGAAAAATATATGGAAGAAAATATAAAGCATTGCCCCAATTGCAGCCAAAAGGTTTTTAGTAATTCAAATTTTTGCAGTGTGTGTGGTTTTAAGTTTGATGATAATAAAAATAATTCTAAAGAGGATGAAAACTCTCAAGGAATGGTGGCGGCACAAGCTGAAGATAAATCCTGTGGCTGTACAAATAATTCAAATGGAGAAAATAGGAGCAGTGACCAATTAAGTTTAAGATTATTTGATTTGGTAGTAAATGTATTTAAGAAACATACTTTGGAAGAAAGAGAAAATACTTTTATTTGTGGGACAGTAAAAACAGCACCTAAAGAAGGTGAAATTTGCTCAAAATGGCCAAAGCCTTGGTTATATTCAAGAGTATTTGCCTTATTTGCAATGACGTTTCTTGGATTGGTAGCTTTATTAAGAATTTTTGAAAATATATTAGCATATCCAGGAATTATATTTATAGGTGCTTTGACAGTTCCTTTTTCATTACTTGTTTTCTTTTGGGAATTAAATGCGCCAAGAAATATTAATATTTTTGATGTAATTAAAATATTTTTTTGGGGAGGGGTATCTTCTTTACTTTTAACAATGATATTCAGTCGTATAATTTTTGTAGGAGAAGTAGATTATGTTGGTGCAATTATGATAGGCGTTATTGAAGAATCTGCAAAGTTTGTTGTAGCTGCATATTTTTTACGAGGAAGTAAGAGAAAATATATTTTAAATGGACTTCTACTAGGTGCAGCAGTTGGTGCAGGATTTGCAGTTTTTGAAACAGCTGGATATGAATTTGCTTATGGATTACAAATTCCAATATTGATGAGAATAATATATACTAGAGGCGCTTTAGCATTTGGAGGTCACATTGTCTGGACAGCTATGTCTGGAGCAGCATTAGCAATGGTAAAGGAAGATGATAGATTAAAAATCAATCATTTTAAGGATATTAAATTTCTAAAATATTTTATTCTAACAATTGGATTACATGCAATTTGGGATATGCCAATAAGTAACAGTAGCGAACTTCCTTTTGCTCAAGGAATATTAACTATAATTGCTTGGATTATTATACTAATATTAATTAGTTCAGGGTTAAAACAAATTTCTAGAATAAAAACTATATAGTTGTTTGAGTGTTTAAAAATTATAAAGCAGAAATTTTCTGATTTTAAGGAAATCTCTGCTTTATTTATTGCACGTTGAAATATAAAATTTTGAAGTATAAAAATTAATGTTTCCACTAATCTCGCCAAATGTGTCACAAAGCATTATTTGTACCTTTTACAAATACGTCAGTTCTATTAGATCTCCAAGAAACAGCAGGAGAAAAATTTAAAACACCATCCCATCTACTCCATTGACTGCCTGGTGTAGGAGTTGGAACAGGAGGCTTAGAAATATTTCTGAGTGTAAATTCTATTATGGATCTAAATGTTCGATTAATTACATTGTTAGGAATACCAGAATTACTTAGAGCTACAAAAATTGAATTATATCTTCTTCTAAATGCATTAAAAATATTGTTAACTCTTTGATTTATATTTCCTGTATATCCTTGACTATTGTCCAAAGTAAAGGCAATAATTGTTCTAAAGTAATTTTCTATTATCCCTTGAAATGCATTAAATAGCTGAGGCTGATTATTACTAAGCAAGTTCAATATTCTATTGATATCTTGTTCAGAAGCTCTATTGTAATCTAAGTAATATTGATTATAAAATAAGTTAAGATCTTCAATTTCATTATTACCTTCATAATTGTTAAAATTTCTCATTTCGTCATAGTTCTCATAACCTCTAATTTGATCATTAAAGAAAGGACAAAAGTTTTGATCCATGCAATAAGGACAGTAGAAAATTTGATTATCGTGCATTGAAAAGCGCCTTGTATTTATTATGGCTATAAACCTTATTAATTTTATATTATGATTAGAAGTTAAGAGTGTTACATGAGTAATTTTTGAAAAACTTGTTTTTATAAAGAAACATAACTTATTTCAAGATAAAATTGAAATAAATAGGTAAAAGTATTAGATGAAAAAGAAAAAATACAATAGAAACAAGAAATTAAAGAAAAATTATAAATAATAAACTTTTTATATGATATTATAGTTATAAGAAAAATATTTTAACAGAAAGTGATGATTAATTTTATGAAAAACATATTACTTTTAAGCACAGGAGGAACTATTGCATCTGCTCCTACTGAAAATGGTCTTGCACCAGCCATTCAAAGTGATAGCATTTTATCTTTAATTGGTGGAATTGCTTCAAATTACAATATTACAACAAAAGATATTCTTCAGCTTGATAGTTCTAATATACAGCCAGAAGAATGGAAGCTAATTGCTAATAGCATATTTGACAATTGTGAAGAGTATGATGGAATAGTAGTTACACATGGAACTGATACTATGGCATATACATCATCAGCTCTTTCTTTTATGCTAAGAAATGTTCCAATTCCTGTAGTTATAACAGGTTCACAATTACCGCTTATTAATCCTTTAACAGATGGAATTGAAAATTTACGATGTGCTTTTGCCATGGCAGCTAGTGGCGTTGCAGGAGTATTTTTAGCTTTTAATCGTAAGGTTATTTTAGGAAGTCGTGCTGTAAAGGTTAGAACTACAGGATTTGATGCCTTTGAAAGTGTAAATTCTCCTTATGCTGCAATTATAGATTCAGCTGGCTTGCATATAAATCATGAGGTTATAAAACCAGTAAGTGGAGTATTTAAACTTCAAGATTATATATGTAAAGATATATTTTTAATAAAACTGACTCCTGGACTTAATCCAGAAATATTTGATATGCTCCTTAATATGAATTATAGAGGAATAGTAATAGAAGCATTTGGTGCAGGGGGATTACATTTTATTAGAAGAGATTTAATATCTAAATTAGAAAAAATAGTTGAAAAGGGAATTAGTGTAGTTGTATGCAGTCAATGCCTTTATGAACGCAGTGATTTTTCAATTTATGAAACTGGAAAATTAGCATTAGAAAAAGGAGTACTTCAAGGATATGATATGACTACAGAAGCAGCAGTTACTAAGCTTATGTGGGCACTCGGAAAAACAAATGATACTGAGAAAATTAAAGAAATATTTAGTGCAAGTTTTGTAGGAGAAATAACTATATCATAAAGTGAAACTTGATTCAGGCGGAGTTTAATATCCATCTGAACCTTAGTTGAACTTATACCCTCAAGGGCACCTAATTTAGGAACGTGCAACGGTTATCTCTCACTTGAAGAAGAAAGCAGATATTTTTAATTTGGTATAATTGCGTTCGCAAGTGCGAGGGAGTGTTACGGATGCTAGCTATCGGATAAATACAACAAAAAATTTTATTGATAATTTAGCTAAAGGAAAAGACACCAGTGAAAAGGTGTCTTTTTGTTAATATTTCTGATTAGGAGTTTACTATTATTTTGTTGGTATCTATACCACCTAGAATTAAATCTTGTTTCATTTCCTCGATATTTACATATAATATTGTGTTAGATTTTTTTTCAAAGGAATCTTTGTTTATGCCTTTTACATTATTTGGGATTGATATGCTTGGTAAACTATAACAATCTTCAAATGCATACCACTCTAAGGTAATAACACTATCTGGAATTGCATAATCGCTATCTTTTTTTCCTTCAAGGCATCTTATTAATTCAGTTTTTGTTTTATTTAATAATATTCTATTAACACTTGAGTACTTAGTATTATCATCATTTACAATTATATTTTCTAAATTCTTGCAACCATCAAATGCAGATATGCTAATATGGGTAATATTATTTTGAATTGTTATACTTTTTAAATTAGTACAAGTATAAAATGCTTTAGCGTAGATTTGATTTATTTTAATACCATCAATTTCCTTTAGAACGACTATTTTTCTAATTCTTTAGAATTTATGGTAGTGTTTAAATTAGTTTCTTGGTTTGTTGGAAGGATAATTTCTTCTTTAGCATTTGCAGCTGGCTCTTCAGTATTATTCATATTTGCCAAGGAACTTACTACGGAACCATTTGTGCTAGTCATATTAGCTAAAATCATGCTTAAAATGCCTTCCATTGCATTAGGGGCTTTTCCATCACTTCCTCCCATAATTACTGTTTGTGGAACAAGAGGAGATTTACTTATCTTAAGAGCTTCTGCAAAGGCTGTTAAGACACTTTGTTGTACTTGCAGCTCTGGTCCTCCATAGGCATCAACTAAAGCTTTAGCAGCAGTACCTTTTGCAATACCAACCTTTGTTTCTTGTTCAGCAGTAGCTTCTGCAACAGCTTTAATATTTAATGCTTGTGCGGTACCAACTTTTTCAAGTTTGAAGGCTTCAGCACCGGCTTGTAATTGTACTTGTTTAGCATTAGCTTCTGCATTTAGTTCGGTAGCCTTAGCATTAGCAGCAGCTTCAGCTTCTTTTGTATATCTTGAAGCATCTGCTTCTTGTGTTCTTTTATATTTATCAGCTTCAGCGAGTTTTTGTGTTTTCAACGCTAATTGTTCAGCTAATTTTAATTCAGATTTACCTTTGTTATCTGCAACTTCTATATCAATACTTGATTGTGTAAGAGCTGCTTGAGCTGCACTTTTTGCAATTGCTTCATTTAATTCTCTTTGCTTTTCAGCTGATTTTTGTTTAGCTTCATTGGTTTTAATTTCTTCTAAAGCAACCTGCCTGTCCCTTAATTGTGCTAGTATTAGCTCAATTCTCTTATCTGCTGTAGAAGCCGCCGGGGTACCAATTAATACTTCTTGTAACTCTAAGTCATATAATTTGAATTTTTCTTTCATTTCTGCTGAAGCTTGTTCTTGAATAGAGCTTCTATCTTGAACCAATTCAATTAAGGTCTTAGTTTGACCTATATTTTTAAAATACCCTGCTATCATAGGATCAAGTGATTGTTCAATAAGCATTTTAATATCACCAAATCTTTGAATTACTGAAGAGGCCTTTCTATAGTCAATATTAAAGACTACAGTAAGTGGTAAATTTGGTTCAAAGGCATCCTTAGTTATAAGGCTTATTTCTTTTAAGTTATCATCTAATTTATGATCTCCTGATTGGCCGCTAATCCATTTCAATATAACATTGGTAGTAGGGACTGGAACAATCTTTCCTGCATAAGTATTGAATGGATATTTACCTGGCATCATGGATTCTTTCCAAATACCTTTCTTGCCTTGCTCAACAAGTTCTCCATGTGAGTAGCTAGATCCAGATACATCTTCGCCTTTATCGCCAAAATAACTTACAACTACACCAACATATCCAATATCTATTATACTTTTGGGAACTATATCAACATTTGCGAATAATCTATTTATAAAATAAATACCATCTGTTAATACTTGCATTTGCTTACCTTTTCGACCATTAGCAGCTAGGAATTTTTCTGGTTCTTGGAAGTTATTATGGTAAAATTCGTTCGTTATACCTTCACCAACTATGGGAGCAATAATGGCTCCATTATCAGGAGTAGGCCCTTCATTTACAGTAACAATTCCAATTGTGTCTTTAGTTCTTAAGGAATTCCCTAATTCATCTTCTTCAAGATTTTTTGAGCTTGATATTACTACAGGTAGAAATCCATTTACTTTAAGTAAATCACTTCTCATAGTTTCTATTTGTGCTGATTCATCTTTTGAAGTAAATATTGAATGAACTTTATCTTTTGTAATAATTATAAATTGAGCTAAATTAAAAGCATAAGTACCTTCACGAAGAATTTGTCTTTGAGGACCTTTTTGGCCGTTATTGTTTAAAAAGGCAACCACATCTTGAAAAGATTTACTTTCATTAACGACTCTTCCAAGAGTTTGTCCATCAGCAAGGCTTTCTCCAGATCTTGCAAAGACATAACCTATTTGACCTTGAGGAATAGTAACTAGCCTTACTTTTTTTACTTTATATTTAAATGGTGTCTTAAAATGTACTCCAGCTCTAAGTACTTCAGGTTGATAGCCGGCTTCACCCTTTAAGGCAATAAGACCATCTGATGGAACAGAACCTTTTAAACTCCACCATTTTTCAACTATACCTACTTCATCAGTTCCAATACTAGTGAATCCTATCCCGTACAGTAGTAAAAATAATCCTGCAAGTCCAAGGCCTGCGAAAATTAGGATTGATATGGTTGTTGAATTCATAATTTTACCTCCAAAATTTATTGAGTTAATATAAGAATTTTATATTATTTAGTAATACTATTCCTTTTATACTCAAATGTAAATACTGTAATAAATATTTATTTTTGTATATAATGAAATATGATTATAAAGTTGCTTTGTAATGGGATTTTTATGATTATTAATATAATCTAATTAACCAATCATCATCTGATTTGTTACCTTCATACATGAATTCACTATAACAATCTGAGTCAAAAACTTTTAATAAATCCATAAAATCATTTACTAACATATAATCTTTTAATGAATCTCTATCAATCCATTTCATTTCTCCTTCATCAGACGAGGTTAAAGTTCCTTTAAATTTATCTGTCTTAAATAAGAATACAATATATCGTTCATCTTCATCTGTTTGAAATTGCTTTACTCCGCATAATCTAGGTTCTCTTATAGTTAATCCTGTTTCTTCATATATTTTACGAATAATTGCTTGAACGAATGATTCTTCTTTTTCAACATGTCCTCATGGAAACGTAAATCCACACCAATCTTTTTTAACTCTGTCTTGAAGTAATATTTTATTACCATCGTAAACCATACCCAAAACTGTTACTATGGTTTTTTCACACTTGCTCATTTTTTATCTCCTTACTTAAATAAAATTAAAATCTATAATGAGAAATACTTTACTATTTTGTATTAATACATACATATATTGTATTATAATTGTATTTAATTGCAAGTTTTCATATAATATTCTAATAACTTGCCATATGAGTTCATAATACATATTGTACTTTTTCCATTTGATACACACCTATAACATACAAAAAAAGACAGTAATAAATTTTTTATACAAAATTCACTACTGTCTTTATAACTAATTTAATTCTGGTAAGTCAAGTTCTCCATCAATATCATTATCAGTGCTACTTGAAATGTCTTCAGAGAAGCTTAAATCAACTTCACTTAAAGGAACAATTTTAGTTTTATGTTTTACTTTATAGCCTACATATAATGCAATAAATAATGGAATTCCTATATAAGAAGCAATTAAACCTTGCCAGTCAATTCCTTCAGGTTTTATACAAGAATAACCTTGACCTATTATTATGACTGTACACATTAGTAATGCGAGTATAGGTCCAAAAGGATAGAATAGAGCTTTATATTTTAAAGCAGATGCATCCTTACCTTGATAAACAAAGGCTTTTCTGAATCTATAATGACATAATGCTATACCTACCCAAGCTATAAATCCAGCAAGTCCAGATGCAGCAATTAACCAAACATAAACTGTACTTTCTGCATAAAGACCAGTTAAGAAACAGGCAGAAGCAATTATAGTAGTTGCAATTACAGAATTTACAGGAACACCTCTTTTATTAGTGTTTGCAAATATCTTTGGAGCCATGCCATCTTTAGCCATAGAAAATAACATTCTGCTTGATGCATACATACCAGAATTTCCAGCAGATAATACTGAAGTTAATATAATGGCGTTCATTAATGAAGCAGCACCAGCAACACCAGCTCTTTCAAATACCATTGTAAATGGGCTTGTATCAACAGTTGCACTAGTAAATGGAATTATAGCACCTAAAACAATTATTGTACCTAAATAAAATATTAATATTCTCCAAAAAATTGATTTTATAGCTTTTGGAATAGTTTCTTCTGGTTTTTCACTTTCACCAGCAGCGATTCCTATAAGTTCAGTTCCTTGGAATGAGAAACCTGCAATTAAGAATATAGCAAAGATAGATTTTATACCACCATGGAAAGGTCCATCCTCTATGACATAATTGTGGAAGCCTACATTTTCGCCACCCATTATACCTAAAATCATTAAAACACCAATTACTAAAAATACAAGAACAGTAACTACTTTTATTCCAGCAAACCAGTATTCTGATTCACCGTATGCTTTTGATGATAAAATATTTAATCCTACTATTAGTGCTAAAAATAATACGCTCCAAACGAAACCACTAACATCAGGTAACCAATACTTCATTATTAAAGAACCAGCAACCAGTTCTGCTGCTATTGTAATAGCCCAGTTATACCAATAATTCCACCCAAGGGCAAAGCCTAGAGCTGGGTCAATAAATTTAGTTGCATAAGAACTGAACGAACCTGAAATTGGCATATGAGTTGCCATTTCTCCAAGACTTGTAATTAAGAAATATACCATAATACCTACAAGTCCATAGGCTAATAATGCACCTCCAGGACCGGCTTGTCCTAGAGTATCACCCATTGCAACAAATATACCTGTACCAATAGAACCTCCTAAAGCAATCATGTTTAAATGTCTTGCTTTTAAACCTCTTTTTAACTCGTGATTTTTTTCACTCATTTTATTTATCCTCCTTATGGTTTTAAAATTCCATAAGTAATTAACTAAGATAATATAAAGATTTAACCAATAAAAAAATGCCATGAAAGCATATTCATGACATAAAATACGAAATATATTTATAAATAAATATATGAAATCCGCATATGTTTATTGAAAATAGCTCTCCACAAAATAAATTGTGACAGTCTTATGCATATTTTACATAAGCCCAGTAAACAGCAGTAAAGAAATTTGCTATTCACTTCGGCGAAAAATCCTTTCGTATTACTTCACTGATCTTACCTCCATAATACTACTATTAAGTTTCGCACCTCTACCTAAGTTATTTACTTGTTATTTTATAAATAATTATGTGGGTAAATTAAAAAAAAGTCAATATAAATATAATATTTCATATATAATATTATATTTATAAAGTATAATGTGAAAATTTAATTGAATATATTAACAATTTAGAAAAATTATAAAAATAATATGAGAAAATTATAGATATTAGGGTAGAAGTTTTAAGTTAATATCAATTAGTTTATTCCCCAATAATTAATAAATATAATTGAAAAACTTTTTGGCTAGTGGTTCCATTTCCATCTAGAAAAGAAGTTTTAAAATTTTTATATAAAAAATTACAGATTAATTAATATTGTGCATAATTGTACATATATAAGGTTAAAATAGTATTTCAAGGTGGAAATAACAAAATATGAAGAAATACATATGTCCTCCGTAGGTTGACATATGGAGGAATATAGGATACTATAGAATTCGTCAATAAGTAACATTTCTATTGATAGATTATTAATTATAGAGTGAAATTATTAATTAATATAAATAATTTTATGGAGAAATTTAAAGAATAAAAAAGTGACTGCAAGAGTTAAGATGTGATTTTTTTAATATTCTAAGTGAAAAATACACTTTGTATTAGTAGATTCTTTTTATGACGCATTAAATTGAAATAAAACGGGAGGGCTATTTTTATGAAAAGGAAAATTTCTTTGCTTTTGGTACTGGCTATGACAAGCTCGATTATGCTGGCAGGGTGCAGTAATGTTAAAACAAATAAAAAAGCATATATAGAAAGTGATGTTATTAAAATTGGAGTATTTGAACCAATGACAGGGGCAAATGCAGCTGGTGGTCAGCTTGAAGTTGACGGGGCAAAACTTGCAAATAAACTTTATCCAACAGTTCTTGGTAAGAAGGTAGAATTAGTTTTTGCTGACAATAAGTCAGATAAAGTTGAAGCTGCAAGCGCAGCAGCAAACCTTATTGAACAGGAACATGTTAATGCTATTATAGGAAGCTGGGGTAGTGGAAACTCTATGGCAGCAGGGGATATTGTAATGGAAGCACAGGTTCCAGCAGTTGGAGCATCATGTACAAATCCACTAGTAACAGCAGGTAATGATTATTATTTCAGAGTTTGCTTTATAGATCCTTTTCAAGGAACAGTTATGGCAAAATATGCAGCTAGTAAATTGCAAGCAAAAAAGGTAGCTCTTCTTCAAGAAGTTTCTAGTGACTATTCAGTAGGTATTAGTAAATTTTTCAGTGATGAATTTATTAAAATTACAGGAGATAAAAATGCTATTGTAGCTAAATCTAACTACAATACAGGAGATCAAGATTTTACAGCTCAGCTTACAAATATAAAGAGTAATAATCCAGATGTAATATTTGCTCCAGGTAATTTTACAGAAGGAGCTATGATAGTAAAACAAGCTAGACAGCTTGGTATAACAGTACCTATTATAGGGGGAGATACTTGGGAAACACCTGAATTTATAGATATAGGTAAAGAAGCAGTAGAAGGCACAGTATTCTCAACTTTCTTTGCAAGTGAAACTCCTATAACTTCAGAGTCAAAGACTTTCCTAGATGCATATAGAAAAGAATTTAATAAAGAACCAGCAGCAGTTTCAGCTTTATCTTATGATGCTTATATAGTGATATTAGATGCTATAAAGAGAGCAGGTACTGCAGATCCCGTTAAAATAAGGGATGAAATTGCAAAGACAACGAACTTTCCAGGCGCAGCTGGAGTAATTACAATTGATGAAAACAATAATGCAGTAAAAGATGCGGTTTTAAAAGTAGTTAAAGATGGTAAATTTACTTATCTTGATACAATAAAACCAGAACAAAATTAAATTAGGCGGTGAAAATATGGACTTAACTACATTCATGCAAAACTTAGCAAATGGAATTTCAGTGGGAAGTTTATATGCACTTATAGCTATAGGTTATACTATGGTTTATGGAATATTAAAGCTTATAAACTTTGCACATGGAGATATATTTATGATGGCTGCTTACTTCGCGTTTTTTGGAGTAGCTACCTTTGGACTTCCTTGGTATTTTGCTTTTATAATAGCTATAGCTATAACAGCACTACTAGGAGTGGGAATTGAATTTACAGCTTATAGACCACTTAGAGGTGCACCCAAGATTTCTGTTTTAATTTCAGCAATTGGGGTATCCTTCTTACTTGAAAATTTAGCAGTTGTTTTATTTGGTGGAAGACCAAAAGCATTTCCGGATGTTAAATTATTTACAGACGTAGTAGTTATAGGTGGGGTTTCTATTCAAAAGCTTACATTTATAATTCCAATTGTTACAATAGCGTTATTATTTGCTTTATTACATTTAGTTAATAATACTAATGTTGGTATGGCAATGAGAGCAGCATCAAAAGATGTTGAAACAGCAAGGCTTATGGGCATAAATGTAAATAGAATAATTTCTTTTACCTTTGCTGTAGGATCTGGACTAGCTGGAGTTGGGGCTATGATGTGGTGTGTTAAATATCCACAAATAGGTGCGCTTATGGGAATGATGCCTGGGTTAAAATGTTTTATTGCTGCTGTTATAGGTGGTATTGGTGATATAAAAGGAGCCGTTATTGGAGGTTTTGTCCTTGGATTGACTGAAATTATGTTAGTTGGTTTCTTCCCAAGTTTAACTGGATATAGAGATGCATTAGCATTTATATTATTAATAGTAATATTATTATTTAAGCCTACTGGAATAATGGGCAAAAATTTAACAGAGAAGGTGTAAAAATGAACAATAAAAACAAATTTTTGAATATAGCTCTTATTGCAATTGTTTTTTTACTCTTGTTTGTTGCAAATGGTAGCTTAGATTCTTATAAAATTAGAATTTTAAATTTATGTGCAATATATACAGTTCTTGGTTTAAGTTTAAACTTAATAAATGGATTTACTGGACTATTTTCATTAGGACATGCAGGATTTATAGCAGTAGGTGCTTATACAACTGCATTACTTACAATGAGTGAAAAAGTTAAAACTCAAAATTTCTTTATGGAACCTTTAATGGCACCATTTAATCATATATCAGTGCCATTTGTTGTAGCATTAATTATAGGAGGACTTTTATCAGCATTTTTAGCTTTTTTAATTGGTGCTCCAGCTTTAAGACTTAAAGGTGATTATTTAGCTATTGCCACCTTAGGTTTTGCAGAAATAATCAGAATAATTATTACTAATACGCAAAGTCTAACTAATGGTGCTTTAGGGCTTAGAGGGATTCCTCGTACTACAAACCTATATTGGAGTTTTGGTATAGCAATTGTAACTATAATTATTCTTATATCACTAATAAACAGTTCTTATGGAAGAGCATTAAAATCTATAAGAGAAGACGAAATAGCAGCAGAAAGTATGGGAATAAACTTATTTAAACATAAGGCTATAGGTTTTGCAGTTGGTGCTTTCTTTGCTGGAGTGGGTGGAGGATTACTTGGAAACTTAATGGGAACTATAGATCCTAATATGTTTAAATTCAGTCTTACATTTAATATACTTCTTATCATAGTTATTGGAGGTATGGGAAGCGTTACTGGTACAGTAATTTCAGCTTTCATTGTAACTATACTTGGAGAAGCTTTAAGATTTTTAGATATGGAAAAGCAATTTGATTTAGGAATTTTCAGTTTTTCTGGAATACCAGGTCTTAGAATGGTAATTTTCTCTATATTACTTATGGTAATAGTATTATTCTTCAGACATGGAATTATGGGATCAAAGGAATTTTCATGGAAATCAATATTTAAATATTCTAGTAAAAAACCTCTAGAAGAAGGAGGGAATAAATAATGGCATTATTACAAGTAAAAAATGCAACAATGCAATTTGGTGGCCTTACAGCTGTTAATGATTTTAACCTTGAAATTAACGAAGGTGAAATAGTTTCTTTAATTGGACCTAATGGAGCAGGTAAGACTACAGCTTTTAATATGATCACAAATGTCTATACACCTACTAAAGGTAAAATACATTTTGATGGCACAGATGTTACTGGAATGAGACAAGATTTAATAACTCAAACTGGAATAGCTAGAACTTTCCAAAATATAAGATTGTTTAATGATTTAACTGTACTTGAAAATGTATTAATAGCAAATCATGTTCATATTAAATCAAATGTATTTGAAGCAATGTTTAAATTGCCTAAGTATAGAAAAGAAGAAAAGGAAATGGTTGAAAAGTCTATTTCTCTTTTAAAAGAATTAGGACTTGAAGATTTAATGGATGAAAAAGCTAGTTCACTTCCATATGGAAAGCAAAGAAAGCTTGAAATAGCAAGAGCTCTTGCAACTAATCCTAAGCTTCTTCTTCTTGATGAACCAGCAGCAGGTATGAATCCTACTGAAACAGATGAACTTACAGCTTTTATTAAAGAAATAAAAGAAAAGTTTAACTTATCTATATTTATGATAGAACATCATATGAATATGGTTATGACGTTATCAGATAGAATACAAGTTTTTGAATATGGAATTACTATAGCTGAAGGTACACCTTCTGAAATACAAAATGACAAAAAGGTTATCGATGCATATTTGGGGGTATCTGAAGATGATTAAAATAGATAATTTAGTAGTAGCTTATGGCGGTATTGAAGCTTTAAAAGGTGTAAGTTTAGAAGTGCCAAGTGGAAAAATAGTAACTTTAGTTGGAGCTAATGGAGCAGGTAAAAGTACGACCTTGAAATCTATAGTTGGTCTTGTTAAACCAAAGAGCGGAAGTATAGAATATGAAGGTGCAGATTTAACAAAGCTTAATACAGAGCTTATGGTTAAAAAAGGCATAGCACTAGTACCAGAAGGTAGAAAAGTTTTTGCTGACCTTACAGTACTCGAAAATTTAAAAATAGGTGCTTATACAAGAAATGATAAAGTAGGAATAGAAGAAGATTTAGAAAATGTATACTCACTTTTTCCACGTCTTAAAGAAAGAACTTGGCAGGCAGCAGGTACACTTTCAGGTGGTGAGCAGCAAATGCTGGCTATAGGAAGAGCGCTTATGTCTAGACCTAAATTAATAATGATGGATGAACCTTCACTCGGACTTGCTCCAATAGTTGTAAAAGAATTATTTGGAATCATAAAGAAAATCAACGAAGAAGGTATGACAGTTCTTTTAATAGAACAAAATGCTAATGCAGCTTTAAAAATAGCTGATATAGGTTATATCATGGAGACTGGAAAAATTACGTTAAGTGGTTCAGGTAAAGAATTACTTAGCAATGATGAAATTAAAAAAGCTTACTTAGGTGAAGCATTATAGTGAATAATTGAAATATAACGGGAATTGTATTTATATAATTCTTGTTATATTTTTATTATTTAGACTTAAGCTATATCTTAAAACATTATATGTATGTTACGTGTGAAATTTTTAAAAATATGTTATGATAAATGTTAAATAATAAAAATTGAACAGTGTAACATTTACAAAATATGTTATAATTTATTGAAAGATAAATAGTAATTTGAGAGAAGATTTTTAAATAAATATTGTATTTTGGATTGAGATAGGTGCTACTTTTCTATGTATTTTTGTCGCTAACAATAAAAAGACAAAAGGAAATGAAAACCAATTTAAGGTTGAGTATTATAAATAGTAATTTATTATTTAACTAACAATTTTATTCAGTAAGATAAGTAAAATATGGAGTGTATGATATGGAACTGCGATTAGAAAATGAAAAGGATTATTATGAAGTTGAAAATCTAACGAGAGATGCATTTTGGAATGTCTATCGTCCAGGGTGCGATGAACATCTTGTCATTCACAATTTAAGACAATCGGATTCTTTTATTAAGGAATTAGATTATGTTTTGATTGAGAATAATCAGATAGTAGGAAATATTGTTTATAGTAAAATGTTCGTTGGATTAGAACGAAAGATGAGCAATGACGTAATTGGCTTTGGTCCAATAAGCGTTCATCCAGATTTTCAGAGAAAAGGTATTGGAAAGAAAATGATAGAATATACCTTAAATGAAGCGAAAAAATTAGGCTATAAGGCAGTGCTTATCACAGGAAATAATAATTATTATAATCCTTTAGGGTTTGAATCTGCTAGCAGATATAGTATTTATTTGCCTGGAATGTCAGAAGATGATGAAGCTGTGTATTTTATGGCAAAGGAATTAGAAGAAGGATATCTTAATAATGTTTCTGGAATATATGATTTTAATACTTGTTTTGATGTTGATGAAAATGAATTAGAAATATTTGAGCAAAAGTTCTCTAGGAAAGTAAAAAGAGAATCAAAGGAAACAGATTTGAGATAATTAGGTAAATTATTATGTGGTTTTCAAATTCCAATTAAAGTTAAGTATTATAAATCATCAATATGATTATAGCACCATTCATATAAGCATCGCAAAACAAGCATAATGATTAAAACTCTTTGAGATAGAAAATATTTTACCCTTGGAGGAACTTGAGGATATTCTTTTCGGACAATTAAATTATATGCGTCTAATTCTTTTAACTGTGCACTGACCATTTTATAAGTAATTATTCCAAGAGAACGTTTTAACTCACCATATATCAGAATTTGTTTTTTCCAAAGCTAAAATAAGTATGTACATTTACAATAAAGCAAAGACATTGCATAAGCAAATGGCCTAGTATTTGCTTCATTATACATGTTTGCTCTCCTTTTGGATAGTATCTAACAAAAAAGTGCATACTTGCTACTAATTATATATTAATTTATCATAGAGACAACAAATATTCAAGGAGGATAATATTATGAAAAAAGAAATACAAGTATTTGATTATGCCAGTGTGATTATGAAAGCACTTAAAACAGGCATTTTATTAACAACAAAGGTAGATGATAAAGTTAATTCAATGACCATTTCATGGGGAACTTTAGGAATAGAATGGGGAAAGCCGATTTTTACAGTTTTCGTGAGAGAAAACCGCTTTACAAAATATCAACTTGAAAAGAATCCTGAATTTACTATAAATGTACCGTTTGGTGAGTTTGATAAAAAGATATTAGGAATTTGTGGCACAAAATCTGGTCATTTTAGTGATAAAATTAAGGAACTAAACTTGACACTGGAATCACCTAATAGTATTTTAGTTCCAGCTATTAAGGAAATCCCACTTACACTTGAGTGTAGGGTTATATATAAACAAAAACAAGATGAGAGCGAGATTAAAGAAGAAAATAAAAATAAATTTTATCCCCAAGATGTTGAAAGCTCCTTTCATGGTGCAAACAGGGATTTTCACACAGCTTACTATGGAGAAATTATAAGTGCGTATATAATTGAATAATATATTCCGAAGTTCTCAATGTAATATTAGATCATGAGTATAACAGCAAATTAATAAATTCTCTTTATATAGCTAAAAAACAAGCTTAAAGGTACTTTATTGAATATAGGTAATATACAAATTAAGTTGCTAATTAGACAAATTCCGATTTGTAAGCAGGAATTTGAAATATAAGATTGTTTAAATGTGGTAAAGGAAGTACAGCATGAAAAGGAAAATGATGGCATGGATAAAAGGATTATAGGCAATACAATGTAGAGCTTTGACTTTATTACGGTGAAGGAAATGAGGATATGGTTAAACAGGCTTATAAGATATTTAAAGAGGGAAGTGAAATCTTATTTCCCTTAGGTTCTTGCCATTTTAGTCCATTGTGTGCAAATTTTATTGACAAGTTTGGCGTTAGATGGTGTTTTTTGCATAACTGATTCTGCAGATTATTCGGATATCACAAAGGAGTCAAATTCCAATTTGTTAGTTATATATGAGTAAATTGAAATGTAGTAGTATAAATGAGTGTTGTTGCATTTATTTTTTTGAAGCATTTCTTAGATTGGCTTAAAATAGGTTGATGCAGTATTCTAAAATATTAAGTACTATAAGTTGATAATCTCATCTATAATTTTTTAGGGATTATATTAAAATATACCCCCAAATTTAAACTTAAAATGATAAAAAATATGCACATATAAAAGGAGTGGGAAGCACAATTGGAACTTTTCGCATATAAAAGGAGTGCAAAGCACAATTGGGAATTTACTAAGTGCAATCAAAATCATTCCACAACATTTCGATTTGATAGCAGGACTTCAAGTTGGCATTTGCATAGTTTTAAGCAATAGTTAAATTACATATATTACCTTTAAAGCCTTGATTTTGCTATGAATATTTAACTATGTATCTATTTTTATAGGAATATAGATACATATGTAAAGTTGAATATATATTATATTATAAAACAATCTACATAAAAATGCGCAACGGCAGCTTAATTTAACTGAAAAGTTGAAATTAAATAGAGGATTGATATAATGAATATGTCAGATAACTAAATTGCAAGAAGATTAGGAGAAAGACTAATGAAATATGATTTTGAAAGCTTGATATCAAGAAAGAATGTAGGTTCGAGTAAGTGGAATTTAATGCAAAAGGTTAATGCTAATATTAGTGACAATATAGTACCATTTTCAGTTGCAGATATGGAATTTAAAAGTCCGCCTCAAATTGTTGAAGGACTTAAAAAATATATAAATTCAAGTATTTTAGGATATACGGAACCTACATATGAATACTGCAAAGCAGTATGTGGTTGGATGGAAAAAAGACATGATTGGAAGATAAATAAAGAATGGATAGTTGAATTTCCAGGAGTAGTCCCGGCTTTATTTACTATTGTTAGAGCACTTACGGAAGAAAATGATGGAATACTTATTATGACTCCAGTATATTATCCTTTTTATAAAGCTATTGAAAAGAATAAGAGAAAGGTCGTTAGCACAGAATTAGTTCTTTCAAATGGTCATTATGAAATTAATTTTGAAGATTTTGAAGAAAAAGCAAAATTAGAAAATACAAAGGTATTGATATTATGCAGCCCACATAATCCAGTTGGACGTGTTTGGACAGAAGATGAATTAAATAGAATTGGAAGAATATGCATAGATAATGACGTAATTATGGTATCAGATGAAATTCACTTTGATTTAATAATGCCTGAATTTAAACACACTGTTTTGGCTAACATATCAGAAGAATTTGCAAATAATTCAGTGATTTGTACAGCTCCAAGTAAAACATTTAATTTAGCAGGTTTACAAGTCTCTAACATAATTATTTCGAATTGGGATATTAGAAAGAAAATTATACATGAACATAGAAAGGCTTATGGAGATTATTCAGTATTAAATATTTTTGGATATAAAGCTTGTGAAATTGCGTATAATGAATGTGAAGAATGGCTTGATGAACTTATAAAAGTATTAGATGAAAATAAAAAACTTGTAGAGAATTTCATGAAGAAAAATTTATCACAAGTTAAAGTTATAAATTTAGAAGGTACATATCTTCAATGGTTAGATTTCAGAGAATTAGAAAATGACCATTTAGCTTTAGAAAAGTTTATGAAACTGGAAGCACAATTGTTCCTAAATGAAGGATATATATTTGGAACCGGAGGACAAGGTTTTGAAAGAATAAATTTAGCATGTCCTAAAAAGATATTAGAAGAAGCGTTATATAGATTGCTGGAAGCTGTAAAAAAATGCTATAGATAATATTAATATATTGTTAATAGAAGCAAAATTATGTGAATTTTAATCAATATGATATATTTTTAATAATAGAATGGGGTGAACTCTTTGAATCATAAAAAAAGACCTGATTTAAATATTTCATTAACATGGAAAGATAAAGTTATAATCTTAATAGCAACGGTTCCAATAATATTTGTATTAGTATATTTAAAAATGGTTTGGAGTGAAATCCCAGAAATTATTCCAACTCATTTTGGATTTTCTGGAGTTCCAGATGATTTTGGAAGTAAAAGCAGTTTGTTTATCATTATAATAATTACTATAAGCCTTCATATATTATTAGCAGTGTTAAGTAAAGTACCTAAATATTATAATTATCCAGTGTCTATTACAGAAAAAAATGTAGAATCATTATATAAAATTGGTAAACAACTAATGCTTTTAATAGATTTAGAAATTTCATTTTTATTTAGTCTCTTAATATGGGAAAATGTTCAAACTGCATTGGGTAAGGTCAATGGAGTAAACAGTGAAATATTATTTCTTTTTATAGGTACAATATTTATTACTTTAGTATATGAAATTGTAAAAATGTATAAAGTTACGAGTTAAGCTGCATAAAATGCAATTATGAAATAGACTAAAGTTTTATATGTATTAAAATTAATAGTTCTAAGTTTTAGATACAATTATTTCGCTATTTGTATAAGAAATTAAGATTCAAATAAAATATTAGTATAAATAGCTTCATTTAGTAATTTCATAAAGGAAAAAAATTAAACCCTGCTTGAGTTAAAGAAACTGTTTTATTTGTCCTTTCAAGTAGAGTAGTTTGCAAATATTTTTCTAATTCTTGTATTCTAGTCGATACTGTTGATTGTACAATATTTAGTTTTTTAGCTGTTTTAGAAAAATTATTAGTTTCTGAAAGAGTTACAAAGGTTTTATAAAAGTCATAATTCAAAATCATACACTCCTTTAATTATCGAGTAAAGAGATTATTACTATTTAAATAATTCGCTATATTGCAAGAAAACCAGGAGATAGTTTTAGGGGGAAGTGCTAATATTGCCTTTGAATATGCAACTAAGAGATACAGAAGCAATCTAATTAATTGGGAAATGTTACCTTTTACAATTGATTCATCAGAAAATATAAATTTTAATAAATTATATAGTGATTGAAGGAATTAAAGATGATATTTTTGAGGGAAAAGAGGAAGTAACTGCAAAACTTATTAATAATCATGGCAAGAAAGATTTAACCCTTCAACTTAAAGGGCTATCTAAAGAAGAAAGAGATATTATTTTATCTGGCTGTTTAATAAATTATTATAGAAAATAAGTGTATTCAAGAGGAAACTTATATTGATATTAGGAATATTTTTATACACATGAAATAATATGAACCTTTTCTGAAATTTAAATTTCATATTATAAGGTCATTGTAAAAATAGGATAGAAATATGAAAGAAAATAGTAAGGCATATTAACAAAATAATGAGAACATAAATACGTAAATTATTTATTGTATTTGGTAATAATTACATAATAGATTATATTAACGCTTGTAACTAAATCAATGTTGTAATAAGTCTAGTAAAATTGAGTATAATGTTTTTGCAAGCAATATATAATTTAACATATGATTTACTAAAGCAAAAGGAGATGGTATTTGTGGCAGATAATAATGAAATGTTTGAGTTGCTTACTAAGATGTATTCTGAATTTCAAAGTATGAAATCTGATGTTAATGAAAGATTTGATACTTTAGAAACTAGATTTGATAATATGGAAGGTAAAGTTGATAATCTAGAAAATGAAGTTGGAAAAATTAATATGACCATTGAAAATGAAATTAAATCTAAAATTGAAGCTTTATTTGATGGATATAAATAAAATACGGAAACTATGTATTAATTAACTAAAAAGTGAATTATTTACAATCTGATATAAATAATTTAACTATAGGAACTTTAAAAATTAAAACAATATAATCCATCTTTCAAAACATTAGAAAAATGAATTAAGAAAAGATTTTGATCATATATTTCAAATAACAATAAAAAGCTGATTATAATAGAATATATGATAAAAGTAAATGTAACTAGAATAAAAAATCTATTATTGACAAAATTTATACAATAAGATATTATAAGTGAAAGTCCAAATTTTAATTTGGCCACTTGAACTTACTCAGCGAACGTATGTGAGTCGAGTTTCATATTATTGATATATTAAAAGCAATGAAAAAGAGGAGTAAAAATCCGGAGACATTATAGGAAACTCACACAAATGAGTTGAGAAGTACAGTTTTTTTATTAAAAGAGCTAGTAAGAGAGAGGGGATTGCTGGAAACCCTTATGTTGAAGGTTTTGAAGGTAGCTTTTGAGCTTCTTTAGTGAAATTAATAGTAGCTAAAGACGGTTTGTCTAAATCGTTATTCAAATTAAGAGTCCATTAAAGCAAAAAATATGACTGTATGTGTGCTTATGTGGAAATAAAGGTGGTACCGCGAGTCTTCGTCCTTTTTGTGATGAAGGCTCTTTTTTGGCGTTGAGAATCCAAATCTTGTATTTGGTTATTCGAAAGCCCCCAGCGAACGTATGTGAGTCGGGTTTCATTTTAACGGTTATCAATTAACAGTCAGCAGTTATGAATAAAACTTGCTGAGTTTCTAAATTCATAAAAGAATTATATGAAATTTTAAATTACTAATGTAAAAATTTATAATTAAAATAAATTTCAATAAATAGTTAATAAGTTGTATCTTTCAAGATACAACATGAACAATTAAAAAATATTATTTTCAAACTGTTAATTGTTCACTGTTAACTATTAACTGAATTAACTTGGAGGAATGAAAATGTCAGAAATTAAAAACATATCAACTACTTATAATCCAAAAGAATTTGAAGATAGGATTTATAAAAATTGGGAAGAAAAAGGCTATTTCACACCAGTAATAGATAAAAACAAAAAGCCTTATACAATAATTATGCCGCCACCAAATATAACTGGTGAGCTTCACTTAGGTCATGCATTTGATGATACTCTTCAAGATATGCTTATTAGATTTAAGAGAATGCAAGGATATTGTACATTATGGTTACCAGGAGAAGATCATGCATCTATTGCAACCGAAGTTAAAGTAGCTAATGAATTAGCTAAACAAGGCTTAGATAAAAAAGAAATGGGAAGAGAAGCATTCCTTGAAAAGGTTTGGGAATGGAGTGATGAATACAGAGCAAGAATTAGAAATCAAGTTAAAAGACTTGGGGTATCAGCTGACTTTACAAGAGAAGCTTTTACAATGGATGAAAATCTTAGTGCTGCTGTAAAACACGTATTTGTTAAGCTTTATAATGAAGGTTTAATTTATCAAGGAAATAGAATTACTAACTGGTGTACTCATTGTCAAACTGCATTGTCAGATGCAGAAATTGAATATGAAGAACAATCAGGTAATTTCTGGCACATTAACTATCCATTAACGGATGGTTCTGGAGTAATAGAAATTGCAACAACAAGACCTGAAACATTACTTGGAGATAGTGGTGTTGCTGTTAATCCTAATGATGAAAGATATAAGCATCTTATTGGTAAAACTGTAATGCTTCCATTAGTAAACAGGGAAATTCCTATAGTTGGAGATGACTATGTTGATTTAGAATTTGGAACTGGTGCAGTAAAAATGACTCCAGCTCATGATCCTAATGACTTTGAAGTAGGAAAGCGACACAACCTTGAAATCATAAGAGTTATGGATGATAAAGGAGTTATTAATAATTTAGGTGGTAAGTATCAAGGATTAGATAGATATGAAGCAAGAAAAGTTATTGTTAAAGATTTAGAAGAATTAGGTCTTTTAGTTAAAATCAAAGACCATGCTCACAATGTTGGTACTCACGACAGATGTGGAACTACTGTAGAACCAATAATATCTAAACAATGGTATGTTAAGATGGAACAACTAGCAAAGCCTGCTATAGAAGTAGTTAAGAGTGGAAAAACCAAATTTGTTCCTGAAAGATTTGATAAGATATACTTTAACTGGATGGAAAATATTCAAGATTGGTGTATTTCAAGGCAATTATGGTGGGGACATAGAATTCCTGTTTACTACTGTCAAGATTGTGGCGAAATGATGGTACTTGAAGATGCTCCAAAATCATGTACTAAATGTAGAAGTACTAACTTAAAACAAGATAATGATGTACTTGATACATGGTTCTCTTCAGCATTATGGCCTTTCTCAACACTTGGTTGGCCACATAAAACAGAAGATTTAGACTATTTCTATCCAACAAGTACATTAGTTACTGGGCATGATATTATATTCTTCTGGGTTGCAAGAATGATATTCTCAGGACTTCATTGTATGGATGAAACTCCATTTGATACAGTACTTATTCATGGTCTTATAAGGGATTCAGAAGGTAGAAAAATGAGTAAATCTTTAGGAAATGGTGTAAATCCATTAGAAGTTATAGATACTTATGGAGCTGATGCTTTAAGATTTATGATAGCGACTGGTAATGCTCCAGGAAATGATATGAGATATTATCCTGAAAGAGTTGAATCTTCAAGAAACTTTGCTAATAAGATTTGGAATGCTTCAAGATTTGTTATGATGAACCTTGATAAGGATATAATGAATAAGTATAAAGATAACAAAGAATATTCTTTAGCAGACAAGTGGATTTTATCTGAAATGAATACTTTAGTTAAAGAAGTTACAGAAAATATGGAAAAATATGAACTTGGAATTGCTATGCAAAAAGTTTATGACTTTATGTGGACTGAATTCTGCGATTGGTATATAGAACTTGTGAAACCAGTATTCTATGGTGAGGATGAAAAATCTAAGGGAATAGCTTACAATGTATTAAATACTGTTTTAATTACAGGATTGAAATTATTACACCCAGCTATGCCATTTATAACAGAAGAAATTTTCACTCATTTAAGTGATGAAGAAACAATTACTACTTCAGCTTGGCCTAAGTTTAATCAAGCTTTAGTAAATAAAGAAGCTGAAAATGATATGGCATTTGTAATTGAAGCTATAAAAGGTTTAAGAAATGTAAGAGCTGAAATGAATGTACCCCCTTCAAGAAAGGCTAAAGTAATTTGCTATATAGCAGAAGATGCGAAAAAAGCATTTAATGCAGGAAGTATATATATTGAAAAATTAGCTTCAGCTTCAGAAGTTGAATTTATAGCTGATAAGAACAATGTTCCAACAAATGCTGTATCTTTAGTAGTTAAAGGTGGAGAGCTATTTATGCCACTTTTAGATTTAGTAGATAAAGAAAAAGAATTAGATAGATTAAATAAAGAGTTAAAGAAATTAGAAGGTGAAATTGATAGAATAGATAAAAAGCTAGGAAATCAAGGATTTGTAGCTAAGGCTCCTGCAGTAGTTATAGAGGCAGAAAAAGAAAAGAGAGTAAAATATGTTGAAATGCTTGAAGCTGTTAAAGTTAGAATTGAAGCATTAAACTAAATAGATTATAAGTAGAAAAAGACATTATTAGAATAATGATTCTAGTAATGTCTTTTTTGTTTATAGTTCTAAAGATATTTTAATAATAGAATAAAAATTAGTATATAAGTTCTAATTAAATCACTACATTAAAAATATTTACTAAAATAAATTAAATTTGAGCATAGAGCAATAATAAAGGTATTTAATTGAAAAATTTTATTAAGTAAGGATATAACAGAATAAATATTAATATACATAATTTAGGCACAATCAAAAAATAACAGACTAATATGCTTGTCTAGATTATGTCATACTGTGGTGGAAATTTTCGTTAATAACTGGCTATGAGCAAAAATTACCATCTTGTCTAAAACATAAAGTGAAACTTTTCAGGTGAGATTTTATATTTCAGCTGAATTTAATCGAACTCATTCAGGGGACGAATGACATCGAACTAAATATAGAGTTTAATTTTGTTCTGTTATTTTATTTGCCAGAGAGTACTATGTATGGAGGGATTTAATTTGAAAACAAAAAGATATTTACTTAATTTAGTTTTTTGGATAATACTATCAATATTATTTAATATTTTTATATTTTATACAAAGGGTGAAAAGGCAGCTATTGAATACTTTGGTGGATATATAGTTGAAATGTCATTAAGTTTAGACAATTTATTTTTGTTTTTAATGGTGTTTTCAAGTTTTAAAATAAGAGAGGAATATCAGGAACGGGTATTACTATATGGTGTTATAGGAGCCATGGTATTACGTTTAATATTTATTTTATTAGGCGTATCCATAGTAAGTAAGTTTAGTTTGTTGCTTCCTATATTTGGGATTGTGTTGTTATTTAGTGGAATTAAAATATTTCTTGGAGAAAATGATAATATTAAATTTCAGGATAATTTTGCAGTGAAAGTATTAAAGAGAATAGTACCCGTAACTGATGCTTTTCATGGAGATAATTTTATAATTAGAAAGAACGGAATAATTTATGCAACACCTCTTTTAGTAGCATTAATAATAATAGAATTTTCAGATATTATATTTGCAATAGATTCTATACCAGCAATTTTTTCAATAACTACAAATACATTTATAGTTTATACGTCTAATATATTTGCTATATTAGGACTTAGGAGTATGTACTATATACTGCAAAAAATGAATAATGTATTTAAATTTATGAAATATGGAGTAGGTGCCATATTGATATTTACAGGCCTAAAACTAGTGTTATTGTTTTGGAAAATTGAAATTTCAGTTACAAATTCCGTGTTAATAATAAGTATTATTTTATTAAGTAGTATTTTAATATCCTGTATATGGAATGAAATATCTAAATTAAGAAATTAATCTTTATTAAAATAAAAAGTAGATATTAAAATTAGCTTTAATTTTAAATATGAATTAAATTATCAACAAGTTTAGAATAGTTAATTTTTATGTAAAAGAATATATTTAAAGATAGTCATATGAATATATTACCCGCTAAATTCAAGTTTATATTAGTCATTCTCTAATAATTAAAGTATAATAGAAGTAATTAAAATTTTATTATATTAGAAAAGACACGAGGTAAATCAAAATGAATATGACTTATAAAGATGCAATGGACTATATTTCAAGTGTTGGGAAATTTGGTTCTAATTATGGACTTGAGAGAACTTTTAGACTTCTAGAATTGCTTGGAAGCCCACATGAAAAAATAAAATTAATACACATAGCAGGAACCAATGGAAAAGGTTCAACCACAGCTATGGTTACAAAGATTTTAAGAGGTTTTGGATATAAAGTTGGAATGTATACGTCTCCGTATTTAGAAAAATTTGAAGAAAGAATTCAGATAAATGGAGAGATGATTAAAAAAGATACTCTGGTAAGATTGCTTGAAGATGTCAAAGCTGCTATAGATAAAGTTATAGAAGAAGGATATGAACATCCAACAGAATTTGAGATTATAACTTCACTTATGTTTTTACACTTTTATAATGAAAAGGTGGATTATGGTGTGATTGAAGTTGGTCTTGGTGGAAGATTAGATTCAACTAATGTATTAACGCCAAAGGTTAGTGTAATAACCTCTATAAGTTTAGATCATATGAATATTTTAGGCGACAATTTAAAAGATATTGCAAAAGAAAAAGCTGGCATAATAAAAGAAGGTATACCAGTTATATTATACCCTCAAGAAAAAGAAGCAGAAGAAGCTATATTAAAGATAGCAGAAGAAAAGAATTCAAAAGTGTATTTTGTAAGAAAAGGAAATGGGAAATTAATTAATATTAATTATGAAGAGTTATATCAAACTTTACAAATCCAAAGTTATAAAAACACATATACAATTAATTTGCCTTTACTTGGGCAACATCAAATATTAAATTTGGGAGTGGCTTTAAATACCATAGAAGTACTGTGCGAAGTAGAAAATATTTCAATAGATAAAAATATGATAGAAAAATCTTTGCAGGATGTAAAATGGATAGGAAGACTTGAAGTATTAAGCAAGAAACCAACTATAGTAATAGATGGAGCACATAATATAGATGCAATTAGAGCTCTTAGAAAGAATGTGGAGAAATACTTTAAATATAATAAAATATATCTGTTACTGGGGATTTTAGCAGATAAGCAAGTTAAAGAAATGATAGAAGAAATAACTCCAATAGCAGAAAAAGTTTATGCATTAACTCCTCATAGTGAAAGAGCTGAACTTGGTGAAGACCTAAAAAAAGAAATATCAAGATGTAATTCTAATGTTATTACATTAGAAAATTATGAAGAAGCTTTTTTATTAGCATTAAAGGAAGCTGATGAAGAAGATCTAATATTAATAAGTGGATCATTATATATGATAGGAGATATGAGAAAAATTATAACTTCAATAATTAAATAGCAATTTTTATATTTTACAAAGTAAGCTCAATTAATTGGAGTATAGAAGTTCATTAGTAAGGGTTAAGTAATCAGAATTTAAGCATCATTTTTGAATTTCACTTAAAAGGAGTAATGTAGGTTATATGGTTAGGAAAAATAAAGAGAATTCGACTAATAAAGAGAAATCAATATATTATGATCTAAAAAAATTTCATAATAACAACTCAGATGCACTATATAGTAATCAAGATTTTGAAACAGCTGGGATAAAAGAATTTAATTGGATTACAAAGAGAACACAGCCACTTAAAGCATATGAGAAAAATAGATTAGCAAATGGACTCGTAAAAATTTTATTAAAGGATGAATTGAGTGATTACACTTTATCCAACATAAATAAATATATAAATTTAAATCCAATTATAAGCTATTATGAGAATTTTATTAAGAGTTTTAAAGATTCACTTGAATTTAACACAGAGAATTCAAAAATAAATAATCTAATAAGAAAAATGATTATGGAAAGTAATTCAAGCGAGGAAATAAAACTAGGATTAATACTTGCACCTATTTGCAAGATTGAGAATATAAAAGAAATTTTATCAATTTTTTCTATTCATAATGATTATATTTTCTATGTAATTAAAGCTTATGAGTATATAGGAAAATGTAATAATATTATTTTTGAATTAGCGAAAAAATCTACTGGATACGGAAAAGTATTTTGTGTGATGAATTTAAGTCCAATAAATTATGAAATAAAAAAGTGGATGATTGAAGAGGGATCAGTTAATAAAGTAGGAATCCCTGAATTGTTATCTAGTAGCATGCTTTCGATGGACCTCTTAGAGTATTTAGAAAACTTTGAGTTTGATGGCGTAGAAATTGAAGTATTTGCAAAATCATTCAGTATGATGCTTTCAGATTATGGATTAGATGAAATTAAAGATGGAATAAAGACTTGCGATAAGCTAGTAGAAATTATTGATAAGGTTAATGGGAAAATATATTCTTTATATTCTGTAATTTCAATTATTTATTCAATAGAAGCTATTTTAATTGATGATTATAAAACAAAAAGAAGTCATAGTTTCTTTAAATTTAGTAATCAAGTTAAAGGGATAATTGAAAATTGTAAGAAGATTTGTAAGAAGGAAATCTGGCATAAAATAATAGAAGATCAAATTTCAAATGAGAATATTGAAAGTAGTGTTTTAATAAGCTGTTCAGAAAAGACTAATTATCAGTTAAAAAAGAAAGAATTTGAAATAATTCTAAAAAGAGATACTGCTAATCCGCTATTATATAAATATGCATTTTCAGTAGGAAATAAATCTTTGAAAAAATGTGCTTTTAATATAGGGCTAAAAAATCTGCCTATGAATGAGTTATTAAGTGGCCAAGGTGAAATGAGAATAGATAATTTGGCTTATGAAGACATAGCACAAATTTGCTTTTTTATAATAATAAAATATTCAAAATATGAAGAGTTTCCAGATAAATATAAAGAACTTAATCTTCGAGCATTAAAATCTCCTTTAGTTGAAACAAGAATTCAAGCTGTAACTAATCTTCAAAGATTTAGAGAAGAATTTGATTCATTTGACAAAGAACTTATTTATGATGTTATTGATGGTGAAATGGTAAGAGCGATACGAAGGACTCTTAATTCTCTTCTTATTAAAACAAATAACAAGGAAAAGAAGTATATTGAAATTAAAGATAATATGCATATAGAGGAGCATACTAAAGATATATATTTAAATAACATATATGTTGCTGGTATAAATTATATAGATATAAGTGAAGTATATAATAAATTAACAGAAGGTAATATGTTGTATTTAAAAAGAGAGATTAACAATGAATATGATTCAAATGCAATTTTAATTTCAACTGTAGATGGTTATGTAATAGGATATATTCCTAAAGAAAGTAATTTAATATTAAAGAATTTAATGGATAATGGAAAATATCTATATGGGAAGGTAAAAGAAATAAGTGACGATTATCAAAGTATAAATATTGATATATACTTAAGCTATAAGGATATAATAGAAGAAATAACAGGAACATTATCCTTACTATCAGTAGAAAGAAAATTTTATCTTCAATAAGTAGTGAACCAAAATCTATGATTTTGTGTGAATCATTTACTCATCCAACGAATGTAAGTCGAGTATCCTAAAAAAGGACTTCTTAATTAAGCTGTTTTTGTAAGCAGAACATATGAAAAAGTGTTCAAGCTTACAAGATACGAGTTTAAGAGAGAAGTCCCTTTTTTTATAGAATTATATATTGTTTGTAAGAAAACTATAACTATAAATGGTTGCAACTTAAAAATCTTCAGTAATGTTATAGGCAACTAAATAGTATTTATTTTGATATAGCTTCTTTTTTCCATTCTAATAAAGCTTTAGATAATTGATCTGGGCAAGATGTACCCTTGCCTTTGCAGTCTACACCGTTTAATTTATTAATTACATCATCTACTGACAGACCTTTTACTAATTGACCAATGCCTGAAAGGTTTCCTGCACAACCTCCAATAAATTCTACGTTTTCGATAATATTGTTTGAAATTTCAAGATTAATTTTTGATGAACAAACACCAGATGTTTTATAAGAAAACATTAAAAACACTCCTTTTAATAAAAAATTAATTTATACTTATATATCTTTTAATAAAAAAACTACATGTACCAATTTACGGTATATGGTTTTAATATAGCAAATCAATTAGAACTTATATATTTTGAAAAACGATTTTATTAAAATAATCTATTCACTTAAAAATGTATACCTATTATTATATATGAAATTTACCAATAAATAAAGATGATAAACTCAAGAAGTTAGTTGTGCCAATAATATGGTTTTAGAATATATTAAAGATATGGACATGATTATTTATAAAGGGGGAAATGGAATGAGTTATATAGTTGTTTGTAATACTGGTTCAGATAGCTTAAACAAGATAAATACTGAAACCTTTAATAATCAAAAGATAATTTTATCTGCTGATGAAAGTCCATTTGGCCCTCATGGATTATCACTATATGAAGATAAAATTTTAGTAGCTAACAATTATAATAATAGTGTTTCTTTAATAGATTATAAAAGTTTTAGAGAAGAAAATAATTTATATATAGGGGCACATCCTAATGATATTGTTGCTCATGAAGGCATAGCATATGTTTCTTGTGGCGAATCCAATTCACTTATAGTATATGATTTGATAAATGAAAGAGTCAATTTTGAGGTGCCAACAGGAAGATTTCCTCATAATATTGCATTAGAAGAAGAAAAAAATCTTATATTCATAAGTAATATGGAAGAAGAAAGTATTTCAGTAATAGATTATATAAATAATAGGGAGATAAAAAGAATTAAAGTTGAAAATACTCCCATAAAAATTAGCATATCAAAAAATAGAAAATACTTATATGTATGTATTAGCTATCTTGGATGTGATAAAAATGGAAGCGTAGGAATTATTGAATTAAAGACCTTGGAACTAATAGGTAAGATTGAAGTTGGATTATCACCAGTAGATTTGTTTGAAGATAACGATTATATATATGTTTCAAATTTATGTGATGGTTCTATAAGTATTGTTAATTTAAAAAAACTTATAGAAGAAAATAAAATAATTATTGGTGGAATGCCAAGGGGAATAATAAAGGTTAAAGAAAATATATTTGTTGGAGACTACTTAAATGGTAAATTAAATGTAATAGGAATTAATAATAAAGAAATAAAAGTCATACCACTAGGAAAAGAACCTAATGCTATGACTTTAGTTAAACAGATATATTAATCAATTAATATATTAATGACATTTGTATATATTTCAGAAGGATTTTCCTTCCACTTGTTACAAATCAAAGCTGCTTGTTTTTTTGTAGGAACTGATAATTTTAGTTCCATTAACAAAGCTTGGTCTTCGATTGCCTTAAGATCAACTATAAAGCTATCATCGCCAATACCCAGAGTATAATCAGCGTGTATAGTTAATTCTTTTTTTATAGTACTTATCTTTTCTTTTATATATTCATCAACAATAGAAATTTGTGAAGGGGATATTCTAGCTTTGAATAAAGAAAGAACATTATCTCCTTTTTCTGTTAATATCAATAATTTTTTATCATTAGCTTCTTGATATTCAACAAATTTAGATTCCTCAAGCTCTGACAAATATTGTTGAAATGTAAAATAATTAATAAAGTTATTTTCAAGAATTATTTCAGTAAGCTGAGTATTTGATATTGGTTCTTTTATTGATTTTAATACATATAACATTAGTAACTTATTTTCTGCTAATTCTGATGAATTTTTATACATAATTACCTCCATAACTAATGAAAATCTATTTTTATTATATCACAAATTATGTTTACGTGAAAATAGGAACAAATAAAATTAAAAACTATGTAAAGTAGCATAAAAGCATTTTTAATGAATATAGTTTAAATATAAGATACAAAATTAAAAGGGGTATAAAAAGTGGTATGGAAGAAAAAGAGGATAGGAATAAATTTAATTCTAATATTTTTTTTAATAATTGTATGTATTGAAATTAATAGAACTATTGGAGTTATGGGAAATATTCATGAAGAAGAACCTATATATTGTGTTGATACAAAAGAAAGATTAGTCAGTTTAACATTTGATGTAAATTGGGTGGAAAAAGATAATTTAGAAGTAATATTAAGCATATTAAAGAAATATAATGTAAAAGGAACATTCTTCATAATGGGTGGATGGGTTAATTATAGTGAAGAAAATGTGAATAAACTGAAATCAATAAAAGAAGGGGGGCATGAAATAGGAAATCATAGTTATAAGCACCCGAGCTTTACTAAAATTGGATCAGATAAAATAAGAGAAGAAATAGAAAAAACTAATGAGATTATTGAAAAATATACAGGTGAAAAGCCAAAGCTATTTAGATTTCCTAGTGGAGATTATAATAAGGAAGCGTTTGTAAAAGTAAGAAACTTAGGATATATGACTATACAATGGGATGTTGATTCTGTTGATTGGAAAGAAATATCACCTGAAAGGGAATATAACAGGGTAATGAAAAATGTTAAGCCTGGTTCTATTATTCTTTTTCATAATGCAAAATATACTCCTAATAATTTAGATAGGATTATAAAAGAGTTGAAAGACAAAGGGTATGAATTTAAAACTGTAGGTGAAATGATATATTTTGAAGATTATAGTGTAGACAATCAAGGAATTCAACATAAAGTGAAACTTGATTCAGCAAGCTGAATCTTAGCTGAACTTATACCCTCAAGAGGTATAATATCTAAGAACTTGATACTATTTATCATTACTATCTAAAGAAAAGTATAAAACTCAGTTCAAAGAATTTGAGTGAATTACTTTCTATTTTAGGTTTGGTGATTTATCAGTAGTAATTAGTTATCGGATAAAAATAATAATATTTATTGAAAATTAACTAGTTTTTGTATTATAATGGTAATATATGCTAGTGGGAGCATATATTACACAAAATAAAATAATTTCCGATGGAGAGAGGGATTACAATGGATAATTTGATGCTAAATAACAAAATTTACCTTGAAGGTAAGGTAACATCTGGATTAGAGTTTAGTCATGAGATGTATGGGGAGGGATTCTATACTTTTGATTTGGATGTAATGAGATTAAGCGATTCAGTAGATACGTTAAATATTACTGTTTCAGAAAGGCTGCTTAGTGATATTAAGTTAGAGGTAGGGATAGATGTAATTGTAGAAGGGCAACTAAGATCTTATAATAAATTTATAGATGGATCAAATAAGCTTATACTTACTGTTTTTGCAAGAAATATCGAACCATGCCCAGAAAGAAGTAAAAATCCTAATGAAATATTCTTAGATGGATATATCTGTAAGGAACCAATATATAGGACAACTCCTTTTGGACGTGAAATTGCAGATGTATTATTAGCTGTAAATAGAGCTTATAATAAATCAGATTATATTCCAACTATTGCATGGGGAAGAAATTCAAGATTTTGCCAGACCTTAAGTGTTGGTGATAATATTAAGGTTTGGGGAAGACTTCAAAGCAGAGAATACCAAAAAAAGGTTTCTGACAGCGAAGTAGTAAAGAAAATTGCATATGAAGTTTCTATTTCAAAGATGGAAAGAGCCCAAAAAGAAGAAATAGCGAGAGAAGAAGGGGCAGTATAATAATCAGTAGTATAATTAATAGCTTAAAAATCTATGGTGGTCAATAATTAGTGTTTATTTATTAAATAATTGGTTTTCTTTTTTATGAAGTATATAAAAAAGAAAACAATTAAATCTAGTTTATGTTATAGCCTTAAGGAGTGTTTCAAAACGATTAAAAATCATTTTGAAACACTCCTTTAAAATAAAACAAGCTATCTAAAATAAAAATTAAACTTTTATTTTAAGAAAGCCTGTTTATAAATGGCATTATATGTAAGTTTGATAATTAAACTAATATTTTTCTATTTTCTTAAATCATCCATAATCTGAGTTTTATCTTTAGTTTTATCGTCTACTGATTTGATTATTTTAGCAGGTGAACCAGCAACAACAACATTGTCTGGAACATCTTCAGTAACAACAGAACCAGCAGCAACAACGCTGCCAGCACCGATCTTAACTCCTTCAAGAATTACAGAATTGGCACCTATTAAAGTATTATCACCAATCATACAAGGTTCTTTGCTTGGTGGTTCTAATACTCCAGCAACAACAGCTCCAGCACCTAAGTGAACATTCTTACCTAATTGTCCACGAGCTCCAACTACTGCATTCATATCAACCATAGTTCCATCACCAATTTCAGCTCCAATGTTAATTACAGCTCCCATCATGATAACAGCATTCTTACCAATAGTAACCTTATCTCTTATGATAGCACCTGGTTCAATTCTAGCATCCACTTCAAGTAAGTCTAACATAGGAATAGCAGAATTTCTTCTGTCATTTTCTATTCTAAAGTGTTTTATAAGATGTTTATTATCTAATACTATTTTAGTTATAGAATCAGATTCGCCCATTAGTATATAAAATCCATTAGTACCATACCATTCTACATCATTCATATCGGCATTGCTTAAATCTCCATTAACATAAACTTTAACTGGAGTTGATTTTTTTGATTCCTTAATAAATCTAGCGATTTCATAAGGATCTGTTAAATTATATGACATTATATCACCCTTTCTAGTAATTTTACAATCAACTTAATTATAATAAAGTTTGGGCATAATTAAAAGAGAAATAAGCATAAAAATACAAATAGTTTGAATGAATTTTAGGAATGTTGTAAAATAAGTTTATATTATCTAAACAGGGGGCAGTATAAATATGAATACGCAAGTAGAAAAAATTCAGATTTCTGGAATACGAAGGTTTGCAGAAAAGGTTAAAAACGTAAATGGGGCAATTTCATTAACTCTTGGGCAGCCAGATTTCTGCGTACCCAAAAATGTGTCAGAAGCAATGATTAAGGCTATTAAGGAAAATAAGACTACATATACATCAAATTCAGGTATAGATGAGCTTAGAGAAGAGATATGTACTTATTTAAGAAGTTTTAATATAGAATATGATAAAGATGAGATATGTTTAACAGTTGGTGGAAGTGAAGGGTTATATTCGGTATTATTTGCTTTAATGAATGCAGGAGAAAAGATTTTAATACCTGGACCAGCTTACCCAGCTTATGAAAATATTTCAATAATGATAGATGCTAAAGTTGTACATTATAAATTAAATAATGATTTTACAGTAAATATAAAGGATATTAAAGAAAAATTAGATACACAAAATATAAAATATTTGATTCTTTCGTTTCCTTCAAATCCTACTGGAGCAATTTTAAGTAAAGAACAAAGAGATGAATTAGTTACATTAATAAAGGAAAGGGATATTATAGTTATAACTGATGAAATGTATTCAGCTATAATTTTTGAGGATTATTATTCGGTAGCTCAGGAAAAAGAAATAAAAGATAAAATAATATATGTAAGTGGATTTTCAAAAATATTTTCAATGACAGGACTTAGAATTGGATATGTAGCATGTTTAGAAAAATATATGAAAGAAATAATTAAGGTGCATCAATATGGAGTATCATGTGCACCGTCTATAGCTCAATATGGAGCTCTTGAAGGTTTAAAAAATTCACTTGATGATGTTGAAAATATGAGAAAGACCTTTGAAAGAAGAAAAGATTATTGCATGAATAGATTAAAAGAGCTTAAGTTAGAGGTTGCAGAGCCTAAAGGCGCATTTTATATATTCCCTTCGATCGAAAAATTCAATATGCCATCAGAAGAATTCTGTGAAAAACTGTTAAATGAAGGAAAATTAGCATGTGTTCCAGGAACAGCCTTTGGAAGCCTTGGTGAAGGTTATATGAGAATATCATATTGTTATTCTGATGAAGTTTTGAAGGAAGCTTTTGATAGACTTGAAAAATTTTTAGAAATTAATTTTCCTAATTGTTAATATTTAATAGGAGGCTATAACTAATGGTTAAATTTACTGAAATGGATTCTAAAACTTTGCTGAAATATAGAGAAATATTATTAAAAAGATATGAAGACTTCAAAAGTCAGAACCTTAAATATGATATGTCACGTGGAAAGCCATGTAAAGAACAGCTGGATTTGTCAATGGGGATGATGGATATAGAAGATTATAAAAGTAGTGATGGTATAGATTGCAGAAATTATGGAGGGCTTGATGGTATTACTGAAGCAAAACAGCTTTTTGCAAAGCTTCTTGAGGCTAATCCAGATGAAGTTATTATTGGTGGTAACTCTGCGCTAAATATGATATATGATACAATAGCACGTGCAATGGCCTTTGGTGTATTAGGTAGTGAAATACCATGGGGAAAGCTGCCTAAGGTTAAGTTTTTATGTCCTAGTCCAGGATATGACCGCCATTTTGCCATATGCGAGCTTTTTGGTATTGAAATGATTCCTGTGGATATGAATTCTGATGGGCCAGATATAGAAACAATTGAAAATCTTGCACATAGTGATGAAACAGTAAAGGGGATTATATGTGTGCCAAAGTATAGCAATCCTGATGGGATTACATATTCGGATCATATTGTAGATAGGCTTGCGCAAATGAAAACAAAGGCTAAAGATTTTAGAATATTCTGGGATAATGCATATGTCATACATAATCTTTTTGGCAAGGGCGACAAACTTAAAAATATATTGAGAGTTTGCAAGGAAGCAGGAAATGAAGATAGAGTGTTTATTTATGCTTCAACTTCAAAGATAACTTTTCCGGGTGCAGGTGTATCAGCAATGTCAGCTAGTAAAGCAAATATAGGTAAGATTAAGGAACAGTTATCAGTTCAGATGATAGGACCTGATAAAATGAATCAGCTTCGTCATGCAAGCTTTTTAAAGGACATGGAAAATATTGAGGAACATATGAAAAAGCATGCTGAGATTCTTGAACCAAAATTTTTAGCTGTTTTAGGTACCCTTAAATCTGAACTTGATGGAAAAGAAATTGCATGGTGGAATAAACCTAATGGTGGATACTTCATTAGTCTTAATACTCTTGACGGCTGTGCAAAAGAAGTAATTAAAATGACAGCTGTGGCTGGGGTAATTATGACATCAGCTGGTGCTACCTTCCCATATGGAAAAGATCCAAGAGATAGAAATATACGTATTGCTCCGTCCTTTCCATCAGTTGAAGAACTTAAAAAGGCAATGGAAATATTCTGTATATGCATACAAATAGTAAGTATTAATAAACTTTTACAACAAAAGTAATGAAAGATTACGAAAACAATAATTCTAATATTAAAGTTTAATAGGGATATTGTGATTTACATAATAGAGTAATAAATAATATTCCTAAATGGATAAATGTAATTAATAGCTTATAAACTATAAAAAAATTAGAGTATTCATTTTCATCAGTTAACTAAAAACTGTTAATTGATAAAAGACACTTTAATATATATATAATAAATAAGGGGGCACAATAATGAGCGAATTTAAAAATGTTACAGCGGTAAAAAAGCAAATGTTTATTTCGAGGGAAAGGTTACAAGCAGAACAATAATCTTTGAAGATGGGGAAAGAAAAACACTAGGAATAATGCTGCCAGGTGATTATGAATTTGGTACAGGAGATAAAGAAGTAATGGAAATCTTAGGCGGCTCAATGGATGTTAAACTGTCAGGAAGCGATGAGTTTGTTACATATAAAGAAGGAGAAAGTTTTGAAGTTCCAGCTAATTCTAAGTTTAATTTAGAAGTGAAAGAAGTAGCAGATTATTGCTGTTCTTATATTAAAGAATAATTTACAAAACGACGCTTAATTAAAAGTGTCGTTTTTTTACAATACAAGAATAAATAATTGCTGGTAAAATAAAAATAATATGCTATAAAAATATAACATAAATATTGAAAGGTGGATAGATTCATTTTATAACAATCGTATATATAGGAATATTATTATTTAGGTATTTATTGTTCGATTCTGAGAAGAGTTACTTTTACTTTGAAGCACCTAATAAATCTCATACATTGGTTATTGAAGAAAGTTCTTTTCTTTTAGCTGGTTGTAGCAGCTTTTATGAAAGAGAAGGATTTATATTTATTAAAGATTTAAAAAACTCAATAACTACTGGTGATGGTTATAGGCCTTTTTCAAATAATCATTATGACCTATAAATGTCAACCTAGAAATGTAATTTTTCGATCATTTAAGAATGTAGTTTTTTAATCTTCTTCTTGCTTAAAATGATCTTTCAGTCTATACGATTTTCCGTTAATTGTAACAACATGAGCATGATGTAAAACTCTATCTAAGATAGCATTAGCGATAACAGCGTCATAAAAAATATCATCCCAAGAATTAAAATTTATGTTGGTAGTTAAGATTGTGCTTTTTTTCTCATATCTCTTATCAATTAATTGGAAAAATAATTTTGAATCTTCTTTATCGATAGGTAAATAACCTAATTCATCAATAATAAGGAGTTTATATTTACTAAAGTGCTTAAGCCTAGCATCTAATCTATTTTCTAGATTTGCTCGCTTTAATTGTTGCAACAAATCATTACATTTAATGAAATATGTACTGCAACGGCGCTTTGCAGCCGCGATTCCTATAGAAGTCGCAAGATACGTTTTTCCAACGCCACTAGAACCTAAAAATACAATATTTTCTTGTGATTCTAAAAGCGTAGTGTTGAGAAATCTAATATTTGATCTTTATTAATGCCAGGTTGAAAATTAAAGTCAAAGTCCTTAATTTCTTTTTGATGTGAAAAAGCTCCAACCTTAACCATAGATTTAATCATATTCGCCTCTTTATAGTCAATTTCATGAGCTGTAAGCTTAATAAGAGCATCAACAAAAGATAAATTATTCTTTGTTGTAAAATCAATAACTTCG